>CAXTSJ010000003.1:130710-189488 GCA_964246995.1 uncultured Hydrocarboniphaga sp.
GGCGCCGAGCAGGCAGCGGTCGCTGAGGATGTTGATCAGCCGCGGCACGCCGTGCGTGGCGCGGTGGATTTCGCGCACCGCCGCCGGCAGGAAAATTTCTTCGACACTGCCAGCGACGCGCAAACGGTGACGGATGTATTCGCCGGTCTCGGGCTCGGTGAGCGGCATCAGGTGATAGCGCGCGGTGATGCGGCTGGCGAGCTGGCGCAGGTCGGGCCGCGCCAGCAGTTCGATCAGCTCGGGCTGGCCGATCAGCATGATGCGCAGCAGTTTTTCCTTGTGCGTTTCCAGGTTGGTCAGCAGGCGCACCTGCTCCAGCACGTCGCGCGGCAGGTTCTGCGCCTCGTCGATGATCAGCACGGTGCGCCGGCCCGACGCGTGGACCGTCAGCAGATGCGCGTTGAGCGTATCGACCAGATTCTTGAGCGTGGCGCCGCTGGCGTAGCTCACCCCCAACTCGTCGCAGATCGATTGCAAAAACTCGATCTCGTTCTGACGCGGGTTGTGGATCATCGCCACGTCGACGTCGGTGAGCTTCTGCTCCAGCAAAGTGCGCACGACGGTGGTCTTGCCGGTGCCGACTTCGCCGGTCAGCTGGACGAAGCCGCCGTACTGCCCGGTGCCGTACAGCAGATGGCCGAGCGCCTCCTGATGCCGCGGCGACAGGTAGAGATAGGCCGGGTCCGGGGTGATGGCGAAAGGCATCTCCCGGAGGTTGAAGAACTGGGTGTACACAATCTGTGCTTCTGGAAGTGCTTTTTTGAGGCGCGGAGTATAGCGGGGCGACTCATGCGGACAGGGCCGCACGATGATGTCGACAGGTTCGGCAGCGCGGTGTCAGAGCAGCAGCAGGTGTCGCTGCTCGGCGCCCTTGACCGCCTTGAGCGGAACGGCGCGGTCGAAGCTCACCAGCCGCCCGCCGTGACGCACGGCCAGCGCCAGCAGATACGCGTCGGTCAACTGGCTGCCTGTAAACAGCCGTGTCCAGTCCGCGCATCCGGGCGTCAGCAGGCTCAGATCGTCCGGCCAGAACGCGTGCGCCGGGAATGCAGTGGCGTCGGCCAGACGGCTGGCGGCGTCGGCCAAGGGCACCGCGTTCGGATAGCGGGGCTGCGAGAGGATGCGCAGGCAGCCGTTCTGGGTCAGCGGACACGATGCCCAGCCGGCGTCGATGTTCGCGCCCAGCCAGGCGCTCGCAGCATGGTGGTGAACGTGGTTGGCGTCGAGCAGGGCGATCAGGACATTGACGTCCAGGAGGGCCCGCACGCTCAGATGCCTTCCTCGTCGCGCAAGCGGTTGACCCATTCGTTGGTGACGATCTGGCCGTTGGCCGGCAGCGGCCGGAAGCCGTGGGCAGGCGCAGGCTCGGCGATACGATCGGCCTCGACAGGACGTTGCGTCAGCGCCGCACGCAGCAGGCGGGAGACCACTTCGCCGGCGGTGCGCCGCTCGCGTCGGGCCAGTTCCTTGGTGGCCAGTAGCAGGTCGTCGTCGATGTCCAGCGTGGTTCGCATGCCAAAGTCATCTGATGCAAGAACATCAGATGCTAAATTAATTTAGAGAGCTTGCACAAACCAATGGCCCCCTTTCTCAAGCCGAAAGCGCCGGGCGCTTCATATCGACATGCCAGATGCCATCTTCCAGATACGCCGGCCCTTGAGTCTGGAAACCAAGCGAGGCGTAGAACGATTCCAGATGCTGTTGCCCGGAGAGAAAAACCGCGCTGTCGGGATGGGCTTCGCCGCAGTGCTGCAAAGCCTGATGCATCAACGATCGCGCGATCCCGAAGCCGCGCTTGGCCGGCGTCACGATGACGCGGCTGATCATGGGCCCCGGCGCTGCATCCGCAACGGTGTGCGGCCGCTTCAATCCAGCGGGCACGATTCGCAGATAACCGACGAGATCGGCGCCATCCGTGGCGCAGAGATGCAGGCATAACGAGTCGATACCGTCCATGTCGGAAAAAACACAGTTCTGTTCCACCACGAAGATGTCGCTGCGCAGCTTGAGGAAAGCGTAAAGCGTGTCCAGCGACAGCTCCTGCCAGCGATGCCATCGGTGGCGGATTATTTGGGGGATCGTCATCGCTGAAACTCGTAGACGCTGCCCAGGCCGAGCATCTGCGTCAGCCGGTCGAGCGCGGTGCGGTTTTCGTCGAGCAGTTGCGGATCGGTCAGATCGGCCAGCACGAGGCGGTCGCGATACCAGGTTTTCACCCACGTGCACAGCGCGTCGTAACGCTCAGCCGTGATCCAGCACTTGGCGTTCACCGCGGCCTGTTCCTCGGCGCTCAGCACCACGCGCAGGCGCAAGCACGCCGGGCCGCCACCGTTGCGCATCGACTGGTGCAGATCGAACACCTGCACCCGCTCCAGCGGATTGGACGGGTCTTCGATCAGCCGACCGATCTGCTTCCACACCGCCACGTTCTCGCGACATTCGCCGGACACGATCAGGTGCATGCCGCCGCCTGGCGGGCAGACCAGCTGGCTGTTGAACAGATACGAAGACACCGCTTCTTCGACGCTCACCGAATCGCGCGCGATCTCCAGAAAAACCGGCCGCGGATGGCCGCGCCATTGCGACAGCACCCAAGCGCGCATCACCTCGGCATCCGCGAACGCATCCTGGTGATACAGCAACACCTCGCGATTGCCCACGGCGATGACGTCGTTGTGAAACACACCCTGGTCGATGACATCGGGGTTCTGGCGCAGATGCAGCGTGCGTTGCGCATCCAGCTCATGCAGACGCGCCAGCGCCTCGCCCGCCGCGCGCGTCTGCCGCGCTGGATGCGTCTGCGGCCCCGGCTCGTCCGGCTCGCCGCGGCCGTAGACGAACAGCTCCAGCCCCGGCTCCCCATACGCCGGACATAGGCGTGTGTGATTCGCGGCGCCCTCATCGCCAAACGCCGGTGTCGATGGCAAGGGATCGTGATGCACGAAACTGGTCCCGCTAAAAATCGCGCGCAGCACGCGACCGCTGGTTTCTGGCTCGATCGAGCGATGCAGGTTGCTGCACAGATTCGCAGGGGTGAAGTGCACTCGGCCATCGGCGCTGTCGGCGCTCGGCGATACCGTCGCGGCATTCGCCGTCCACATGCTCGACGCCGAGCTGACCGCCGCGAGCAGTCCCGGTGCCTCGCGCAACACCTTGGCCAGCAGATCGCGATCCTTGCCGCCGTAACCCAGCCGACGCAAAGCCGGCAGATTGGGCCGGTCCTGCGGTGGAAAGATGCCCTGTGGCAGGCCCAGCTCGTGCAGCGCACGCATCTTGGCCAGGCCTTGCAAGGCGGCCTCGCGCGGATTGGAGACGAGCGCGGCGTTCTGCGCCGCCGCCAGATTGCCCGGCGACAGCCCCGCGTAGTTGTGCGTAGGGCCGACCAGGCCGTCGAAGTTGGCCTCCGTGGCCGAAATGCTTGCCAGAGTCGCCTGGGGCGGCGGTACTTTTCTCATGCCGCGATTCTATGCGCGGATAGTGACGCGGGATCGAACCATCAAGGTGGCAGACGCAGTCGCAGAAACCGCGCGAAGCGCGGCGTGCCCGACGCGGTGAGGCCGGTGTAGGCGTAGGTGATGGTGCTGCCGATCGGCGGCGGATGACGGCGCTGCTCGTCGCTCAGGCCGCTGCCGACGGCGAAGCGCAGGCCGTCTGGCCGCGCCACCAGCAGCGAACCGGTCAGCCCCTGGTATTTGCCCTGGCCCGGTAGATAGGCGACGACGACCGCCTCCGCATCGTCATAGGGCTTGAGCTTGAGCAGATCGCGACTGCGTCCCGCACGGTAGAGCGAGTCGCCACGATGCAGCAGGCCCTCACCGCCGGCAGCGACGATCGCATCGAGGCGATTGCGCAGATCGCTCTCGTCGGTCGCCGCTTGTTGCGGCACCGCTTCGATCCAGGGGCTGATGCCACGAATCGAAGGCTCCAGCGCTCGCAGACGTCGATCGAAGTCTCCGGCCTGCTCCGGCAGGTCGAAAACCCGATAGCGCAGGCTGCGCCACTGCTCGTCGCTGGCTTGCTCCTGCCGCACGATGCTGGAGGTTTCCTCGAACCGACCGCGGCCGCCCCACAGTTCGCCGTCCAGACCTGCTTCGGCCAGCCAGAGGTGAACCAGGCGGGCGCGCGGATCGCCCGGCCGCTGCGCGTCAGCAGTTCGCGACCGGTCCACCAGGCGCGAACGCCATCGTATTTTTCGCTGATCCGATAGGCCGGCAGATCGATGCGATCGCCCAGGTGATAGGTCTCGGCGAGCATGACCGGCGGCGGTGAATACGCCGCCTCGTCCACCGCGAGGCAGAGATTCGCGCAACCCAGGCAAAACGCTGCAGCTGCGAGCGAGCCGCAGATCGGCAAAGAGAACAAACGCATGGCGATGCTCCGGACATGACCGGATCACAATCCAACAGCTTAGGTCTCGGCTGTCTGCGAAGTCGGTCGCAGCGATTAGAAAACGATGAAGTGATGTGACGATATCCGCCATTTTGCTGTGGGACGTAACGGATCGGCGATACCCGCGGCAGCGAGTCTTGTGCGCGCTGCGCCCAGCTAGCCCTGCTTCGCCACAAGAGGGAATCGCTCAGGATTCTCGATGGACTCGACCGCCAGATCGATATCGAGCTGAGGCCAGTAGAGATGCCTTGAGTGCGGCCAAGTAACGTCCTGGATCGCACCGACGGAAGCCTCTCGAAACCAGGGAAAGTGCTCGAATGACATGAACAATTCACGATCCCCAAGCAGCAGCCAGATGCCGTGCTTGGAGATGTGCGTGACTTCAGCTTCCGAAGTGTTGGGTCCAAGCGGTGCGGATGCGATGTTCATGGGTCTTTACCAACTGCTCGGCCTGATGAAGCTGCTGCGCGGAAAGGCCGAAGTTCTGCGCCAGCAAAATGGAAGGCTCCAACCAATACTTCGCCTCGCCGTCAGAGTGTCCGACGTGCACGTGGATACGCGTTTCCTCTCGGGGAAAAGAAGAACAGCCGAAACGCGCCGTCTTTAACGACAGTGGGAGCCATGAATCATTCTCCGACTTGAGTTCGTTGGAGACTCAAACTTACCGACATCTCTTCACATTTCAACGCCCGGCGCCAACCGCGATGGCAGCGACGCCTTTGCCATTGCCATCGTCGCCACCGGGTACGCGCAATAGTCCGCCGCGTAATAGGCACTCGGCCGATGGTTCCCCGAGTGACCGATGCCACCAAAAGGCGCAGCGCTGGAGGCGCCGGTGGTCTGGCGATTCCAGTTGACGATGCCGGCGCGGATGCGGCTCTGGAACAGTTCCCATTGAGTGGGATCGTCCGAGAACAAAGCGGCGGCGAGTCCGTAGCGGGTGCGGTTGGCTTGCTGGATCGCTTGCTCGAAAGTTTGATAGCGGATGAGTTGCAGCAGCGGGCCGAAGATTTCCTCGTCCGGCAGATGTTCGATCGCGGTCACGTCGAGCAATCCTGGCGACAGGTACGCCGGTCCTTCCGGCAATCTGCGGGCGCTGACCAGCGCTTTGGCTCCCAGTGCTATGAGCCGCGTTTGAGCGGCGAGAATCTGCTCCGCGGCGCGGAACGAAATCAGCGGGCCCATGAAAGGCTGAGGATCGGCGTCGGCCGCGCCGACTCGCAGCTTGCTGACCGCCACGGTGAGCGCTTCAACCAGCGCGTCGCCCGCTTCGCCTTGCGCGACCATCAGCCGCCGCGCACAAGTGCAGCGTTGTCCAGCCGACAGATAAGCCGATTGCAGGATGTCGTAAATCACAGGCTTGATGTCGGCAACCGTGCCCACCACCAGCGGATTATTGCCGCCCATTTCCAGCGCGAGGATTTTGCCGGGATGCGCCGCGAACTGTTGTTGCAGCAGCAGCCCGGTGCGCGAACTGCCGGTGAAGAACAGGCCGTTGAGATCGGCATGCTGGGCAATCGCCTCACCGGTCGCGCGCTCGCCTTGCAGCAGTTGCAGCACGCCGGCGGGGATACCGGCTTCCTCCCACAGCTTGATGGTTTCTTCCGCGACCAGCGGCGCCAGCTCGCTGGGCTTGAACAGCACGCAATTGCCGGCGAGCAGCGCCGGGACGATGTGCCCATTCGGCAGGTGGCCAGGAAAGTTGTATGGCCCGAACACCGCGACCACGCCGTGCGGCCGATGATGTAGCATCGAGGTGACGCCGCCATTCAGGCTCTCGTGCTCGCCCGCACGCTCGCGGTTGGCGCGCACCGACACTTCGATCTTGCCGATCATCGACGCGACTTCGGTCGCCGCGTCCCACAACGGCTTGCCGGTCTCCTGACTGATGATCGCTGTCAGCGATTCGCGATGCGCGTCCAGACATGCGGCGAAGCGCCGGACCACGGCCTCGCGCTCGGCGAAGGGCAGAGCGCTCCACGCCGGCAGGGCGCGCCGCGCCGCACTCATCGCAAGCTGCACGTCGGCGCTGCTGGCGGCACTACCCTCCCACACGGCGTCGGCGGTGGCCGGGTTCAGGCTGACGAACTCCGCTCCGGTGCCGGTGCGGCGCTGGCCGTCGATCAACAGCCAGCCGGACTTCACGGCAGCACTCGCAGGATCGGATCGCCCTCGCTCACTTCAAGCGCCTGCGCGATCGCCGGCGTGAGTAGTGCCGTGTCGGACATCGCTGCGTCGCCGCAGGCCGCCATCACGCAGCGGAAGTCCGCCAGACTCATGTTCGCCAACAAGGTGTCGGGGCCTGACTGCGGAGACGTAGTGCTGATGCGGCAAGTCAGCGTGCGTGCATGGCGGATCGATCGGATGTCCAGCAGCGGTGCTTCGACGGTCGGGCCACCGTCGAAGATATCGACGTAGTTCTGATAGCGGAAGCCCTCCTGCGCCAGCAATCGCAGTGCCGGCACGGTGCGCGGATGCACCTGGCCGATCACGCTCTGCGCTTCGGCGGACAGCATCACCGCATAGATCGGATGTGGCGGCATCAGCTCGGCGATGAAGGCCTTGTTGCCGCGGCCGACGACATGCTCGGCTTCGCTGTAATCGATGCGGAAGAAATGCCGCCCCAAACCTTCCCAGAACGGCGATCGTCCATCGTCGTCCGACACGCCGCGCAGCTCCGCGATCACCTTCTCCGCAAAGCGTTCGCGGTGCGCCGCCATGAACAGAAAGCGCGACTTCGACAGCAGCCGTCCGACACCCGCGGTGCGCAGCTCCGGCCGCAGATACAGCGAGCACAGCACCGACGCACCGGTGTAATCGTTGGAAAGATGCAGAGTCGAGATGCGGTTGTAGACCTTGAGTTCGCGGCTGGCGTGGACCGTGGTGCCGACGTGGTAGTTGTAGAACGGCTCGTCGAGACCGCAGGCGGCTTCGATCGCACAACAGCCGCCGATGTCGCCGGTCGCGGAATCCTCGAGCACGAACAGATAACGCTCGGGCCCCGGCGCGCTCACGCTCGCGTCGAAGCTATGCAGCGACAGCTCGATCTTGCGCTGCAGATAATCCGGATACGGCGGCAACGAGGTAAAGCCGGTGCCGGCGCTGCGCGCCATGTCGACCAGATCGTCGAGGTCGTCAGCGCGAATCGGCCGGATTACGTGCAAGCGATCACTCCCAGCTCAGCTCGCCGCTCGCCAGACGCAGCAGCAGCAAGGCCGACAGCTTGCCGCGCTCGGCCAGGCTTGAGACGCGCATCCATTCACGATCGGTGTGGATGTCGCCGCCGACCACGCCGAGGTTGTCGATGTTCGGCAGGCCGTGCGCGGCCAGGTTGTTGCCGTCACAACAGCCGCCGGTAGGATGGAATTCGAGCGACAGATTCAGTTGACGTCCGCAGTCGGCGATCATCCCGGCCAAGCGTTGATGGCGCGCATCGAAGATCTTCGGTGGGCGCGTGAAGCCGCCGCTCAGCGTGGCCGCGAAACCCTCGGCGGCGTTCACTGGCACTAGCAGGTTCGCGAGCTGTTCGTGCAGCCAGGCTTCGTCTTCCACCTGCTGCGTGCGCACGTTGAATTGGAAGCTGCACGCATCCGGCACGACATTGAGCGCGCCACCGCCATGAATGAAAGCGGGATTGATCGTCAGCCCTTCGCGCTGGCCGTTGAGTGCCTGGATCCTGCCGATCAAGTCGGCGGCGGCCACCACGGCGTTGCGCCCATGTTCCGGATTGCGCCCGGCGTGCGCGGTGCGTCCATGCACCTGCACTTCAAAATTGCCGCTGCCTTTGCGTGACGAGGCGAGGTTGCCGTCGGCATAAGCGGGCTCGTAGACCAGCCCAAGATGGTTTCGCGTCGCCGCTTCCGCCAGCAAGAACGCCGAGGCCGCGCTGCCGATTTCTTCATCGGGATTCAGCAGCACTTCCCAGCCGATTCTGTCGCGAAACGGCGAGCGCTCCAGCGCCGACAGCGCCAGCCACAGCACCAGCAGCCCGCCTTTCAGGTCGGCGACGCCGGGGCCGTTCAGATGATCGTCGCCCAGGCTCCGGCAAACCTGGAACGGATGGTCGATGCCGAAGACGGTGTCGAGATGCCCGCCGAGAAAAATCTGCAAGGGCGCATCGGGCCGTTTGCGCAGACGCAGGGCCTTGCCGATCGGTGCGGCGCCTCGTGTTGCCAACACCAGAGTTTCTACCGCCGGCTCCAGCGATACGAAACGATCTTTAAGACGCTCCGCCACCGCGTCGACGCCGGCCGCATTCAGGCTGCCGGAGTTGATGTTGGACAGCGCACACAGCTCGTCGCGCAGCGCCGGCAGCTGGTGGTCGATCCATGTCAGCGAGCTGAGATTGTCGTCCATGCCCCAGTATAAGCAGCACGGTTGCGGCGGCATGACGAATGCTAGGCTTGAGCGCATGCGCCCCGCACCAATAACAGCCGCCGTCCACGCCGCCATCCGCACGCTGCTGCCGTGCCTGCTCGCAGTCTACGGCTCGATTGCACAGGCAGCGCCCGACAGCGTGCTCGATCGTGTGCGCCAGCGCGGCGAACTGCGCGTCGGCATCGAAGCCGGTTACATGCCGTTCGAGATGCGTGACAAGCGCGGCGGCATGATCGGCTTCGACGTCGATCTGGCCAAGCTCATGGCGCGCAAGCTCGGCGTCAAGCTCACCCTGGTCAACACGCAGTGGGACGGCATCATCCCGGCGCTGCTCACCGACAAGTTCGACGTGCTGATGTCGGGCATGACCATCACCGACGAGCGTTCGCAGCAGGTGGATTTCTCCGACCCCTACATCGTCGTCGGCCAGAGCGTGCTGATTCCGCCGGCGCTGGCGGCCAAGGTCAAGACCTACACCGATCTGGATTCGCCGGACATCATCATCGCCACCAAGCTCGGCACCACCGGCGAGATCGCGGTGCGTGAATATCTGCCGCGCGCGCAGCTGCTCAAGTTCGAATCCGAAACCGAGGCGCTGCTGCAAGTGCGCAGTGGCCGCGCGCAGGCTTTCATCTACGACTTTCCGTACAACGCGGTTTATGTCGCGCGCAATCCCGGCGCGCTGGTGCACCTGAGCAAACCTTTCACGCGCGAGCCGCTGGGCTGGGCGATGCGCAAGAACGATGCGGCCTGGCGCGACTGGGTCAATACTTATCTCGCCGGCATCCGTGCCGATGGTGCTTACGACGCGCTTTACGGCAAGTGGTTCCAGCGCGACGCCTGGCTCGGGCTGATTCAGTGAGCGACGCGTCTTGAACCGACAACGCGGTGCGCGCCTGGCTTGGAACGGCGCTTATCTCGCGTTGTTGTTGCTGCTCGCAGGCTCGCTGTGGGCCGCCTCGGTACGCATCCACTACGACTGGGACTGGGCGCGCGTACCGCAATATCTGCTCAGCACCAGCGGCAAAGAGGTGCTCGCGCCCTTCGACGGCTATGTGGAGCTGTCGGCGGACGGCAAGCGCCTGAGCCTGCGCGAATACGGCGGCGAACGCCGCGCGCAGTTCGCGGACTTCGCGCAGGCCTACGCCGAGAGCGGTGACCTGGTGTTCCGCAACGACCTGCTGGCCTACAACGCGGGATGGCGTCCCGGCGTGTTGCTGATCGGGCTCTGGCTGACACTGAAAATTTCCGCGGTGTCGCTGGTGTTCGCGTTGGCGCTGGGACTGATCGCCGGCCTCGGGCGTGTCGCCAGCAATCCGGCGGCGAGCAAACTGGCCGCGACCTATGTCGAGCTGATCCGCGGCACGCCGCTGCTGGTGCAGATCTTCATCGTCTATTTCTTCATCGGCACCGTGCTGCAACTGTCGGCGTTCACCGCCGGCGTGGTGGCGCTGTCGGTGTTCACCGGCGCCTATATCGCGGAGATCGTGCGCGCCGGCATCGAGTCGGTGCCGCGCGGGCAGATGGAGGCCGCGCGCAGCCTGGGCCTGAGTTACGCGGGCGCGATGCGCCATGTGATCCTGCCGCAGGCGCTGAAGAAAACCCTGCCGTCGCTGGCCGGTCAGTTCATCAACCTGATCAAGGATTCGTCGCTGGTCTCGGTGATGGCGCTCACCGACCTGACCAAGGCCGGGCGCGAAATCATCAGCTCCAACTTCCGGCCGTTCGAAGTCTGGTTCACCGTTGCGCTGATGTATCTGCTGTTGACGGGCAGTCTGTCGTATCTGGTGCGGCGGCTGGAAAAGCGGCTCGCGCATGACTGAACAGCTGATCCGCGCGCGCGGTGTGAGCAAATGCTTCGGCAACGGCGTGCAGGCCCTTAGCGGAATCGATCTGGACGTGGCGCGCGGCGAAGTCGTCTGCGTCATCGGCCCGAGCGGATCGGGCAAGTCGACCTTGCTGCGCACGCTCAACGCAATGGAGACCATCGACGCCGGCGAAATCCTCGTCGACGGTGTCGCGGTCCACGATCGTCGTACCGACTTGAATCGTCTGCGCACGCGAGTCGGCATGGTGTTCCAGCAGTTCAACCTGTTTCCGCATCGCACGGCGCTGGAGAACGTCATGCTGGCGCCGATGAAAGTGCTCAAACAGAAACCGGCCGAAGCCCGGGTTCTCGCCCAGCAGCTGCTCGACAAGGTCGGCCTTGCCGACAAGGCGGATTCGCATCCCGGCCAGCTCTCCGGTGGCCAACAGCAGCGCGTCGCCATCGCCCGTGCGCTGGCGATGCAGCCCAGCATCATGCTGTTCGACGAACCCACCAGCGCACTCGACCCGGAGATGGTCGGCGAGGTTCTGGAGGTGATGAAGAACCTCGCGCGCGAAGGCATGACCATGTGCGTGGTGACGCACGAGATGGGCTTCGCGCGAGCAGTCGCGCACCGCGTGATCTTCATGGACGAAGGCCGCATCCAGTGCCAGGCGGCGCCGGCGGCGTTCTTCGAGGCGCCGCCGACGGAACGGCTGAAAGTTTTTCTCGGGCAGGTGCTGATGTAGAGGCTTCACCGGCTCCACGAAACGCGCCGTGACGCCGTTATTCGGCGTCGGCTTGTGCGCTGGGATGCGCGTCGCGGAATGCCGGCAGTGCCTGGCAGGCCGCGTCGATGGCGAGCAAGGTCGGGTAGGGCGACAGATCGGTCTCGAAGCGCCGGGCGTTGGCGAGCTGCGGCACCAGGCAGCAGTCGGCGATCGTCGGTGTGTCGCCCATGCAGAAAGCGCCGCGCATGGATGACGGCGCAACTTCGGCTTCCAGCGCCTCCAGGCCGAGCGAAATCCAATGCGCGATCCATTGGTTCTTGGCCTCGTCCGACAAGGCCATCGGCCCCTTCAGATACTTGAGCACCCGCAGGTTCTGGAGCGGGTGGATATCGCAGGCGATGGTGAAAGCGAGCTGGCGCGCGCGCGCACGTCCCTCGGCGGTGCTAGGCAGCAGCGGCGGCGTGGGATAGCGTTCGTCGAGATATTCGAGAATGGCCAGCGACTGGCCCAGATGAAAATCATCCTCGCTGTACACCGGCACCAGCGACTGCGGATTGAGCGCGCGAAATCCGGGCGTGAACTGCTCGCCGCCGGCGCGGTTGAGATGCACCGGCACCTGGCGCACATCGAGCCCTTTCAGGCCCAGCGCGATGCGCACGCGGTATGAAGCCGAGCTACGGAAGAAGCTGTGCAGCACTCGTTCCATCGGTGTTCTCTTCAGATCGGATAGATGATCGAGTTCGGAATCATCTCACTGTCGTAGATCGCGAGGCGCGAGGCGAAGCGCAAGCCGCCAGGGGTGCGCACGACTTCGTCGATGTAGCGGCCGACGTTGAACACCGTCGTCAGCTCCGAGAGCTTGGTGCGGAACACCGCGTAGTTCGCCTCGCTGCGGATGCGCTGATCATCGACGCTGTGGACAATCGGCGCGCCAACAACATGGCGCTGGTAATAGGGATCATGGAACAGCGTCTCGCGGATGCCATAGGCACGATCGCGCAACATGCCCTTGCTTTCGAACGACAGGGTCGCCAGCGGAAAGCCGCGATCATAGTTCTCGCGCGGCTGCAGCTTGTAGACGCAGTCGTCGGTGAAGAACTCGGGCCACAGGTCCCAGTCGCCGGAATCGACGGCGGCGGCGTAGTTGGCGTAGAGCTGGGTCAGCTCGAAGTAATCCTGGAACTCCACCTCAGGCTTCCATGACTTCGCGCCAGTACCGGTACATGCCGCGGATCAGGGTCTCCGTGACCATGTGATCGGTATCTGCGACGTCGCGGCCGCCCAGCTCGGCAACCGTGCGATGCCCGGGCTTGGCCTCGAAACTTTCCTGCGAGAACTCGATCACTTCGCCATCGTCGGCCGACACGAAGCCCGCCGGCCCGAACAGATTGGCCTGGCGCAAGCGTCTCTTGAGCATCTCCTCGTCGTCGTCCTCATACGCGAAGTGTGTCCAGACAAAGTCGAAGGCGCCGGTGCCGATCGGCTCGATCTGCCGGGTCGAGACGCTGTTGACCTGCTGCTGCAGGATCACGCTTGGAAACAGCGTCGTCATCACCGCGGTCGGCCCGTTCCACCAGGACTCGGGGACGATGTCGAGAAAGCGCGGGTCGTGCAGCTGCATGCTGGGCTTGAAGCTCGATACTTGTGCGGCTTCACCCGCTTTGCCGGCGTTGCCGCGCGTGGAGATCATCGAGGCGTGGCGGTGATGTGCGTCCATCACCAGCTGCGATTTGTTGTCGGCGCGCCACAGGCCGAATGTGACGAACCAGGTGTGCAGCAGGCCCGGGTGATACGGGTCCTTGATGTTCTCCTGCATCAGCTTCCAGTTGCCGGGAATGCGCTGGCGGTTATAGCCGAGAATCTTCAGCTTGCGGCCGTTGAACATGCGGTCGAAGTAGCCAAGGATCGTCGGGCCGATGAAGTCTTCGAGCGATTCGACGTCGTGATCGAAGGACGCGAACACCACGCCGCCGCGCGTCGCCACTTTCAGCTTGGTGAGGCCATGCTCGTCGAGCTTGAAGTCCGCCGGCATGCCGCCGTTGACCTTGCCGTCCTGCTTGACGCCGCGGCGGAAAGGCACGCCCTGCAAGTCGCCCTTCAGCGAGTAGCTCCACTGGTGATAAGGGCAGATGAAATCCGCGCGGTTGCCGTGGCGTTCGCGGCAAAAGGCGACGCCGCGATGAGCGCAGACGTTTTCGACCACACTGATCTCCCCATCGCTGCCACGCGCCATGATCACGGAGCGCTCGCCGATGGACGTGCGCTTGAAATCGCCGGCGTTCGGAATCTCCGCCTCCAAGCCGACATAGCACCAGTGCGCGCGGTAGAAGAAGCGCTCCAACTCGCGCCGATACAGATCGGCATCGGTGTAGGCGGCGAAGGGAATGCGGCTGGTGCCGGACTCCCAATCCAGTGCGCTCTTGAGAGCCTGCGGCAGTGGCGCGTTCACGGCCGGACTCAGGCGAGTTCGATCAAGGCGTCGGCGAGCCCGGCGTGGTTGTCCATCATCAGGCAGTGCCCGCCCTTGAGCGTGACCACCGGCCAGCCGGCCTTTTGCGCGCTCGCTGCTATGTTGACGAACGGCGTGGGCTGCCAGCCGTCGGCCAGAATGTAGGCGCGCGGCAGGCTGATCGGGTGGTGGAGCATCAGCGGCATGGTGAAAGTGGCGAGCGCCTGCGCATTGCAGCGGCGCTGCATCCAGGCATCGGTCTGGGCATTGGCGCCGAACACCGAGCCCGGGATCGGCGGGATCATCATGCCGAAGTCTTTGGATGAGGCGAAATGAGCCTGGTAGATCGCAAACATCTCGGGCGCCAGATTCTTGCGCAGGCAGTCGATCAGGCAATCGCCATCTTCGGGGATGAAAGCGTCGAGATGGATCAGGCGGCGGATTTTCGATGCGATGCGATCCGCGACACCGCTGATCACCATGCCGCCGTAGGAGTGGCCGACCAGGACCACGTCGCTGAGTTCTTCGGCCTCGAACACGCCGAGCACGTCGCGGATGTGCGTCTCCAGGGTGATGCCCTGGTGGCTGTGATGGAAGTCTTCGCCGTTGCCGGTCAGCGTCGGCGTGAATACGGTGTGGCCTTGCGCACGCAGCAGTTGCGCAGTGTCGCGATAACACCAGCCGCCGTGCCAGGCGCCGTGGACGAGTACGTATGTGCTCATGGTTTCTCCCCTCCTATTTTTATCGGGCAACGTGGACTTCGATACTGCCGAGATTGCCGATGGCGCAGCGCATGACATCGCCGCGTTCGACTGCGCCGACGCCTTCCGGCGTGCCGGTCATGATCAGATCGCCCGGCTCCAGCGCGTCGAACTGCGACAGCACCGCTATGCACTCGGAGACCGACCAGATCAGCTTGGCGATGTCGGACGACTGGCGCGGCTGATCGTTGACGGTCAGCGTGATCGCCGCCTCATGCGGATGGCCGATGTCACTGGCGCGGCGGATCGCGCCGATGGGCGCGGACTGCGCAAAGGATTTACCGAATTCCCAGGGCCGGCCCTTGTCGCGCGCCTCGAACTGCAGGTCGCGCCGCGTCATGTCGAGCCCGACGGCGTAACCGTAGACATGCGCCAGCGCCTGCCCGATCGCGATGTCCGATCCGCCGGTGCCGATGGCGACGACCAGCTCGATTTCGTGATGGAAGTTGCCGGTCCTGGGCGGGTAGGGGATGGTCACCGGCAGCTGCGCATCGACCGCCGCCTGCGCCGGCTTCATGAAGAAGAACGGCGGCTCGCGGTCGGGGTCCTTGCCCATCTCGCGCGCGTGCGCCGCGTAGTTGCGGCCGACGCAGAAGACCCGATTGACCGGGAAGCGCGCATCGCTGCCGACGATGCTCAGGGTCGGTTGCGTGCGGAAGGGAACGGCGTATTGCATGCGGCTTTCCTTGCGAAGATCAAAGGCGTTGCTCGCGCCACAGCCCGAGCGCCTGCTGCACGGGCCGGTCGGAAAAACTGAAGAGCATGGCGTCGTGCCCGGCGCGCAGCCGCAGCGCATGCCAGGACGGCACGACGAAGACGTCATTGGTTTCGAAGCGATGGTTTTGGCCGTCAATGTCGGCTTCGCCACGGCCTTCGAGGCAGACGTAGATCGTGCCGTCGGTGCTGCGGCAGGGCTGCGTCTCGAAGCCTGCGGGCAGCCACTGCGTAAACGCGCCGATGGTCGGCATCGGTGATGCACCCGTAGCCGGATTGACATAGCGCAGCTTGAAGCCGAAGTGCGCATCCGGATCGCCCTTCGCGATCGCCAGCAGCGACTCGCGCGTCCGCGAGTGCGGATAGACGAAGACCCGCGTTGGCTCGCTGCGAGCGGGTGCGTAATCCATCGGCAGCAGGTTCGATCCGTAGCGCGCCAGCGCGTCGCCCTCGGGCCGCGACTCGCTCTGCGCCGACTGCTCGCTCTTCTCGGCAAAGCCCGCGTCGAAGAATCGCACCATCGGAATATCCAGCCCGTCGAGCCACACCACGGGTTGATCGCCCGGATTGCCGTGGTCATGCCAGGTCCAGGCCGGGGTGATGATGAAATCGCCGCGACGCATCGTCGTGCGTTCGCCGTCCACCGCGGTGTAGGCGCCTTCGCCGTCGAGCACCAGGCGCAGCGCCGACTGCGTGTGCCGGTGCGCCGGCGCGACTTCGCCCGGCATGATCAGTTGCAGCCCCGCGTACAGCGAAGGCGTGATGCAGGACTGCCCGCGTAGCGCCGGGTTTTCCAGGATCAGCACGCGCCGCTCGGCTTTCTCGGCGCTGATCACGCGGCCGGCTTCCATCACGTGGTCGCGGATATCGGCGTAGCGCCACAGTGCCGGCACCGCGGGCGACCGCGGCGAGGGCGGTACCAGTGCGCCGAGCACCTCCCACAAGGGCGTCAGGTTACTGGCGCCGATGCGTTCGTAGTAGTCGTTGCGGTCCGGGTCCATGGCGCATCATCGCTGCACACCCGCCATCAGCCAATAGAATCCGGTGAATAGTCCGCATCACCAGGATCAATACAATACCGCGATGGAACTGCGCGACCTCGATCTCAACCTGCTCGTCGTCTTCAACCAGCTGCTGATCGAGCGGCGGGTGTCGCGTGTCGCCGAAACCCTGGGGCTGACCCAGCCCGCGGTCAGCAATGCACTGGCGCGCCTGCGCCGCCTGCTCGGTGACGAACTGTTCCTGCGCACTTCGCGCGGCATGGAGCCGACGTCCTTTGCCAAACAGCTCGCCGAGCCCGTGGCGGATGCCTTGAGCCTGATCCACAGCGCGGTCAATCAGCGCACCTCGTTCGACCCGGCGACGAGTGAGCGCGCCTTTACCGTCGGCATGACCGACATCGGCGAGATTTATTTTCTGTCGGCGCTGATCGACGAGCTGGCGCGCGTCGCGCCCGGTGTTTCGATCAGTACCGTGCGCAACACGGCCGTGAATCTCAAGGACGAAATGGAAGCCGGATACGTCGATCTGGCCCTTGGCCTGCTGCCGCAGCTCAAAGCCGGATTCCTGCATCGCAGGCTGTTCCGCCAACGCTATGTCTGCCTGTTCCGAAAAAGCCACCGTCTCGACAAGCGCCGCATCTCGCTCAGGGAGTTCTCCGAGGCCGATCACTGCGTGGTGATGTCGGCCGGCACGGGGCACGGCAAAGTCGACGAGTTGCTGGAGCGCAGCGGCGTGCAGCGGCGCGTGCGTCTGCGGGTGCCGCACTTCGTCGCCGTCGGCCAGATCCTGCACGCCAGCGACATGATCGCGACGGTGCCCGAACGCTTCGCGCAGCGCGTCGCCGAGCCTTACGGACTGACTTACGTCGAGCACCCGGCCACGCTGCCAGAGATCGCGATCAGTCTGTTCTGGCACGCGAAGTTCCACCGCGATCCGGCCAGTCAGTGGCTGCGGGGCGTGGTGTTGAAGCTGTTCGCGGATTAGAGCCAGGCGAATCGGCTGGCCAGGAGTTCTCTCGTGGCCAGACGTCTTCGGCAAACAGGAACTAACGGCGCCAGGGAAGCTCGATCACCGCGCCGTCGGGAAGCTTCACCGTACAGCCGATCGGCATCGCGGAGACGAACTCGCTTTCGGTCTCGGCGAAAATTTGATGCACCTGGGCCGGCGGCAGAATCAGCGTGTCACCGGCCTGGTAACGCACTTCGCGATCGGCCACGGTCGCCCGGCCTGTTCCCTTGAGAAACAGGACAACTTCCTCCACATCATGACTGTGCGGCGGAGTCGCGGAGTTGGCGTCCATGCGGCCGCGCCACATCTCGACCTGTTGCGCGCCGTTGGTGGGCGTCGCCACGCCGGCGACATGGTTGCCATGCAGGCTGTGGATCTGATTCTGATCATTGCGAAAGACGGACATGGCTCGAAGCTCCTGAAATGCTGATCGCTTGCAGCGGTGTGGACATCAGCTTGCCGGATGGCGGAGTGCCTGCAAATCTGCGACCGGTGACCACAGTCTGGCAAACCAGGCGATGAGACAGAAGTACACCCAATGCCATAACATTGAGGACATGCTGTCCTCAATAGACCTCGCATGAGCAGTCTCCAGCAGTTGCTGGCATTTGCCGAAACGGCAAAGCACCGGAGCTTCGCGCGTGCCGCACAGGGCCTGGGTTGCGCGCCCTCGACGCTCGCCAAATCCGTACTGCGGCTGGAGCGCTCCCTCGGCGTCAAACTGTTTCACCGCACCACCCGCCAGGTCAGCCTGACTCCCGACGGCGAGCGCTTGTACGAGCGCTGCCAGCGTGTGCTGGCCGAAGTCGAAGACCTGCAGGCCGCGGCTGCCGGAACGCGCAATCTGGTCAGCGGCCCGCTGCGCATCGAGATGCCAGTATCGTTTGGACGGCGCTTCGTGCTGCCGGTGCTCGCGCGGCTCGCGCAACTGCATCCGGCGCTCGAGTTCGATCTGCGCTTGTCGGACGCGCAGATCGACATCGTCAAGGACGGGGTCGATCTCGCCATTCGCATCGGCGAGCTACAGGACTCGACCATGGTGGCGCGTCGCTTCGCGACCCAGACCCTCAAGCTTTGCGCAAGTCCAGCCTATATCGATCGCCATGGGCGACCGAGAACCCTTGCCGAACTCGCGTCGCGCCCGGCCGTGGCGTACCGCATGCCCGGCACCGGACGTGACCGGCCCTGGCAATTCTCCCGGCGCGGAGAGCTGATCAACATTCCGGTGCAGAGCCGCGTGCGCATCGGCGATGGCGAGGCGATGGTGCAGGCCGCCATTGGCGGCATGGGCCTGATCCAGGTCCCCGACTACATCGCCGAGGACGCCCTCAACTGCGGAGAGCTGGTCGAACTGCTGCCGACGATGCGCCCGCCGCCGATGCCGATCAGCGCGGTCTATCCCTCGCAACGGCTGTTGCCGCCGCGCATGCGGACGGTGCTCGACGCGCTATCCGGACTTTCGAAATAGCCCACGATGCTGAGCCGAAACCGGAAGCCTTCTTTCGTGTTTCGATTGCAGAATCGGGTGTCGTCGGCGATCTTTCCAACGAATGGGCGCTCGTTGCGCCCGGCTTCCCGCCCATTCCACTCCGCAAGTCGACGATTGCTCGGTCGCTCGCCCGGGAACTCTCAGGGAAGTCTGGAAAAAGAAATACGGTGGTGCCCCGAGCAGGAATCGAACCGGCGACCCCGCGCTTAGGAGGCGCGTGCTCTATCCACTGAGCTACCGGGGCATGTGGCGGACAAGTCTAAGCGAGCGCGCGCCGGGCCCCAAATTTTACGGCGTGGCTTTCACGCGGCAGTTGGCGGGCGTGCGGATAATCGCCACCGACAGCGGAGTCCTCATGCGTATCGGCGTTCCCAAAGAGATCAAGGTTCACGAATATCGGGTCGGCCTTACACCGGCCGGCGTGCGCGAGTTGCGCGTGCATGGGCACGAGGTGGTGGTGGAGACCGGCGCCGGCGAAGGCATCGGGCTGAGCGACGAGCAGTATCGCGTAGCGGGCGCGCGGATTGTGGCGGATGCGGCGGAGCTGTTCGCGCTGGCCGAGATGATCGTCAAGGTCAAGGAACCGCAGCCGGCGGAAGTCGCAAGGCTGCGCGCCGGGCAGGCGCTGTTCACCTTCCTGCATCTGGCGCCCGATCCGCGGCAGGCGCAGGGGCTGATCGAGTGCGGCTGCATCGCCATCGCGTACGAGACCGTGACCGACGCCCATGGCGGGCTGCCGCTGCTGGCGCCGATGAGCGAAGTCGCGGGCCGCCTGTCGGTCCAGGCCGGCGCTCACGTCATGGAAAAAGCCCAGGGCGGCAACGGGATCCTGCTCGGCGGCGTGCCGGGGGTTGCGCCCGCCAACGTGCTGATCATCGGCGGCGGCGTGGTCGGCACCAACGCCGCGCGCATCGCAGTGGGCATGGGTGCCCGTGTGACCATCCTCGACCGCTCGCTGGCGCGGCTCAACGAGCTCGACCAGCTGTTCGGAGGGCGCGTGGAGACGATCTATTCCACCGTCGATGCAATCGAGCAGACCACCGCGGGCGCGGATCTGGTGATCGGCGCGGTGCTGGTGCCTGGCGCCGCGGCGCCCAAGCTGGTGCGGCGCGAGCATCTGCGACGGATGAAGCGCGGTGCGGTGATCGTCGATGTCGCGATCGATCAGGGCGGATGTTTTGAAACCTCGCGCCCGACCACGCACCAGGACCCTACTTTCGTCGAAGAAGGCGTGGTGCATTACTGCGTCGCCAACATGCCCGGCGCGGTCGCGCGCACTGCGACGTTTGCGCTCACCAATGCGACCCTGCCTTTCGTGCTGGCGCTGGCGGACAAGGGCGTGGACGGCGCGCTGCGCGACGATCCGCACCTGCTGGCCGGGCTCAATGTGCATCGCGGCCGCATCACGCACCCGGCGGTGGCCGATGCGCTGGGGCTGGCCTACAACGCGCCGCTCGGCGTTCTCAATACCTAATCGCGAAAGCGCCGCGTCAGATCCTGATACGCGTCGATGCGTCGGTCGCGCAGGAACGGCCACCAGCGGCGCACGTTCTCCGAACGCGCGAGGTCGATGTCCACCACCAGCACCTCATCGCCGCCGGTTCCGGCTTGCGCCAGGAACTCGCCCTGCGGACCAACGGCGAAACTCGATCCCCAGAACTGCGCGCCCTTGAGCGTGTTCGTCGGGTCGGGCTCGAAGCCGCAGCGGTTGGCCACCAGCACCGGCAGGCCGTTGGCAACCGCGTGCGAGCGCTGGATGGTGATCCAGGCATCCTGCTGGCGGCGGCGCTCGTCGTCGGTGTCGTCCGGGTTCCAGCCGATGGCGGTGGGATACAGCAGCAGGTCGGCGCCGGCCAGCGCCATCAGGCGCGCGGCCTCCGGATACCACTGGTCCCAACACACCAGCACGCCGAGCCTGCCCAGGCTGGTCTGCACCGGCTGAAAGCCCCCGCCAACGGTGCCGGGGGATGCATCGCCCGGGGTGAAATAGAACTTTTCGTAGTAGCCCGGATCATCCGGGATATGCATCTTGCGATAGACGCCGGCCAGGCTGCCGTCGCGCTCCAGAATCACGGCGGTGTTGTGATACAGCCCGGGCGCGCGACGCTCGAAAAGCGAGCCGACGATGACGATGCCCAGGTCTTTCGCCAACTTGCCGAGAGTGTCGGTGGACGGCCCGGGGATGGCCTCGGCGAGATCGAACAGATCGGTGGATTCGTGCTGGCAGAAGTACAGGCCGGTGTGCAGCTCCTGGAGCAGCACCAGTTCCGCGCCACGTGCGGCGGCGTCGCGGATGCCGGCGGTGGAAACGGCGAGGTTGTGCGCACGATCGGCCGTGCAGGCCTGCTGCACGATGCCTGCGCACACGGTCTTGCGCTGGGTCATTGCGAACTCCGGGGGATCTGCATGGTCACGCAATGCAGGCTGCCGTACTGCTGGATCAGCGCGCTGCAATCGATGCCGATCACCTCGCGGTCGTTGAAGACCCCGCGCAGCCTTTCCAGCGCAACGGCGTCGTTGGCGTCGCCGTAGACCGGCACCAGGACGCAGGCATTCATGATGAGGAAATTGGCGTAGCCGGCAGGCAGGCGGCGGCCGTCTTCGTCGAAGATGGCACGCGGCAGCGGCAGCGGCACCAGCTCGTAGGCGCTGCCGTCGGGACGGCGCAGGACGGCGAGTTCATCGGCCATCGCACGCAGATCGGCGTGGTGCGGGTCGGCCGCGTCTTCGCAAGCCTGATACGCGATGGTGCGCTGGTTGCAAAAGCGCGCGACGGTGTCGATGTGGCCGTCGGTATCGTCGCCGAGCAGATCGCCATGACGCAGCCATAGGATGCGCTGCACGCCGAGTTCGCGGCACAGCAGCGACTCGATGGCGGCGCGATCCAGATGCGGGTTGCGCGTCGGCGCCAGCAGGCAGCGCTCGGTGGTCAACAGGGAACCGCAGCCGTCGACCTCGATGGCGCCGCCTTCGAGCACGAAGTCGATGGTCTGCACCGGCGCGTCGAGCGCACCCGATTCCGCGAGCCGCCGCGTGAGCAGATCGTCGCGCTCGGCCGAGAACTTTCCGCCCCAGCCGTTGAAGCTGAAGTCCAGATGCACCAGCTGTCCGTCGCGAACCACCGTGATCGGCCCATGGTCGCGCGCCCAGACGTCGTCGCTGTCGATGCGGTAGATGTGCAGCCGCGCCGGATGCGCGCCGGCTCCGATCAGGCGGCGATGCAGCGACGCCGGTTCCAAACCGTAATTGATGTGAACGTTCTGGTGCCGGCTGATGGCCACCGCGATGTCGACGAAGTTGCGCTCCACCGCATCGAAGTGGCGCGCGAAATCGCCTTCGGCGCGCGGCCAGGTCAGCATCACGGCAGATTGCGGCGCCCATTCGGGCGGCAGGAACGTGGCAGCTTTCGGCGGGGTCATCGGCGGTCTTCGTCGGCGGTCAAAACGGCCCGGGCGCGACCTTACACTGTCGACGCCGACTTGTGCGTGTCAGGCCGGCGCAGCTTGCGGTTGAAACAACGCTAGGGCGAGAGCCCGTCCTGCCGCGCGATGCTGGCGGGCGCATCGGGACGCACCGCGTCGACCACGTGCTGATTCTCGAAAACCACGATGAAGCCCGGATAGTCCCAGCGCGTGATCGGCGGATGCCGCGGCGTGTCGCCGCCGACGGCGGCATGACGTTGCAGCGGCGCGCCGAACGCCTGCGTCACCGCGGCCATGCTGGTGCCCTTGGCGGGCAGCGAGCGGTTGGTGGTTGCGGACGCGCTGGAAGGCAGGCTGAGATTCTGCGCATCGGCCAGCGATGACAGCGCGAGCAGCAAGGTGGCGAGAGCGACGATTTTCATGACCCGGTGCCAGTCCAGAAACGTTGGGTGACTATAAGCAAGCGGGCCTCGGCCGGCTTGCGGCGCTCGCCATTCGGCTGCGCGGAGGCGACTGGTGGCGGCACTGCTACATCGTGCGTATCCATAGAGGGTGCAATCGCTTGCGGCCTTCCGGTGCATTCACAACAATGCGGGATCGGCGTGAAGGCTGTGGCTTTTTTGGGGGCAGGTGCCGTGACGATGAAGCAACGGATGCAGCGGGCCTGTCTGCGTCTTGGTACCAAGCTGATATCCAAGGCCGGATACACCCTCGCCGCGGCGGCGGAAGAATTCAGCGGCTTGCCCAGGCACGTGCGGATGTTCGAAGCGCTCGGGATCGATACGGTCATCGACGTCGGCGCGGCGATCTATCTGAAAATCGATACGCAGGGCTACGAGAGCGAGGTTCTGAAAGGCGCCGAAAGGGCGCTGGCTCAGATCGACACCGTCGAGCTGGAGATGTCCCTGGTTCCGCTATACAAGGGGCAGCTGCTGTTCTGCGACTTGTAGGCCTTGATGGTCAGCAAGGGCTATAGCCTGATCGCAATCGAAAATGGATTCGCCGATCCGCGAACAGGGCAGTTGCTGCAGGTCGACGGCATTTTCCATCGGGGCCCGCTGCCGCGGATTGATCAGGCCGTCTGAGTTTCAAGACGCCTGCCGCAGATCCTCGATCAGCGCGCTTAAAAATCGCGCCGCTTCGCCGCCGGTGACGGCGCGGTGATCGAAGCTCAACGACAGCGGCATGACGCGGGCGATGACGATCTGCCCCTCGACCGGTACCACCGCATCGCGGATCGCGCCGGCGGCGACGATCGCCACCGTCGGCGGCAGGATCACCGGCGTGGCGTACTTGCCGCCGAACTTGCCGAAATTGGACAGGCTGAGGGTGAAGCCGCGCAGTTCCTCCAGCGGAATGCTGCGCGACAGCGCGTCGGTCTTCATTCTGACCAGGCCATCCCGCAGGGAGTCGGGGCCACGATTGCCGACGTCCTGGAGCGTTGCCACCAGCAGGCCTTCGGGCGTGTCCACCGCGATCCCCAGATGGATCTTGGGCAGCAGGCGACGGCCGATCTCGGCCTGATCGAACCAGGCGTTGAGCGCGGGTTCACGCTGGACGCCCGCGACCATCGCACGGATCAGTCGCAGTATCGGCTCCTGCTTGCCGTTCCAGGCGTGCAGCACGGCGTCGTCGGTGATGGTGGTCGGCATGATCTCGTCGCGCGCCTGCGACATGGTGCGCGCCATCGCCTTGCGCGCGCCTCTGAGTTTCTCCAGTGGCCCGACTTCGGTGAACACGCGATGCACGCGCTGCACGTCGGCGGCGGTGATCAGGTTGTCCGGGCCGGTGGGCGTGACCACGCTCAGATCGACGCCGAGCCGATGCGCCAGCGCGCGCACGGCGGGCACCACCTTGATGCCGGCGCCGACATTGGAGACGCGCTCGGCGACGACGTCGTTGCTCTGCGTCATCGCACCGACGACGACGCCGGTATCGCGGATCGCCTCGCTGGCGGCGGGCTCGTGACCGTCGTTGTAGGGTTTGGTCGAGGCGATCGCGGCGTCATCTTCGCCCTCGAAACTCGCCAGCGCTTTGCCGACGTCGATGGTGTCGCCCACGGCGCCATGCAGCCTGAGCACGCGCCCTGCGCGGGGGCTGGGGACCTCGACCACGGCCTTGGCGGTTTCCACGGAGACCAGCGGCTGATCGACGGCGACGGTGTCACCTTCTTTCACATGCCATTCGCGGATCTCGGCGTCCTGCAGACCTTCGCCGAGGTCGGGCAGTTTGAATTCGATCATTGCACTTGGTTCCGGTCAGAGCGGCGCGGCTTCGAGCAGCTTGCGCACCTCGCGCAGGATGCGGTCGATGTCGGGCAGGTAAACGCGCTCGCTGCGCGCCAGCGGCATGATGGTGTCGTAGCCCGACACGCGCAGCACCGGCGCGAACAGCGACAGCAGGCCGTGTTCGGCAAGGTTCGCAGCGATCTCGCTGGCCATGCCGCCGGCGCGAGCCGATTCCTGGATGATCACGCAGCGCCCGGTCTTGGCGACGGACGTGAGGATCGTGTCCATGTCGAGCGGCTTGAGCGTGGCGACGTCGATGATTTCCGCGCGGATGCCCTCCGCAGCAAGCTGGTCGGCGGCCAGCCGCGTCTCGTGCATCATCGAGCCCCAGCTCACCAGCGTCAGATGCTCGCCTTGCCGATCGACGAAGCAGGTGTCCAGCGGCAGCGCTTCGCCGCTGTCTTCGACCGGCTGCTTGAACATGCGGTAGATGCGCGTCGGCTCCAGAAAAATCACCGGGTCGGGATCGCGGATCGCGGCGAGCAGCAGGCCGTAGGCGCGCGGTGGTGAGGACGGGCAGACCACGCGCAGCCCGGGCATGTGCGCGAACGTTGCTTCGAGCGATTCGGAATGATGTTCGGGCGCGTGGATGCCACCGCCGTTGGGCGCGCGGATCACCAGCGGGCAAGACATGCGGCCGCGCGTGCGATTGCGGTAACGCGTGGCGTGATTCACCACCTGGTCGACGCAGGGATACAGAAAGCCCGAGAACTGGATTTCCGCCACGGCCTTGATGCCCTGCGTCGACAGGCCGATCGCCATCGCTGCGATCAGCGTCTCCGCCAGCGGCGTATCGATCACGCGCGCTTCGCCGAACGCATCGAGCAGGCCGACGGTGGCGCGGAACACGCCGCCATTGCGGCCGATGTCTTCGCCGAGCACGACCATGTCGGGATCGCGTGCCATCTCGCTGTGCAACGCGAGATTGATCGCTTCGATGATCGACCGGTTTTGAACGGTGTTTTGCGCGCTCATCGGTGTTCGCCGGTCTTGGAGCCGGCAGCGCGCACTTCTTCGCGCTGCCAGGCCAGTTGCGCCGGAAGTTGCGCGTAGAGGTGATCGAAGATCGATTCCGGTGCCGGTGCGTCCATCGCCAGAAAATCCTGCGCCACGGACTCGGCCCTAGCCGTGCATTCGTGTTGCACGGCCGCGTCATCCGCCGCTGTCCAGCCGTGCTGCGATTCGAGGAATAGCCGCAGGCGCTTGATCGGACAACGCGTCCAGGCGTCGGCCACTTCCGCCTCGTCGCGATAGCGGCGCGCGTCGTCGGCGGTGGTGTGATCGTGCAGGCGGTAGGTGATGGCCTCGATCAGGCTCGGTCCGCCGCCTTCGCGTGCGCGCTCGATGCTGCGTTCGAGCGCGGTGACCATGGCGATCACGTCGTTGCCATCGACCTGTTCGCCCGGCATGCCGCCGGCGAAGGCTTTCTGCGCGATGGTGGGCGCGCCGGTCTGCCGCGAGCGCGGCAGCGAGATCGCCCAGCCATTGTTGGATACCAGGAAAACCACCGGCAGGTTCCAGACTTTGGCGCTGCTGATCGCCTCGTAGAAATCTCCCTTGGACGTTGCGCCGTCGCCGCAGGACGCGAGCACCACGCGTTGCTGATTGCGCAGCTTGAAAGCGTAGGCAACGCCGATCGCTTGCGGCACATGCGTTGCGATCGGCACCGACAGCGGGAAGTCGTGCGCAGCCGGTACCCCGGCCGGAAAATCCATGCTGCGTTCGTCGCCGCCCCAGTAGGCCATGAGCGCGTGCATCGGCACGCCGCGGGCGTACTGCGCGGCGTATTCGCGATAGGCCGGGATCAGCACATCTTCGGGTTTCAAGGCCAGGCCCATGGCGACGCCGATCGCCTCCTGGCCCAGGCTCGACGCATAAGTGCCGAGCTGGCCGGTGCGTTGTAGCGCCACCGCTTTCTTGTCGATGGCGCGCGCCTGCACCAGCAGGCGATAGACCGATCGCAAGCGCTGCGCGTCGTGCGCCAGCGGCGGCAGCGTCGCCTGCGTCGGCCGGCCCTCGGCGTCGATCAGGCACAGATGCGTGACCGTCAGGCGAATCACGGGTGTCGTCGCGTAAGTCTCGCCGTCGTCGTCCACTGCTGGCACCTCCATCACCGCGTCCTTGCGATTGCTGCCGAGGTCATCGACACCGGGCGCTGGTTGAGACCCGCACCCTGCTGCTTGGAGTCTATTCCCCCGCAGTAAGTGCCGGACCGCGGAACTGACGCGCGCCGACGAATGTCGTGTGGGGCCCGGCAGGCGGCTGGTCCTGTGACTGTGCTGTAATCGCCTGGATATGCGCCATCCCTACGAACTCTTCGCCGGCCTGCGTTACACGCGGGCCAAGCGTCGTAACCACTTCATCTCCTTCATCTCGCTGGCGTCGATGCTCGGCATCGGTATCGGCGTGATGGCCTTGATTACCGTGCTGTCGGTGATGAACGGCTTCGAGCGCGAGTTGCGCACACGCATTCTCGGCATGGCTTCGCACGCGACGATCTCCGGCTACGAGGGCGCCTTGCACGATTGGCCGAGCGTGGCGCTGGAGGCGAAGAAGAATCCGGAGATCCAGGCCGTCGCGCCGTATGTCGAAGGCGAGGGCATGCTGCGCCTGGACAGCGGCCTTTCCGGCACGTTGCTTCGCGGCGTGCTGCCGTCCGAGGAGCCGAAAGTGTCCGAGATCGGCACCCACATGACCGCCGGATCGCTCGACGATCTCAAGGCCGGCGAATACAAGATCATCCTCGGCTCGGAACTGGCGCAGGTGCTGGGCGTGACGCCCGGCGACAAGGTGGATCTGATGATTCCGGTGGCGACGACGACACCGGCCGGCGTGCTGCCGCGCTTCCGGCGCTTCACGGTCTCGGGCGTGTTCCGCATCGGCATGTACGAGTTCGATCGCGGGCTGGTGCTGATCCATCTGGCCGACGCGCAGTCGCTGTACCGCATGGGCGACACCGTGACCGGTGTGCGCTTGAAGCTCCACGATCTGTTCCGCGCCCCCGAGGTCGCGCGCGACCTAGCGCAGCAGCTGCCGGGCATCTATTACATCAACGACTGGACCCACAGTCACGCCAATTTTTTTCGCGCGGTGGCCACCGAAAAAGTGGTGATGTTCATCATCCTGTCGCTGATCGTCGGCGTCGCTGCCTTCAATATCGTCTCGACCCTGGTGATGGTGGTGCAGGACAAGCAGTCCGACATCGCCATCCTGCGCACGCTCGGCGCGACGCCGCGGTCGATCATGGCGATCTTCATGGTGCAGGGCTCGATCATCGGCATCATCGGCACGCTGATCGGCGTGGTCGGCGGCGTGGCGCTGGCGCTGAACGTCGAGAGCCTGGTGCCGATTCTGCAGACGCTCACCGGCCAGCAATTCCTGTCGCCGGACGTGTACTACATCAGCGACCTGCCTTCGCAATTGAAATCCAGCGATGTGATCCGCATCAGCATTCTGTCGCTGGCATTGGGCTTACTGTCGACCCTGTATCCGGCGTGGCGCGCGTCGCGCGTGCAGCCGGCCGAGGCCCTTCGCTATGAATGACGATGCAACGCCTATTCTGCGTGCCCAGGGTCTGAGCAAGACTTTCGACGACGGCCGCCTCAACTTGCAGGTGCTCGCCGAGGTGAACCTGGACGTGGCGCCGGGCGAGCGCGTCGCCATCGTCGGCGCATCGGGTAGCGGCAAATCCACCTTGCTGCATATTCTCGGCGGGCTGGATTCGCCGACCGCGGGCGAGGTCTGGGTGGCGGGCGAGCGCATGTCGCAATTGTCGGACGCCGCGCGCGGCGTGCTGCGCAACCGCAGTCTCGGATTCGTCTACCAGTTCCATCACTTGTTGCCGGAATTCAGCGCGCTGGAAAACGTGATGATGCCGCTGATGATCCGCCGCCAACCGGCGGCGAGCGCCAGGCGCCAGGCCAGCGAACTGCTGGAGCGCGTCGGGCTGGGCCAGCGTCTGGAACACAAGCCAGGCGAGCTGTCGGGTGGTGAACGACAGCGCGCCGCGGTCGCGCGTGCGCTGGTGACGCGGCCTGCCTGCGTGCTCGCCGACGAGCCGACCGGCAACCTCGATTCCAAGACCGCCGAGAAAGTGTTCGACCTGATGCTCGAACTCAACCGCGAACTCAATACCAGCCTGATCGTCGTCACCCATGACATGAGACTCGCCGCGCGCATGGACCGGACATGGACTCTGGACGCCGGTCGCCTGGCGGCGCAGGACACCCAGCCGGCCTAGCGCTGCTGTTCACCGCGGGCGTGCTGCTGGTGCACGCCCTGCCGGCGCTGCCGGCATTTTCGTGGATCGCACTCGGCAGCCTGCCGGCGCTGATTCCCTGGCGCTGGCGCGCCGCCTACGCGATCTTCGCGTTCGGAGTGCTCTGGTGCGTCTGGCGGGTTGGCGACGATGTCGCGCGGCGCTGGCCGCCGGGTCGGCACGGCGAAGAGCGGGTGGTGCAGGGAACGGTGGCGTCGCTGCCCGAGCGCAGCGTCGTCACGCAAGCCGGCACGCAGACGTGGCGATTCCAGTTCCAAGCTGCCGAGGCCGAACTGCCGCTCATGCGCGTCTCCTGGTATCGCGCCGAGCAGTCTCTGCGTGCCGGCGAATGCTGGCGCCTGACGCTGCGCATGCGTACGCCGCACGGCTCGCTCAATCCGGGCGGCTTCGACTACGAGGCCTGGCTGTTCCGCCAGGGCATCGGCGCCACCGCCAGCGTGCGCGACGGCGAGCGCTGCGCGGGACACTTCGGTCCGGTGTGGCTGAACTGGCGGCAGAACCTGCTGGATCGCCTGCAGGCCTGGTTGCCCGATCATCCCGGCTTGCCGCTGCTGGCGGCGCTGACCATCGGCGACGATTCCGGCCTGAGCGACCACGACTGGGACGCGCTGCGCCTGACCGGGACCTCGCATCTGGTTGCGGTATCGGGCTTCAACATCGCCATCGTCGCCGGCCTGGCCTTCTTCCTCGGCCGCTGGCTGTGGACGTTGTGGCCGGCGCTGTGTCTGAACCTGCCGGCGCAGAAAGCCGGGATGCTGCTGTCTGCGGCCGCAGGCGTGGCCTACGCCTTTCTCGCCGGCTGGGAGGCGCCAGTGCAGCGCGCCGCGATCATGCTCGGGTTCCTGCTTGCGGCAGCCTGGTTCGACCGGCTGCGGCAGCCGGCGCGTGTGCTGGCACTGGCCTGGGTCGCGGTGCTGCTGGTCGATCCGATGGCGGTGATGAGTCCTGGCGCCTGGCTGTCCTTCGGCGCGGTCGCCGCGATCTTCTATGTCTCGGGCGGCCGTCTGCGATCCGCCAGCGTGCTGCGCGAAGCGCTGCGGGTGCAGATCGCGCTCACCTTGGCGCTCGCGCCGCTGGCCCTGTTTTTCTTTCATGGCCTGTCCTGGGCGACGGTTCCAGTCAACCTGGTCGCGGTGCCGGTGATCGCAGTGCTCACGCCGATCGCGTTGCTTGCCTTGGTTCTTGCGAGCGTCTGGCCGGCGATCGGCATTCCGCTGCTGGGCGTCGTCGCTTCGGCACTGGATCAGCTGCAGCAAGGCCTGGACTGGATCGCCGGCATCGCCTCGTCGTTCTGGTGGGCAGCCAGCCCGCCGCCTGCCGCGCTGGCGCTAGCCGGGCTGGGCCTGGCGCTGCTGCTGGCGCCGCGCGGATTGCCGGTATGGCGCTGCGGGCTGGTCTGTCTGGCCGGCCTGCTCGTGCCGCCGCGACAGGCGCCCCCGCACGGCTTCGAGGTCAGCGTTCTGGATGTCGGGCAGGGGCTGTCGGTGGTCGTGCAGACCGCGGGGCACACCCTGCTGTACGACGCCGGGCCGGCGTCCGATGATGGTTTCGACGCCGGCGAGTCGGTGGTGGTGCCCTATCTGCTGCGCTTGGGCGTCGCCCGCCTCGACGCGGTAGTGATCTCGCATTCCGACCAGGATCATGCCGGCGGATTGAAATCAGTCCGGCGCCTGATGAAAGTCGATGCCGCCTACGGCGCCGGCAGCGATCACCCCTGTCGCGATGGCGAAAGCTGGAACTGGGATGGCCTGCGTTTCGACTTTCTGCACCCGCCCGGCGACGGCGACTGGTCCGACAACAATGGCTCCTGCGTGCTGCGCGTCAGCGGCGAGGGGCACAGCCTTTTGCTGACGGGCGACATTGAAAGAGAGGCGGAGAACCGGTTGGTCGCCGTGCATGGCGCGAATCTGTTGAGCGATGTCCTGGTGGCGCCGCATCATGGCAGCAAGACCTCCAGTTCAGCCGCGTTCGTCGACGCGGTTCATCCGGCGGTGGTGGTCTATGGCGCTGGCTGGCGCAATCACTTCAAGCATCCGCGGCCGGAACCGGTGGCGCGCTACACCGCGATCGGCGCCCGGCAATACACCACCGGCGTCAGCGGCGCGGTGCTTTTGATCCCCGCGGAGCAAGGCTGGGTCGTCGACGAATACCGGCGAAACGCGGCGCACTGGTGGAATGCGGCGGCGGAACCTTAGCCCGCCGTGGCGAACCGCTGGCCTCTACAGCAGCGTCGGATTCGGCGCGTCGCCGTAAACGGCTTTCGGGTCGAAGGTCTTCTCGTTTTCTTCGAATCGCAACTCGCCGCTGGCGCCGTCATCACCGGTCGGAACCGAGCGATAGAAGCAGGAGCGATAGCCGACGTGGCAGCTTGCATCCCCATTGACCGAGACGCGCAGCCAGATCGCGTCCTGGTCGTCATCGATGCGCAGTTCCTCGACTTTTTGCACCAGGCCGCTGGTCGCGCCCTTGTGCCACAGCACCTTGCGCGAGCGACTGTAGTAGTGCGCTTCGCCGGTGAGAATGGTCTTCTTCAGCGCCTCGACGTTCATGTAGCCGAGCATCAGCACTTCGCCGGTGCCAAAGGCGGTGGTGACGCAGGGCATCAGGCCGTGCTCGTCGAATCGGGGCGCCAGCTCATGCCCTTCTTCCACTTGTTCGATGGTCAGGCGCGGGAAGAAGCGGACATCGTCGGCAGTGCTCATTGCAGACAGCCAAAAGAAAACGGACACGAATTATTTCACAGTCGCGTCAGCGGTCCTGTTCCACCGAGCGTGCCTTGCCGGCCCAGCCGCCGCGGCTGTTCCGATCCGAGCCGTTGTCATTGCCGCGATCGCTGCGGCGAACCTCGCGACTCTGCTCGGGCAGCGGTTGCGGTTGCGCGCGCTGCTGGGGCTGGCTAGGACCCTGCTGCGAGGTGATCTGCCTGGCCCGGCCGAGCCATCCGGACCGGTCGCTGTCATTGGACGGACGCGGCTGCGCGGTCTGGCCCTGGCCGGGTGGACGGTAGCCGCTTCGATCGCCGCCATGATCGTTGTCCCGGTCGTGCGGCCGGTCTCTGCTGGGATTGTCGCCGGTGATCTCGCGCGCCCGCCCGACAAAGCCGCGGTCGCGATCGTTGTCGCGGCCATGGTCGTGGTCATGATCATCACGGTCATGATCGCGTTCGCGGTAGGAGCGCGAGGGCGGGTAGTAACCGTAGCCGGGACGGTAGTAGTAGCCCGGCGAAAACCGCTCGTAGTAGACCGTGGTCGCCCCGTAGGCGGGGCCGTAGTAGACGCCCTGATCGTAATAGCCGTCGCCGGAGTAGTACGGACGGCCCTGGGAATAGAAGCCCTCGTCGGAGCGTGAACTGCCGTAAACCGTTCCGTACCCGGAATCGGGGTAATACGTGGCGCAGGCGGACAAGCCCAGAGCGCTCAACAGGACGAGGCCGCGGACCACGACGGCGGAGGGTTTGGCAAAGGTCGGGAAGGACTTTTTCATGATCGTAATGTGTTCGTGACGCCCTGAATGAGCCGTGAATTTTGCGCGGTCGTCAAAGCCTTGTCGTGCGTCGTGCAATGGCGCCCTTCATGACGCCCTCGTAAGCGCGGATCTCAACGGCAGCTTGCGCGGCACCGCCGGGTTGAGACAACGCGGTCGCATCGGCGATCCATTCGGCGATGCGTTCCACCGTGGTGTCGCCGGGCATCATCTCAACGCGCGATTCGGGCAAGGCCAGCTCGAAGCGGCCTTGGGGCGCGTCGTAGCCGAAGCGGACCCGGCCATTGCCTTGCGCCAGGACGTCGTCTTCCGTCCCCAGATAGATATCGAACCAGCGCAGCGCCAGTGCCTGCTCGGCCGCGGCGTCACGACGCCCGTCGACCCGGATCTGGATACGCGAGCGGTGACCATGCGCGATGCGCTGGCAGTGGCCGGCGTGCTTCTTGAGCCCGTGCACATACTGGTAGCAGGCGCCGTCGATCGCCTCAACGCGCAGGTGCAGGCGCAGTTCCTCCACGTTGGACGGCAGCAGCTCCGCCAGACGCGGCTGCAGATGGGCGATCACGGATTCGGCGTCGACCACGCCGGCGTCGATCAGGCTCACCGCCGCCGCCGGAGAGTGATGCTCGAATGCGCCCAGGTCGGAGCGAAACAACAGGGCGAGTGAAGAGGCCTCGCGATACAGGCTCAGCTCCGGCGCCAGGGCCGGCACCAGCAGCGTGTGGTCGAGCGAGGCGTCGATGGCGCGCTTGAGCCGGCGCTTGACCTCGCCGAAGTCCAGCACCATCGATTGCGCGTCGAGCTCGCCGAGCAGCTCGATATCCACGATCCAGCTCTCGCCCACCAGCCCGCGCCCGGCGTCGAGGTAGGCGCAGTCGATGACGGTGAGTTGTTCGACGAAGAGGCTGGTCATACCCGCATTTTACGCGGTGCGCGGCACCTCTCCGCGACAGCGGTAGAATCCGCGCCTCCTTTTTCGTCCCGCTCAGCTCATGTCCGCTGTCAGTCGATTTGCCCCCAGCCCTACCGGCTATCTCCACATCGGTGGCGCGCGCACAGCGCTGTTTTCCTATCTGGTGGCGAAGAATCTTGGCGGTCGCTTCCTGCTGCGCATCGAGGACACCGATCGCGAGCGCTCCACGCAAGAAGCGGTCGACGCGATTTTCCAAGGCATGGCCTGGCTCGGCCTGCAGTCCGACTTTGCGCCGGTCTACCAGACCCAGCGCTTCGATCGCTACGCCCAGGTCATCCAGCAGATGCTCAGCGATGGCACGGCCTATCACTGCTACTCGACACGCGAAGAACTCGACGCCATGCGCGCCGAGCAGACCGCGCGCAAGGAGAAGCCGCGCTACGACGGACGCTGGCGGCCCGAGCCTGGCAAGGTACTGCCGGCGCCTCCCACGGGCGTCAAGCCGGTTGTGCGTTTCAAAAACCCGGTCGAAGGCGAGGTGGTGCTGGACGACGTCATCAAGGGCCCGATCGTCTTCGCCAATGTCGAACTGGACGATCTGATCATCGCCCGCGGCGACGGCGTGCCGACCTACAACTTCTGCGTGGTGGTCGACGACTGGGACATGGGCGTGACCCATGTCATCCGCGGCGACGACCACGTCAACAACACGCCGCGGCAGATCAACATCCTGCTGGCGCTCGGTGCGCGGCTGCCGGTCTATGCGCACGTCTCGATGATTCTCGGCGCCGACGGCGCCAAGCTCTCCAAGCGCCACGGTGCGCTGGGGGTCATGGAATATCGCGCGATGGGCTTCATGCCCGAGGCGCTGCTGAACTACCTGGTGCGCCTGGGCTGGAGTCATGGCGACCAGGAGCTGTTCACGCGCGAGGAGATGGTCAAGCTTTTCGATCTGTCCAAGCTCTCGGCGTCGCCCGCCCGCTTCGACATGGAGAAGGCGTATTGGGTCAATCACCAGTATCTGAAGATCGCCGATCCCGCACTGGTTGCGGCCGAATTTGATTGGCATCTGCGCCGGCTGAATCTCGACCCAGCCAATGGGCCGGCCTTGATCGACGTGATCCTGTCGCAGCGCGAACGCTGCCGCACTCTGGCGGAGATGGCGGAGAAGTCGGCTTTCCTCTACGCCGATCTGGCCGGCTACAACGACAAGGACGCGGCCAAGCATCTCAATGAAGACGGAGTGCGCGTGCTCGCCGATCTGGCAGAGGTGTTGCGCCCGCTCTTGCAGTGGAGTGCGATCTCGCTGCACGAAGCCGTCAACGGTTTCGCCGAAGCCCGAGGCCTGGGTCTGGGCAAGGTGGCGCAGCCGATCCGGGTCGCCGTCGTCGGCATGGCGGTATCGCCGCCGATCGACCAGACACTGGCCCTGCTCGGTCGCGAGCGAACCCTGGCGCGGCTCGACGCCGCTGTTGCCTGGGCGCGTTCGCGCGCTGCGGCTTAGGGCTTTATTCTGGCCAGAATGGGTTAAACTCTGGCCTGTTCGTAAGACATTGGTAGAGGTGCGTCATGCGCAGCGTCGGAATCTTTCAAGCCAAGAACCAATTGTCCGACCTCGTCGCTCAGGTCGAGGCGGGTGCGGAAATCACGCTCACCCGTCACGGCAAGCCGGTGGCGGTGATCAGCGCGGTGACACCGGCTATTCCGAAACCAGCCGATACGCTGGAGAAGGACGCCAATGGCTGGCCGCTTGGATTCTTCGAGCGAACGTTTGGCTCGATCCCCGATCTGGAGCGCTGGCCGCAGGGCGAGGTTGAAGAGCGTGAACCGCTCGAATGAAGCGGTCGCTGGATACCAACGCCTGCGTGCGTTTTCTCAATGGTCGTTCGGAGTCAGTTCGTCGCCGCCTGATCGTAGAGAGCCAGGCTGAAATCGTGGTGTGCTCCGTGGTCAGGGCCGAGCTGTACTTCGGTGCCGTCAAGAGCGCCTGGCCGATCAAGGCGTTCAAGGTCTACGACGAATTCCTGTCGAATTACGCCACGGCGTCTTTCGATGATGAAGCGGCACGGGCCTACGCCCAGATTCGCGGCCGGCTGGAAAGGCTCGGTACGCCGGTCGGGCCGTTCGACATGCAGATCGCGGCGATCGCCCTGGTCAATAATCTAATTCTCGTCACCCACAACACAAAAGAATTTTCCCGTATCGACGGCTTGAAGCTCGAAGACTGGGAAGTTTGAAAAAGCATCATCACCCAAAGAACTCCATGAGCATCGACATCACCTTTCCCGACGGCAACGTCAAAAGCTTTGAGGCGCCGCCGACCGGGCTATCCATCGCCCAGGACATCAGTCCGGGCCTCGCCAAAAAGGCCGCGCTGATCAAGCTCGATGGCGAACTGTGGGATCTGACCCGCCCGATCGAGCGCAGTGCGCGCATCGAGATCGTCACCCGCGACAAGCCCGAAGTGCTCGACGTGATCCGTCACGATGCCGCGCATGTCCTGGCGCAGGCGGTGCAGGAGCTGTTCCCCGGCACGCAGATTACGTTTGGTCCTTCGACCGACGTCGGTTTTTACTACGACTTCGCGCGCGCCGAGCCTTTCAGCGAAGACGATCTGGGCGCGATCGAGCTGCGCATGCGCGACATCGTCAAGCGCGATCTGCCGATCCGGCGCGAAGTCTGGCCGCGCGAAGAGGTGATCCAGTTCTTCGAGAAAGGCGGCGAGACGTTCAAGGCCGAATGGGTCACCGAAGGCATCAAGGCCGGCGAGGAAATCACGATGTACCGCCAAGGCGAGCACTGGCTGGACATGTGCCGCGGACCACATCTGCCGTCGACCGGCAGACTCGGCAGCGCCTTCAAACTCACCAAGGTGTCCGGCGCCTACTGGCGTGGCGATGCCAACAACGCGCAGTTGCAGCGCATCTACGGCGTGGCCTTCGCCACCGACGACGATCTGAAGGCTTACCTGAAGATGCTGGAGGAGGCCGAGAAGCGCGATCACCGCAAGATCGCGCGTGCGCTCGACTTGTTTCACCAGCAGGAAGAAGCGCCGGGCATGGTGTTCTGGCATCCGCGCGGCTGGGCGATCTGGCAGGCGGTGGAGCAATACGTGCGCGGCGTCTATCGGCGCAGCGGCTACGCCGAAGTGCGCGGGCCGCAGATCATGGACGTGAGTCTGTGGAAGAAGTCCGGGCACTGGGACAACTACCACGAGAACATGTTTTTCACCGAGAGCGAGAAGCGCACCTACGCGCTCAAGCCGATGAACTGCCCGGGCCATGTGCAGATCTACAACGCCAACCTGCACAGCTATCGCGATCTGCCGATCCGCTACGGCGAGTTCGGCGGCTGCCATCGCAACGAGCCGTCCGGCGGTCTGCACGGGATCATGAGAGTGCGCGCGTTCACTCAGGACGACGGCCATGTGTTCTGCACACAAGAGCAGATCGAGCCGGAAGTGACGGCCTTCCACGCACAGGCGATGAAGGTCTACGCCGACTTCGGCTTCACTGATATCCAGGTCAAGATCGCGCTGCGGCCGGACAAGCGCATCGGCACCGAAGAAGCTTGGGATTACGCCGAAGAAGCGCTGCGTTCGGCGCTGCGCGTGGCCGGTGTCGCCTGGGAGGAACTGCCGGGCGAGGGCGCGTTCTATGGCCCCAAGATCGAATACCACCTGCACGATTCCATCGGCCGTTCCTGGCAGGTCGGCACCATGCAGGTCGATCCGATGATGCCCGAGCGTCTCGGCGCCACCTACATCGACGAGGCCTCGCAGCGGCGTCATCCGGTGATGCTGCATCGGGCGATCGTGGGCTCGATGGAACGCTTCATCGGCATTCTCATCGAGCATCACGCGGGCGCGATGCCGCTGTGGCTGGCGCCGGTGCAGGCGGTGGTGGCACCGATCGTGTCGGATGCCGATGGCTACGCCGTGGAGGTCAAGCAGGCCTTGTCGGCGCTGGGCCTGAGAGTCGAAACCGATCTGCGCAACGAGAAGATCAACTACAAGATCCGCGAGCACTCGGTGCAGAAGGTGCCGGTGATCGTCGTCGTCGGTCGCCGCGAGGCGGAAGAGAAAACGGTGACCCTACGCCGGCTCGGCGGCGAGCGGCAGGAGACGATGGCGCTGGATGAGGCGGCGGCACGCCTGGCTGCAGACGCACGCGCGCCGGTCTGATGCTGCGTACCGGTGCTGTCGCCGCGATATCGATGGTGCTGCTGTCGGCGGCGGTCCGTGCGACTACCGCCGACAGCGTGCGTCTCGACGGCGACTGGGAGCAGGGCGCGCTGATTCTCGGCACGGCGCCGATCGGCAGCCGCGTGCGATTCAAGGATCAGGACGTGCGCGTGTCGCCGGAAGGCCGCTTCGTCGTCGGCCTGGATCGTGATGAAAAAGGCGTAGCCGAAATCCGCGTCGAGCCGCCCGCCGGGCCAGCGCTGGTCCAGAGTCACGCGATCAAGCCGCGCCACTACGACATCCAGCGTCTCGACGGCCTGCCGCCGGACAAGGTCACGCCGCCGGCGGAAGTGACGGCGCGCATCGAGCGCGAAACGATGCTCGCGCGCACTGCGAGATTGCGCGACACGCCCCTGTCGAATTTCACCGAGCGCTTTGCGTGGCCCGCGATGGGTCGCATCTCCGGCATCTACGGATCACAGCGCATCCTCAACGGCGTGCCCAAGCAACCGCATTACGGTGTCGATGTCGCGGTGCCGATTGGTACGCCGGTGAGGGCTCCGGCCGGTGGCGTCATCAGCCTCGCCGAGCCCGACTTGTACTACACCGGAGGCACGCTCATGATCGATCACGGTCATGGACTGGTCTCGGCGTTCCTGCATCTGTCGCAGCTCGACGTGAAGCTCGGCGACGAGGTGCGGCAAGGCGATGTGATCGCGCACTCGGGCATGACGGGCCGCGCCACCGGGCCGCATCTGGACTGGCGCATCAGCTGGTTCGACGCGCGCGTCGATCCGCAGCGCCTGGTGCCGCCGATGCCCGCCACCAGTTCCAAAAAGAAAACCCGTTAGAGGAACCGGAGACTGCCATTGAAAACACTGTTCGTCCTGTTGCTGCTGCTGGCCGTCGCGGCGCTCGGCTTCGGTGCCTACAGGACCCTCACGCCGCCCTCGGATCTGTATGTCGAGAGCGAGCAGTTCGGCGGATGCCCCAAGCGCCCGAGCTGCGTGTCGTCGATGGCCACCGATGATCGTCACCGCGTCGCCGCGCTGGGCTACACCGGCGACTCGGCGGCCGCCTTCGTGATGCTGCACGAGGTGGTGGAGCGCATGGGCGGCAAGATCGAGAACGAGCAGGAGGGCTACATCCACGCGGTGTTCGCCTCGTCCAAGCTGGAACTGCGCGATGACCTGGAGCTACTGATGCTGCCCACCGGCCGCGTCGACGTGCGCTCGGTCTCGCGTTTTGCGTACGACGACGGCGGCGTCAACCGCACGCGTGTCGAGCAATTGCGCCAGGCTTTCGAAGCCATGCCATAGGCGCTCGGTCGCCCGAGCGTCATCCGGGCATCGCCTCCACGGGCTTGAGCTACCATCCGCGCGATGTTCACGGTCCATTCGTCCAAGCCTGAAGCCGCCGAGGCCGCCGCGTTCCGGCCCCTGGCGGTCTACCGCCGGCTGCTGGGTTATACCGTCGGGCATTGGCAGATTTTCGCCTTGTCGGCGGTGGGGATGGCGGCGACCGCGGGTACCGAGGTCGGCTTCATGAGCCTGATGCGGCCGCTGCTCGACCGCACCTTCGTCGCGCCCGATCCGGAAACCATCCGCTGGCTGCCGTGGGCGATCGTCGGCCTGTTCGTGTTGCGCGGCGTCGCCGGTTTTACCTCCGGCTACGGCATGTCGTGGATCGCGCGCAGCGTGGTCAAGCAACTGCGCGGCGAGCTGTTCGAACACATGCTGCGCCTGCCGGTGAGCTTCTACGATCGCATCAGCTCGGCGCAGCTGGTGGCGCGGCTTACCTATCACGTCGAACAGGTCGCCGAGGCGGCAAGCAACGCGCTGACCTCGGTGATCAAGGACGGGCTGACGGTGATCGGCCTGATCGCCTGGCTGTTCTGGCTCAATGCCGAACTGGCGGGCTTCTGCATGGTGGTGGCGCCGATGATCGGGCTGATCGTGCGCTATGTGAGCCGGCGCTTTCGCCAGGTCTCCAAGCGCATCCAGGAGAACATGGGGCAGGTGGCGCAGACCGCGGAAGAGAGCGTTTCCGGCCAGCGCATCGTCAAGATCCACGGCGCGCAGGCTTACGAGCGCCGAGCGTTCGACACCGTCAACGAGCGCGCGCGGTATCTGGCGATGAAGATCGTCGCCACCCGCGGCGGCAGCGAGGCGACGATCCAGTTCATCGCCGCCTGGGCAGTGGCGGGCATCGTCTATTTCGCCACGCAGCCGGAGCTGCTGCGCGAAATCACGCCGGGCACTTTCGTGTCTTTCGTCGGCTCGATGCTGGCGCTGATGAACCCGATGCGTAGCCTGGGCAATGTCAACGAGCGCGTGCAGCGCGGCATTGCCGCGGCGACGGATATCTTCAAGCTGATGTCGGAGCCGCCCGAGCCGCAAGGCGGTGCGCGCCTTCTGGCCTGCGCCGACGGCGCCATCGAATTTCGCGACGTGCGCTTCCGCTATCGCAAAGAGCTGCCCGAGGCCCTGCGTGGTGTTTCGGTGAACATTCGCCCCGGGCAGACCGTGGCCTTCGTCGGCCGCTCGGGATCGGGGAAATCGACCCTGCTGTCGCTGATCCCGCGCTTCTACGACATTGACGGCGGCGCCATCCTCATCGACGGTGTCGATCAGCGCGAGTACACCTTGGCGAGTCTGCGCACGCAGATCGCGCTGGTGGATCAGCAGGTGCGACTGTTCAATTCCAGCGTCGCGGACAATATCGCCTATGGTCTGGACGTGTCGCCGGACGAGGCGCGGCTGATCGAAGTGGCGCGTGCCGCCAACGCCTGGGAGTTCATCGAAAAGCTGCCCCAGGGGTTGAAGACCCGCGTCGGCCAGAACGGGGCGACGCTGTCCGGTGGCCAGCGCCAGCGCCTCGCAATCGCGCGCGCGCTGCTCAAGAACGCGCCGATCCTGATTCTCGACGAGGCCACGTCGGCACTCGACACCGAATCCGAGCGCCTGATCCAGGCGGCGCTCGATCGCCTGGTCGTCGGCCGTACCACCCTGGTGATCGCGCATCGGCTGTCGACGGTGCAGAACGCTGACCACATCGTGGTGATGCAGGACGGGCTCGCGGCGGAACAGGGACGGCATGAAGAACTGCTCGAACGCGACGGCATCTACGCCGGCCTTTACCGCATGCAGTTCCGGGAGCCGGCGGCGGTTCCCGCGCTGATCCAGTGAGGATGTCGCGGTGCTTCGCGCGTTGGCTGCAGCGGCGCTGGTACGGCGGTAAGCCGCCGCTGCTGCTGCGACCGCTGTCGTATCTCTATGGCCACATCATCCGCGTGCGCCGGCAACGAACCCGGCCGGCCGTGCTGGCGCTGCCGGTGATCATCGTCGGCAACATCAGCGTCGGCGGCACCGGCAAGACGCCCCTGGTGATCTGGCTGGTGGAACAGCTGCGCGCATGGGGGCTGCGACCGGGCGTCATTGCGCGCGGTTACGGCGGCCGCGCGCCGATGTTTCCTCTGCGCGTCGACGCGAGCAGCGATCCGGCGCATTGCGGCGACGAGGCGCTGCTGATCGCCCTGCGCACCGGCGTGCCCGTTGCGGTGGCGCCCGACCGTGTGGCCGCGGCGCAACTGCTCATCGATGATGCCGACATCGACGTGCTGGTTTCGGACGACGGGTTGCAGCACCACCGCCTGCCGCGCCGCGTCGAGTTCTGCGTCGTCGACGGGCGCCGCGGTCTGGGCAACGCGGCGCTGCTGCCGGCCGGGCCCTTGCGCGAAACTGCGCGGCGCCTCGCCGAGGTCGATCGCGTCATCGTCAATGGCGAAGGTTTCGACGCGGGTGTCGACGTGGTGAGCATGGAGCTGATCGCGGAGACGCCGCGCCGCCTGGTCGACTCCGCGATGCGCGAACTCTTCGAATTCAGGATCGGCGCGGTACACGCGGTCGCGGGCATCGGTGACCCCGAGCGTTTTTTTCATCGTCTCGAAGAGGCGGGCATCAGCATCCGCCGGCACGCCTTTCCGGATCACCATCGATTCATGCCGCGGGATCTTTGTTTCGACGACGCGCTGCCGGTGCTGATGACCGAGAAGGACGCGGTCAAATGCCGTCGCTTCGCGCAGCCGCATTGGTGGTATCTGCCGGTGTCGGCAGTGCTGTCGCGGGCGGACGCGGAGCGTATGCGAGAATCCTGCAAGCCCTTGCTGCCCTAGCTGCTGCCGATCGCCATGGATAAACGTCTGCTCGACATTCTGGTCTGCCCGGTTTCCGGAGCGCCCCTGCAGTGGCGGCCCGAGAAGCAGGAGCTGTGGTGCCGCGCATCGCGCCTGGCCTATCCCGTGCGCGACGGCATCCCGGTGATGCTGGAGGAAGAAGCGCGCACCCTGGCGGACGAGGAAATCGAGGCATGAAGCCCGGCGCCCCCGCGGCGCCTGCGTTCAAGGTGGTGATCCCCGCGCGATTCGGGTCCACGCGATTGCCCGGCAAGGTGTTGCGCGAGTTGCAAGGCCGGCCGCTGATTGCCCACGTCTGGGATGCGGCGCGTATGAGCGGCGCCGACCAGGTGCTGATCGCCACCGACGACGAGCAGGTTGCGGCCGCGGCGCGTGGCTTCGGCGCCGACGTGCGGATGACGTCGTCCCGCCACGGCTCGGGCACCGACCGCGTCAATGAGGTCGCGCGCGCGGAGGGCTGGCCGGAGTCCACCATCGTGGTCAATCTGCAGGGCGACGAGCCGCTGATGCCGCCTGCCCTTTTGCGCCAGACCGCGGCGCTGCTGGCGGAAGATGCGTCGGCCGACTGGGCGACGCTGGCGCATCCGCTGCATGCCATCGAGGACTGGCTCAACCCCAATGTCGTCAAGGTGGTGGTGGACCGTCGCGACTATGCGCTGTATTTCTCGCGCGCGCCGATTCCCTGGAAGCGGGATGGCGCGACGCGCGAAAAGCCGCTGTTGCCCGAGGGCCTGGCCTATCGGCACATCGGCCTGTATGCCTACCGCTGCGGGCGGCTGGCCGAATTCAGCGGTCTGCCGCCGGCGCCCCTGGAGGACTGCGAGGCCTTGGAGCAACTGCGTGCGCTCTCGCACGGTCTACGGATCAAGCTCGGGTTTACCGACGAGCCGCCGCCGCGCGGTGTCGACACCGAGGAGGATCTGGCCTACGTCGCCGCCGCCCTGGCTCGCCGCTAGCGCGGCCAGAGCGAACAGCGCTTACGTGGAGTGATCCTTCGGCCGCTCTGACTCTTCCGGCTCGAACAGCTGGCCGGCGTGGGTTTCCACCTGGATGAAGCGCGGCCCCTGCGATTTGGCGACGGGCTCGACGGGCTCGGGTGTCGGTAACGGTGCTTCCGGACCTGTCTCCGCGGTCGCGGCGATGGGATGGTCGGTGGGCGGCGCATCGGCGAGCGTTGTCTCTGTCAGCGGATCGTTGGGCATCGGCTCCTCAGGGAGGGACGAGGTCGTCGCTTCGGGCGCCGGCTCGAAAGCGGCCGTGAAGTCCGTCCCCGGCAATGCGTCCTCCACAAACCCGTCCTCGATGGGCGGCCACTCGGCGGACGATGCGACTTCGATCGCGTCCTGCTCGCCGCCGGACTGAGCCGGGGGATCAATCGACGGGCTGGATGAATGCGGCTCGACGGCGGCGGGAATCTCTTCGTCGGCCAGCGCCTCCAGGACGGGGAACCGGGCTTCCACCCGCTCATAGCGAACCGGGTTCGGCGCCGGTGGCTGCGCCTGCGCCAGGTCGGAAGACACCGCGGTAGCCGCCGGGTCTTCGATGGGCAAGAAGACGGCGGGCGCCTCGTTGCTGCTGACAGCCGCGTCGATGTCGTCCGCGGCGGACACCGACGCGGCAGCGACCGTCGCGGCGGTCGCCGACCTTGCGGCGGGCGTCAGCGCGGCGGCGAGATCGGCAGGCAGCGAATCGCGCGTGACTTCGGCCTCGGCCGCATCGCCGGGCCGGCGATCGCCACGGTTGCGGCCGCGACGGCCGCGGCGGCTGCGGCCGCTGCGCTCTTCTTCGCTTCCGGCGACGGGCGCGCCGGGGGCCGGCTTGGGACGCGGGGCAGCGGCGGCGACGGCCTCTGAACTGTTGCGCTGTTGCTGCGCCGGCTGCTGCGGACGCGGGATGCGTTCTTCGCGTCGCGGCGGCTGCTGCTGCGGACGCTGCGGCTGGGTCTGGCCGGTGCTGCGCGGCGGATTGGCGTCGCGGCGCCCGGGTTCGGACCGGTTGTCGCGTCGCGAGTCGCCGGGGCGGCCGCCACTGCGGCGATCGTCGCGGCGCGGGTTGCCGCTGCGCCCCGGACGCGAAGGCGCGGGCGCCACGACCACCGGCTCCGCCGACTTGGGCTCCAAGCCGAGAAAACGCAGCACGCGTGTCCACAGGCTCTCGCCACGGATCACGGTGACCGGCTGCATCACCGGAATCGGTGCCGGGGTCGCGGCGATCGGCGCGGGCGCGGACGGAATGATCTGCTTGACCGCGGCTTCCGCCGGGCGCGTCAGCGGGCGGCTGGTGGTGGTTTCTTCCAGCGCCTTGGCGTCGAGATCCTGCGCCAGCAGATAGCTGTGCGCGGAGTTGTTGTCCTGCTGCAGGTGATCGGCGCGGACGCGGCGGATTTCGAAATGCGGCGAGTGCATGGTCGCGTTCGGAATCAGGGCGATGCTGATGCGGCAGCGCGCCTCGATCTCGCGCACCACGCTGCGCTTTTCATTGAGCAGGAAGGTGCCGACGTCCACCGGCACCTGGGCGATGATGCGGCCGGTGCGATCCTTCATCGCCTCTTCTTCGATCAGACGCATGATCGACAGCGAGAGCGATTCGACGCTGCGGATCTGGCCGCGGCCTTCGCAGCGCGGGCAGGTGATCTGGGTGTGCTCGCCAAGTGACGGGCGCAAACGCTGGCGCGACATCTCCATCAGGCCGAAGCGCGACAGACGGCCGAGCTGGATGCGCGCGCGGTCGATCTCGCAGGCTTTCTCCAGGCGGCGTTCCACGTCCTTCTGGTTCTTGGAGGCGTTCATGTCGATGAAATCGATCACCACCAAGCCGCCCAAGTCGCGCAGACGCAGCTGGCGGGCGATCTCGTCGGCCGCTTCCAGATTGGTGTTGAGCGCGGTGTCCTCGATGTCGCGGCCGCCGGTGGCTTTGGCGGAATTGATGTCGATGGCGGTCAGGGCTTCGCCGTGGTCGATGACGATCGAGCCGCCCGAAGGCAGGCGCACGGTGCGCTCGTGCGCCAGCTCGATCTGGCTTTCGATCTGATAGCGCGAGAACAGCGGCACGTCCTCCTCGTACAGCTTGAGGCGCGGCAGGTTCTGCGGCATCACATGTTCCATGTGCTGACGCGCCTGCTCGTAGATCTCGGCGTTGTCGATGACCACTTCGCCGATGTCCGGGCGCAGGTAGTCGCGCAGCGCGCGCAGGATGATGTTGTTTTCCTGGTAGATCAGGAAAGTGCCGCTGCGCTCGGCAGCGGCCTTCTCGATCGCGGTCCAGATTTCGATCAGGTAGTCCGCGTCCCACTGCAATTCTTCAGCAGTGCGGCCGACGCCGTTGGAACGCACGATCACGCCCATGGAGTCGGGCATCACCAGTTGTTCGAGCGCGGCCTTGGCTTCCTCGCGGTCCTCACCTTCGGCACGGCGCGAGACGCCACCGGCCTTGGGGTTGTTGGGCATCAGCACCAGATAGCGGCCGGCTAGCGAGATGAAGGTGGTGAGCGCCGCGCCCTTATTGCCGCGCTCCTCCTTCTCGACCTGGACGATGAGTTCCTGGCCCTCGGAGACCAGCTCGCGGATGCTGCCCGAGGACTGCCGGAAGTTGCTGCGCGAGATTTCCTTCAGCGGCAGAAAGCCGTGGCGCTCGGCGCCGTATTCGATGAAGCAGGCCTCCAGACTCGGTTCAACCCGAGTGATCCGGCCCTTGTAGATATTGGATTTTTTCTGTTCCCGGCTAGCGAGTTCTATGTCGAGGTCAAATAGCTTCTGGCCGTCGACGATGGCCACGCGCAATTCTTCGCGCTGGGTGGCGTTGATCAGGATTCTTTTCATTATGGCGGTCTGTCATTGAACGCTCGACCGCAAAACGGGAGTTCTTCTGGCGCACGGTGGGTTGATAGCGCGTTTTAGTGCCCGTCATTGGCGGGAGCGGTAAGGCTGAAAGTAGAACTGCGTTCATCGAAAGAAACCTTCCGCATGAGCAGGGCTGGAAATCAAAAAGGCAAAAAAGACAACGGATCGGATCGGTCGCGGCGCTGCTAGACTTGCGGCACGCCTGCGCGGCGGCCCGATTCCCAGGTCTGCCAGGCGTTGGCACAAAGCCGCCGCCGGGCGAGAGACTCCGGCTTGGATGCACGGAGTTGTCACATTTTGACACAAGTCAAGCAGCAAGTCCGCTATGTCCGCGCCGGCGCCCAGGACGGCGGACAGCGAATTGACAATTTTTTGCTCAAGCAACTCCCTGGCGTACCCAAGTCGCACGTCTATCGGCTCCTCCGCTCGGGCCAGGTGCGTATCAACGGCGGGCGCGTCAAGCCGGAACGGAAGCTGGCGGAGGGCGACGAGGTGCGCGTGCCTCCGGTGCGGATCGCCGAGAAGGGCGAGCTGGTGCGGCCGCCCGATGAGGTGCTGCGACGGCTGCGTGAGTCGATCATCCATGAGGATGCGCACTACCTCGCGATCAACAAGCCGGCGGGCTACGCCTCTCACGGCGGCACCGGCTTGCCTTACGGTGTGATCGAAGCAGTCCGCGCCTGGGAGGCCTACGAGTACATCGAGCTGGCGCACCGCCTGGATCGCGACACCAGCGGTGTTCTATTGCTGGCGAAATCCCGAGCCGCTCTGCTGCGAGCGCAAAAGGCTTTTCAGTACGCCCGGGCGGACAAGCGCTATTTCGCTCTGCTCTGCGGCCGGCTGCGCGGGGAGGCGCAGGAAGTCGACGCTGCCCTGGTGAAAAATCGCCTGGCCAGCGGCGAACGTTATGTGGAGATGGACGAGGAAGAGGGCAAGCCGTCCAAGAGCCGCTTCACGCCGCAGGCACGCTATGCGGACGCCACGCTCTGCGAGGTGGAGATTTTCTCGGGCCGAACCCACCAGATCCGCGTCCACTCTCTGGCCCTGGGTCATCCGGTCGCGGGCGACCGCAAATACGGCGAGCGCGAGGTCCACAAGCCGCTGCGCGATCGGGGGCTCAAGCGCATGTTCCTGCATTCGCACTTTCTGGAGCTTCCGGCCGAGAGTGATCTGCCCAAACTGATTGTCTCGGCGGCGATACCCGAGGAACTGCGCGATTTCCTCACCGGGCTGCCGCCGCTCGTTCGATGAGTCGACGCTTCGATCTGCTGATCTTCGACTGGGACGGAACCCTCGCCGACTCCGCGGCGCAGATCGTGTCGTCGATGCAGGCGGCGATCGACGCGCTCGGCTTGCCGCCCAGGACCGATCAGCAGATCCGCGAACTTATCGGCCTGGGCATGAACGACGTGCTCTACCGGCTGTTCCCGGAGCTCGACCCCAAGGACGTGCTGAGCCTGCTCGGCCAGTACCGGCAGGCTCATGTGGGCCAGCAGGCGCCGGAGGCGCCCTTGTTCGCCGGCGCGCTGGAGGCGCTGCGGATTCTGGACGGACAGGGTTATCGCTTGGCGGTAGCCACCGGCAAATCCCGCGCCGCGCTGCACGGCTCGCTTGCGCAGCACCGGGAGGTGAGAGCGCTGCTATCGGCGTCGCGAACTGCCGACGAGACCGCGTCCAAACCCGATCCGCTGATGCTGCGAGAGTTGCTTGAGTCCGAAGACACGACGCCCGAACGCGCGCTGATGATCGGCGATACCGAGTTCGACGCGGCCATGGCGGGCGCCATCGGCATGCCGATGCTTGGCGTCGGCTGCGGTGTGCACGACTTCGACCGGCTCCGGATGGCGGGTGCCGAGGCGGTGGTGGACTTCGTCGCGCAGGTTCCGGCCTGGTTGAAGTCGCTCCACGACACGTGAGCCCGGCCGATTCTCGCCAGCCGCGCCACGGCCTGGCGCGTGTGCTGTCCAAGCTGGGCCTGTGCTCGCGAAGCCAGGCGCAGGCGATGATCGCGGCCGGCAGGGTCAGCGTGAACGCCCGCGTCGAGCGCGATCCGGAGCGTCCGACCGACATCGCCCGCGAACGCATCGCCGTCGATGGCCTGGACGTGCAGGCGCCGGCCAGGCTCTACATCGCGATCAACAAGCCGCGAGGCCTCGTCGTCAGCGCCGCCGACGAGCGCGGCCGCGACACCGTCTACCAGCTGCTCGAAAATCTGCCGGGCCAGGCCGGCCTGCCCTGGCTCGGCCCGGTGGGGCGTCTCGACAAGGCCAGCGAAGGCCTGCTGCTGATGAGCAACGACACCGTCTGGGCGGCGCGCATCACCGACCCCGCGGGAGGGCTGGACAAGACCTATCACGTGCAAGTCCGTGGCTTGCCGGACGAGTCGGTGTTGGCGGCGATGATCGGCGGGCTGGCCATCGACGGCGAGCACCTTGCGGCGCGCGAGGTGCAGCTGCTGCGCAGCGGCCAGAAAAACGCCTGGCTCGAAGTCGTGCTCGACGAGGGGCGAAACCGGCATATCCGGCGTCTGCTCGACGCGCTGGGGTTCGAGGTGCTGCGACTGGTGCGCGTGGCGATCGGACCGCTGCAGCTGGGCGATCTGGCCAAGGGCGCGCATCGGCCACTCACGCCGGAGGAAGTCCAGTCACTGGCGCCATAGCGGCCCGTGCCTGCCGCCGGGATTTCCTGGCCGCGGCCGCGGAGCGCTAGACTCGCGCCCGTTACATTGCAGGGAAGCAAGAATGCCGTTGCGAAATTCAGCCGCCGCCGTCGTTCTGGTCTGCGCCGGTTGCGCCAGCTACACGACGCCCGGCGGGCCGGCGCCCCTGGCCAAGCTCGGCCACGCGGATGAAGCCGATGCGTCTCTGCGCCAGCCATCGCCTCATTTTCCGGCCAATATCGCCGTGGTGCGCGTGCAGGCGCCCGAATACAAGTCCTATACGTCGGGCAGCGTCGGTAGTGGTCGTTTCAGCGTTCTGACGACGCGGGAATTGCTGACCGACACCCAGCTCAAGGCGGTCTCGGACTGGCCCCAGGTCGAAGCGGTCGCCACGTTCAATCCCTCCGTGCTGCCACCCAAGCTCGACTCATTGGATGATTTGCGCCTAGCGGCGGCCAAGCTGCAGACCGATATTTTGCTGGTGTACACCATCGACACCTTGTTTCGGGTGCAGGGGCGCGCCTACCGTCCGCAGAGTTCGATCCCGCTCAAAGGAACGCCGGACGCCGACGCCTATGTCGCCTCGACCGCCACGGTACTGTTTACCGATGTCCGCACCGGCTTCACTTTCGGCGAGGCCAGCGCGACCGGCAAGGCATCCGGGCTGGCCGAGGCCTGGGGATCGGGCAAGGCGGTGGATAAAAAGCGTCTCGAAGCGGAAACCCTGGCGTTTACGGCGCTATTCGCGGAGTCCGAAAAGACCTGGGCCGGCATCGCGCAGCGGTATCAATGATGGCGCTGGCGATCGCGCAGTCGCCGGCGCGATTCAGTTAACGCCCCTAAACTCGGCAGATGATGTCGCGACTCTGTTTGTTCTTCCTGGCCGGCCTGGTGGCGGGTGCAGCCCACGCCGCCAACCCCGCGCCGTTTGACCTGGCCGGCCCCACGCTGGACGTGGTGGTGACGCGTGGCAAGACCATCCTGCCGGCCTCCGAGGTGCCGCACCTGGCCGAGGGCGACAAGCTCTGGATCAGGCCGGAATTCCCCAAAAGCCAGTCCGCGAACTATCTGATGGTCGCGGCGTTCCTGAGCGGATCCACCAATCCGCCGCCGGAGAGCTGGTTTTATCCCTGTAAGACCTGGACTGGCCAGTGCTCAAAGGAGGGGCTTACGGTGACCGTGCCAAAGGGCGCGCAGCAGGTGCTGATTCTGTTGGCGCCAGCCACCAACGGCGACATGAATGCATTGGTGGGCGCGGTCCGCGGGCGCCCCGGTGCATTCGTGCGCGCCACGCAGGATCTCAATCAAGCGGCGCTCGATCGCTCGCGCCTGGAGCGCTATCTCGCGGCGATCCATTCGCTCAACCAGGGCGATCCGGCGGTGCTCAAGGAAACGGCGCCGCTGCTGGCGCGCAGTCTCGCCATCAAGGTCGACGAGAAGTGCCTGGACAAGATTCCGCTGCTGCAGGCGGCCTGTCTCACACAAGGACAGGAGGCGCTGATCCTCAACGACGGCCACAGCATGTCGATCGCCGAAACTCTGACCAGCGGCCCCGGCGCCGATCTGGTGATGGCCGCGGCCGCGACGCCGGAGCTGGGGTACGGCGTCTATAGCCCCTACATCGCCTCGGTGCTGGCCTCCATGGGGGTGTCGATGACCCTCACGCCGGCGCGGTACCAGTACATTCCGGCGCTGGTTTCGCAGAAAGGCGACAAGCTGGCGCTGACCCTCAATGCCGCCCCGTCTTTCTACGATCCCAAGTCGGTGCTGGTGGTAGCCATGCCGGCGGTGGAGAAGAAGGCGCAACTGCCGCCGCTGCATGCCGTCAATCCCACCGAAATCTATTGCGCGGGCCGCAGCGCCCTGGTGCTGCCGGTCGAGGGCGCGCCGCTGGCGTTCTCCACCGCCTATGCCCACGACATCGCCCTGGTCGTCACCGGCAAGGACGGCAAGACCGTCCGCCTGCCGGCCCGCGCCGACGCCGCCCGCGGCGGATATGTGGTCAACACGTCGGCGCTGCCGGCGGCAGCGCTGGGGGATACGGTGCGCGCTTCGCTCGAAGGCTATTGGGGGTTCGAAAACTACCAGGGCCCGGTGTTCCAGCTGCGCAATGCACACGCCAATGAATGGACCCTCGCCGACGGTGACGAGGACGCGCTGATTGTCGGCCGGCAAGACACGGTGCGCCTGCGCGCCAGCAGCGTGAGCTGCGTCGACGGCATCATGCTGCGCGATCCGGCGGGCAAGGAGTTGAAGGCCGAGTGGAAGTCGGTCAAGCCCGGTGAAGTCGAGGTCAAACTTCCGCTCACCGGCGCGCAGCCCGGTGCGATGACCCTGCTGATCGAGCAGTCCGGCATCCAGCAGGCACAACCGGTTCCGATCCAGGTGTTCTCCAATGCCAGCCGGCTCGACGGTTTCACGCTGCATGCGGGCGACAGCCAAGGCCTTCTCAAGGGCAGCCGCCTCGACGAAGTGGCGAGTCTGGCGATCGGCGCGGTGACTTTCGTGCCCGGCGAACTGGCGACGCAGCGTGGCAAGGACGAATTGCCGATGGTGGCGCAAGACGCCCAGGCCGCGGCGGCGCTCAAGTCCGACAGCGGCATCGCCGCGCGCGTGACGCTCAAGGACGGGCGGGTATCGCGCGTGACCGCTTCGGTGGAGGCACCGCGACCGCGCGTGGCCCTGATCGGCAAGAGCGTGCAAGCCTCGCGCTCCAGCGGTGAGAGCAACATCCAGCTCGGCAACCAGGACGAGTTGCCGCAGGATGCCAAGCTGACATTCTCTGTGCGCGCGCAGTCGCCAACGACGTTCGGGCGTGATCAGGTCATCGAGGTCGCCACCGCCGATGAGTCGTTCTCGGCCACGCTCAGTATCGCCAACGGTGGCATCAAGCTGGGCAACGCGTCGGTCGCGCTGGCCACTCTGGATCCATCCAAGGCATTCGGTTTCTCCGCCTTCGGTCCGCTCAAGTTCAGGCCTGTCGTCGGCGCCATCGCCGGTGACTGGCAACCGCTGGTCTCGCTGGTCCGTCTGCCGGTCCTCAAAGATCTCAAGTGCCCGGCCAGCGTCGACAAGGCCTGCAAATTGTCGGGGACGGATCTGTTCCTGGTGGATTCGGTTTCCGGCAATGCGCAGTTCGAACCGTCGGTGCAGGTCTCCGAGGGATTTCCGGGCGCCAGCCTGCCGGTTCCACATCCCAGCGACGGCCGGCTTTACCTAAAGCTGCGCGACGACCCGACGGTGATCAATACCGTGGCGCTCGACGCCCAGCCGCTGCCGCCATCACCCGATGAGCTCGAGCGCGCGACAACGGTCAAAGAGCCGGCCCCGAATCCCTAGCTTGCCCAGCGACCGGACGATCGTGCAGGCGACCGGACAACGCGATTAGCATGCGCACGTCCGGCCTGGACCGGACCGCCACCGGAGAGCACCGTGTTCGTGTCACGCCGCCAGATTGCCGTCGCCACCCTCCTGATGTCGATGACGTTCAACGTATGGGCTCAAGGCTCCATCTTTCCCCAAGGCAGCGGGCGTCCGCCGGATGGCGGCGACCCCAGAAGCCGCCGTGCCGACGTCCCTGACGATCGCAAATACGAATATGGCAAAGAAATCTATGCCGTGAAGCTTGCCTGCCCGACCTGTCCACTGGCCGACAAGCCTTTTGACGAAACGACGGCGCGTCTTTACTTGTCGGACGACTCGATCGGCGAAACCCTCAACGGCAAAGAGGATGACGCCGTGAGGACTTACTTGCGGAAAATGTTTCCGCAGGTGCGTTGATCGCCGAGCTTTAGCCCGTCGTGCGCACAAGACCGGCGAACAGGCCGATGATGCCGATCTCCTGCTCACGCGTATCCAGCAAGATCGGGGCATAGCGCTGCTGGTCGCTGTTTTCCGACAGCAGCGTCACCAGCGGCCCTTTCTGGCGATAGCGTTTTAGGGTGAGCTTCAGATCGCCGGTCTGGCGATCCGTGATCGCCACCGCGACGATCTGGTTGTTGTGGGCCACCGGCTGCTCGTGGATGCCCACCAGATCGCGATCGAGGATGTGAGCGTCCTCCATCGAATGCCCTTCCACGCGGAACAGGAAACTGGCTTGCGGCCGGAACAGTCCCGGGTCGACCCGCACCTGCTCCTCGATATGCGCCGCCGACATCAGCGGCTGGCCCGCGGCGATGCGGCCTACGATGGGTAAGCAAAACGGGTCGGGCGGAGCCAACGATTCCGGCAGCCGCAAACCGCGTGACGCGCCCGGCACGATCTCCACCAAGCCTTTCCGGGCCAGCAGCTGAAGGTGCTCCTGCACCGAGGCGCGTTCGATGCCGAAGTGCGCCGCGATGTCCGCCCGCGTCGGCGGCATTGCGTGCTCGTCCGAAAACTGGCGGATGAAATCAAGGATGCGGCGCTGGCGCGGAGTGGCTTCGAGCATGTTACGATTTTATACCTTACGCATGTAAGGTATCAACCGCCGGCTCCTGATGCATCCCGAGCCGGCATCCATTCGAGAGCGCAATGAACAGACCAACGTTGTCCGCGTCGCCCTGGCTGAAAGCCGGATTGATGATCCTGCTGATGGCCACGGGGCTGGAGGTCAAAGCCGCGCCGGCGATCTGCGAAGTCATCGCCGTCACCGATAGCGCCGCGATGACGGTCCTGTGCCGGAATCAGGCCCGGAAAGACATTCGCCTAGCGGGTATCGACGGGCCGGCGCCCCGATCCCTGTTTCGCGCCCGCGCCGAGCGCAGTCTTTCAGCCTTGCTGCTGCAAAAGCAGGTGGTGATCGACGTCGTGGGCACCGATGAGGAGGGCACGACCATCGCCCAAGTTTATTTGGGCGCGACGCATGTCAACGCCAGCGTTGTCGGCGATGGCATGGCGCGCTGCCAAAGTCACGCCGCGAAGGGTGACTGGTGTGAGCGCGAGGAGTCCAGCGCGAAATCCGGTCTTCGCGGCTTGTGGAGCGATGCCTTGCTGTGACGGGTCGATGCCACGATCAGTTCGGAGTGTTCCGTTGAACTCAATGAGTGCGGTACTCCCGATCGAGCGGAAGGAAACGACGCCCGTCTATCAGCTCGCTCTGTTCGATACCGGCCCGTGGACGCTGGTGGAGGACGAACATGGTGGCATCGTCTATCGCCCGGATTTGTTCAACACAGACGAGGCAGAACACTGTTTCGACGCGCTGCGCGACCAGATCCACTGGCAGCACGAAATCCGGCAGATGGCCCAGCGCCAGGTCGAGGTTCCGCGCCTGACCGCGCATTTCGAGATCGATGACGAAGCCCTGCCCGCGATCCTCAAGGCTGCCGGGAAGCGGGTGAGCAAGGCCACTGGGGTGCGCTATACCAGCGTTAGCCTGAATTTCTATCGCGACGGACGTGACAGTGTGGCGCCGCATCACGACCGGCTTGAAGACCTCGTGCCTGGTTATCCGATCGCGCTGTTGTCACTCGGGTCGGCGCGGCGGATGCGCTTCTCCTCGCAATCCCTGCCGCGGCGTAGCCTGCAGGTCGACCTTGCGCCCGGTAGCCTGCTGACGATGAGCTACGCGTCCCAGTCGCGCTGGCTGCATGCCATCCCCAAACGACCCGGGTTGCAGCCGCCCCGTATCAGCATCGGCTTCAGGGTTCGTCCGTCGGGCCGCACATAAGACGGCGCAGCGCGCGGCGAATCTGCGATCGTTCTGGCGTCAGTCCGGTGCGCAGCTTCATCCTGGACCAGATCGCCGCGTCTCACGCACCACTCGCGCGTCTTGGCGTTGGCGAAAAGTAAATTTTACGATCGCCGATGTTTTGCGCATAAAACCCGCACGTTTGCTCGATAATCATCAACGACGCATCCCGGTACTGTGGGCGCGGGCCGCGATTCGGGACGGGGCGGCGTCACATGGGAGATGAAGCTGGCTGCTAGTCGGCTGAGGTACACCGCTCATGAGCCGGATGGTGACGATAGAAAGGGGCAGGCGCTAACAATGCGCTATGGCGGTACGCGCTCGGCATCACGATAGTCAGACCGGGGCGTACTCGGCGGCGATAAAACGGGAGAACAACTGATGTTTAGCGACACGAAAACATGGACGCTGGCTGTTGCGTTGATCCTTGGCATGGGCACCGCTGGTGCCACGCAAGCCGTAACGCCGGAAAAAAACAAAGCCAAGGCCGCGGCGATACCGACCGTGAGCAAGGAGGACATCGATCTCTGGGCTTTTTTGACGGTCAGCGGCGCAGCCCCCGGCAAGACCATCGCCGACTTCCGTGCAATCCCCAATCTGACCGATGAGAAGAAGGACGATCTGCGCGGCACGGTGCAGGACAACGCGCCGGCAGAGCCGGGTTTCGGTCCGATCGCCTACCGCTTCACCTACGCCAACGGTTTGGAAGTGCGCGTGCTCGACTATGGCGAGAGCGCTTTCGTCACGCGCCTGCGTATCAACGGTGCCGACCGCGTGATCAAGGACGATCTGAAGATCGGCAGCCCCCGTGCGCAAATCGAAGCCGCTCTCGGCCGACCGGTCCGTGGTGGCATCAGCTATGCGGTCTATGAAGGCAAGGCCGATCAGATCCGGGTGTTCTACACGCCGACCGGCACCATCAGCTCGGTCGAGGTCGAACACGGGAGCTAAGTCGTCGCGCCTGCAGGCTTGAGCTGACTGATACCGCCGCGTGAAGATCGACGACGAGATTCACAGATCGTTCTGCGCCGCCTACGCCGAGGCCGTGATTCGCTTTGTGAAGGAGGGAGTCAACGGCGACGTCGTGTTCGACGCGGAAGCTCGGCGCTTCAAGGCCATTGCCGTAAACGCGGAGCTATCGCCCACGCTCTGCGAATGGTGGGTCGGCGATGACTGGCCTTCGTTCGTCGGCCCGCTCACGTGCCGTATCGATGCCCGGCATCCGCAATTCTCCGAGAAATTGCTGATCCATGAAATCGTGTTCGCGCTGGCGAAGTCACCCACCGGTAAGCGCATGAGCCGGATTCTGGCCGGGCTCGACTGACGCACCCGTCGCGATCGGGTTATGCCCTGTCGATTCGGGCCTTCTCCGTTCGTCGTATCCATAAGAACCGCACAAAGCTGGTTCTTGTGAACCCGACGAACCGGAGACCTACGATGCGATGCAGCGCGACCGTCCAAACGATCCAGGGCAGCAAAGGCGACGAAGGAGCGCCGTCATGAAGCTGCATCACGGTTGGGTCGTCGTCGCTGCCGGCGCGCTTATCACCTGCATCGCCATGGGCGCGCTGTTCTCGCTCGCCGTGTTCCTGCAGCCGATCGCCTTCGCCACTGGCTGGTCGCGCGTCGGCATCTCCAGCGCCATGACCTTGGACTTCATCGCGATGGGCGTCGCCGGCTTCGGCTGGGGCGCGCTGAGCGATCGCTACGGTGCGCGTATCGTGGTCTTCTGCGGCACCGTGCTGCTGGGACTCGGCCTGTTCCTGGCCAGCCGCGCGCAGAGCCTGCTTCAGTTCCAGCTGTGCTACGGCATCATCGTCGGCGTCGCCGCCGGCAGCTTCTTCACGCCGATGATCACCTGCGTCTCCGCCTGGTTCGACGAGCATCGCGGCCTTGCCGTTTCGCTGGTCTCCGCCGGCATGGGCGTGGCGCCGCTCACCGTGTCGCCCGTCGCGGCCTGGCTGGTCACGCAAACCGACTGGCGCAGCGCCCAGCTCATCATTGCAGCGCTCGCGACGGTGATCCTGCTACCGGCCACCTTGCTGGTGCGCTCGCCGCCCAAGGCCGCGGTTGCCGCGGGTGCTCCCGTCGACACCACGGCCGACGTCGGCAGCTCGGGCGCATCGACCGTCGTCCAGGCCCTGCGCTCGCCGCACTTCATCGTGCTGGGTCTGGTGTTCTTCGGCTGTTGCGCGGCGCATTCGGGCCCGATCTTCCACACCGTGAGCTACGCCATCGGCTGCGGCCTGCCGACGATGGCCGCGGTCACCATCTACAGCGTCGAAGGCGTGGCCGGCCTGGGCGGCCGCGTACTGCTGGGTGTGCTGGCCGACCGCATCGGCGTCAAGACCACCTTGATCGCCGGCCTGACGGTGCAGGCCATCGCCGCGGGCGCCTACATGTTTGCGCGCGACCTCGGCACCTTTTACGCGCTGGCAACGATCTTCGGCGCCGCCTACGGCGGCACCATGCCGCTCTACGCCCTGCTGATCCGCGACTACTTCGGCATTCGCATGATGGGCACCATCCTCGGCGCCGCCGCGATGATCTCGAGCCTCGGTATGGCGCTCGGCCCGGCGGTGGGCGGATGGATCTACGACAGCTTCAATAGTTACGACGGGCTGTATATGGGCTCGTTCGCCATCGGTATCGCCGCCGCGGTGATGGCGCTGGCGTTTCCACCGTTGCGGTCGACATCGAAGCCGGACGCGGCCTGAATGGATATGACGCTCAGCGATGCAGCTGCACCGTCGCCTTGATGTGCTTGAGTTGAATCACGATCTGAAAGCTCATGATCACCAGCAGCGACCAGGCGCCCCATTTGCCGACGTGCACGGTGGACCAGGCGCCGAACTGATGCGGGTATTGCCAGACGTTGAACAGCGTGCCGATGTTCTCCGCCAGCCACAGGAAGAAGCCGATCAGCACGAAGGCCAGCAGCGTCGGCATGCGCCGATCGCGGTCCAGCGGACGGAAGATCACGCTGCAGCGTGCATAGAGGCTCAGGGTGAGTGCCGCTAGCGGCAGCCGATAGTCCGCGATGAAGTGGTGGGTGAAGAAGTTGGCGTAGATCAGCAGCGACAGGACCCAGGTCACCCAGTACGGCGGATGGCGCTCGACACGCAGGTCCAGCAGCCGCCAGGCCTGGATCATGTAGCTGCCCACCGCCGCATACATGAAGCCGGAAAACAGCGGCACGCCGAAGACCTTGTTGTAGGCCGCGTCCGGATATTTCCATGAACCGATCGCGGCCGAGACTTTGAACGCCTCCAGCGCAACGCCCAGTGCATGGAACACCGCGATGGCCCTGAACTCATCCCAGGTTTCGAGGCGGCTCCACAGCATCCAGGCTTGCGTGCCGAGCGCGATCAACAGCAGCACGTCGTAACGCGGCAAGCCCAGCACGCCATCACGCGGCACCAGAATCACGGCGCCGAATACGATCGCCGCAAACAGACAGGCCCGCGCCTCCTTGGCGCCGAACCAGAGCAGTTCAATGACAAATCGTTGCCAGCCCTCAAGCGAAATGCTTCGCTCGCGGTCCAGCAACAGCCGATCCAGGCTCGCAATCATTCGGGCGCCTGCAGATTACGCTTGGCCAACCCGCGCCAGGTCTGCGGCGCTCGCGTTGATGTGTTTGAAGAACATTACGCAGAGCGAAATCATCCAGACACCGAACGCCAAGGCCGGTATCCAGAAGCTGATGAGGCCGTCCCAGGCGAACGGGCCTTCAAAAAAGTAGATCGAGATGCAGCCCGTGGAGGTGCCAAGGGCAAGCCAGAGGCTGAAGTAAGCGTACCAGCGCGGAAACACCGGGTTGCTGGACTTGTCGCGAAAGCCGGCCAGGCCGATGCAGACCATCTGCAACGCTGGCGCGGAAAAGGCCATCACGATGATCAGCCAGACGAAGTCATGGACCATGCGCGCCACATCGGGATTCGCATCCGGCCGATAGAACAGGGCGGCAAAAGGGTAGAACACCAAGAAAAATGCCACGACGTTCACGATGCCGCCGCCGAAAGACGTGATGGCCAGCAAAGGCATGGACTGATCCTGCGCCTCGATGCGCGCGATGTGGCCAGCGATCAGCGCATTGAAAGGGATCGCCAGACCGGCGCCGAGAATGCCCAGCGGAATGGAGGCCTTGGCCAAAAACCAGCTGCCATGAATCTGCGCCAGCAGTTCCGATCCGGTCTGCAAAGGCGATGGCGGCGGAAATTGCCCCGACATCATCAGCGCCACGAAGAAAAGGATGGCCCATGCGATGCCGCTGTAAATGCACAGCCGCTGCGTACGCAAATCAGGTGATTTCATTCGTTTCGCTCCCCCTGGAGACCAAGCAACTGCCTAGCAAGCGAGCATATCGCCAAGAAACGCAGCCGCGCCTGCACGATTGTTCAGTAGGGCGGTCATGACCCGCCATTGCGGCTTCATCGGCAGTACGGCGGGTCATGCTTCGCAACCCCGCCCTAGGCTTGCTCAATCGGTCATCTCGATTCGCACGCGGATAGTGCCGTCGGACGTGTCGCCGATGCTGTTGAATGCCGACTTGGAAAGATCGATCAGCAGATTCCTGGAGAAAGGGCCCCGGTCGTTGATCGTCACGACAACGCTTTTCTCGTTGCTGACGTTGGTCACTTTAAGCCGCGAGCCTAAAGGCAGCTTCCGATGGGCAGCGGTCTTGCGGTTGGCGTCGTACAAGTCGCCACTGGCCGTTTTCTCGCTCTGATGCTGGTCCGAATAAAACGAGGCCTTGCCGACTTCCGTATATCCAGCCCAACGCTCTGCGCCTTTGGGTTGAACGCTGCTGCAGCCCGCTGCCGCAATGGCAATGATCGTGATGAGGCTGAGCTTCAAGGTTTGCTTCATCGGATCACGATTAAAATCAGGCGAGTCACATGAGCGAGCCAAGGCCCGCCTATATGGTAAGTATGGTGTGCTAGTCATTTGGAGCGACGGTTCGACCTTGGCCCCTTTAGTTCCACTGACGCTACGCTGGCGTCTGCTCAAGCGGGAAGTCGAGTCTGCCCCTTTAACTTCCTCTCACTTGTGTTCATTGAATGTATTGAACCGCCCCGGCTTTCCCGGAGGCTCATTGGTGTGAGTCACGCCGCTTTGG
>CAXTSJ010000004.1:0-172855 GCA_964246995.1 uncultured Hydrocarboniphaga sp.
GCCAAAGCGGCGTGACTCACACCAACGAGCCTCCGGGATAACCGGGGCGGTTCAGTCCTAGAGCGGGATACATAACCGGCGTCAACCTCCGGCTCGACGGCGGGATGTTGCCGACCATTTAGCAAGGAAGGCACCGGCTGTTTTGTCACTGCGGTATTGGCCATCCGAAGCTGTCGCGCAAGAGAGGTGACTGTGGAGCAACGCTCCGACCTTATGGCGGCAAGCTACTCGTCTATCTGCCTAGATGGAGGTAGTCGGTGTTGGTTGGGAATGCGCGGACTGGCTTGGAACGAAATGCGGTCTGATCCAAGCCGATCCGACATAGACACACACCGCCACTGCGGTGGCGATCCAGCCGATCGTCCCATAGCCGGCGATCGAGCCGTCCGTCGATGTCGACAAGATGAGTCCGCCGAGCCACGCGCCACAACCGGTTCCCAAGGATTGGAATGAGCTGTTGACGCTCAGAAAGGCGCCGCGCGCCTGCGGCTTGGGCACGGTGGTCAGCAGTGCCTGGAACGGCACCATGCGCCCCGTCATCGCGACCATGAAGAATGGAAAGAACATCACGATCGCCCAGAAGGGAATCGACGGCATGTGCGTCAGGAACAGGACGGGCGCGAGTGACAGGACGAGCATCGCTCGAAAAATTCGCTGATGCCCGTAGCGGTCCGCCAGTCGGCCGATGAATCGCGAGGTGAAGAACGGTGCGACCCCGCCGACGCAGTAAATCCAGGCGATGCTGGCAGGCGCAACGCCATGGTTGGCCACCAGAACCGGCGAGATAAAAGCAATCACCATCATGTGGGCGATCATGAGGCCGAAACTCAGGAGAAACGCCGATCGGTAGTGCGGCCGGACGATCAGTGCCCAGAGGTCGGGCAAAGCCTGGGAGAGGGGGCGCTGTTCAACGCCCAGATGAGCGGTCAGCGACGGCACCAGCCAGCGTCCAATGACCCCGATGATCAGGCTGAGTCCAAATAGCAGGAAGAAGGGTGTGCTCCAGCCCAGATGAGCCCCCAGCGCGATGCCGATCGGAACACCGATCACCGATGCCAGGGAGAAAGCCGACATCACGATGCCGGTGGCGGCACCGCGTCGTTGCGGCGGGATGACATCGCCGACGATGGCCATGATGAGCGAGGTCATCACGCCGCCGGTGAGGCCGGCAAACGAGCGGGCGATCAGCAAGAGTTCGAAGCTGCCGGCGCACGCGCAGACCAGATTGGATATGGCGAAGAGCGCGTACATGGTCAACAGCAGAGAGCGTCGGTCGAACCGGTCGATGTAGATCGACGCGAACAAGCCCGACAAACCCGCGCACCAGGAATAGGCCGAAACCGCGGTGGCGAACGCGGCCGGCGAGATGTCGAAGGCCCGCATGATTTGCGGACCCAGCGGCATCATCACCATGAAGTCCATGATGATGGTGAACTGGGTGAAAGCCAGCAACCAGAGCAGACGGCGTTCCGCGCTGGCGGTGAATGAATACACGGATGATTCCTTTCAGCCTGGGGACCTGTCCCTGACTGCGACCAGGGCTTCTAGTTCCCGGCCTGGTAGTTGATAATATCAACCATCATGCTGAAGAAAGTTGATAGTGTCAACCAAAATGCCGGACAGGCTGCACACGACGTGGTCGAGTCGATCCACGCCGTCATGCACCTGTTCCGCGCGCAGCAATACCGCGCTCTGCGCGACGGCCCTCATGGCGTCACGCATATGGAGAGCAAGGTACTGGGCTTCTTCTCCCGGCAGATCGGGGCAACCTTAAGCGACCTGGTTGGCCACAGCGGCCGCGACAAGGGTCAACTCGCTCGCCTGATCAGCGGCTTGCGGAACAAAGGTCTGCTGGAAGCCAAAGCCGACGAGGGAGATCGACGCAATCTGCGGCTTTACCTGACGGCCGATGGCACCGCCATCCATCAGGCTCTGCACCGCCAGAGGCGGCGCCTGTCCAGCCTTGCCGTCGAAGGCCTGAGTCCCGGCGAGCGGCAGCAGCTTCTGGAATTCCTGGAGAAGGTGCGCGCCAATCTGGAAAGCGCTTCCTGAAAAGGGGATGGCGACAAGCAGGTGAGGACGCTGGATCCCACCCCATTATTGATATTCTGGGATCAAGCGCCCGTCAGATTGAAAGCTGGGCGAAACACGGAGGAGTCTCAATGAACGAAGCGGAATTCCGGGCCGGGCTTTCCAGCGATGGATTCGAGCCGGCGGTCGCCGGCGAATATGCACCGGGTCTGGTCAACGTCGGTCACACGCATCCATTCGAGGTCCGCGGGCTGGTGTTGTCGGGCTTCATGATCGTTCGCGATGCCGAGAGCATTCAAAGATGCGGGCCGGGGGACGTGTTCGTCATGAAGTTCGGATCGACGCACAGCGAAGAGGTCGGCGATCGCGGCGTGCAGTATTTGTACGGCAGTCGCATTCCCTGATCGCCGTATCGCGTATGCGTCAATCGTCGCGAGCCGATGCCTTGATGAAGTCGACGAACGCCCGCAGCGGCGCCGGTACCAGCCGACGCCCGGAGTAGTACAGAAACGGCCCGGAAAAACGCTGCCACCAGGGCTCGAGGATGGGCTCTAGTGCACCGCTATTGAAACAGGGACGCAGCCAGTCTTCGAACAGATGGACGATGCCGGTGCCGGCGATCGCCGCTTCCACCGATAGATCGACCGCTCCACCGATGCCGACGAGCAGCGGACCGGTCGGATCCACCCGCAGCAACTCACCGTCGCGTTCATATTCCCACGGTGGCATCGACCCGCTGGCGAAACGGCCGCGCAGACAGGCATGCGCAAGCAGCTCGCCGGGATGCGTCGGACGACCGCGGCGATCGAGATACGCGGGCGCCGCCGCTGTCGCGAAACGTTGTATGCGAGGCCCGATCGGCACCGCGATCATGTCCTGCTCCAGACGTTCGTCGTAGCGGATGCCGGCATCGCAGCCCGCGGCGAGGATGTCGACGAAGCTTTCTTCGGCAGTCACCTCCAGCCGGATTTCCGGATACGCGGCGAGAAACGCCGGGACGATCGCCGGCAGCACCAGCCGCGCCGCGCTGACCGGCACGTTGAGCCGGAGCGTGCCCGCCGGCTTGTCGCGAAAGCCGTTGACCACGTCGAGCGCCGCTTCCACCTCCGTCAATGCCGGGCCAAGCCGATCCAGCAGCCGCTCGCCCGCCTCGGTGGGCACGACACTGCGCGTGGTTCTGTGCAGCAGCCGCACACCGAGCTGCGCCTCGAGCCGGCGCACCGCGTCGCTGAGCGCGGAAGCGCTGCTGCCGCTCGCACGCGCGCCCTCGCGGAAGCCCTTGGCCCGTGCCACCGCGATGAATGCATTCAGATCACCGAGATCGCCTTTCATTGTTCGCCCGCTGTTGGCGCACCGTTCGCGCCACTGTGCGTGTTGCCGTACGGCCCGTGCGGATACTGCCCGGTTATCGTGCGCATCGCTGAGGCGTAGCTTGGCGTCTTCCAGAAAAAGGAGTTCCACCATGTCTACTTTCAAGCTCGGCGACCGCAGCGTGCAGCGGCTCGGTTACGGCGCCATGCAACTCGCGGGGCCGGGCGTATTCGGCCCTCCCAAGGATCGGGACGGCGCGCTGGCCGTGTTGCGGGAGGCGGTGGCGAGCGGCATCGATCACATCGATACCAGCGACTTTTACGGCCCGCACATCACCAACCAACTGATTCGCGAAGCCCTGCATCCGTACGCGGACGATCTGACGATCGTCACCAAGATCGGCGCCCGGCGCGGTGACGATGCCTCATGGAATCCGGCGTTCTCCGCGGACGAGTTGACCCAGGCGGTGCACGACAACCTGCGCCATCTCGGCCTGGACGTGCTGCAGGTAGTCAATCTGCGGATCATGTTCGACATGCACGGGCCCGCCGAAGGATCGATCGAGGCGCCGCTGAGCGTGCTAGCCGAGCTGCAACGGCAGGGCCTGGTGCGCCACATCGGGCTGAGCAATGTCACGCCCACGCAGGTCGCCGAAGGCCGCCGCATCTGCCGGATCGCCTGCGTGCAGAATCAATACAACCTCGCGCATCGCCAGGACGATGCCTTGATCGACACACTCGCCGCCGATGGCATCGCCTACACGCCGTTTTTTCCGCTCGGCGGATTCAGCCCCTTGCAGTCGGGCATCCTGTCCGAGGTCGCGACGCGCCTCGGTGCCACGCCGATGCAGGTCGCACTCGCCTGGCTGCTGCGTCGCGCGCCGAATATCCTGCTGATCCCGGGCACCTCGTCGCTTGCGCATCTGCGCGAAAACCTCGCCGCGGCCACGCTCGCTTTGCCGGACGAGGCCGTGACGGCCCTGGATGGAATCGCGGCGGACGAGTGCTCGAGCTGACGCGACAGGCGTTCTTGTAAAGTGAGCGCACCTTGTCGTCGAACTTGAAACCCGATGAGTCCCCTCCTGAAGCTCTCGTTGCCGGAGCTTCAACATTTTTTTATCGCCGTGATTCCTCACCATCATCATCTGGGGCTGCAGATGATTCGATGCAGCGAGGGCCAGGTGGTGATCGATCTGCCGTATTCACCGATGCTGGCGGTCTCGGCCGATGAGCAAAGCATCCATCAAGGCGCGATCATCACCTTGATCGATACCGCTTGCGGATCGGTGGTCCCGACTCTGCAAAAGGATTTTCGCAGGACGGCCACACTCGATCTGCGGGTCGATTTCTTTCGCCCGGCCAGGCCGCGCGCGACCGTCCGGTGCCAGGCGCAGTGCCTCGACTTCGGTAGCGATCTCGCGTTCGTCCGGGCATCGGTTCATGACGGCGACACTGGCCAGGCGATCGCCGTCGCTTCGGGGACCTTCGCGGTGTTCAAGGGCAAGCCCGGCGAGTGTCTGATTGCGGATGCGATGAGAATGCCGCCCGCGACATGCAGCGAGTCGGCAGCCGACTCTTACGCCGCCATGATGGGTTTCGACAGGCAGATCGATGGTGCGAGCCTGATCGGCCGGATGGCTTTTCAGGATCAGCTGATCGGCAACACCGGGCTCGGCGCCTTGCATGGCGGCACGGTGGCGACGCTCTTGCAGTTGACCGCCGCGGCGGAGTTGAAGCACCAGGTCGACAGCCTTGTTGCACCGCGCCTGTTCAACTTCACGGTCGAGTACCTGGGCCCGAATCTGTCAGCCGAAACCCAGGCGCGCGCGAGCATCGTGTCGAGAAGCAAGCGGTTCGCCAATGTCCGGGTCACGGCCTCTCAGGACAGGCCCGAGAAAACGACTGTGGCGACCGCCCAGTTCCTGCTCACCTAGAGGCGTTCGGGTCGAAGACGGCGTTCAAGACCTGGGCGAGATGGGCGCCGGCCTTGACGATCTGCTGCTCCTGCAAACGCGCTCGCAGCGCTTCGTAGTGCACGCCCGGCTTGGGCTGGTACGGCCAGCGACGAGCCTGATTTTTCTGCCCGGGCTTGTTTTCTCCCGCCACTTTCCTGCCGAACCGCAAGCCGCCCCATGCTTGGCGCGCGGCTAGCAGCGTGTCGTCCGCCCAGATGGTGGGCCATCGATCCATCGCGGCAGTCGGCAGTCCAATTTTGCGTGCGGCCCTGACGAGCTCATCAAGCTTTTCGATGCCGATGCGGCTCAGTTCATCCTCTTCGGGAATACGGTCCCAGGCGTGATGCAGATTTTCCGCATCTGCCTGCAGCCCCGCGGTGATCGCGTTGCCGCCGGTGGTGAAAGTCTCAGGATCGGCACGTGCGTTCTCGGGTGGATCGACGAGCGTTCCGTTTCCATCGAGATAAGCCGCCCCGACGTGGAGCGGTTGATGCAGGTCGCCAACGAAATGCGTCAGCAACAGTAGCGCCTCGCGCCGATCCTTGAAGCTGAAGGGTGCGATCGTGCCTTCGCCACCGAGGAACGCCGCGCTCGCGCCAACCGAGTGGACGATATCGTGATCGTTCGAGCCCGCCAGATCGCGCGAGTCGTAATGCTTCCGCCCGATTGGGACGTTGGCATAGTGATACTCGTTGAGGCAGGGCTGCGCCGCTGTCGCGAGTGCCGGCGATGGCCGGCATCGCATCCAGTTGCGCTCCGCATAATTCACCATCGAGGCTTCCTCCACTGCGGTCTCGAAAACCCTGCACTCGGGGAAAGCACTGCTTGGCCGATAGTCCAGCTTGCCGTCGACCGGCTTTACGCCGCGCACGCAATCCGCCCACGGCGCCGCGACCTGCAGCCTGCGGATCCCGGGCCCCAGAATCGCCGCCACGCGGTCGCGCGCCTTGGGCGTGAGCAGTTGCTCGGCGATGTGTCCAATGAGCGCATGGCCCTCGCTGTTCCAGGCGCCTGCCACCGAAGGAATCAGCAGGAGCGAGCTGCCGGCCAGCAGCGAGACGAGAACAGGGCGACAACTCATTCGGCGCTTGATCCCGACAGCAGATCAACGTAGGCGCACTCGATGCACCGAGACGGATCGACCCCAAGTCGCAGCATGAGATCCCGCGCCTCGCGCACGCCAACGTCCGCGGATTCATGATCCTCCAGCACGACTTCCAGTTCCAGGAAGTCACCCAGGCCATGGACCCGGTCGAGGTGAACGCGCGTTCGTCCGGCCAGGAACAGCGTCCGCTGTTTCTGTACGCGGCCAGCTTGTCCGTAGGCGAGGGCCAGGGTTTCTCGCAAGCTCGCGGGCGATGAGGTCGGCGAACGCAGGTAGAAGGATTCCTTGGGACCTTGCTCGTCGCCGCGGCGATAGAAAATCAGTTCGCCTTCATCGTCGGAGAAGGCGCGCAGTTTGAGCCGCCCCGCATTGCAGACGAAGAAGGTGTCGTCCTGGGAAATGGCGATCGGCCCCTGATCGGACAGGGCCGCGACGATCGGCAGCATCGCCTCGACACTCGCAATACGCGCCTTGATCTCGATGTTGCGGGGCATCAGTCCAGCCTGAGGTTCGCGAAAGCGTCCGGTAACGACAGGAGTGTCGGGATGTGGATGGTGGCCCCTGGAAGCTGATCTGCGGAATGTGAAGTCAGCACCGCGATCACGCGCATGCCGGCTCTCAAGCCGGACTCGACGCCCGAAGGCGCGTCTTCGAGCACGATGCAGTCTTTCGCCGCGACGCCTAGCATGGCCGCGCCTCTCAGATAAGGCTCCGGATCGGGCTTGCCGCGGGTCCAGCATTCTGGTGTTGCCAGCACGCGCGGCGAGGGCAGTCGCGCCGCCTTCAAGCGAACTTCCGCCAGGTGCTTCGGGCAGGACGTGACGATCGCGAGCAGAGAATGTGTCGTAAGCAGATCCCGTGCACCTGGCAAGGCCACGACGCCATTGGTCAGCTCGGCTTGCTTGTCGTCCAGCAGACGGCCTTCCTCCGCGGCCTCGAGATGAGGCGCGAGTAGGGCCGCGCAATCGGTGGAGGTTCTACCGAACGGGATTCGCGTCGCGATATCCGCAGACAGACCGCGCAGTTCGGCCCACCAGCGGAAGGCTTCGACAACCGAGGCCTTGGAATCGATCAGCGTTCCGTCCAGGTCCGACAGGATGGGAATCGCCGGTAGCTTCAAGCTCTAACCGGCCTCATGACAAACCGCCTCGATGTTGTGGCCGTCTGGGTCGAGGACGAAGGCGCCGTAATAGTGCGCGTGGTAGTGCGGACGCAGGCCGGGCTCGCCGTTGTCCTTGCCGCCGGCGGCGATGGCGGCGGCGTGGAAAGCGTCGACTTGAGCACGCGTGCCGACGCGAAACGCGATGTGCAGCGGCGGCACGTTCGGCGTGCCGCTGGATACCCAGAAATCCGGCTTGGGCGCGACGCCGAAACCCGCGGCGTCGTTGCGGCCGGTGACCGAGGCGGGGACTTCCATCAGCAGGCTGTAGCCGATGGGTGACAGCGCTGCGATATAGAAACGCTTGCTCTGCTCGAAATCGCTGACCGACAGGCCGGTGTGATCGATCATCGGAAGCTCGCGGTGGGGATCAGGGTGAGGCCGGAATTTTATCCTTGTACACATCCCAATGGCCGACGATTTCATCGACCACCTTGGAGCCGACCTGGTATGCCGCTTCCACCGACGCGGTAAGGCCGGAGTAGCCGGCTTCGCTGTGTTCGCCGAGCAGGCTGTCGGCGGCGCTCACGTCCGGTGGCTGCATGGTGTAGTTGCTGGCGGTGCGCAGCACCATCGCGCGATTCTTGTCGACCTTGCCGGTGGGCGACAGGTAAGTGAGCGACTGGAAGCTACCGGTATCTTCCATCGCCGAGGACACGAACTCGCCCTTGCCGTCGGTCCAGTACTTCGTCCACTGATTCGCCCATTCGTTGAGCAGCTTGCCGTGCCAGTAGGTCATGCCCGCAAGGTTGTCGCCCTTGAGCACGAACGGTGGCTTCTGCGCGTTGGGATAACCCACGTAGAGCGCGCGGCGTTTCTGCAGGGCTTCGCTGTCGGCGAGCGGGACGTTCTTGGTCAACTGGAATGCCCATTCGGTGAGCGCGCCATTGAGCTGGAAGACTTCGCCGCTGGACGCCGGACGCGGCTGGCCGTAGGGACGTTTGCTGCCGCGCGCGAAGTAGCCGGTAGGCCAGTCGGCGGGAATTTCGCGCGCATCGATTTCATGCGACAGATCGGCGTCGACCAGGTATTCCGCCCACGCGGCGGAGCCGATCGAGGCGTCCGCCGGATCGAAGCCGGCGATGCCCGCGACCAGCCAGTAGGCATGCGACAGGTCGAAGCGCGGATCCAGCCCCAGCGCCATCACCGCCGTTGCCGAATTTGCCGTGCCGATGCCGGTGACCATGCCGAGCACGCCGGTGTCGGGGTTGAAATAAAGATCGTGGTAATGCGCGAAGGCGAAGCGCCGGGTGAGCTTCTGCCGCTCGTTCCACAGCTGGAATTCTCCGGCGGTGTCGCCGCTGTCCTTGCCGATCTCGAACATCGACACGACGACGACCTTGACCTCGATCGGCTTCGGCGCCCTGGCACAGGCGCCGCAGAGCAACAGCAGCGTGAGCGCGGTGGTGCGCAACAGCGGTCTCATGGTGCTTTCTTCCCGTCGCTTCCGACCTTGGTCATCTCGGGGTGGAAGCGCAGGCCGTCGCCGGCGCGCGGCACGTCGTCGCCGATGGCGGCGACGCGTTGGATCGCCGCGAGCACGATCTTCAGGCTCAGCGGATTGATCCGCGGATAGACGTTCTTGATCGTCTCCCAGTCCCAGTCGGCGACGCCTTCGGCGGGGTTGGAGATCGCCACCAGCGCCGCGTAGTTGATGCCCATCATCCGCGCGTAGATCATCTCGGTGCCGATGTTCATCGTCACCAGGTCGGCGCCCCAGCCGGCCATCATGCGGATCTCGGCGGCGGTCTCGAAGCGGCCGGCGCGCGACTGGATGACCACGCCCTGCTCATGCAGGTTGATGTCGTCGGTGTCGTGGCTGCCGCGGATCGCCTTGCGCGTTTCCTCGATCAGGATTTTCTCCAGCAGCGGGTCCATCGCCGGCGTGTAGCGCGGCAGGGGAATCTTGTTCGGATCCTTGTAGACCGCCAGCGGCATCGCCAGCGGGCGGGTGATGTTCATGTCGATGAAGTCGTGCGGCACCACGTAGTCGTAGAGCTTCATCGAAGGATTGATGCCGCCGGCGGTGGCACCGCCGATCGCGTCGCGCACGCCAAGCTGGTACAGCGCCGCCCAGGCCTGGAGATACTGATCCCCGCCGTGCATGTGGATGTAGTAGAAAGGCACGCCGTCGGTTTCGCCGTACCAGATCGTCGGCGACATTCCGGCCTTGGTCTTGATGGTGAAGCTGCCCTTGAGAATGCCCTTGCTGTCGAGCAGCGCGTCGTTGATGAAGGTGCCGCCGACGAGCGCGACCTTGGCGTGGGGGAAGTCTTCCGGCTTGGCGGCCCTGGTGTTAACCGCGACGAAGGCCAGCAGCATCAGGCAACAGGCGGTGAAGCGGCGTGTCATGTTCGGCTCCTTGAAAAAAGCGCCGCTCGGGGAGGGTCCGGGCGGCGCTTGGGTTGTGGCGTGCATGTTGGGGTTGGGGTTCGCCTTCGGCTCACCCCAACCTACGAGTGCCCTTTAGGTGGGGTGAGCGCAGCGAACCCCAACATCGCGCCTATCGAACGATCAGAACTTCACCGTCACCGAGGCCAGGAAGTTGCGCGGTACTTCCGGCAACACCACCGACGAGCCGAACAGGTCGGGGAAGTTGGAGCGGTAGTAGTCCTCGTTGGTCAGGTTCTTGCCCTGCAAGCCGACGATCCAATGCTTGGTCTCATAGTTGAGGCCGGCGTTGAGCAGGGTGTAGGACGGCAGGATCACCGTGCCCGAGTAGCCCGATTCCACCGAATGCACGTGGGTGATGCCCGCCGTCGCCGTCAGTCCTTCCAGCACGCCCTGATCGAAGTTGTAGATCAGATAGATGCTGTAGATCTGCTTGGGCACGCCGGCCTTGTGGCCATCGGAGTCGAAGGTCAGGCCGTTGACCACGCCGCCGTAGATGTTGGCGGGATTGACGCCCTCCGGCAGATCGCTGCCGCCGGCGAAGCCGAACTGGTTGCCGCTGTCCTTCGCCGTGAGGTTGGTGACACGCAGCGTGCTGAAGGCGCCGCTCACCGCCAGGTTGTTGGTCGCCACCGCGCGGAACTCCGCCTCGAAGCCCTTGGCCTCCGTGGTGTTGTTGGTGACCACGTTCTGCGAGCTGAAGTCGGTGCGCTTCTGCTTGAAGTAGGCCACCGCCGCGTACAGCCGCGACTCGAAGAAGTCGCCCTTGGCGCCGACTTCGCGCAGCTTGGAATCGGAGAGCGCCGTGCCGTCCGCGACGTTCTGCGCCGGCACTTCGCCGCCCTGGCCGACGATCAGCGTGGTCTGCTTGGCCAGGGTGACGTAGGGAATCACGCCGATCACCGGGACCTTGTAGGACAGGCTGCTGGACCAGGAATAACCGTGGTCCTTGTCGCTCTGCTTGATGCCGGTGATGGCGCCGCAGTCGAGCGAATCGTTCAGGCAGGTCGACTCGACGTCGACATTGTCGTAACGCCCGCCGATCAGCAGGCCGATCGACTCGTAGATCGAGTAGTCCGCCAGCACCGCTGCGCCGATGTCGGTGTAGTTGCCCTCGGTGTGGCTGGAGAACGGTTCGATCACCGATCCGTCGCGGGTCGACAGCGTGCGGCGATCGATCGGCGAGCCCGGCTGGGTGATGTCGCGGCGATCGAAGAATTCATAGGCGAAGTTGTCGCCGTGCTTGAAGTCCTGGTAACGGATCGACGGGCCGAACTGGTAGGCCGCCTTCACGTTGTCGCCATGCTCGGCTTTCAGCGAGAAGATCAGCTGGTCTTCGAGCACGTAGGTGTCGGCGAACTGCGAGAAGCCGTAGGCGTTCTCGTTGATGTTCTCCAGCGACTCGTAGAACGACTTGTTGACCATCTTGAAGGTGTCGAAGTCCTGGATGAAGTCGAAGTAGAACGTGCCGACCTTGGAGGCGAGCACGTCGTCTTCCTGCACCAGGACCTGGCTGCCCTTGATGTGCTGGGTGCCGGGATTCTGCAAGGCCAGGTCGGGGCGCCGCGCCAGGTCGGCGTTGACGGTATCGGCGTTCTGCGCGCCGACGCCGCCGAAGTAGAAGATGCCCAGGCCGCTGTCGAACGGGCTTGCCGGCGTTGCCGGTGGCGCCGACGGCAGCAGCCTGGCGGCGGCGGACTCGGCCGCCGACTGCAAGCCGTCGCCGTTGGTGTCAAGCGAGCGCGGGCTGCCGGTGATGTAGGTGCCGTGATCGATCAGGTCCTGCGTCAGGCGGTTCCAGCCTGCCACCTGGTTACCGTCGAAGTCCTGGTACAGGCCGCCGAATTCGATGCGCGACTTCTCGGTGAGATTCATGTCGATCGAAGCCTGGTACAGGCTCTGGTGCGTCTCGGTGTTCTCGTAGTAGGAGCCGGAGTTCTCGCTCTCGGCATACAGGTAGTAGCCGAACTTCTTGTCGGCGACCTGCCCGGGGCCGCCGACTTCGGCGTGCACCACGTTCTTGTCCCAGCTGCCGCGCGTCACGCCCAGCTCGCCATAGGCCTGCTTCGAGAACGCGCCGTCCGCGGCGCGTGCCGACTTGGGCACAAAGTTCAGGTAGCCGCCGATCTTCGACGGCCCATAGATCGGTGACGCCGGGCCGCGCACGATGTCGATGCGATCGCTCGCGCCGATGGGCGTCGGATAGTTGCCGGGGTTGTCGATGCGGCGGATGCCGCGGAAATAGTTTTCACCCGGCGTGCCGCGCACGTCGAGCGATCCGGCCACGCCGAAGAACGACTGCGTGAACGAGCCGGGGCTCAGCGCCACCAGATCGTCGATCTCGTTGATGTTGAGCTTGTTGAGCGTCTCGTTGCTGATGGAGGTGAGCGAGCGCGGCGTCTCCTCGATGCTCTTGTCGAAGCCGAACACGGAATCGATCGGCTCGCGCGGCAGAATGTTGACTTCGCGATTGACGCGCGAGGTGATGATGATCTCGTCCGGCTCGGCCGGTTCTTCCGCAGGCTCGGCCGCTTCGGTCAACACGGGTTCCGCGGGGGCCGCCGCCTCTTCGCCAGGCGCTGCCGCGGGGTCGGCAGCGTCTGCCGGCGCCGCCTCCACGGCGGGCGCGGGCGCCACCGTCTCGAGCTGCGCCATGGCCACGCCCGGCAGCGCTGCGCCGCCGACCAGGGTCATCAGAACCAACGCCCGCGTATCGCAGGCCAGATTGTCTCGCTTCATGAAGTCCCGTCCCCTGTGTAGAAAATCGAATGCTGCCGTTGATGTTGCTGTGCCCGATCGGGCTACGATTGCGCTGCGATTGAAGCGGCCCCGCTACTTGGGTATCGATCCGTCGACGCCGGCCACGTACCAGTTGATCGACATCAACTGCGCCAGCGGCAGGCTGCTTCCCTCGGCCACCCTGACGGCGCCGGACTGATCCTTGATCGGCCCCTGGAACGGATGGAAGGTGCCGGCGACGATCGCCGCCTTCTTGTCTTCGAAGGCCTTGACCGCGGCCTTGGAAACCGTCGGCGCCACCGGCGCGAGCTTGATCACGCCTTCGGCCAGGCCCCACTTGGTCTCAACGGGCTTCCAGGTGCCGGCGATGACTTCCTTGGCGACCTTGATGTAGAACGGCCCCCAGTTGTTGACGTTGGCGGAGATCTGCGCCTTGGGCGCGAACTTGGCCATGTCGGAATCCCAGCCGCAGGCGTAGACGCCTTTCTCCTGCGCCACCTGCAGCGTGGCGGGCGAGTCGGTGTTCTGGCACATCACGTCCGCGCCCTGCGCCACCAGGGTTTCCGCGGCCTGGCGTTCCTTGCCCGGGTCGTACCAGGTGTTGACCCAGATCACCTTGGTCTTGATCTTCGGGTTCACGCTCTGCGCGCCGAGGGTGAAGGCGTCGATGTTGCGGATCACCTCTGGAATCGGGAACGAGCCGACGAAGCCCAGGGTGTTGCTCTTGGTGGTGCCACCGGCGAGTACGCCGAGCAGGTAGGCGCCCTCATAGAATCTGGTTTCGTAGATGCCCAGGTTTTTCGCCATCTTGAAGCCGGTGGCATGTTCGAACGCCACCTTGGGAAAGGCCCGCGCCACTTTCACCGTCGCCTCCATGAAACCGAAGGAGGTGGTGAAGATCAGCTGATTGCCATCCACCGCGAGCTGGCGGATCACCCGCTCGGCATCGGCGCCTTCCTGCACGCTTTCGACGTACGTGGTCTTGACCTGGCCACCGAGTTCTTTCTCCAGCGCTAGCCGGCCCTGGTCATGCGCGTACGTCCAGCCGGCGTCGCCGACCGGGCCCACATAGACGAAGGCCACTTTCAACGGCGCCGCTGGTGCCGCGACCGCGATGATGCTCAGGCCCAGGCCGAGCAGACGCGCCAGCCAAGGGCGGGCGGACGCCGATCGCGGATGCTGGATGTCGCGCTTGATGGTGAGTTCTCCCGACTTCATCTGCGCCTCGCCATAACCGGAGGCGGAGCTGCGATTGATAAATGGTGGTGAAAGATTGCATACAAAAACTGCCCCATCGGAATAGGCAATGGTCATGCCACATTCAGGATCGGCTGATGCCGTCGGCTGGTGCTGCAGCCCGAGTGATCGCGCCCAGTGGGCCTGAGCGTCGATGGTGGCCGACCCCGTTGTGGGCGCGAAGTGAAGCTTCGCCGCAAGCGGGTCGCTGTTTCGAATACGCTCGCGAAAAGCCCTTCAGGCAAAAGCCCGTGGCACGTGCCTTGCAACAATCGCGACAAGTTTTGTATGCAATATGGCGGTGTCGATGGCGATTCACGCCGCCCCCATCAAAGACAACGCAAGGATCAGCGCATGGGCAAGCTCACTACACACGTCCTCGATACCGCGCACGGCCGGCCGGCCGGCGGCGTCGGCGTGGCCCTGTATCGCGGCGGCGCCGCGCGCGAGTTGCTGGTGCAGACGCGCACCAATGCCGACGGCCGTACCGACGCGCCGCTGCTGCAAGGCGAGCCTTTTTCGAAAGGCGTGTACGAACTGGTGTTCGCGGTCGGCGACTACTTCAAGGCTTGCGGCGTGAGCCTGCCCGAGCCCGCTTTTCTCGACGAGATCGTCCTCGGGTTCGGCATCGCGGACGCGCAGGCGAACTACCACGTGCCGTTGCTGGTTTCGCCGTGGAGCTATTCGACGTATCGCGGCAGTTGAGAAGATGACAGGCCCGGATCGCAATTCAAAACGTAGGTTGGCGGTGAGCGAATCGAACCCCAACGGGGCGCCCTCGATCGACCGTGCGATGTTGGGGTTCGCTTCGGCGTTTGGCTTATCGGGACATGACTCAATGTCATGTCCCGACCGGGGCCAAAGGCCCCGAACCTACGCATGCTGATGCATTCGGACGAATCACAGGCAGTGCGCTTCATCCTCGACGGCCAGACCGTCGTCGCGCCGCCGTTGCCGGCGACCACCACCTTGCTCGAATACCTGCGTGAACACGCCGGCCGCTGCGGTACCAAGGAAGGCTGCGCGGAAGGCGATTGCGGCGCCTGCACCGTCGTACTCGGCGAACTGACAAACGATGACGACGGCGAGCCGATGCGCTACCGCGCGATCAACTCCTGCATCCGCTTTTTAGCCACGATCGACGGCAAGGAACTGGTCACCGTCGAGAGTCTGCAGGACGGCGATGTTTTGCACCCGGTACAGCAGGCGATGGTCGAAGCCCACGCGTCGCAATGCGGCTTCTGCACGCCGGGCTTCGTCATGTCGCTGTTCGCGCTGTATCTGCAAAGCCAGACGCCGTCGCGCGAGGCCGTGGTCGAATCGCTGTCGGGCAATCTCTGCCGCTGCACCGGCTACCGGCCGATCATCGACGCCGGCTGCGGCATGCGCGCGCTGCCCGAGCCCGCGCGCTGGAGCCGCGCCGACGCGCAGTCGTCATCGCGTCGGCACGCGCTCGCCCTTGTGCGGCGTGAATCGGTTCTGCAACTGCCGGGCTACATCGCGCCGCGAACGCAGGCACAACTCGATGCCGCGCTCGCGCTGCGCCCGCAAGCCACCTTGCTCGCCGGTGGCACCGACGTCGGTCTATGGGTGACCAAGCAGTTGCGCGATCTGCCGGACATCATCTACCTGGGCGACGTCGCCGAATTGCAAGAGGTCGAGAGCACTGCAGGTGGCCTGCGCATCGGCGCCGCGGTATCGCTCACCGACGCCTGGCCGGCACTGGTCGCGGCGCATCCGGCGCTGGCCGAAGTCACGCAGCGCTTCGCCTCGCCGCCGGTGCGCAACTCGGCGACGCTCTGCGGCAACCTCGCCAACGGCTCGCCGATCGGCGATTCGATGCCGGCGCTGATCGCGCTCGGCGCCAGCCTGGAGGTGCGCGGCGCATCGGCCACGCGCCGCGTGCCGCTGGAAGATTTTTATTTGGGCTATCAGAAAAAAGATTTGGTTCCGGGCGAGTTCGTCGCCGCGGTGATCGTGCCGCCTGCGATGGCGGGTGCAAGGGTGGCGAGCTACAAGCTTTCCAAGCGCTTTGAGCAGGACATTTCCGCGGTGTGCCTGGGCATCGCCGTGGTGGTCGACGGTGATGCGATCGTCGATGCGCGCATCGCCTTCGGCGGCATGGCGGCGACGCCGGCGCGCGCGCGCGGAGCGGAGAACGCCTTGCGCGGACAGCCCTGGAGCGAGGCGAGTCTCATTGCGGCGATCGATGCGCTGGCCGCCGACTTTGCGCCGCTGTCCGACATGCGCGCGAGCAGCGCCTATCGCCTGCGCGGCGCCGGCAACCTGCTCCGCCGGTTCTGGTATGAGCACGCGGAAGTCTCGATCGTTCTGCGCACCGACGACGCGCTCGCGGAGGCTTCGTGAGCCACAGCTTCTCGAACCAGGGCGGCGCGATCGCCGGCAGCGCGGTGCGCCATGACAGCGCGCATCTGCATGTCGGTGGCCACGCGCTTTACTGCGACGACATTCCGCTGCCGGCCAACACGCTGCACGCGGCTTTCGGGCTGAGCCGGGTTGCGCATGCGCGAGTGCGCTCCATCGGTCTGTCGGCGGTCATCGCCGCGCCGGGTGTCGTCGCAACCGCCTTGCCGGCCGACGTGCCGGGCGAGAACAACTACGGCAGCAGCGTCCACGACGACCCGATCTTCACCGACACGCTCGTGCAGTACGCCGGCCAGCCGATGTTCGCCGTCGCGGCCACGAGCTATGCCTGCGCGCGTCGCGCCGTCTTGCACGCGCAGGTCGACTTTGAGGAACTGCCGGCGATTCTCGACGTCCGCAGCGCGCTCGCCGCGCAGAGCACCGTGCTGCCCAGCCACACGCTGGTGCGCGGCGATCCGCAGGCGGCGCTGGCGCAGGCGCCGCATCGCCTGCAGGGCACGCTGAGCATCGGCGGCCAGGATCATTTCTATCTGGAGGGCCAGATCGCCATCGCCTTGCCGCAGGAAGACGGCGCGATGCTGATCCACAGCTCCACCCAGCATCCCACCGAGGTGCAGCACATCGTCGCGCACGCGCTCAAGCGGCGCGCGCATGACGTGGTGGTGCAGTGCCGGCGCATGGGCGGCGGCTTCGGCGGCAAGGAGAGCCAGCCCGCGCTACTCGCCGCTGCAGCGGCGGTGCTCGCGCACAAGACCGGGCGGCCGGTGAAGCTGCGTCTGGATCGCGACGTCGACATGCTCGCCACCGGCAAGCGGCATGACTTCGTCGTCGACTACGACGTTGGCTACGACGTTGACGGCCGCGTGTTGGCACTGAGCGTGATGCTGGCCTCGCGCTGCGGCTACTCGGCCGATCTGTCCGGGCCGGTGAACGACCGCGCGGTCTGCCACGTCGACAACGCCTACTTCATCGAGCATATCCAAATCGTCTCGCATCGTTGCAAGACCAACACCGTATCGAACACCGCGTTCCGCGGCTTCGGCGGGCCACAGGGGATGATGGTGATCGAGCGTGTGCTCGACGATATTGCGCGCACCCTCGGCCTCGATGCGCTCGACGTGCGGCGCTTGAATTTCTACGGCATCGACACGCGCAACGTCACCCCTTACGGCATGACAGTCGAAGACAACGTGCTGCCGCAGATCACCGATCAGCTGGAGGCGAGCAGCGCTTATCGCGAGCGTCGCGAGGCGCTTGCGCAGTGGAACGCGCGCAATGCCATCATCAAGCGCGGCATTGCACTGACGCCGGTCAAGTTCGGCATCTCCTTCAACGCCACGATCTACAACCAGGCCGGCGCGCTGCTGCACATCTACAACGACGGCACCGTGCTGCTCAACCACGGCGGCACCGAGATGGGGCAGGGGCTCTACACCAAGGTGGCGCAGGTGGTGGCCACCGAACTCGGCTTGCCGCTATCGGCGATCCGTGTGACCGCGGCTGACACCAGCAAGGTGCCGAACACTTCCGCCACTGCCGCAAGCAGCGGCTCCGATCTCAATGGCAAGGCGGCGCAGGCGGCCGCGCAGACGATCCGCGCGCGGCTGGTGGAATGGGCAGCGGCTGCGCATCATCTCGAGCCTGCGCAAATCCGTTTCGACGACGGCGTGGTCTGGCTCGGCGCGCATGCCTTGAGCTTCGCCAAGTTCATCGCCCAGGCTTACGAGGCGCGCATCTCCTTGTCGGCGACCGGCTTCTATCGCACGCCGAAAATCCACTGGAACCGCAACACGCTTACCGGCCGGCCGTTCTTCTATTTCGCCTACGGCGCGGCGGTGAGCGAAGTTGCCGTCGACACGCTCACCGGCGAGACGCAGCTGCTGCGCGTCGACATCCTTCACGACGTCGGGCGCTCGCTGAACCCGGCGCTGGACATCGGCCAGATCGAAGGCGGATTCCTGCAGGGCGCCGGCTGGCTCACGTCCGAAGAACTCTGGTGGAACCAGCGCGGCGAGCTGAAAACCCACGCGCCCGCCACCTACAAGATACCGACCGCACGCGACTGGCCGGCGGCCGCGCATGTGCACCTGCTGCAGCACGAGCCCAATCGCGAGGACACGATCTATCGCTCCAAGGCCGTCGGCGAGCCGCCGCTGATGCTGGCGATGTCGGTGCTCTATGCGATCCGCGACGCGGTCGCCGCCTGCGGTGCGCCGCGTTGCCTGCCGGATCTGCATGCGCCGGCGACACCCGAAGCGGTGCTGCGCGCGATCGATGCGCTGCGGCTTGATCAGATTGCGCAAGTCGCATGAGTCTGCCCGCGCCCGCCTGCGTTGTGTCATCGGCCGGTGCCGGTTTGCAGCCGATGCAGAGCTGGCCGCGTGCGGCGCTCGACGCCTTGCGCAGCCATGCGTCCGTGGTGCGCGTGCTGGTCGCGAATGTCCGCGGGTCGGCCCCGCGCGAAACCGGCGCCTGCATGCTGGTGACGGAGCACGGCATCGCCGGCACCATCGGCGGCGGGCACCTGGAATGGGAGGCGATCAGTGCGGCGCGCGATCTGTTGCCGATCACCGCCGCGCCCGCGCGCTTGCAGCGCCTGGTACTGGGCCGGGAGCTGGCGCAGTGCTGCGGCGGCGTCGTGGAGTTGTGGTTCGAGCGGTATACGGCGGTGGATCGGCCGGTGCTTGAAGCGTTGGGGTTCGCTAGCCCCAACCTAAGATTACGCGTGCAACTTGAATGCGGCACCGTCTCCCGTACCGTAGGTTGGGGGCGTTTGGCTAATCGGGACATGACTCAATGTCATGTCCCGACCGGGCCAGAACGCCGCAGCGAACCCCAACATCGCACCGTCGATTCCACGAGCAAGGTACGAGTGCTCCGCTCCGCCTCAAGCATCACCCTCACCGAATGCCTGACCGACGCCCACCCGCCCGTCTGGCTCTATGGCGCAGGCCACGTCGGCCAGGCGATCGCGAAACTGCTGGCAGAACTTCCCTTGAGCCTCACCTGGATCGACTCGCGCGCCGAGCTGTTTCCGGCCGATTGCCCCGAGCACATCCGCATCCGCAACACTCAGGACCCCGCGGCCACCGTTGCACTCGCGCCGGCCGGCGCGCGCTTCATCGTCATGACCCACGATCACGCGCTCGACTACGCGTTGTGCCGCGCAATCCTTGCGCGCAACGATTTTGCTTTCGCCGGGCTCATCGGCTCCGCCAGCAAGGCCGCGCGATTCCGCTCGCGGCTGTCGCGCGAAGACGGTTTCGACGCGGCGCGCATCGCGCGGCTGGTGTGCCCGATCGGTGTCGAGGGCATTGCCAGCAAGTGGCCAGCGGCGATCGCGGTGAGCGTTGCCGCGCAGTTGCTGCAAACGCTCGCGGCCCCCGAGCGCACCGACGCCATCCCGACCGACACCTGCGATGGCGCCAGCGCCGAAGGATGCGCCGCATGCCAGCCGGCCCGATGACGAACCCGCCGCGCCTGGTTCTGAGCGGCATCACCAAGCGCTATCCCGGCGTCATCGCCAACGATGGCGTGGATCTCACCGTGCAGCCCGGCGAAATCCACGCGCTGATGGGCGAGAACGGCGCTGGCAAGAGCACGCTGATGAAGATCGTCTACGGCGTCATCCGTCCCGATGCCGGTCGCATTGAATGGGAAGGCCGCGCGGTGGTCATCGACAGCCCGGCGAAAGCGCGCGAACTGGGCGTCGGCATGGTGTTCCAGCACTTCTCGCTGTTCGAGACGCTGACCGTGGCCGAGAACATCGCGCTGGCTTTGGACCACCGCGCCGCGCCGTCGACGCTCGACGCGCGGATCATCGAAGTCTCCGAGCGTTACGGCCTGCCGGTGGACCCCAAGCGGCTGGTGCACAGCATGTCGGTGGGCGAGCGTCAGCGCGTGGAGATCGTGCGCTGCCTGCTGCAGGCGCCGCGGCTGCTGATCATGGACGAGCCGACCTCGGTGCTCACGCCGCAGGCAGTGCAGAAACTGTTCGGCACGCTGCGCCGGCTGGCATCAGAAGGCATCAGCATTCTCTACATTAGCCACAAGCTCGACGAGATCCGCGAGCTGTGCGACACCGCCACCGTGCTGCGCGGCGGCAAGCTCAGCGGCACCGCGGCGCCGAAAAACGAGAGTAGCGCCAGCCTCGCCCGACTGATGATCGGTGGCGAATTGTCCGAGTGCCGGCTGACGCCGCGCGAACCCGGCGAGATCATGCTGGAGCTGACCAACATGAGCCTGGCTTCGCGCGATCCCTTCGGCACGCATCTGCAGAACATCGACTTGCGCGTTCGCAGCGGCGAGATCGTCGGCATCGCCGGCGTATCGGGCAACGGCCAGAAGGAACTGATGGCGGCGCTCTCCGGCGAACGGCTCAGCGGCGCCGCCGGCGCGGTGCGCCTGTGCGGCCAGTCGGCGGGGCTGATGAATCCTTCGCAACGCCGGCGATTGGGACTGAGCTTCGTGCCCGAAGAGCGCCTCGGCCGCGGCGCGGTGCCGCCGATGAGCCTGTCGGACAACGCCCTGCTCACCGGTTCGGACGCCGGCATGCTGCGTTTCGGCATGGTGGATCAGCGCGCGGCGCGCGCGTTCGCGAGCCGGGCGATCGCCGACTTCAAGGTCAAGTGCAATGGCGATCAGTCGGCGGCGAGCAGCCTGTCCGGCGGCAATCTGCAGAAGTTCATCGTCGGCCGCGAAACCCTGCTCAAGCCCAGGGTGATGATCGCGGCGCAGCCGACCTGGGGCGTGGACGTGGGCGCCTCGCAGATGATCCGGCAGGCGCTGATCGATCTGCGCGACCAGGGCGTCGCGGTGCTGGTGGTGTCCGAAGAACTCGACGAGCTGTTCGCCATCTGCGACCGCATCACCGTCATCGCGCAGGGGCGCCTGTCGCCGTCGCGCACCGCGGCGCAGACCAGCGTCGCCGAGATCGGCGACTGGATGTCGGGCGGATTTATCGGGGCCGGAGCGCGCGATGCTGCAGCTTGAGAAGCGCGCCGCGCCTTCCGACGCCATGCGCCTGGCGGCGCCGCTGATCGCGGCCGCGCTGATGCTGGTCACCGGCATGATCATCTTCCTGCTGCTGGGCAAGGACCCGGTGAACGCCTTCCGCGTGTTCTTCATCAAGCCGCTGGCGAGCGTCTATGGCATCGGCGAACTGCTGCTGAAAACCACGCCGCTGCTGCTGTGTGCGCTGGGGCTGGCGGTGGGGTTTCGCGCCAACGTCTGGAACATCGGTGCCGAAGGCCAGCTCACCGTCGGCGCCATCGCCGGCGCCGGTGTCGCCCTGGCCTTCGGCGAGACGGAATCGTCATGGGTGCTGCCGCTGATGCTGCTCGCTGGCGTGGCCGGCGGCATGGCCTGGGCCGCGATCCCGGCTTTTTTGCGCACGCGCTTCAACACCAGCGAAATCCTCGTCAGCCTGATGCTGGTCTACGTCGGCCAGCTGCTGCTGAGCTATCTGGTGCACGGCCCCTGGCGCGATCCGGCGGGCTTCAATTTTCCACAGTCGCGCAGCTTCAACGACTGGGAGTTGCTGCCTGTTCTGTGGGAGGGCACGCGCACGCATCTGGGCTTCGTGTTCGCATTGGCTCTGACGGGCGTGTCCTGGGTGTTCACGACCAGGACCTTCGCCGGCTATCGCATGCAGGTCGCCGGCCTGGCGCCGGCCGCGGCCGCGTATGCCGGCTTCAGCGAACGCCGCAACATCTGGCTGGCGCTGCTGATCAGCGGCGGCGCGGCGGGGCTTGCCGGCATCGGCGAAGTCGCCGGGCCGATCGGGCAATTGCAACCGCAGGTGTCGCCCGGCTATGGCTTCGCCGCGATCATCGTCGCCTTCGTCGGGCGCCTGCATCCGGGCGGCATTCTGCTGGCGTCGATGCTGATGTCGCTGCTGTATCTGGGCGGCGAACAGGCGCAGATCGAGCTGGCGCTGCCGTCGGCGGTGACGGGACTGTTCCAGGGGCTGCTGCTGTTCTATCTGCTGGCCGCGGATCTGTTCGTGATGTTCCGCGTCAAGCGCCGGAGGGCCGCGTGAGCCTCGACCAACTGATCGCGATTTTCGTCAGCACCGTGGTCGCGGCGACGCCGCTGATCTACGCCGCGCTCGGTGAACTGGTGACGGAGAAAGCCGGCGTCCTCAACCTGGGCGTCGAGGGCATGATGCTGGTCGGCGCCGTGGTGGGATTCATCGTCGGCCTGACCACCGGCAGCCTGGCGCTCGGTTACCTGGCGGCCGCGGCGGCCGGCGTCTCGATGTCGCTGATGTTCGGCTTTCTGACCATCAGCCTGCAGACCAACCAGGTCGCGACCGGCCTGGCGCTGACGCTGTTCGGCACCGGCCTGTCGGCGTTCGCGGGGCGCAGTTTCGCCGGGCAGCCGATCACCGGCGCCGCGCCGCTGCAGATCCCGCTGCTCAGCGACATCCCGGTGCTCGGGCCGCTGCTGTTCCGCTTCAACATCCTGGTCTACGGATCCATCGTCCTGTACGTCGCGGTGCAATGGTTTCTGCATCGCACGCACGCGGGCCTGAAGATGCGCGCCGTTGGCGAGGCGCCCGCGGTGTCGCATGCCATCGGCCACCCGGTGCTGAAGATCCGCTATCTGGCGGTGATGTTCGGCGGCGCCTGCAGCGGCATCGCGGGCGCGTATCTGTCGACGGCGCTGACGCCGATGTGGGTGGAGGGCATGAGTTCCGGGCGCGGCTGGATCGCGCTGGCGCTGGTGGTATTCGCGACCTGGAAGCCGCTACGCGTTTTGTTGGGCGCGTACCTGTTCGGCGGGGTGACGGTGTTGCAGCTTTATGCGCAAGGGTTTGGTCTGAACGTGCCATCGGAATTCCTGTCGATGCTGCCGTACCTGGCGACGGTGGTGGTGCTGGTGATCATTTGCCGGGATCCGAAGACGATCCTGTTGAATCAGCCGGCGGCGCTGGGCAAGGGGTTTCATCCGGATGCCTAGGGTGTCTTCTGTTTGTGGCTCTCGCTCTGGGCCGGCCCGTGCTGAGGGTTTGCACGCCTGCCCGGCGGGGGGTTACTTCTTTTGCTCGTGCAAAAGAAGTAACCAAGAAAAGCACGCCCTGATGAGTCGCCGATGCCTGCGGCATCGGTCCCCGGCTGTTGAGACGTGCTCGGGGTCGGGGGCGACGCGACGTCCCTGTCGCGTTGCCCCCTCACGCGAACATCCTGTTCGCGTGACCCACTGCGCGCGCCTCAACAACCGGCGACTCAAAAGGGGGGTACATCAAAAGCAACAGCCACTCGCTGCGCGATGCGCAGCCTTTGTAGGTTGGGGTGAGCGTAGCGAACCCCAACAGCGCCCCTCCAACCGTTGGGGTTCGCTGTGCTCACCACAACCTACAGAACTGTCGTCTTGGCTGTTGACGTGCAGTCCCTTGTGCCGCACCGAGCAGCGGAGCCTGCGGAGGGAACGCGTGGCCTGGATGGCCACGCGAGGCGGCTACGCGACAGGGATGTCGCGTTGGCGCCGGTCCGGAGCAGGCGAGCAGCGCAGGGGAGTCTCGCGTAGCGAGACTGCGGCGCCAGGGTGTGCTTTCTTTGCTTACTTTCTTTGCACAAGCAAAGAAAGTAAGGCCCCGCCGGCAAGGCGTGCAAACCATCAGAACGAAAAGGCCCAGAGCGACAGCAACAACGTCAACAGGCGCCAAAGCTGATGCACGCCTACCTCATCGAATGGCTCAGCCTACTCGCCAGATGGACCCACCTCATCGTCGGCATCGCCTGGATCGGCGCGTCCTTCTACTTCATCTGGCTCGACAATCATCTGCTCGCCCCCACGGACGAAAACCTCAGGAGCAAGGGCGTCGGCGGCGAACTCTGGGCCGTGCACGGTGGCGGCTTCTACAACCCGCAGAAGTACAAAACCGCGCCCGCCACAATCCCCGACCACCTGCACTGGTTCTACTGGGAGGCCTACAGCACCTGGCTCTCGGGGTTCTTCCTGCTCTGCCTGCTGTACTACGCATCGCCAACGATCTACCTGATCGACCCTGCCGTCGCAGCGCTCCAACCGTGGCAGGCGATCGGCATCGGCATCACCGCGCTCGCCGGCGGCTGGCTGATCTACGACGGCCTCTGCCGCTCGCCACTGGGCAAGAGCGAGCGCGCTCTGCCGGCCGTGCTGGGACTGCTGTTGTGCGTTGCCGCCTGGGGTCTGTGCTCGGTGTTCAGCGGCCGCGGCGCCTTCCTGCATTTTGGCGCGATGCTCGGCACCATCATGGTCGGCAACGTGTTCTTCGTGATCATCCCCGGCCAGCGCGCGATGGTGGCCGCCGCGTGCGCCGGGCAATCACCCGATCCGGCGCACGGCATCCGCGCCAAGCAGCGCTCGGTGCACAACACTTATTTCACGCTCCCGGTGCTGCTGACGATGATCAGCAATCACTACGCGATGACTTACGGCGCCGAGCAGAACTGGCTCGTGCTCATCGGCTTGAGCATCGCCGGTGCCGCGATCCGTACCTGGTTCGTCGCGCGGCACAAGGCGCACGAGCGCGGCGGTCGCACATCGCCGGTTGCGCTGATCATCGGTGTCTTGGCGATCGCGGTGATCGTGTTCGCGCTGCGGCCCGCGCCGATCGTGAACGCTGCGAACACGAGCGTGCCGACCTTTGTGCAAGCGCAAGCCATCATCCACAACCGCTGCGCCAGCTGCCACGCCGAGCATCCGACGCAAGCCGGCTTTGCGTCCGCACCCAAGGGCCACATGCTCGACACGCCGGAGCGCATCCTCAGACAGACCGCGGAAATCCGTCAGCAGGTCAGCACCCGCGCGATGCCCATCGGCAACCTCACCCACATGACCGACGACGAGCGCGCCACCGTTCTGGCCTGGGTCGACAGCGGAGCGCCGCGATGAACGCCGCCTCGCAAGGCCTCAGCGCGCATCGCGGCGCCTGTCTGCATTTCCTGTCCGACCCCGGCGAGCAGGACGACGCCAATGCCTACGAGTATTTCGACGATGGCCTGCTGCTGATCGAGGACGGGCGCGTCCGGAGCGTTGGCCCGGCATCCGCGCTGCTGCCGCAGTTGCCGGACAGCGCCACGCTGACCATGCACGACAACGCCCTGCTGATGCCGGGCTTCATCGACACCCACATCCACTGCCCGCAGACCGACATGATCGCCTCCGGCGGTCGCCAGCTGCTGGACTGGCTCAACGACTATACCTTCCCAACGGAGGCGCGCTTCGCCGATTACGCGCATGGGCGCGAGGTCGCCGGATTCTTTCTTGACGAGTTGCTGCGCAACGGCACCACCACCGCGCAGGTGTTCTGCAGCGTGCACAAGGCATCGGTCGACAGCTTCTTCGACGCGGCGCAGGCACGCGGGCTGCGCATGATCGCGGGCAAGGTGCTGATGGACCGCAACTGCCCCGACTATCTTCGCGACACCGCTGAGAGCGGCGAGCGCGAATCGCGCGAGCTGATCGAGCATTGGCACGGGCTGGATCGCCTGCACGTCGCGATCACGCCGCGCTTCGCGCCGACCTCCACCGAAGCGCAACTGACAAGCGCCGGCCGCCTCGCGCGGGACTATCCGAGCGTCTACATCCACAGCCATCTTGCCGAGAATCGCGACGAGATCGCCTGGGTGAAGCAGCTGTTCCCCTGGGCGCGCAGTTATCTGGACGTCTACGATCACTACGGCCTGCTGCGCGAGCGTGCGACCTACGCGCACTGCGTGCATCTGGACAGCGCCGATCGCAGCCGAATGGCGGCCTGCGGTGCCTGCGCCGCGTGTTCGCCGACTTCGAATCTCTATCTCGGTAGCGGCCTGTTCGACTTTGCCGCGAGCGACGCTGCGGGCCTGCGCTATGGCCTGGCGACGGACGTCGGCGGCGGCACCAGCTTCAGCCTGCTGCGCACGATGGGCGAGGCCTACAAGGTGGCGCAGTTGCAGCAGCAGCGTTTGTCGCCGTTGCGCGCGTTCTATCTGGCGACGCTGGGCGGCGCGCGCATCCTGCATCTGGCAGATCGCATCGGCAGCTTCCGCGCGGGCTGCGAAGCCGACTTCATCGCGCTGGATCTCACCGCCACGCCGCTGCTCGCGCGGCGCATGGCGGCGACGCGGTCGCTGAGCGAAAAACTGCTGGTGCTGATGACGCTGGGTGACGACCGCGCCATCGGCAAGGTGCACCTTCGCGGCCTGCCGGTGTCGACATGAATCGCCCCGACATTTCCGCGCCCGTGACGGTGCGTTCCGCCGCGAAGAAGCTCACGGACAGGCAAGCCGTCGCCAAAGACGCGGTCGCCACAGTCGCCGTCAACAGCGGCAGCGTGCAGCAGGCCTACGAGCGCATCTGCCAGGCGATCATGGATCACAGCCTGCCACCGGGGACGCGGCTGATCGAAAACCGTCTCTGCGAAATTTTCGGCCTCGGCCGCACGCGCGTGCGCCAGGTCTTGCAGCGTCTCGCCAACGAGCGCCTGGTGACGCTGCTGCCCAACCGCGGCGCCGAGGTGAGCAAGCCTACGCCGAAGGATGCGCTGGATATTTTCGAGGCACGGCGTCTTCTGGAGCCGGGCATCGTCGACAAGTTTCTCAAGCTCGCCAGGCGTGCTGACGTGCAGCGGATCCGCGAGCACCTGGCGCAGGAGAAAGCGGCCTGGCGCGCCAACGACCGGCGCACCATGATCCGGCTGTCGGGCGAGTTTCACCTGATCATCGCCGAGGTCGCCGGCAACGCGACCTTGCTGGAGCTGCTACGCGAGCTGGTGTCGCGCTCGTCGCTGATCATCGCGCTGTATCAGGCACCGGGCACGCAGTCCTGCCCGCCCGACGAACACAGCGAACTGGCGGCGGCGCTGGAGAAACGCTCGCCGACAGCGGCCGCGCTGATGCTGCATCACCTGGAACATGTCGTCGACGGATTGCAGCTGACCGAACAGCGCGATGCCGGCGTCGATCTGCGTGCCGTGCTGGCGCCCTGATGCGTGACGCGAACTACCCGCGCGATCTCGCCGGCTATGGCCGCCATCCGCCGCATGCGCGGTGGCCGGGCGGCGCCCGCATCGCGCTGCAATTCGTGCTCAACGTCGAGGAGGGCGCGGAGAACTGCGTGCTGCATGGCGATGCGGCATCGGAAACCTTCCTGTCGGAGATCGTCGGCGCGCAGGCGTATCCGGCGCGCCACATGAGCATGGAGTCGCTGTACGAATACGGATCGCGCGCCGGCTTTTGGCGGGTGCTGCGGCTGTTCGAATCACGCGGTCTGCCGCTGACGATCTTCGCCGTCGCCGAAGCGCTGCAGCGCAATCCGGAAGTGGCCACCGCCTGCCGCGAACTCGGTCATGAACTCGCCTGCCACGGCCTGCGCTGGATCAGTTACCAGAACGTCGATGAAGCCACCGAGCGCGCGCACATCCGCGACGCGGTGGCGATCCACACCGCCATCACCGGCAGTGCGCCGCTGGGCTGGTACACCGGCCGCGACAGCCCGAACACGCGGCGCCTGGTGGTGGAGCACGGCGGCTTCGTCTACGACGCCGATTCCTACGCCGACGATCTGCCGTACTGGACTCGCGTACAGACCGCCGATGGCATCAGGCCGCAACTCGTCGTGCCCTACACGCTCGACACCAACGACATGCGCTTCGCCAGCCCAGGTGGTTTCAACAGCGGCACGCAATTCTTCGATCATCTGCGCGACGCCTTCGACGTGCTCTACGCCGAGGGCGATCCGCAGGGCCTGAACGCGCCGAAGATGCTGTCGATCGGTTTGCATTCGCGCATCGTCGGGCGGCCCGCGCGGCTGGCGTCGCTGGCGCGGTTCGTCGACTACGCGGCCGCGCATCCGCAGGTCTGGATCTGCCGGCGCATCGATATCGCCAGGCACTGGATCGAGCGGTTTCCGGCGCCGACAACATGAGCGTCGCATGCGATTTTTTTGTAGGTTGGGGTGACCCGCGGCGAACCCCAACGGGGACGCGGCGGAATGTTGGGGTTCGCAAGCTCACCCCAACCTACGATCTTTTGATCTGACATGACTGCCCTCGCTCTGGAAACCTTGAATGCTTGCACCGCGGCGGAATTCACCTCCGCGCTCGCCAGCATCTTCGAGCACTCCCCCTGGGTCGCCGAGCAGGTCTGCGCGCTGCGCCCTTTCGCCACGCGCCTCGATCTTCACGACGCCATGTGCGCCGCCGTGCGCCGCGCACCCGCCGCGCAGCAACTGGCCCTGGTCCGCGCGCATCCCGAGCTCGCCGGCCGCGCTGCGATCCGCGGCACGCTCACCGCCGAATCCAGCAGCGAGCAGGCCGGCGCGGGGCTTGCGGCATGCACGGCGGAGGAGTACGCGCGGCTGCAGGCGATGAACGATGCCTACAACGTGCGCTTCGGCTTCCCCTTCGTGCTGTCGGTCAAGGGCCACGATCGCGCGGCGATCCTGCGGCACTTCGAGCGCCGCCTGGGCAACGACGTCGTCACCGAGCTGGCGACGGCGCTGGAGCAGATCGACCGCATCGCCGCGTTCCGCCTGGCCGAGCGCGTCGCCGAGCCCGCCGGCCCGCTGATCCTGGCGATGGCGGACCGGCTCGCGCGCCACAGCGAGCAAGCCGACGCGCTCACCTGCACCTTCATGAGCGCGCCGCATCGCGCGGTGGCTTTGCGGCTGCTGGACTGGATGCTGCAGGCCGGCATGGAGGCGGGGATCGATGCGATCGGCAATGTCGTCGGCCGCCTGCGCAGCGCGCGCGCCGGTGCCGGGACGCTGCTGACCGGATCGCATTACGACACCGTGGTCGATGGCGGCCGCTACGACGGACGCCTCGGCATCCTGCTGCCGATCGTTGTCGCCGCGACGCTGCAGCGCTCCGGTGCCGCGCTGCCGTTTCATCTGGAGGTGATCGGCTTCAGCGATGAGGAGGGCGTGCGCTTCAAGAGCACGTTCCTGGGCAGCAGCGCCATCGCCGGTGCTTTCGACGAGGCGCTGCTGGATCGGCTCGACGATGCCGGCGTCTCGATGCGCGATGGGTTACTCGCGGCCGGCCACGATCCGGCGCAGATTCCAGCGCTGGCGCGCAAGCGCGAAGAGCTGCTCGGTTACGTCGAGGTGCATATCGAACAGGGCCCGGTGCTGCTCGAAGAAAACCAGGCGCTCGGCGTGGTCACCGCCATCAACGGCAGCGAGCGGTATCTGCTGTCCATCACCGGCCTCGCCGGCCACTCCGGCACGGTGCCGATGGCGCTGCGCCGCGACGCCGCGGCCGCGGCCGCCGAGATCGTGCTGCTGGTCGAGCGCCGCTGCTCGCTGGCGCCGGGGCTGGTCGGCACCGTGGGAAAACTGGACGTGCCCAATGGCGCGATCAACGTCATCCCCGGCCGCTGCGAGCTGTCGCTGGATGTGCGTGCGCCGGACGATGCGCTGCGTGATGCGGCGGTCGCCGATGTGCTGGCGGAGATCGAACGCATCGGTTATCGGCGTCGCGTCGACATCAGGATCGATCGCGTGCTGCGCGCCGCAGCCACGCCTTGCGCGCCGCGCTTGCAGGCGCAGCTCGACGCCAGCATTCGCCGCGTCACCGACGTCAACACCAGCCGCCATTTGCCCAGCGGCGCCGGCCACGACGCGATGATGCTCTCCCGCATCACCGAGGTCGGCATGCTGTTCGTGCGCTGCGGCAACGGCGGCATCAGCCATCACCCGGCGGAGACGCTGAGCGCCGACGACGCGCAAGTCGCGGCCGACGTGTTCACCGACTTTCTGCAGCACTTCGCCTAGCCCGGAAGACCGCCCTCAATGTCCATCGATTTGCAGAACGCGATCGCGCGCCACGTCGACACCGACTTCGACGCCGCCAGTGCTTTCCTCGCCGCGCTGGTGCGCGTGCCCACCGACAATCCGCCGGGCGATTGCGCGGCGCACGCGGCCAAGGCGCAGGCGCTGCTGACCGCGCTCGGCTTCAGCGTCGAAGCGCATGCGGTGCCGGACGATCTCGTGTGCAGTGTCGGCATGATTTCCGCGACCAACCTGATCGTGCGCCAGCGCTTCGGCAGCGGTGGCCCGACGATCGCGCTCAATGCGCACGGCGACGTGGTGCCCCCGGGCCTGGGCTGGACGCAGGAGCCTTACGGCGCGACCGTGATCAATGATCCGGTGCACGGTCCGACGATGTTCGGTCGCGGCGTCGCGGTCAGCAAATCCGACTTCGCGACGTACACCTTCGCGCTGCGTGCTCTGCAGAAGCTGTCGGCGGATGGAGTAGCGCTCAACGGCTGCGTTGAACTGCACTTCACCTACGACGAGGAGGTCGGTGGCGACATCGGTCCGAAGCTGATTCTGGAACAGGGTCTGAGCCAGCCGGACTACGCCATCGGCGCGGGCTTCTCCTACGCCGTCACCACCGCGCACAACGGCTGCCTGCATTTGGAAGTGACGGTGCGCGGCCGCCAGGGCCATGCCGCGATGCCCGAGTCCGGCATCGACGCACTCGCCGCCACGACGACGATCCTGCAGGCGCTGTACGCATCGCGCGAGGCTCTGAAGTCGCAGCGCTCAACGGTTCCCGGCATCGACCATCCGACCTTGAACATCGGCCTGATCGAGGGCGGCATCAATACCAACGTCGTGCCGGACCGCGTGAGTTTTAGGCTCGACCGCCGGATGATTCCCGAAGAAGTGCCGGCCGATGTCGAAGCCGCGCTGCGCCAGCTCATCGAGACGACGGCCGCCAGCTGTCCGGGCATAAGCGTCGAAATCCGCCGCCTGTTGTTCGCGATGCCGCTGGTGAAGCTGCCCGGGTCCGAGCGCATGACCCAAGCGCTACAAAGAAATGGCGAGCACTTCTTCGGCACGCCCATCGCCGAGCACGGCGTACCGCTCTACACCGACGCGCGCCACTACACCGCGGCCGGCGTCCCGACCGTGCTCTACGGCGCCGGTCCGCGCACCCTGGGTGAGGCGAACGGCCATGCCGCAGACGAATGCCTGAGGCTCAAGGACCTGCGCGGCGCCACAGTGACCGTGGCGGCGGTACTGGCGGAATTGCTCGGCGCTTGAACCGCGTCGCCGAGCCGCGTCAGAACATTGCCAGAAACTCCGCGGGCTGCACGATGGCAAAGCGTGCTTGCGCTTTGAGCGCGAGCACATCGCGATCGCCGGTGACCAGGGTATCGGCCTTGGCGGATTGCGCGAGGTCGAGGAATGGCTGATCACTTGCGTCACGGCAGATCAGGCGGCAGGCGCGGACCCGGCTGACGATTTCAGCATGTGGCAGGTACAGCGCCAGCACCTCGGCGATGTCGGCCGCGGTGAGATTGAACTTGGTGTAAGCCAGTACCGAACTCAGTTCCTCGACAGTGGCCTTGCTCAGCAGCGGCGTGCAGGCGTCCTGCCAGAGCGGTCTCAGCGCCGCGAGGTGTCCGCCTCGGAACAGTAGGGCAGACACCACCACGTTGGTGTCGAAGACGACGCGTGGCTTCAGCTTCAAGCCTTCGGTTTGCGCCGCGACCATTTGATGGCGTCGGCGACATCGCCTTGAGTGATGCCGAGCGTCGCCATCTTGTCCCAGACTTCGTCGACCCGGCTCTTGCGCAAAGGCTTGAGCACGATGCGGCCATGCTCCGCGCTCACCTCGAAGTAGTCGACGCCAGGGAACTGGCTGACGACGTTCTTGGGCAGCGTGAGCTGGTTCTTGCTGGTGAGCTTGGAAAGCATGGCGACACGTTTGTCGGCGAACAAGGATGTAAGGCTACCAGAATTCGGTAGTGCTTCTCTCATTCCACCAGGCGCTGCACGGTCCAGACCAGCGCCAGCAGCGCGATGGCGAGTGAGCCTGGCAAGACGAGCCAAGGGCGATAGCGCGGATGCTGCCGCCACCGGAGCGTCAGCAACAAGGCGATGCCGATCACCGCGAGCTGGCCGAACTCCACGCCCAGGTTGAAGCTCAGCAGCGCGCCCAGAAAATGTGCCGGCGGCAAGCCCAGTTCCTTCAGCGCCGCGGCGAAGCCCAGGCCATGCAGCAGGCCGAAAGCGAAGACCAGAATCACGCGACCGGCGCGCTGCCGATGCGGCAGCAGATTCTCGATCCCGACCCAGGCAATGGATAGCGCGATCAGCGGCTCGACCACGCCCGCGGGCAGGCGCACCACGCCAAAGCTCGACAGGATCAGGGTGGTCGAGTGGGCGAGGGTGAAGGTGGTGACCAGCAGCAGCAGCCTGCGCAGCCGGCGCGTGCCCAGGTACAGGCCGAGCACGAACAGCAAGTGGTCGAGCCCGCCGGGCAGGATGTGCTTAAAGCCGAAAACCAGGTAGCGCCCGAGCGTGCGCCAGGCGGCTTCTTCGGTGACTTCGGTGCCGGCGCCGGGCGGCGCTTGCCGCAGCCCGAAGCGCGGGCTCATCTGCCCAGCGACCAGCCAGCGCGTCATGCGGCGCGTGCCGTCACTCGCCTGCAGGGTGAGCGCGATCGGCTCCTCATACGGGAACGCCGGGTCGAAGCGCACTTGCAGGCTGCCGCTGCCCGCCGCGGCTCCCGGCGGCAGCTGGCCATGCAGCTCGACTTCGGTCATTGGCCAGGTGACGGGGTTGAGGAATTCGGATTCCGCCAGCTGCGGGAGACGCGCCGCGCTCAACTGCAAAGGGATGAGAATGTCGTCCAGCCGCACCGCCATGGCTTGCGTCAGCGCCGTGAGCTTGGGCGCGATATCCGGATCGGTCAGCGGCGCCGGGCTCTGGCTGAGGCGGTAGTAGGCGAGGCTGCTGCCGGCTGCGCGCGTGAGATCCAGCGACATCGACACGTCGACGCGATCGTCCGCGCCGATGGTCACCTGCACCCGCGTCATGTTCAGCAGATGCGCCTGCAGCGCAGGGGCGAACACGCACAGCAGCAGCGCGGCGCACGCGCGGCCGATGCCGCCGCTCACGTCGGCCCTACCAGAGCACGGCGTGGGTTTCGCCGGTGACGACGTTGACGAAGCCACCCGGGTTGCCCGCGTAGGGCGCGACCAGCTGCCACTTCCACGGCGAGGCAGTGAGAAAGGCGAAGCGCATGCGATCGGGCAGGCCGGGGTTGCCGATCCAGTCCATCGCGTCGGCGGCCTGGTGCAGGCGCTCCATCTCGCCGGCGACCTCGTTGACCGGGCGCGCGGTCATCAGCCCGGCGATGTCGAGCTGCACCTTGGCAACAACCCTGCCGCCGCTCACCAGCGCCCAGCCGCCGTGCATGCCGGCGATGGTGTTCACCGCGAGCGCCATCGCCGCGTCGTCGTTGCCGGCCACCCAGATGTTGTGCAGATCGTGCTCCTGCGAGCTGGCCAGCGCCGAGCCCGGCGTCTTCGGGCCGACGTTGCGCCAGAACATTTTCGACACGGCCGCGGTGCCATGGTAGCGATCGACCATCGCCACCTTGATGATGCCGCGCGCGGGGTCGGCGACGACGCTGCCGTCCGCCTGCACCGGCAAGGTGTCGGTGATGAAATCCGGCGCGAACCAGAACGGTTCCATCAGCGCGACGTGCACGTCCTTGCGTCCGGCGGGCGCATGGATGCGGAAGTCCGCAGCGTTCAAGTCGCGGCCGATGTTGATGGTCTGCAGCGCCCACTTCGGGTAGTCGATTTTGGGGATCGGCAGCAGGTAGTCGGCGCCCTTGGCTGCGAGCTTGCCGTTGGCGTAGACGCGGTCGATGGCGACGGTCTTCGGATCGCGGAGCAGCACCACGTCGGCGTAGCGCCCGGGCGCAATCGAACCCACCCGGTTGTCGATATGGAAGTGCCGCGCGGTGTTGTAGCTGCCGAGCTGGTAGGCGACCTCGGGCGCCAGGCCCGCTTCGATGGCGGTGCGGATGTTGTAGTCCATCGAGCCGAGCTGCTGGGTGGCGAGCACGTCGCGATCGTCGGTGGTGACCGCGAGGTTCGACCAGTCCTGCAGATTAATCTTGAGCAGCAGCGGCACCAGCACGCGCGTCAGGTCCACGCGCGATTCGATGAAGACGCCGCGACGCAGCTTGTCCAGCGCCTCTTCGGGCAAGCGCGCCTCGTGGTCGGAGGACAGGCCGGCGGCGGCGAAAGCGTTGATCGGGTCGGCATCGACCAGGCCGCCGCCATGGCCCTCGACCACGCCGTCGTGATCCATCGTCGCCTGGATCATTTCCCAGATGCGCTGATGCGCGCCGTTCTTCGGATCGTTGACCGCCGGCCAGTCCATCACCTCGCCCAGCGAGATCACGCGCGGATCGGCGTCCATGAAGGCCGACATCTCGCGATAGCCGTAATAGCCGCCGCCGTGCTCGTAGACCGTCGGCGGCGTCGCCGATCCGATCGACGGGAAAATCTTCAGCGGGCTGCCGGCATCCTCGGCGCGCAGCCAGAAATCGACATCGTGCTCGCCCACGACATTGGAGATTTCATGCGAGTCCTCGATCGTCCAGGTATTGCCGTGCGGGATCACCAACGCGGCCTCGTACTCGGGCGTGAGGTACGTGCTCTCGATGTGCTTGTGCGCCTCGCCGAAACCCGGCACCGCCCACAGCCCGTGCACGTCGACGATCTCCGCCGCGCTGCCTTTCCAAGCATTTTCGGCGCCGACCCAGGCGATGCGCTGGCCTTTGATGACGATGTCCTGCGCCGGCATCCATTCGCGGGTGACGACGTTGAGCACGGTGGCGCCGCGCAGGATCCGGTCCGCCGGCTCGCGCGCCAGCGCCACCTGCACCAGTTGCTGGCGAGTGCGGATTTCGTCGCTGAACGCGTGCGGCGTGGCTTTGCCGGGCGTCTCCGGCGGTTTGGGAGCTTGGCCGCAGGCGCAGAGAAACAGCAGCAAAGCTCCCGCACCAGCCTTGGTTAAACGCGCCATCCCCGTCCCCGTCTGATTGCATCGGCAGCGCGACGCAAATTGCGAGCCGGGGCTTGGCGGCTATTCCGCCGTGAATCCGTTGCTCAGATGCGAGCCGTCGCAGAACGGCTTGTTGCGCGAGCCGCCGCAGCGGCACAGGCGCGCTTCGGTGACGCGCGCGACGGTGCGGCCGGTGCCGGCGCAGATCTCCAGATTGCCGGTGATCGCCAGCGGGCCGTTCGCTTGCGGCTCGATCGCCAGCGCGCCGTCGCGCAGGGCGAGCGCGGTGGTATCGCCGGTGGTGGGCTCGCCGCTCGCAAGGAATTCACCGACATGCGAGCCGTCGCAGAAAGGCTTGTTGTTGGAGCGTCCGCAGCGGCACAGCGTGGCGCGGTAGCCGATCGCCCGGCCGCGCAGCACCAGGGGCGCGCGCAGCGCCAGCGGGCCGTTCTCGCGAACGTGCGTGGTGTTGACCAGCGGCGCCGACTCGTCCGGCGCGCCGTCGTGACGCGTGTAACGGATCGCGCCGGAAGGACAGTTCTCCGCGATCGCGACCAGCTTGTCGGCGGCCATCGCGTCGGGCCTGATCCACTCGCCCGGCGTGTTGGCGAGGAACACGGTCGGCGCGCCGAGCACGCAGTTGCGCGAGTGAATGCAGCGACGCGTTTCGAAGTCGATGTCGATCGATGCTCCGTGCGCGTGTTCGATGCCGTCGGTGGCGGCGGCTGCGGGCGCCGCAGGCGGTGGTGACACAGCGGATGTGGTTTTCAACGAGGTGGACGGCGCGTCGTCGCCAGCTTCGAGTGCGGCCAGCGTGGACTGAACCTCGCGCAAGCTGGCGGCCGCCGCGTGCAGGGCGGTGTCGGCAGCGGCGTAGCGCTCGAGCTGCACCAGCAACAGGCCGTTGCGCTCTGCGAGCAAGGCGTTTTCCACGCTACCGCCGGCGGGCGTCAGCATGCGGATCATGGCGAAGCTCATGCCTGCGGTGATCCCGGCCTGGTTCGCGCAAGCCGGCAGATGCGTCAGGCGCTCGGCGATGCCGGTCATCGTGCGCATCAGCAGGAACGCGCTCTTGAGCAGTGCGCGCTTGGCGCCGGGCGAACGCGACGGCACGGTGTACACCTGTTGCAACAGTCGCAGCATCTGCGCGTAGACGGCGTTGGCAAGGTCGATCAGCGACGCCGCCGGCTCGCTGGTGACATGGACTCTTGCGGTCGCCACCACCGGCGGCCGCATCACCGGATTGCGCGCCGCCGGCCGCGCCGGGATGAAGCCCGGATTGGCCTGCAGCAGCGCCTCGTATTCGAGCTTGATCGCCGAGAAACGCGCGTAGTGGCTGTCGCCATCGGTGGTCGATCCCTCGCCCTGGATGACGATGGTATCGAGCGCTTTGCGGGCGCAGGCCAGGTCCAGCACCGCGACCAGGCCGGGCAGGCTGGCGTCCGCCGGACGGATCTGCATCGCCGGATCGCCGCAGAACAGCACGCGTTCGCCCAAGCGCGATGACAACCGCTCCAGCGCGTCGCGGATCGAGGCGTAGAGATCGCCGACCGTCGCGTAGTCGCCGCCGAAGGGCATGAGTCGTGGCGCGTCGATGCTGCGCTTGTAGTGATCCGGCACGAAGCTTTGGCCATCGGCGACGGCAGCGTCGTGCGGCCGTTCGAGAAAAATGAAATGGTCGAGGGTGTCGCGGTTGAAAGGCGCCAGCTCGATCACCACGCCGGCCGGATACAAGCCGGGGTTGACCGGGAAATTCGGCCGCATCAGATGCGGCTGCACGCCGAGCGCCGACGTCAGATTGGCGACCAGGGTCAGATGCGTCATCTCCTCCAGCGCGACGCCCAGGATCACGCGCCGCCAGCGTTCGACCGCGCGCAACTCGTCCGCGCCCAAGCCTTCGGAGGCCTCGCGCTTGAGGCTGAACATGGCGTAGAGATAGCAGCACATCAGGTTGTGCTCGATCTCGGACGCCTCGCCTAGAGCCGCTAGCAACTGCTCGCGCGATTCGATCTGGATGCCGCCGTTCATGTCCGATCTTCCTCGTTCAAGAAACCGCTCCTCGTGACAGACCTGCCAGGAGCGCAGGCTTTGGTGGGGGTCTCATCGCGGCTGAAGCCGCTCCTGCACGGCATCGGTTCCCGTAGATGCAGTCGGCAGCTTTTAGCAGCGCAGGATTGCTGCTGCGTGACCCTGCTGGCTGAAGCAACAAGCACGCCGCTGTACCAGGCTCACGTGCGTCAGGGCGTTGCTACGGCAAGGCGTTGTTCCGAACGGGCGGCTTCCCAGACTTCACGGGCGGCGTCTGCATTCATGCAGGCGATGCCGAGTCCGACGATCACATCGGGCCACGCCGAAGGATGCACGGCGGTGATGACGCCGGCACCGATGATCGCGACGTTGGCGAAGGCGTCGTTGCGCGCGGACTTGAAGGCCGCTTTGGTGAGGCTTCCACTGCGATGCCGATAGCGCGACAGCAGCGAGGCGCAGAACAAGTTGACGGCCAGCGCACCCAGGCCGGTCACGCCGAGCGACAGCGGCTCGGGCGGAACGGGCGCGTTGAATTGGCTCCAGAGCGCCCAGAGAAACGCCAGCGCGGGCAGTAACAGGATGCCGGCCAGCGCCATCCCCACACGCGCTCGCCGTGCCGCAGTCCATGCCAGCGCGATGAAGATGAGGAAGTTGACCGCGGCGTCCTCGAAGAAGTCCACGCTGTCGGCAAACAGCGAGACCGAGCCGATGTCGAGCGCGACCGCGAACTCAACGCCGAAGTAGGCGAGGTTGAGCAGCGCCACCAGGCCCACGACCTTGCGCAGCGCGCGGTCCGCCGTCATGTCACAAACGCCGCACCCGATCGCGCATCACATGTTGCGACGATAGCGTCCGCCGACTTCGAACAGGGTCTGGGTGATCTGGCCTAGCGAGCACACGCGCACCGCGTCCATCAGCACTTCGAAGACGTTGCCGTTGACGATCACGGTGTCGCGCAGGCGCTGCAGCACGGCTGGCGAAACCTCGGCGTTGGCGGCCTGGAACGCGGTGATGCGCGCGAGCTGGCTCTGCTTCTCGTCGTCGGTGGAGCGTTGCAGCTCGATCTCCTGGATGGCACCGTTGTTCTTCGGGTTGCGGAAGGTGTTGACACCGATCAGGGGCAGCGAGCCGTCGTGCTTCTTGTGCTCGTAGAACATCGACTCCTCCTGGATCTTGCCGCGCTGGTAGCCGGTCTCCATGGCGCCGAGCACGCCGCCGCGGCTGGCGATGGCCTCGAACTCCTTGAGCACCGCTTCTTCCACCAGATCGGTCAGCTCGTCGACGATGTAAGAGCCCTGCAATGAGTTCTCGTTCTTGGCCAGACCGAACTCGCGGTTGATGATCAGCTGGATCGCCATCGCGCGGCGCACGCTTTCTTCCGTCGGCGTGGTGATCGCTTCGTCGTAGGCATTGGTGTGCAGCGAGTTGCAGTTGTCGTTGATCGCCAGCAGCGCCTGCAAGGTGGTGCGGATATCGTTGAAGTCCATCTCCTGCGCGTGCAGCGAGCGGCCGGAGGTCTGCACGTGATACTTCAACTTCTGCGAGCGATCGTTGCCGCCGTAGCGCTGCTTCATCGCCACCGCCCAGATGCGGCGCGCGACGCGGCCGATGACGGTGTATTCCGGGTCCATGCCGTTGGAGAAGAAGAACGAAAGATTCGGTGCGAAGTCGTCGATGTTCATGCCGCGCGCGAGGTAGCTCTCCACATAGGTAAAGCCGTTGGCGAGGGTGAAGGCGAGCTGGCTGATGGGGTTGGCGCCGGCTTCGGCGATGTGATAACCCGAGATCGACACCGAGTAGAAACCGCCGACCTTGTTGTCGACGAAATACTGCTGGATGTCGCCCATCATCTTCAGCGCGAACTCGGTGGAGAAGATGCAGGTGTTCTGGCCCTGGTCTTCCTTGAGGATGTCGGCCTGCACGGTGCCGCGCACCACTTGCAGCGTCTTGGCCTTGATGCCCGCGTGCTCCTCGGCCGTCGGCGCGCGGTTTTTGCCGACGGTGAACTTGTCGACCTGCTGGTCGATCGCGGTGTTCATGAACATGGCGAGGATCATCGGCGCCGGGCCGTTGATGGTCATCGACACCGAGGTGCTGGGCGCGCACAGGTCGAAGCCGCCGTACAGCACCTTCATGTCATCGAGCGTGCAGATCGACACGCCGGAGTTGCCGACCTTGCCGTAGATGTCGGGGCGCAGGTCCGGGTCCCAGCCGTAGAGCGTCACCGAGTCGAACGCGGTCGACAAACGATGCGCCGGCATGCCCTCCGACACGCGCTTGAAGCGGCGGTTGGTGCGGAAGGCGTCGCCTTCGCCGGCGAACATGCGCGTGGGGTCTTCGCCCTCGCGCTTGAACGGGAATACGCCGGCGGTGTAGGGGAAGAAACCGGGGACGTTTTCCTTGAGCAGGTAGCGCAGCGTCTCGCCCTCGTCCTCGAAGCGCGGCAGCGACACCTTGCGGATCTTGGTGCCGGACAGTGACTCGCTGATCTGGCGCGTGCGGATCTCCTTGTCGCGCACTTTCACCACGTCCTCGTCCTGGGCGTAACGCGCCACCGTCTGCGGCCATTGCGCGAGCAGGTTGCGGGCGTAGGTGGTGAGTTCGCCGTCCTTCAGCGACACCAGCTCGTCGAAGCCGGCGGCCGGTTTGCCGGCGGCTTCGAACAGTGCTTTGGCGGTGCGCAGCGACTGGCGTTCGCGCGCGATGCGGGCCTGGCGCGCAACGTCCTTGTGGAAGCCGCGCACCGCGTCGGCGATGTCGGCCAGATAGCGCGCGCGATCCGGCGGCACGATGGCGCGGCTGGCGGTCGACGCCTTGACGGTCATTTTCGGCAGCTTGCCGGGTGCCAGCTTGAGACCCTTCTCCTGCATCCTGGCGGCCAGCGCCTGGTAGAGCGCGGTGACGCCGTCGTCGTTGAAGCGCGAGGCCATGGTGCCGAACACCGGCATCTGCTGGGTGGACTCCATGAAGCGCTCGCGGTTGCGCTGGTACTGCTTGCGCACGTCGCGCAGGGCGTCTTCTGCGCCCTTGCGGTCGAACTTGTTGATGGCGATGAAATCGGCGAAGTCGAGCATGTCGATCTTCTCCAGCTGGCTGGCGGCGCCGAACTCCGGCGTCATGACGTACAGCGAGGTATCGACGAAAGGCACGATCGCGGCGTCGCCCTGGCCGATGCCGGAGGTCTCGACGATGATCAGGTCGAAGCCGCTGAGCTTGCAGGCCGCGATCACGTCGGGCAGCGCGGCGGACAGCTCGCTGCCGGTGTCGCGCGTCGCCAGCGAGCGCATGTAGATGTTCTCACCCTCGATCGCGTTCATGCGGATGCGATCGCCCAGCAGCGCGCCGCCGGTGCGCTTGCGCGAAGGGTCGATGGAGATGATGGCGATCTTGAGCGCGTCGGCCTGGTCGAGCCGCATGCGCAGCACCAGCTCGTCGGTGAGCGAGGACTTGCCGGCGCCGCCGGTGCCGGTGATGCCCAGCGACGCCGTGTGCACCTCGGCCGCCGCGTCGCGGATCGCCTGCTTGACCTCGTCGGAATAAGCGCCGTTTTCGATGGCGGTGATGACGTGCGCCAGATCGCGGCGGTTGCCGCCGCGCAGCGTGTCGATCGCCGCCGCGGCGGATGGCGCGTACTGCGCGGCGTCGTAGTCGGCGGACTGGATGACGTCGTTGATCATGCCCTGCAGGCCCATCATCGCGCCGTCTTCCGGCGAGTAGATGCGGGTGACGCCGTAGCTCATCAGGTCCTTGATCTCGGAGCCGACGATGACGCCGCCGCCGCCGCCGAAGACCTTGATGTGCTCGCCGCCGTTGGCGCGCAGCAGGTCCACCATGTACTTGAAAAACTCGTTGTGGCCGCCCTGGTAGGAGGTGATGCACACGCCCTGGGCGTCTTCCTGCAAGGCGGCGTTGACGATCTCGCCGACCGAGCGGTTGTGGCCGAGGTGGATCACCTCGGCACCGGTGGCCTGCATGATGCGGCGCATGATGTTGATCGAGGCGTCGTGGCCGTCAAACAGGGCGGTGGCGGTGACGAAGCGCACCTTGTTCCGGGTCTTGTAGGGCGCCAGCTTGGCTGGCATCGACATATCGTTCATGGCTCGCTCTCGGGACGGGTTTTAACAGCGGGATATTAAGGGCCCGCCCCGGTTTCGGGCATGTCGGAAAGTTGCGCGGGCGGTGACGGAATCGGCCATGATCCGGGCACGTTCCGATCCAGCGGATCAACTCTTGATGCGGCAGCAGGACCACGCGCCTCCGGCAGTCTCCGTCGCCTTCGTTGTGGAGGCGCTCGCCGCGGCTGCGCGCCAGCACTGCGACACGCGCCTGCTGCTCGCCGCCGCGGGCATCGATCCACAGGAGCTTCACGACCCGCATGCGCGCGTCACACCGGAAGCTTTCGGCGCGCTGTGGCTGGCGATCACGCGGACCATGGACGACGAGTTCTTCGGCCTGGATTCGCGGCGCATGAAGCCGGGCAGCTTTGCCACGCTGTCGCGGCTGACCCTGGGCGCGCCGAATCTGCGACAGGTGCTGATCCGGGTCACGCAGTTCTTTGAAATCTTGCTGGACGACATCGCGGTGGAGCTGCAGTTAACCGGCGCCGAGGCCGCGCTGCTGGTGACCGAGCAGGCCCCCGGTCCGCGCGACCGGGTGTTTGCGCACGAGACCCTGCTGGTGCTCATCCATGGCCTGGCCTGCTGGCTGATCGGCCGGCGCATCCCGATCCTGCGCGCCGACTTCGCCTACGCCGCGCCAACCTGGCAGGCCGAATATCGCAGCGTCTATTCGCCGGAGCTGCGCTTCGGCGCCCCCGCCACGCGCGTCGTTTTCAGCCCGCTGCTGCTGGAGGCACCGGTGGTGCAGAACGACCGCAGCCTGCGCGAGTTCCTGCGCGGGGCGCCCGCCAACTTCGTGCTCAAGTACAAGGATCAGAACAGCCTGTCGCAGCGCGTGCGCCGGCATCTGCGCGATCGCGATCCGGCCGACTGGCCGGGCTTCGACGAGCTGGCGGAACTCTTCCACCTCGGGCCCGCGACGCTGCGCCGGCGCCTGGAGCGCGAAGGCAGCGGCTTTGGGGCGATCAAGGACGCGCTGCGCCGCGACATGGCGATCGCGCACCTCGCCAATGCCGAGCTGAGCATCGGCGACATCGCCGAGCGCCTCGGCTTCGCCGAGCCCAGCGCCTTCCACCGCGCCTTCAAGCAGTGGACCGGACTGCGTCCGGGCGACTATCGCGGCTCTTGAAACGCTCTTAAGGCTTTCTTAACTCTGCGGGCTCAGTCTCCATCACCAGACAGGGCCATCCGCCCTTCAAACACTGGAGATGGCGATGGCGATCAAGTCTTTTATCCGCAATCCTTTTGCAGCGGCGCTGCTCGGCGCGGCGGCCGTCGGCGTGCCGGTCACGACCCTGCTGGCGATGGGGCATGAGCAGCCCACGGTGGCGGTGGCCGCGCCGATCCCGACTGCTGTGGGCGTCGTCGGACGCGCCGCGCTGCCGGATTTCAGCGCCATGGTCCGCGCCTACGGGCCGGCGGTGGTCAACATCACCACCAGGGGCCTGGTGAAGACCAGCGCACGCGGTGGCCAGTTGCGCGGCTTCCCCGGTTTCGGCGGTGACGGCAACGACCCGTTCTCGCAGTTCTTCGGCCAGATGCCGCAGCAGCAGGAGCCGCAGGAGACGCGCGGCGAAGGCTCCGGCTTCATCGTCGGCGCCGACGGCGTGATCCTCACCAACGCCCATGTGGTGGCCGACGCCAAGGAAGTCACGGTCAAGCTCACCGACCGCCGCGAGTTCACCGCCAGGGTGATCGGCCAGGACACCAAGAGCGACGTCGCCGTCCTCAAGATCGACGCCAAGGATCTGCCGACGGTGAAGCTCGGCGACGCCGAAAAGCTCCAGGTCGGCGAGTGGGTCGTCGCCATCGGCAGCCCCTTCGGCTTCGAGAACAGCGTGACCCAGGGCATCGTCAGCGCCAAGGGCCGCACCTTGCCCGACGGCAGCTATGTGCCCTTCCTGCAGACCGACGTCGCGATCAACCCCGGCAACTCCGGCGGCCCGCTGTTCAATCTTGACGGCGAAGTGGTCGGCATCAACTCGCAGATCTACTCGCGCAGCGGCGGCTTCCAGGGCCTGGCGTTCTCGATCCCGATCGACGTGGCGATGAATGTCAGCAAGCAGTTGCAGGCCACCGGCCATGTCGCGCGCGGGCGCCTGGGCGTGACCATCCAGCCGCTCAACCAGGATCTGGCGAAGAGCTTCGGCCTGCAGCAGCCGCAGGGCGTGCTGGTGTCCAACGTCGAGAAAGGTGGCGCGGCCGAACGCGCGGGCCTGGCCGCCGGCGACGTGATCCTGGCGTTCAACGACAAGCCGCTGCTGGACGCCGGCGAGTTGCCGGCGGCGGTCGCGTCGATGCAGCCGGGATCGAGGATCGAACTGAAGATCTGGCGCGAAGGCCGCGAGCGCAGCCTCGACGCCAAGCTCGATGCGATGCAGGACGAGAAGGTCGCCAGTAGCGACAGCAACGACGAGCACGCGCCTGGCGGCCGCCTCGGTGTCGCGGTGCGTCCGCTCACCGTCGACGAGCAGAAGCAGGTCGACGTCAAGGGTGGCCTGCTGGTGGAGGACGTCGCCGCTGCCGCCGCCGAGGCCGGCATCCGCCCGGGCGACATCGTGATCTCGGCCAACGGCAAGCCGGTCGACAGCGTCAAGGCGCTGCGCGACATCACCGCGAAGGCGGATCGTCTGGCGCTGCTGATCCAGCGCGGCGAGGCGCGGATCTTCGTGCCGGTGGATCTGGGCTGATCTCATTCAGGCTTATCCCTCCTGCAGTCTGGCTGCAGGAGGGAGACTGTCACACCGAATGATCGGAAAGTTTCGTTGACCGGGAACGCAGCGTCGAAGGGCCTGCGTCAGCGTCGCAAACAATCCGTCTCCTGACGTACTATCGGGCTTGTCACGTGCGCCCCGCGCACGCAAACGGGTCCGTCGCAACATCGTAGCTGGCCCGTACTAAAAGAGCCGTCACGATTGCTGTGGCTTGAGGAGAGTCGGTGAAACGAAAGTCCCTGTCAGCGGGGCTGCGCCGCGGTGGCGCAAGCTTTGTCCTCACCATTGCGGCAGCCTGGATCGGCGTCGCCTGCCATAAGCCCGAGCAGGCTGCGCCGCCGCCGCCGGAAGTCAGCGTGGTCACACTCGCCGACGCCAGCGTTCCGCTCAATCTTTCCTACACCGCGCGCGCCCGCGGCGAGCGCGAGGTCGAGGTGCGCGCGCGCGTCTCCGGCATTCTCGAAAAGCGTTTCTATGTCGAAGGTTCCAAGGTTGCGGCGGGCGCGCTGCTGTTCCGCATCGACCCCAAGCCGTTCGCGGCCATCACGCGCAGCGCCAAGGGCCGGCTCGGCGTGGAGCAGGCACGGCTCGCCGAGACCGAGCAGCAGGTCAAGCGTGTGAACCTGCTGGTGGAACGCGGCCTGATGCCGATCCGCGAACGCGATGCGGCGCAGGCCGCGTTCGCTTCCGCACAGGCTGCGGTGGCGGCGGCGACCGCAGATCTGGAGAGTGCGAATCTGGATCTGGCGTACACCGAAGTGCGCGCGCCCATCGGCGGCATCACCGGCCGCGAGGCACGCTCCGAGGGCAGCCTGGTGAACGCCGCAGACTCTTCGAGCTTGCTCACCACCATCGCGCAGTCCGATCGCCTTTATGTGGACTTCTCGATGCCCGAGGCCGAAGCGCGCCTGGTGCGCGAGGCGCTCGCGAAGAATGCGGGCGCGGTGCTCGTGCGCTTGCAGCCGCAGGGCGGCGAGTTCTTGGCAGAAGCGGCGCAGATCGAATTCCTGGACGCGCGCGTCGATGGCGACAGCGGTACGGTGCCGGTGCGCGCCACCTTGTCCAACGCCGAAAGCCGGCTCGCGCCGGGCCAGTTCGTGCGCGCCAGGCTCGAAGGGCTCAACAGCGGCGTCGGTGTGTACGTGCCGGCGCGCGCGGTGCTATACGGCGCCGACGGGCCTTTCGTGTGGAAGATCGATGCGCAGAACATCGTGCAGTTCGCGCCGGTGCGTCTGTCGCCGGGCCACGGCAATCTGCTGCGCGCCGATGAGGGCTTGGTGAGCGGCGACCGCGTGATCGTCGACGGCGTGCTCAAAGTCGCGCCGGCGGCACCGGTGAAACCGATCGCGGTGAAACTCGACGCCGCGCCGGCCGCGGTCGCGAGCGGCACATGATCTCCGGCGCCTTCATCAACCGGCCGCTGCTGGCCTGCGTGCTGTCGGCCTTCATCGTCATCGCCGGACTGGTGTCGCTGCGTGCGCTTCCGGTGTCGCTGTATCCCGACATCCTGCCGCCGATGGTCGAGGTCTCCACCGCGTATCCCGGCGCGTCCGCCGAAGTCGTGGCGGAGACCGTCGCCGCGCCGCTGGAGCAGCAGATCAATGGCGCCGAAGGCATGATCTACCAGCGCTCCGCGGCGACGCCCGCGGGTCTCGCGCAGGTGGTGGTGAGCTTCGCCATCGGCACCGATCCGGACCAGGCCGTAATCAACGTGCAGAACCGCGTGCAGGCCGCGTTGCCGCTGTTGCCGGAAGAAGTGCGCCGTCAGGGCGTGGTGGTGCGCAAGCTCAACTGGACGGCGGTGGCTTATGTCGGCCTGGAATCGCCGGACGGTCGCTACGACGATTCCTTCATTTCCAACTACGCGCTGATCAACATCGTCGACGAGCTTCGCCGCGTGCCCGGCATCGCCGCCGTGGACGTCTACGGTGCCAAGGAACATTCGATCCGCATCTGGTTGCAGCCCGACAAGCTGGCGCAAGTGGGCCTGACGCCGATGGACGTGGCGCAGGCGGTGCGCGAACAGAACACGCAGTTCGCGACCGGGCGCATCGGCGACGAGCCGATGCCGGAGTACACCGATCTGTCGATCAACATCACCGCGCGCGGACGCATGTCCTCGCCCGACGAGTTCGAGCGCATCATCCTGCGTGCGGGCGCCGACGGTTCGATCGTGCGCCTCAAGGACGTGGCGCGGGTGGAGCTGGGTGCGCGCGAATACAACATCTCCAACACGCAGTCCGGTCACAACGCGGTGTCGCTCGGCATCTTTCCGCAGCACGGCGCCAATGTCATCGACATTTCCAACGGCATCCGATCGACGCTGAGCCGGCTCGACGACAAGTTTCCGAAAGGCCTCGAATGGAAAGTGGCTTTCGACACCACCGATTTCGTTCGCGTGGCGATCAAGGAAGTGCTGAAGACGCTGGCCGAAGCGGTGATCCTGGTCTTTCTCGTCGTCTTCCTGTTCCTGCAAAACTGGCGCGCCACGCTGATTCCCTGTCTCGCCGTTCCGGTGTCACTGATCGGCGCGCTCGCCGGCATGCTCGCGCTGGGCGCGACGATCAACCTCACCACCTTGTTCGCGATGGTGCTGTCGATCGGTATCGTCGTTGATGACGCCATCGTGGTGCTGGAGAACGTAGAGCGCCATATGCGCGTTGATCGCGTGGATGCGCGCGAGGCCACGCGCCGAGCGATGCGCGAAGTCACCGGCCCGCTGATCGCCATCGTGCTGGTGCTCACCGCGGTGTTCCTGCCGGTGGCCTTCCTCGGCGGCCTGGTCGGCGAGATGTATCGCCAGTTCGCCATCACCATTTCCGTCTCCGTGCTGATCTCCGGCTTCGTCGCGCTCACGCTCACGCCGGCGTTGTGCGCGCGGCTGCTCAAGCCGCACGTCGACAAGCCGCGCACCGGCTTCATCGGCCGCGCCGCGGAGCGTTACCGGCTGTGGTTCGATCGCGTGACCTTGCGTTACTCCCAGGGTGTGGGCTTCTTCATCCGCCACGGCTTCATCGCCACCGCGCTGTTCGCGGTGATGCTCGGCGTGACCTGGCATCTGTCGAACGTCATCCCGACCTCGCTGGTGCCGGAAGAGGATCAGGGCTATGTGATCGCGCTGCCTTTTCTGCCGCCGGCCGCATCGATGAAGCGCACCAACGCGGTGATGAAGCAGATCGACGACACCTTCAAGGCGCATCCGGCGGTGCTGGAGACGATGACATTCGGCGGCTACGATCCTTATACGTTCCTGCCGCGTCCCGGCACCGGCGTTTCTTTCATCACCTTCAAGCCTTGGGATCAACGCAAAGATCCGGCGCTGCAATCGCCGGCCATGATCGGCGAGATCAATGCCCTCAACGGCACGATCAAGGACGCGCTGGTGTTCGGTGCCGCGCCGCCACCGATCGAGGGCCTGTCGGCCACCGGCGGCTTCGAGGGTTTCGTGCAGTCGCGTGTCGGCACCGACTACAAGGCGCTGGAAGCCGCAACGGCGAAGCTCGTCGCCGCGGCGGCGACGCGGCCCGAACTGCTCGGCGTGTTCACCAGCTTCTCCGCACAGGTACCGCAGTTGCGGCTCGACATCGATCGCGAACAGGCCAAGCTGCTGGGCGTGAATATCGACGAGGTGTTCGCCACGCTGCAAAGCACGTTCGGCGCGTACTACGTCAACGACTTCAACCTGCTCGGCCGCGTGTATCGCGTGCAGATGCAATCGGAGGCCGAGTTCCGCGCGCATCCGGAAGACCTGCGCCATGTCTTCGTGCGCAGTCAGAGCGGGCGGCCGATCCCGATCACCGCGCTCGGCGAAGTGAAGATGGAAACCGGCCCCGACATGGTCGAGCGCTTCAACGCCTTCCCCGCCGCGCGACTGCTTGGCGCGCCCGCGCCGGGCTACAGCTCGGGCCAGGCACTCGCGGTGATGGACGAACTGGCGGCGGCCAATCTGCCGGAGGGCTACACGCTGGCCTGGAGTTCGCAGGCGTTTCTGGAGAAGCAAATCACCCAGAACACCGCGGGCCTGTACCTGCTCGGCATGCTCATGGTGTTCCTGATCCTGGCCGCGCAGTACGAGCGCCTGAGCCTGCCGCTGGCGGTGATCCTGTCGGTGCCCTTCGCGGTGTTCGGCGCGCTGGTCGCCACCTGGGCGCGCGGGCTCTACAGCGATCTGTATTTGCAGATCGGTCTGGTGACGCTGGTGGGGCTGGCGGCGAAGAACGCGATCCTCATCGTCGAGTTCGCCGCGCAGCGAGTGCGCGAGGGCGTGGGCATCACCGAGGCCGCGATCGAGGCTTCTCGCCTGCGCTTCCGGCCGATCCTGATGACCTCGCTCGCCTTCATCTTCGGCGTGCTGCCGCTGGCGATCAGCGCGGGTGCCGGCGCCAACGCGCGCCACAGCATCGGCACCGGCGTCATTGGCGGCATGATGGCGGCGACGTTTCTCGCTACGCTGTTCACGCCGCTGTTCTTTTGCTGGGCCGAGCGCCTGGGGCGTTATGCAGGCGCCAGATTCAAGCCCGCGGCAACGGCTGAAGCGTCGGTCGACTGAAATCGACCCGTCCCATCCGCCGCGTCAATCAACGTAGAGAGAGCTGACCGATTCCTCCGCGCTGACCCGGCGGATGGTTTCGGCGAGCAGGCCACCGATCGAGAGCTGGCGGATTTTCGGGCAGGCCGCCGCCGCCGCCGACAGCGGGATGGTGTCGGTGACCACCAGCTGGTCGATGCGCGAGCTGGTGATGTTGGCCACCGCCGGACCCGACAGCACCGGATGCGTGACATAGGCCACCACTTTCACCGCGCCCGCATCCTTGAGCGCGCCTGCGGCCTGGCCGAGGGTGCCGGCGGTGTCGACCAGGTCGTCCACCAGCACGCAGGTCTTGCCGCGCACGTCGCCGATGATGTTCATCACCTTGGCTTCGTTGGGACGCGGACGGCGCTTGTCGATGATCGCCAGCTCCGCATCGTCGAGCCGCTTGGCCACGGCGCGCGCGCGGACCACGCCGCCGACGTCCGGGCTGACCACGATCACGTTGTCGTACTTCTGCCGCCACATGTCGCCGAGCAGCACCGGGCTGGCGTAGACGTTGTCGACCGGGATGTCGAAGAAGCCCTGGATCTGGTCGGCGTGCAGGTCGACCGTGAGCACTCGGTCGGCACCGCATTCGCCGATCATGTCGGCGCAGACCTTGGCGCTGATCGGCACGCGCGCGCTGCGCGGCCGCCGGTCCTGCCGCGCGTAGCCGAAGTAGGGCATGACCGCGGTAATGCGCTGCGCCGACGCACGCTTGAAGGCGTCGAGCATCATCACCAGCTCCATGAAGTTGTCGTTGGTGGGCGCGCAGGTGGGCTGGATCACGAACACGTCCTTGCCGCGCACGTTCTCCAGGATTTCGATCTGCACCTCGCCGTCGGAGAAGCGGCTGATCGAGGCCTTGCCCAGCGGGATGCGCATGTAGTTGGCGATCTCCCGCGCGAGCAGGGGATTGGCGTTGCCCGTGAAGAGCATGAGCTGTGCGTCGGCCATTCAATCGTTCTCGTCGCGATGCGCGGTGCAGGAAAGCGGTTGGTGAGTCTGATGGCTGGGGCGCTAGGATTCGAACCTAGGAATGACGGGATCAAAACCCGTTGCCTTACCACTTGGCTACGCCCCAACAGATTGGCCCGCTCTGATGACCCCTCAGAGGCCGCGCATTATATCCGCGAGCGGCGAGCGATTGAGCCCGCGTGCGACGAAAGCCTGCCAATGGCCCGGTACGCGATGCCGCAAAGCTTCGGCCTGACGCGGCGTGTCGAACGCCAGAAAGCAGGCGGCGCCGGTGCCCGACATGCGCGCGCGTCCATGGGCGCCGAGCCAGTCGAGCACCTCGCCGACCGGCGGATGCAAGGCGCGCGTCACCGGCTCGCAGACGTTGCCGCCGGCACCGGCGTGGAATTGGGCAAGATCGATTGGCGCGGCGTCGCGCGAAAGGCCGGGTGCGCCGAACACCTCGGCGGTGGAGACCTGCACCGGCGGCGTCACCACCAGATACCAGCGTTCGGGCAAGTCGATCGGCCACAGCCGGTCGCCGACGCCTTCGGCCCACGCGGCGTGCGCGCGCACGAACACCGGCACGTCGGCGCCGAGACGGCCGCCGAGTTCCGCGACCTCGTCAACGGGCAGCCCCAGATTCCACAACCGGTTGAGCGCGACCAGCGTGGTCGCGGCATCGCTCGACCCACCGCCGAGCCCGCCACCGATGGGAATGCGCTTCTTGACGCGGATGTCGGCGCCCAGCCCCGCGCCGCTGGCTTCGCCGAGCAGGCGCGCCGCCTTGACCACCAGATCCTGTTCCGCCGGCACCTGCTCGGGCCCTTCAAGGCGTCGACAGACGCCGTCGCCGCGCGGCACGAAGGTCAGGGAGTCGCCGTATTCCAGAAACTGGAACACCGTCTGCAGCTCGTGATAACCGTCGGCACGCCGGCCGGTGACGTGCAGGAACAGGTTCAACTTCGCCGGCGCCGGCCAGGCAAATTCGCGGGTGAAGATCTCGGTCACGGCAGAGCGGCGACGCCGGGCAGATCGTCCCAACGATCGATCAGCAGCTTGAGCTTGACCTCGCCGTTGTCGACCTCGAAGCGGCGCGGCAGATCGAAGTCGCCCTGCTTGCGGTATTCGGTGTACTGCAGGGTCCAGCCGTTCTGCACCATGCTCGCCAGCCGGCCTTCTTCATCCAGCTCACGGGTGGAAGCCTTGCCGGGAATCGGCAGGCCCAGCACCCAGTAGCGCAAGCCGGCCAGCGGCAGCGACCAGCCGTAGTTGCTGCGGATCCAGCCCTCGGGATCGAGCGTGCATTCGATGCCCTGGCTGCTGCGCACTTCCACCGCCGCCGGGGTGCCGCGCAGCTCCACCGCGCCGGCACCGAAAGGCCCGGCCAGGCGCAGCTCGAAGCCGCCGTTGGCCGACTGTTGCCAGCGCAGATCGGCGCGCAGGCTCAGCTCGGAGCTGGTGACGCGGCCGGTCGCCAGAAAATGGTCGATCGGTTTGAGCGTCTGCCGGTGCTGGCGCCAGGCCGACTCGGGCGCGGCGACTCTGGGCTTGTCCTCTTTCGGGCCTTGCAGCGCGGCGCAGCCCGACAACAGCAGCGCGGCGATCGCCGCGACCGCTGTTCTCATTGGGTGAGGCGCTGCATGGTCTCGTTGAGGACGCGATGCTCCGGCTGCTCGGCGAGCGCGCGCTTCCAGACGGCGCGCGCCTCGTCGCGCTGGCCCAGGGTCCACAACACCTCGCCCAGATGCGCAGCGATCTCCGGATCCTGGTTGCGTTCATAGGCTTTTTGCAGCAGCCCGCGGGCGCTCTCTTTTTCGCCGAGCTTGTAGGTGACCCAGCCCATGCTGTCCATGATCGCGGCATCGTCCGGGTCGAGCTGCAGGGCCTTGCCGATCAGCTTCTGCGCCTCGGGCAGGCGTTCGGGCGAATTCACCGCCAGCAGATAACCCAGAGCGTTGAGCGCGCGCGCGTCGTCGGCGTTCTTCACCAGGATCGCCCGCAGATCGGCTTCGGATTCGGCGTGCCGGTTCATCTGGTCGTAGACCAGCGAGCGGCCATACAGCAGGTCGGCGTCGTTAGGATTGCTGCGCAGCGCGTCGGTGTAGGTGCTCAGGGCCTCGTCGGCCTTGCCGGCTTCGAGCAGCATCTCGCCTTCGGCAAGGACCAGGCGCTGGGTCAGCGGCGGGAACTGGTCGCGCATCTGCTGCAACTGGGCGCGGGCTTCGTCGGTGTGCCCGAGCTTGACCAGCACCGCGGCGCGGCGCATCGACGCTTCCAGCGCCTGGGTGCCGCTCTTGACGGCGTCGTATTCCCGCAGCGCCTGGTCCCAGTTCTTTTCACGTTCGGCGATGCGGCCCAGCTGGAAGTGCGCGTCGCCGCCGCGGTCGGGGCTCTTGCTCAGCGCCAGGAACGATTTCTTGGCCTCCGCCAGCTTGCCGTCGTTGATGTTGAACACGCCCAGGGCGTACAGCGCGTCCTCGTTCTTGGGGTTGTCCTTGGCGATGCGCTCCAGCTGCGCGCGGGCACGCGGGCGCTGTTCGGCTTCCAGCAGCAGCTTGGCGTAGGCGAGGCGGAACTCGTCACGCTGCGCGCGGTTTTTCTGCACCACGGAGTCCAGCAGCTTGTCGGACTCGTCAAACTTTTTCTGCTTGACCAGAACGCCGACCAGCAACAGGTTGTTCTCGCGCGAATCGGGCCGCAGCTTGACCGCTTCACGCGCCGCGGTCTCCGCGTCGTCGAGCTTGTCGGTGCGCAGGGCGAGCAGGGCGATGGCGTAGTAGGTGCCGGGCTCCTTGGGATACTGCTCGGCGAGTCGCCGCAGCGTCGCCAGCGAGACCGCGGGATCGTTGGGCTCGCGCGCCATCAGCAGCGCGATCTGGCGGAAGCCGTCGTCACGCCCGCCGCCATGGCCTTCGACGATGGCCACGCTTTGCGTGTAGGCCTCCTCCACATCGCCGCCCTGCAGCGCCACGTGCAGGATCACCTCGCGTGCTTCAAGGCTATTGGGCTCGATCTCCAGCCATCGGCGGGCGATCTTCTCGACCAGCACGGCGTCGCCGGCCGAATACGCCATCGCGGAAGCGCGCGCCGCCAGCGCCGCGTCGGGATAGGTCTTGAGTGCTTCGAGAAATTCCACCGCGGCCACGCCGGGCTGCTGCCGGTTGGCCGCCATTTCGCCCAGCATCAGATGAAACTGCGCCTCGGGATTGCTCTGCACCGAGTCGTCGGCCGGCTGTTCCTGCTCGACACTTGGCGCCGGAGCGGATTTGGCGGCCGGTTTTGGTTTAGCGGCTGCCTGCGCCGATGCGGCCATCGCCAACGCGCTCAGGGCGAAAACCGGGACAAGAATACGGCGCAGGGTTTGGGTCACTTCAGCTTCCAGGTCTTGGGATCGGATCAACCGACGATCATGGCCTTGCAATTGCAGGGGCCTTGTAGAGACTGTGTAATGGTAGCGCGGTTCCTGCCCGCGCTTGCCGCGGTTTGCCGACGTCGCCAGCGCCACAGGAGACTACGGGCTTCATGTCGAGACGTTCATGGCTTTGATCACCCTGGGTTTGAGTCATCACAGCGCGCCGGTCGACGCGCGTGCGCGGCTCGCCTTCACCGCGGCGGATCTGCCGGCGGCGCTCGACCGCCTGCGCGCGCTGCCGGGTATCGACGAAGCCGCCATCCTGTCGACCTGCAACCGCACCGAGATCCTGGCGGTCGCGGCGGTGGAGCAGGAGGGCCTGCTGATGGAATGGTGGCGGCGCGAACTCGACGCTCCGGCCGAATACCTCACCCAGTTCGTCTACACCCATCGCGACCACGCCGCGGTGCTGCATAGCCTGCGCGTCGCCACCGGGCTGGACTCCATGGTGGTGGGCGAGCCGCAGATTCTCGGCCAGATGAAGCAGAGCTTCGCCACCGCCCAAGCACAGCGGGTGCTCGGGCCGGTGCTGTCGCGGCTGTTCCAGCACGCGTTCGCCGTCGCCAAGCTCACCCGCAGCCGCACCCAGGTCGGGGCGCATCCGGTGTCGGTGGCCTACGCCGCGGTGCAGATGGCCAAGCGCATCTTCGAGGACTTCCGCGAAACCACCGCGCTGCTGGTCGGCGCCGGCGACACCATGCAACTGCTGGCGCGCCATCTGCGCGGGCAGGGCGTGGGCAAGCTGATCGTCGCCAACCGCAGCCTGGAGAAAGCCGAGAAGCTGGCTCGCGAAGTCCACGGCTACGCCATCCCGCTGGCCGATCTGCCCTCGTACCTGCAGGACGTCGACCTGCTGGTTTCATCCACCGCCGCGCGCGGCCACGTGCTGGAGCGGCCGATGATGGAAGCGGCGATCAAGCGCCGTCGCCGCAAACCGGTCTTCATGATCGACCTGGCGGTCCCGCGCGACATCGACCCGCGCATCGCCGATCTGGAAGACGTGTACCTGTACACCCTCGACGATCTGCGCGACGTCGTGCAGGAAAACCTCAAGGCGCGCGGCGAGGCCGCCAAGCAGGCCGAGGTGCTGATCGCCGAATACGCGCTGGAATTCGCGCACTGGCTGGAGAGCCGTGACGCCGGCGCCACCATCGCCCACATCCGCAGCGCGGCGCGCGCGCATCGCGACGAGGTCCTCAAGCGCGCGCGCCGGCGCCTGGCCTCGGGCGAGGCGCCGGACGAGGTGCTGGCCTTCGTCGCCGATACGCTCAGCAACAAACTGCTGCACGCGCCGAGCAGCCAGTTGCGCAAGGCCGGCAGCGTCGAACAGGCCCTGCTGATCACGGCGGCGCGCAAGCTGTTTGATCTGCCCGACGAAGAAGACTGACCGAGCAGACAAGCACCGGCACCATTGAGAGCGGGCGAACGTCACGGTTATACTCGCGGTATGAAAACTGCCGTCTCCATCCCCGATCTGATTTTCGACGAGGCCGAGCGCTTGGCGCGACGCGCCAAACGCTCGCGTAGCGACATTTACAGCAGTGCCCTTAAGGAATACCTCGCGCGCCACGCGCCCGACGATGTGACCGCTGCGATGGACCGCGCAATCGGTGGCTTGGCGGGCGAGCTTATCGACGGCTTCGCCCCGGCTGCAGCGCGCCAGGTTCTCAGCCGCGTCGAGTGGTGATTGGGCAAGGCGAAGTCTGGTGGGCCGACATGCCGGAGCCACAAGGATCAGGCCCAGGATTGAGAAGGCCGGTGCTGGTCGTGCAAGGCGAGGCCTTCAATCGTAGCCGCGTCGCCACCGCGGTCTGTGTGCCGCTCACCGGCAATCTGAAATGGGCGGCCGCGCCAGGCAATGTCTTGCTCACGTCGCGTGATACCGGACTGCCACGGGACTCGGTTGCCAACGTGTCGTTGATCGTCTCGCTCGACCGCAGCTTGCTGAGCGAGCGCGTCGGCAAGCTGGCGCCGCGCAAGCTGCACCTGGTAATGAGCGGCATCGACGTGGTTCTGGGCCGCTAACGCCAACGCTGGTCGCTTTGCGGGCGATAATGCCTGTATGAAAGCCTCTCTTTTCTCCAAGCTCCAGCAGATGGTCGAGCGCCGCGAGGACATCGCCGGCGAACTGTCGACGCCCGAGGTGCTCGGCGACCAGGACCAGTTCCGGCGCCTGTCGCAGGAATATGCGCAGCTCGAACCGCTGACCGAGTCGTTCTCCGCCTTCCGCCGCACGCAGGACGAGATCGCCAGCCTGGAGCAGATGCGCGGCGACGCCGATGCCGAGATGCGCGAGCTGGCCGAGATCGAACTGCCTGCCGCGCACGAACGCCTGGGGGCGCTCGAACAATCGCTGCGGGGTTTCCTGGTGCCGACCGATCCGCTCGACGCGAGCAACGTGTTCCTCGAAATCCGCGCCGGCACTGGCGGCGACGAGGCCGCGATCTTCGCCGGCGATCTGCATCGCATGTACAGCAAGTACGCCGAGAACCGCGGCTGGCAGATCGAGGTGTTGTCCACCAGCGAAGGCGAGCACGGCGGCTACAAGGAGATCATCAGCCGCGTCGCCGGTTTCGGCGCGTATTCGCAGCTCAAGTTCGAATCCGGCGCGCATCGCGTGCAGCGCGTGCCGGAGACCGAGGCGCAGGGCCGCATCCACACCTCGGCGGCGACGGTGGCGGTGCTGGCCGAGATCGCCGAGACGCAGGCGATCGACATCAACCCGGCGGATCTGAAGATCGACACCTATCGCTCCAGCGGCGCCGGCGGCCAGCATGTCAACAAGACCGAGTCGGCGATCCGCATCACCCACCTGCCGAGCGGCTTGGTCGTGGAATGCCAGGAAGAACGCAGCCAGCACAAGAACCGTGCGAAGGCGATGGCGCTGCTGGCTTCACGCCTGCTCGACGCCGAACGCAGCCGCCAGCAGGGCGACGTGGCGGCGACGCGCAAGAAGCTGGTCGGGTCGGGTGACCGCTCCGAGCGCATCCGCACCTACAACTTTCCGCAGGGACGCGTCACCGATCACCGCATCAATCTGACGCTGTATCAGCTGGAGCGCGTGATGCAGGGTGAACTCGACGGCGTGATCGTGCCGCTGCTCAACGAACATCAGGCCGAGTTGCTGGCGGAGCTGGGCGAGTGACCCAGAGCATGACCGTGGGCCAGGCGCTGCACGCGGCCGCATCGCGGCTGTCGGCGATCAGCGACAGCCCGCGCCTCGACGCCGAACTGCTGGCCGCGCACGTGCTCGATCGCAGCCGCGGCAGCCTGTTCGCGCATGATCGCGACCCGCTGTCGGCAACGCAGCAGGATCGTCTGCAGGCATTGGTGGACGCACGCGAGCGCCGAGTGCCGGTCGCGTATCTCACCGGTTACAAGGGCTTCTGGTCGCAGCATTTGCGAGTGACGTCGGCGGTGCTGGTGCCGCGACCCGAAACCGAACTGCTCGTCGAATGGGGTTTGTCCATCGCGTCCGAGGTCGCCCGCATCATCGACCTGGGCACCGGCAGCGGCGCGATCGCGCTCGCTTTGGCATCGGAGAAACCGCGCGCCCAGGTCACGGCCACCGATGCCTCGATGCCTGCGCTCGACGTGGCGCGCGCCAACGCGGGCGAGCATCGGCTGGCGATCGACTTCTTCTGCGGCGACTGGTGGACGGCGGTGCCGGCCGATGCGCGCTTCGATCTGGCGATATCCAATCCGCCCTATATCGCGGCTGACGACGCGCATCTCGAAGCCCTGTGCGCCGAACCGCGCGATGCGCTCACCGATGGCGGCGATGGTCTCGGCGCGCTGCGGCGGATCGTCGCCGGCGCGCCGGCGCATCTGCAACCCGGTGGCTGGCTGTTGCTGGAGCACGGTTTTGATCAGGGCGCGGCAGTGCGCGCGCTGCTCGACGCCGCGGGCCTGATCGACGTGCAGACGCGCCGCGATCTCGCCGGCCATGAGCGCGCCAGCGGCGCGCGCGCGCCGCGATGAGCGAGCTGGCGCGCTACCGCCGCCAGATCGTGCTGCGCGAAGTCGGCGTCAACGGCCAGTCGGTGTTGCGCGACTCCTCGGTGCTGATCGTCGGCGTCGGCGGGCTGGGCTCGCCCGCTGCGCTGTATCTCGCCGGCGCCGGCGTCGGCCGTTTGTCGCTCACCGACCTGGATCGCGTCGACGCCTCCAATCTGCAGCGCCAGATCGTCTACCGGCAGCGCGACGTCGGCCGCGACAAACTTGCCGCCGCCGCCGACACGCTGCGCGGATTCAACAGCGATTGCATCATCGACACGCTGCCCGGACCGCTCGATGACGAGGCGCTGCTCGCCGCCGTGTGTCGCGCCGACGTGGTGCTGGATTGCAGCGACAACTTCGCCACGCGCCACGCGGTGAATCGCGCCTGCGCGAGCGCGCGCCGGCCGCTGGTGTCGGGCGCCGCGATCCGGTTCGAAGGCCAGCTAGCGGTCTTCGATCTGCGTCGCGGCGGGCCCTGCTATGCCTGCCTGTATCCGCCCGAGGTGTCACTCGAGAACCAGGAGACCTGCGAAGAGGCCGGCGTCCTTGGCCCGGTCGTCGGCACCGTCGGTAGCCTGCAGGCGCTGGCGGCGCTCAAGCTGCTGCTGGGCCTGGATGCGCAGGCGGGCAGGCTGCAAATCTGGAATGCTCTGGACGGCGCCTGGCGCTCCCTCAAACTCCGTCGCGACCCGCAATGCGCGGTCTGCGCCGGCTCCCTGGCCGATTGATCCGACATGACCGACCCCCTGATCGTCCCGCGACGCCTCGCTATCCGCATTCTCCACGAGGCGCAGGTCGCGCTGCCCGAGCCGATCCACGGCTGGGTCTACGAGCGCGCCGGCGCGCCGGCGGTATTCCGCCTGGCGGCCGCCGACATGGCCACGCATCGCACCGAGGAAACCCTGTGGGCACGGCTGTGGAGCAACCCTGCTGCGCCCGCCGTCCCCGAAGCCGGCGAGCTGCGCGAGCATTTGATGAACCTGATCGTGTCGCTCGACACCAAGGGCGTGCTGGAGATGCGGGCCTGGCAATTGCAGGAGGGCGTGGTCCTGGAGCGCGAGATCCGGGTGTCGGACTGAATGTCCGAGCGCGGGCCGGGCATTGATGAACGCTACGTCATCAGCGATCGGAGGGGCGCTGTTAAGCTTATCCTCCGCAGTCATGCCAATGCTTCGCTGAGCCAAACCGAAACATGGACCGAGACCTCATCTTCGTCGTCGACGACCAGCCGTCCAACATCGAAGTGGTCACCGCGCTGTTGCAGCGCGCAGGTTACGAGGTGGTGCCTTCGTTTTCGGGCATGGAGGTGCTGGAGCATTGCCTGCAGCGCACGCCGGCGCTGGTGCTGCTGGACATGCGCATGCCGGTGATGGACGGCTTCGAAGTCTGCGAGCACCTGCGCGCCAACCCGCGCACCACCGACGTGCCGATCATCTTCCTCACTGCCGCGCGCGAACGCGCCGGCGTGATGCAGGCTTTCCACAGCGGCGCGGTGGACTACGTCACCAAGCCTTTCGTCGCCGAGGAATTGCTGGCGCGCGTCAAGACGCATGTGGAGCTCAAGCGCGCGCGCGATCATCTGGCGCTGGTGGCGCAGGAGCGCGCCGATCTCACCCAGATCGTCGCGCATGATCTGAAGAATCCGCTGTCGAGCATCCTGTTCGCGCTGGACCTGATCGAGCGCGGCACCGACAGCGCCGAACACATGGTCGGCGAGATCCGCGAGAGCGCCAAACACTGCCTGAGTTTCATCGACAGCTATCTCGGGCGCTGGGCCAAGTCCACCGATCTGCGCAAGGTGGAAATCAGTGCGCTCAACCTGGCGCCGGTGATCCGCGCCACCGTCGACAGTTTCAACCTGCTGGCGCAGGAGCGCGGCATGCGCATCGAAGTCGACATCGCCGATGACCCCGAGGTCCTCGGCAACGCCACCGCGATCCGCCATGTGCTCGAAAACCTGATCTCGAACTCGCTGCGCTACGCCGCTACCTCGAACGCCGCGATCACGGTGCGGTGCGAGACCGGGCGTTCCGGCATGGCGCGGGTTTCGGTGGCCGATCGCGGTCCGGGCGTGCCGCGCGACCGTCAGCAGCAGCTGTTCAAGCGCTATGTGCGCCTGCAGGCCGATTCCGAGGTCCAGCATTCCAGCGGCCTGGGCCTGGCGATCTCCAAGGAGGAGATCACCCGCATGGACGGGCATCTCTGGTACGAGGATCGCGAAGGTGGCGGATCGGTGTTCTCCTTCGTGCTGCCGCGCGCGGGCGTGGACAGCGCCGTGTTCCGCTAAGCCGGCGTTCGCGGCAACTTCAGGCCGAAGCACGCGCCCTGATTCTTGCCGGCGCTGCTCGCCTGCAGACTGCCGCCGTGCAGGTCGGCGACGCGGCGCGCCAGCCGCAGGCCCATGCCGAGTTTGACGCCCGGCTTGCCCGGTGGGACGACCGTGCCCTGCAGCGCATCGAGCAGCCCCGGGCCGAAGCCATAGCCCTTGTCGATCACCTCGAGCAACACACCATCGTCGAGTTGCCGCAGTTCCAGGTGCACCGCACCCTTGCGCGGCGTGTGGCGGATGGCGTTGGCCAGCAGATGTTCGAGCACGCGTTGCAGACGCTGCGGGTCACCCGTGATGGTTTCGACCCCCGTTGCGAGGTGGCTGTGCAGCTGCAGCTCGCGCGCATCGGCGGCATGGCGGCTGGCGCTCAGCGCCGCCGCGAGCATCGGCGCGGGCTCGAAGGTTTCGATGTCCAGTTGCAGCGCTCCGGTCTGCAGACGCGACAGGTCCACCAGGTCGGTGAGCATCTGCGCCTGCAGCCGCGCGCTGCGATCGATCGCCGCCAGCCCCTGTGCCAGGTCGACGCCGGGCGTCGACTGCTGCAGCAGTTCCGACCAGTTGAGAATGGCGTTGAGCGGCGTGCGCAGATCGTGCGATAGCGCGGAAACGAAGTCGTCGTGCAGCCGCAGCGCGGTGTCGCGCTCCGCGCGGGCCTGATCGAGTTGCGCCTGCAGATCGTCGCGTGGATCGCTCACGCGGCGCGCATCAGTGGCGGAAGTGCCGCATGCCGGTGAAGACCATCGCCATGCCGGCTTCGTCGGCGGCGGCGATGACTTCCGGGTCGCGCATCGATCCGCCGGGCTGGATCACCGCGGAGATGCCGGCGGCGGCGGCGGCGTCGATGCCGTCGCGGAATGGGAAGAAGGCGTCGGAGGCCATCACCGAGCCGCGCACCTCCAGGCCCTCGTCGGCGGCCTTGATGCCGGCGATGCGCGCGCTGTAGACGCGGCTCATCTGCCCGGCGCCGATGCCGATGGTCTGGCGATTGCGCGCGTAGACGATGGCGTTGCTCTTGACGTATTTGGCGACTTTCCAGGCGAACATCAGATCGTCGATCTCGGCTGGTGTCGGCGCGCGGCGGCTGACGAGCTTCAGGTCATCCACGCCAACGGTGCTGTAGTCATCGGTCTGCAGCAGCAGCCCCGAGCCGACCCGGCGCGCGTCGTTGCCGGCGCGCATCGCGGCGAGATTGCCGCTCGGCGGCGGCGGGATTTCCAGCACGCGCACATTGGCCTTGGCGGCGAAGGCCGCGAGCGCCTCGACGGCATAGCCGGGCGCGAGCACCACCTCGACGAACTGGCGCGCGACGATGGCGCGCGCGGTGTCCACGTCGACCACGCGGTTGAAGGCGATGATGCCGCCGAACGCCGAAGTCGGATCGGTCTGGTAGGCCAGATCGTAGGCGGCGCCGATGCCATCGAGGCTCACCGCCACGCCGCAGGGGTTGGCGTGCTTGACGATCACGCAGGCCGGCTTGACGAAGCTGCGCACGCATTCCCAGGCCGCGTTGCCGTCGGCGATGTTGTTGAACGACAGCTCTTTGCCCTGGCATTGGCGGAACGTCGCCAGCGTGCCGGGCGCGGGGTACAGGTCGCGATAGAACGCGGCGCGCTGGTGCGGGTTTTCGCCATAGCGCAGGTCCATCAGCTTGACGAAGCGGCCGTTGACCTGCGCCGGAAACTCGGCGCGCGCATCGATGCGGGTAAGCGAGGCATCGAGCTTCAAGGATGAGAGAAAATCGCTGATCGCGGCGTCGTAGTTCGACACCAGGTTGAAAGCCGCCACCGCCAGCGAAAAGCGCAGTGCGCGGCTGGTGGCTTGATGCCGCGCCAGCTCGGCGAGCAGCACGTCGTACTGCGCCGGCTCGGTGAGCACGGCGACGTCGGCCCAGTTCTTCGCCGCTGCGCGCAGCATCGCCGGACCGCCGATGTCGATGTTCTCGATGGCATCCTCCAGACTGACGTCGGTTCTGGCGACGGTCTGTTCGAAGGGATACAGATTGAGCACCACCAGATCGATCGGCGCGATGCCGTGCTCGGCCATCACCGCGTCGTCGATGCCGCGCCGGCCGAGCAGGCCACCGTGGATCTTCGGATGCAGCGTCTTGACGCGGCCATCCATCATTTCCGGGAAGCCGGTGTGCGCGCTGACTTCGGTCACGCGCAGGCCCGCGCTGGTCAGCAGCCTGTGCGTGCCGCCGGTGGAAAGCAGCTCGACGCCCTGCTCACCGAGTGCGCGCGCCAGTTCGACGATGCCGGTTTTGTCGGAGACGGACAGCAGCGCGCGGCGCACGGGGCGCAGGGCCGGATCGGGTGTGCTCATCGTGCGGGTTTGGCGGCGATGCGGTGATGCCGCAGCTTCTTGCGCAAGGTCGCGCGGTTGAGCCCGAGGATCTCCGCGGCGCGCGACTGGTTGTGATCGCAATAGTGCAAGGTGGCGCGCAACAACGGCGGCTCGATCTGGTCGAGGATCATCTCGTACAGCTCAGCCGGCGCATGGCCGTTCAAGCTGCTGAAGTAGTCATTGAGACAATCGGAAACGGAGTGACTCAAGGGCCTGACGTCGGTGGACGGTTTGTGTGCGGTCATACGCCCTCGATGCGTCAGCGACCTCGCCCTGATGGCTTGCGCCCGAGGTCTTTTTCTATGGGGCCGCGAATCATAGCGCCAACGCCCGCGCTAAAAAAGTAGGAAATTTTCTAGACTGACGAGTGGCGCGCGTGCTCGCATCGAGTGCGTCACAGTTCGTCCGCGGTGAGGTGATGCGATGTTCGCCAAGGACTCGACAAATCAACGCGACAAGTGTCGTCGCGTACTCGCATCGCCTGCCAGCCGGCCAACCGCAAAGGGGATCGCTGCATCGTTACGGTGCAGTCCTTTCCACCTGACGAAGACAGTCAGCGCGTCGATTCGCGCGCGCTTGACGAAGCCGCTCGCAGGCTACCGGTTCTCAGCGCGGCTGACGGCGACGGCCTGCGAGGCGCGTCCAGCCTTCGCGACTGACGTCGGGCTCGAAATCGAACCAGGGTTGATAGGCCGCGCGTACCTCGTCGGCCTGGCGATCGAGCAGCCCGGCGAGCACGATCCAGCCGTCCGGCCTGGTGCTGGACGCGAGCAGTGGCGCGAGTTCGATCAAGGGTCGCGCGAGAATGTTGGCGAGCACCAGATCGGCAGGGAAGGGCGTGACCGCATCCTGCGGTTCGATGGTGCGCAGCACATCACTCACGCCGTTGGCGATGGCGTTGTCGCGCGTCGCCTGGATCGCTTGCGGATCGATGTCGTAGGCGGTGGCCTGCGCGGCGCCGAGCTTGAGCGCGGCGATGGCGAGAATGCCGGAGCCGCAGCCGTAGTCGAGCACGCGCCAGTTCTCGATCTGATGCGTCGCCAGCCAGTCCAGGCACAGCGCCGTGCTCGGGTGGGTGCCGGTGCCGAACGCCAGGCCCGGGTCAAGCAGCAGCGTCACGGTGCCGGGTTCGTCGACGCGTTTTTCATGCGGGCAGACCCACAGGCGATCACCGAACTTGAGGGGCGGACAGTCGCGCAACCAGACGCGAACCCAGTCCTGGTCCTCTACCAGCTCGGTGGCGACTTCGATGCTGGCACCGTCGGGCAGTTGCTCGCGCAGTGCCGCGAACACCGGCGCCGCATCGCGGTGTGCCTCGAATAGGCCCAGCGCCACGGTGTTGCGCCACAGCGGCGTTTCGCCCGGCGCCGGTTCCAGCACCGGATCGTCTTCGGCGTCGATAAAACTCACGGCGCTCGCGCCTTGCGCTTGCAGAATCTCGTCGACGAATTCCGGGTAGCGCGACAGGACGCGCAGTTGCAGCCAGGCCATGGCATAGCGGATCGAAAAATCGAGGCGTAGTGTAACGATGCGCGTCGGCGCGTGGAGCGAGTTCAGTGCCGATTCAATGCGGCGATGCTCGACTGAGCTTCACCCGGGATGACAACGGAGCATCCGATGAACGCTCGAAAATTGTTGCTGGCGCTGATTCTTTTCGTATCGACCAACGTGTTCGCGCAGACCACCGGCAGCTCGACGCCGAACGATCCGACAACGATGCCCGAACCGCAAATGCTGAAGATGGACAAGGACGGCGACGGCAAGATCAGCAGAAAGGAAGCCGACGCCAGCCTGCAAAAAAACTGGGACGGCATCGACGCCAACCACGACGGCATGATCGACGCCGCCGAATACGCCGCTCGCGGCGCGACAAGAAACGACGCGACCAAAACCCGGTAGCCCGCTACTCGGTCTGCCACTCCGCGAGCATGTCGGCCATGTAGTGGATGTTGTGCTCGCCGCGCTGGAACACCTTGTCCGACATGATGCGGCGTTGCAGGTTGATGTTGGTGTCGATGCCTTCGATGATCATCTCCGACAGCGCGTGGTGCATGCGCGCGATCGCGCTCTGGCGCGTGTTGCCCCAGGCGATGAGCTTGCCGATCATCGAATCGTAGTGAGGCGGCACGCGGTAGCCGGCGTAGATATGCGTGTCCATGCGAATACCCGGTCCGCCCGGCGCGTGGTACTTGGTGATCAGTCCTGGTGAAGGCGAGAATGTGCGCGGGTTTTCGGCGTTGATGCGACATTCGATGGCGTGGCCGCGCATGCGAATGTTGCCCTGTTTTTTTGTGAGCGCGCGGCCATTGGCGACCTGGATCATCTCGCGGATCAGATCGACGCCCGTCACCATTTCGGTGACCGGATGTTCCACCTGGATGCGCGTGTTCATTTCGATGAAGTAGAAGTTGCCGCCCTCGTACAAAAACTCGAAAGTGCCGGCGCCGCGATAACCGATGCGCTTGCAGGCTTCCACGCACAGCGCGCCGACGCGATCGCGCTGTTCTTCGGTGACGCCGGGCGCGGTGCATTCCTCGACCACTTTCTGATTGCGGCGCTGCATGGAGCAGTCGCGCTCTCCCAGATGGATCGCGTTGCCCTGGCCGTCGGCCAGCACCTGGATCTCGACGTGACGCGGCGTCTCCAGATATTTCTCCAGAAACACCGTGGCGTCCTTGAACGCGTTGAGCGCCTCGGTGCGCGCGATCTGGATTTTCTCCAGCAGCTCGTCGGGCTTGCGCACCACCTGCATGCCGCGGCCGCCGCCACCGGACGCGGCCTTGATCAGCACCGGATAGCCGACCTGCTCGGCGATCGCCAGGCACTCGGCGCCATCTTCGGGCAGCGCGCCGTCGGAGCCGGGCACGCAAGGCACGCCAGCCGCGATCATCTCGGCCTTGGCGTTGGTCTTGCTGCCCATCAGGCGGATGGTTTCCGCTCGCGGGCCGATGAAGATGAAGCCGGAGCGCTCCACGCTCTCGGCGAAGTCCGCGTTCTCCGACAGAAATCCGTAGCCGGGATGCACCGCGTCGGCCTGGGTGATTTCGGCGGCGCTGATGATCGCGGCCATGTTGAGATAGCTCTTGGCCGCCGACGGCGGACCGATGCACACCGCCTCGTCGGCGAGCAGCACATGCTTGAGGTCGCGATCCGCCTGCGAATAGACGGCGACGGTGCGGATGCCCATTTCGCGGCAGGCGCGCAGGATGCGCAACGCGATCTCACCGCGATTGGCGATGAGGATTTTCTTGATCTCGCCCTTTGGCATCCGGGCTACCCGATCATGGTCATGTGATGAATGGTCATCTCGCCATCACTCGATGAGGAACATCGGCTGGTCGAACTCAACCGCGGCTTCGTTCTCCACCAGGATGTCGACCACCACGCCGGCGCGATCCGATTCGATCTGATTGAGCATCTTCATCGCCTCGATGATGCACAGGGTCTGGCCGAGCTTGACGGTCTGGCCCACTTCGACGAAAGCCTTGGCGCCTGGCGAAGGCGAACGATAGAAGGTGCCGACCATCGGCGCGCGGGTGACATGGCCTTTGGCCTTGGCCGGCTCGCCGGCGGCAGGCGTGGCCGCCGTCGCTGCGGCCGGCGCTGCGATCGCGGCCGCGGCAGGCGCCGCCATGGCCGGCGGCGACACCGGGTAGTGAACCGGCTGCGACGATTGCCGGCTGATGCGCACCGATTCCTCGCCTTCACGTACTTCCAGCTCGGTGATGCCGGACTGTTCGACGAGGTCGATCAGCGTTTTTATCTTTCTCAAATCCATTGTTCTGGGTCCCCTGCGATGATCGGTTATGGCGCGGCCAGGCGCAGGTGCGCGGCCTGGAGTGCGAGCTGGTAACCCACGGCGCCCAGGCCGAGGATGACGCCGCTCGCGATGTCGGAAAAATAGCTGTGATGGCGGAAGCTCTCGCGTGCGTGCACGTTGGAGAGATGCACCTCGATGAACGGGATCGCAACGCCAAGCAGCGCATCGCGCAGCGCGATGCTGGTGTGGGTGAACGCGCCCGGATTGATCAGGATGAAGGCGATGCCCTCGGCACGTGCCTGGTGCACGCGTTCCACCAGCACCCCTTCGTGGTTGCTTTGCAGGCAGCTCAGGCGATGGCCCAGCCGCGATGCTTCGCTGGTCAGGTCCGCTTCGATGTCGGCAAGAGTGGCCGAGCCGTAGACGGCGGGTTCGCGGGTGCCGAGGATATTGAGGTTGGGGCCATTCAACAGCAGCAGATGGCTCACAGGGTGGGTCCGCGTCTGGAAGGGCGTGATTCTGCCGATCAAGCGTCAAGAAGACAACTTTGTCCGCTGTTGCGCGCTAGTTGATGAAGGATGTCGATGGTTTCATCGAAACGCCGCAATCGATCCCCTGCTCGATCAGCTGCCGGCCTTGGGCAGATGTGCTTCGACCAGGGCCTGCAGTTCGGCGGCCTGGAATTCGCCGTGCTTGCGCAGGACGATCTGCCCGCTCGCATCGATCAGCACCGAGTAGGGCAGCGCGCCGAGTTCGTCGCCGAGCGCCTGCATGGCGTTGACGATCTCGGTGTCGCCGACCAGCACCGGATAGGTGATGCCGAGTTGCGGCGCGCCGTTGCGCACGGCGTCCACCTCGTCCATCGCCGCGCCGACGATCTGCAGCCCGCGCTCGCCGTAGCGCGCCTGGGTTTCGATCAGCATCGGAATCTCGTGCAGGCAGGGCCCGCACCAGGTCGCCCAGAAATTCACCAGCAACAATTTGCCGCGCCACTCGCTCAGGCTCCGCGGCGCGCCGGTGAGATCAGCGATCTTGATCTCCGGCGCCTGGCCGCCGGGCTGGTCGATCACGGTCGGCTGCGCGAGATGCCGGTAGACGGCGAAACCGCCGACCGCGGCGACGATGCAGATCGCGGCGATGAGCAGCGCTTGGTTTGCGGGTTTGCGCATAGGGTTCCCTAACGAACGGATTCTACGGAGAGCACTCGCGTCTGGGGTGGATAGCAGACCAGGCCGTCGGCGCAGCCCTGATAGCGAATGCGCACGCGCTTGGGCGGATCGTGCGCGACCGGTTTGTAGCTGGCCGTCAGACGGCCGCGCAGGATACGCACTTCTCCGAAGTGTTCGTCGCGGTGCGCCTCGCCGGTTGGCAGGCTCGCCGCGCCGAGCGCGTAGCCGTCGGGTTCGAGCGCCTCGACGCTGAAGCGGTCGCGATACAGATAACAGCCGGGCGCCACATCGACGCCAACCAGCAAACGTCCCTTCTGCCAGATCGCCGGCTGCGGGTGGAAGGCATCGTCCACCGCGAGAATGCGCGCGTCGTCTGCGGGGCGTGACAACAGATCGCCGATGCCGGTGGCGTTCACTGCAGGCATTGCCAGCGACAGCAGCAGGCCGATCAGAAAACGCGGCTTGCGTTTCACGTCTGCGGTACGGCGCAACTCTCGATGACCCATTGCAGGTACGGCGCGTGGGAGGCGGCAAGCTTGACCGCGACGATTTCGGGAAGTTCGTAAGGGTGCTGCGCCAGCACGCAGGCGCGCAGCGCATCGAAGCGGTTCTGCGTGGTCTTGATGATCAGCAGCGCTTCCTCATCGTGATGGATCGCGCCGTTCCAGCGATAGATCGAACGCAGACCGGGCAGGATGTTGACGCAGGCCGCCAGGTGCGCCTCCAGCAAGGCCAGTGCGATGGTCTCGGCGCTGGCCAGCGGACAGGTGACGGTGACCAGCAGCACCTCGTCGTCGGTCAAGGCTGGCGCTCTCCGCGGCCGATGGCGAAGTATTGGAAGCCCGCTGCCTTGAGCATCTCGGGCTCGTAGAGATTGCGCCCGTCGACGATCACCGGCTGCTTGAGCAGAGTCTTGATGCGCGCGAAATTGGGCGAGTGGAAAATGCGCCATTCGGTGGCGATGGCGAGCGCGTCCGCGCCCTTGCACGCGGCCTCGGGAGAATCGACCAGCAGCAGATCGGCGCGTTCGCCGTAAAGCCTCCGGCATTCCTCGCCGGCCACCGGATCGTAGGCGCGGATGCTGCCGCCGGCCGCCCAGACCGCTTCCATCAGATCGCGGCTGGGCGCTTCGCGCATGTCGTCGGTGCGCGGCTTGAACGCCAGGCCCCACAGCGCGATGGTCTTGTCCGACAGCGAGCCGAAATGCTTCTGCAGCTTGGCGAACAGCAGCGTCTTCTGCCGGCGGTTGACCGCTTCCACCGACTTGAGCAGCTGCGCGTCGAACGCGGCGTCGCCGGCGGTATGCACCAGCGCCTTTACGTCCTTGGGAAAACACGAGCCGCCGTAGCCGCAGCCCGGGTAGATGAAGTGATAGCCGATGCGCGGGTCGGCGCCGATGCCGACGCGCACTTTCTCCACGTCCGCGCCAAGGGCCTCGGCGAGGTTGGCGATCTCGTTCATGAAGCTGATCTTGGTCGCCAGCATCGCGTTGGCGGCATATTTGGTGAGCTCGGAGGAACGCACGTCCATGACGATCAGCTTGTCGTGGTTGCGATTGAACGGCGCATACAGGGCATGCATGGCGGTGGTGGCGCGCTCCGACGAGGTGCCGATGATGATGCGGTCGGGCTTGTTGAAATCGGCGATCGCCGCGCCCTCCTTGAGAAATTCCGGATTGCTGACGACATCGAAGCTCAGGGACACACCGCGCTCGGCCAGGCCTTCGGCGATGGCGGCCTGTACCCGATCGGCCGTGCCGACCGGCACCGTCGACTTGCTGATCACGACCTTGTAGTCGTCCATGTGCTGGCCGACGGAGCGTGCCACGCTGAGCACGTACTGCATGTCGGCCGAGCCGTCCTCGTTGGGCGGCGTGCCGACGGCGATAAACTGGTAGAGCCCATGGGCGACGCCTTCGGCGGCATCGACGGTGTAGCGCAGGCGGCCATCGGCCAGGTTCCGGCGCAGCATCTCTTCCAGGCCGGGTTCATAGATCGGGCATTCGCCGCGCTGCAGCCGCGCCACCTTGTCCTGGTCCACGTCCACACAAAGCACGTCGTTGCCGGCGTCGGCAAAACAGGCGGCGGTCACCAGACCGACATAGCCGGACCCAAAAATACTGATGTTCACGATAAACCTTTGGACAAGCGCAAGCGGCGGAACCCGGACGATAGCAAACGGATCGCTGCTTGACTGCCGCGCTTCAGGTCATCACTGGAGATCGTCGTCGACAGTGCCGAACGGCAATTCGATCGACAGGCCGGCGTTGTAGGAGCCATCGCGCGGCTCCTCGGGATCGATCCGCGGGAAGCTATACCCCAGCGACCATTCCAGGAACAGGCGTTGCTGCAGGAACGGATGGCGCAGCAGCACGCGCGCGCCGTATTCGTAGAGCGGCTCGGGATTGTCGGTCTCGCCGCGGATGAAGGCCTCGTAGGCCAGGCCGCGTTTGCGTTGCAGGTTTTGATAGAGGATCAGCGACTGCCGCCAGTTCAGGCCGATCGTGCGTTCCGACACCGTGCCGACCGTGTACAGGCGCACCAGTTGCCGGTGATTGAGCACATGGCTGTAGTCGAAACTCTGGGTGATGCCGAAACCGTCATGGGTGTTCCAGAACGGCGTGGTGCGGATGTAGGCGACGTCGTCGTCGTCGGAATAGATGGTATAGCGCAGGCGGCCCTGGACGAAGCCGGTCGGCGGCGCGAGCCCGCGCACGCCGACGCGGAACGAGGTCTGCAGGTTCTTGGTGCCGGGCAGCGAGTACCCGAGGCCCGCCAGCCACTTGTTGTCATTGCCCAGCGACGGGAAGGTGCTGCGCAACTCCGCGTTTTCGGTACGGCCGCGGACGAAGTCCTCGTCGTCTTCGCGGCCGATGAAGGCCGAAAGCCGGTTCTCCATGTTCGGCAGGTCGTACTCGACGTGCAGCCGGCTGCGCGAGCTGAAGCCTCCGAATTGCGAATAGACGTTGGTGAGTTCCAGAAAGCCGCGCGTGCGGCGGGCGGCGTCGCCGTTGCCTTTTTCGCCGAACAAACTGTCGAGCCATAGCGCGGCGCCGCAGGTCTGCTCTTCCAGCATCTGGCGGGTGTCGTCGATGACCGGAATGTCGCTTTCGTCCGGGCGCTCGCAGGGATCGTCCGCGGAGGTGATCGGCGGCGGCGCCGGGCTGCGGCCGCCTTCGGCGTCGGAGTCGGTCTGCACCGGGCCTTCCGGCGTCGACGGTTTCTGCTTGAGCTTGTCGACCGCCGTCTCCGCCGCGTGATCCACGGGCTCGGGTGTGGTTTCGGGCGCGGCGGACGGTTCGGGCGACGACGCCGGCTCGCTGGGCGCTGTCGCGTCCGGAGCGGGTGTCGGTTTTGCGGGAGTCGATGGCGCCGCCATCGCCTCGCCTTGCTCCGGTGGCGGTGCTGGCGCCGCTGCCGGGCGCGCCCGAACGCGCGGCGCCGCCGGTGCCGTTGAGGGCGCGGTGTCGTCGCCTTTGTCCTGACCGGGTTTGGAGCCTGGTTCGGGTGACGGCGCGGCCGCCTGAATCGGCGGAGCTGCGCCTGGCGCGATGGTCGGCGCTGGTTCGCCGGAGACCGCCGGCTGCGATGCGGGCGAGGGAGCCGGCGCCGGAGTTTTTCGAGAGTCGCAACCCGCCACACCGCTCAGGACAAGACAGCACGCCACTGCGATGGCAATGGACGGACGTCCCGAACTCAAGCTCCCGTTCGACATCGCAGACATGCTCGTGCCGTCTCTATCCCCAGGCTTTTTCACACGCCCCCGTTTATGGGCCGGAGTGTCGTAGCGCCGGCCTTTCCCAATCCTGAAGTGATCATTCATGCCAGCGATGCTGCGTCCCGACGCAGTGCCAGTGGCGGGGAACCTGCCCGACGGCAACGCTTGCAGGCGTTGTGGTCGGTGGCTCGCGCTGATGCGACGCGAATCATGACATCCGCGCGCAACTGGCGCGTCAGCGCCTTGGCTTGGTCACGTCGCAAGCCTAGGATGGCGGCCCTTTTTGGCAGCCTGGTGCTCGCCGTCCCTAACGACTCACCGTGACCCGATCCTTCAACGCCATCGTCTTGCGCAGGGAAATCCTGCAGAACCTGCGCCTGTCTGCGCCGCTGGCGGCCGTGCAGCTGGCTTTCGTGGGCATGCATACCGTCGACACGCTGATGGCCGGCCGGCTTGGCGCCGACGCGCTCGCCGCGGTTGCGGTCGGCGCCAACATCTGGTTGTTGAGCTTCATCATCTTCATGGGCCTGCTGATGGCGGTGTCGCCCATCGTCGCGCAGCGGGTTGGCGCCGCGAGGCCTGCGGCGGAGACCGGCGTCTTTCTGCGCAACGCGCTGCTGATGGCGGTGTTGCTTGGCGTGGTGTGGATGCTGCTGGTCGCCGCTGCCGCCGACCCGGTGCTCGATCTGTTGCATCTGCAGGCGAGCACGCGCACCACCTCGGAAGCCTATTTGCGCGCGATCGCCTGGTCGGCGATTCCGTTTTGCCTGTGCTTCGTGATGCGCAACGGCTGCGAGGGACATGGCGCCATGAGCGGCCCGGTGGTCGCCGGCACGGTCGCCCTCGTCACCAACGCCCTGGTGAACTTGCCGCTGATGTATGGCGATCTCGGCTTCCCGGCGCTCGGTGCGGTAGGCACCGCGTGGGGAACGGTGATCGCCACCACGGTGATGGTCGGGGTGTACGCGGTGATCTACCGCATTGACTCGCGGCTGCGTTCCTTGCGCCTGTTCGATGACTGGCCGCGCCTGGCGGCGCCGCTGTGGGAGATCTTCCAGGTCGGCGGGCCGATCGCCGCCTGCGTGGTCGCCGAGACCTGGCTGTTCAACATCGGCGCGCTGCTGATGGCGCGCTTCGGCGGCGGCGTGGTGGCCGCGCATCAGATCGCGATCAACTTCGCGTCGCTGGTATTCATGGTGCCGCTGTCGATCGGCCTGGCGACGACAGTGCGCGTCGGTCAGGCGGTCGGCGCGGGCGACGATGCGATGGCTGCCTTGCGTGGACGCATCGGCATCGGCCTGGGCGCGGGCTTCGGGCTGTGTTCGGCGAGCGCCATCGCGCTTTATCCCACCGCGGTGGTGGGGCTCTACACGCAGGTGCCGGAAGTGGCGAGTCTGGCGGTGCGGTTTCTCGGCCTGGCCGCGGTTTTCCAGGTCTTCGACTGCGTGCAGGCCACCGCCAACGGCGCGCTGCGCGGGCTCAAGGACACGCGCGTGCCGATGGCGCTCACGGTGCTGGCCTACTGGCTGGTCGGCATGCCCTTCGGCATCTGGCTGACATTCGCGACGCCCGTCGGACCCGCCGGCGTCTGGTGCGGTTTCATCCTGGGTCTGGCGACCGCCGCCATCGGGCTGAGCTTGCGGTTCCTGCGCCGGACCGCTGCGGCAAGCGCTCGCGCTTCTGTTCTTATGACTTGAACTTCTTTTTCCGCCGCCCGTTCCAAGCGCAGTCTTCCCAGCGGCACCCATCAGGAGAAATCAGCATGGCATTGCAACTTGGCGACATCGCGCCGGACTTCGAGGCCGACACCACGGCCGGACCCATTCACTTCCATCAGTGGCTCGGCAGTTCCTGGGGCGTGCTGTTCTCGCACCCGAAGAACTACACGCCGGTCTGCACCACCGAACTGGGCTACACCGCCAAGCTCAAGCCGGAGTTCGACAAGCGCAAGGTCAAGGCGATCGGCTTGTCGGTCGACGAGCTCAAGGATCACGAAGGCTGGAGCAAGGACATCGCCGAAACCCAGGGCACGCCCTTGAACTTCCCGCTGATCGCCGACCCGCAGTTCAAGGTCGCCAATCTTTACGGGATGATCCATCCCAATGCCTCCGACCGGTTCACCGTGCGCTCGGTGTTCGTCATCGACCCCAACAAGAAAATCCGTTTGACGCTCACCTATCCCGCCAGCACCGGCCGCAACTTCGACGAGGTGCTGCGGGTGATCGACTCGCTGCAGCTCACCGACCGCTACAAGGTCGCGACGCCGGTCAACTGGAAGCAGGGCGATGACGTGATCATCGTGCCGGCAGTGAGCAACGACGACGCCAAGAAGCTGTTCCCCGATGGCTGGAACGAGGTCAAGCCTTACCTGCGCATCGTGCCGCAGCCGCGCGACTGACACAGTACCGAACCTCATTCCGGGACAGACCCCGGCCTGCCTCGCGGGTCGGGGTTTTCTTTTGGCTCGCCCGTTGCTTGAGGCGCCCGGCGGGGGCTCAAGGGTCGAACGACAAACGGCCGGAACGGATCGTCAGCTGGTCGCCTGCCCGCCGGTGCGCTGTGTAAAGGTAGCCCTAGAAAAGCGCGTCGATGGCGGTCAGGTTTCTCCGAGCGATCCGCAGCCTTTGCGCGATGCTTCGAAGAGATTCTGGATGCGCTCACAGTTGTCAGCAAATTCAAGGAATTGCAATGAAAACTTCATTGGGTCAAACTAATCGTGGCAGCGCGCGACCATTGATGTCCCAGGCAACGAACCGCATGGCACCGCTGCTCTTCGGATAGCCCGTCCATTTTCTGTTGACAGCGCGCAAGCGTTGCAGACTTTTCTTTCCGACCCGGACCCTCCTTCGAATGGCTGCAAGAAATCTGGTTTTCATCGTGCTGGACAGCTGTCGTTTCGACAGCTATCAGCGCGCGCGCCGCCCCAACATGGACCGGGTCGGCGAGGGCAGCCGCCGCTATTCGTATGCTTCGTGGACATCGCCGTCGCACTACACCTATCTGATGGGAATGATCCCGCATCAAAGCCCGCAAGGCGTGTTCGCATCCGAGGTCTACAAGAAAGAGTTCACCCAGTGGGTCGATCGCCTGGGCATCGACAACTTGTCCTTCAAGACCTTCGTGCCGCAGCTGTCACTGCCCAAGGTGCTCAAGGACAACGGCTATCGCACCGTGGCCCGGGTGTCGATGCCGGTGCTCAATCCGTTCTCGCATCTCAATCGCCATTTCGACGACTACAAGCTGATGGAGAATCACAGCGACTTCGCCGGCATGGTCGAGGAGATCGAGTTCTTCGACGACGAGCCGAGTTTCCATTTTCTCAACATCGGCGAGACCCACTACCCCTACATGCTCGACCCCAAGTCGCTGCCGCATATTTCCGGCGTGCACGGGGTGTTCAAGCGCATGGACGACGAGCTGGGGCAACAGACCGGCGACAAGTTCTTCGACGCCGACCAGATGCGCCTGCTGCACGATCAGCAGGTCAGGACGGTCGAGTACGTCGACCAGGTGCTCGACGCGCTGATCGACAAGGCCCCGGTGGATACGCATTTCATCATCACCGCCGACCATGGCGAGTGTTTCGGCGAGGGCGGGTACTTCGGCCACGGGCCGATCGTGCACGAAAAAGTACTGGAGGTCCCCTTCCTTGAAGGCCGCAAACCTTGAGGCTCGCAGCCGCCGGCTTCCGGGCGATGCGCGCCGGGGCGGGGTCCGCATGCCCACCGGGTCAATACGATGAGTAGCCGGTCCTTCGAGGTCCTCGCGCTGTCGCCCTGCGGTCTGTCGCATCCCGGGATCGCGGTGGCCGCGGCACGCGCCGGCGGAGTGGGGCTGCTCGACGTCGAATTCTGCGACAGCGCCGCCGCGGCGCAGGCGCAGTTCCGCTGCCTGCTCGCGGCCACGCAAGCCGCCGTCGGACTGCAAGCCAGCGATGAGCAGCTGGCCCTCGTCGAATCGCTTGTCGCGCTGGCGGGCGATCGGTCTCTGACGCTGGTGATTGCCGTGCGTGGCGCGGTGCCGCCCGGCCTGGCCGCACTGGGTGCCGGTGGTCGGCATCGTCTGCTGGTCGAGCTGAGCGCCGCGAGCCAGCTCGCCGCGCTGCCCTCGTCCGTCGATGGCCTGGTCGCCAAGGGTCACGAAGCACCGGGTTGGATGGGCGAGGATTCGAGCTACATCCTGCTGCAGAAACTGCTGCGCGCCACCACCCTGCCGGTGTACGTGCGCGGCGGCGTCGGGCTCCATACGGCCGCGGGCTGTCGCGCCGCCGGCGCCGCCGGCGTGGTGCTCGACGACCAGTTGCTGCTTCTCGACGAATCCGCGCTGGCGGATGTCGCCAAGACCGAACTCGCCCGTCTGTCCGGCGCCGAGACGCGCTTGTTCGGCGAGTTGCTCGATGCCCCCTGCCGGATCTACGCGCGCCCGCTTTCGCCAGCGCTGAAGCAGGCCGATGCCGACAATCGTGCCGCCGAGGCCGGTGCAATGGCGCCGGACGCCTGGCGCTCGGCGCAGAGCGCGCGCATCGGCTGGAGCGAGTCTGCGCTGATGCCGGTAGGGCAGGGCATCGGCGCCGGCGCCCTCTACGCGCGCCGCTACAAGCGTGTCGGCAAGCTCGTGCAGGCGCTGCGCAAAACCAGTTTCGATCAGGTTCGCGACGCCGCGCGCCTCGGTCACTTGAGCGAGGATTCGCCGCTTGCGCGCTCGCATGGCACGCGCTATCCGCTGGCACAGGGCCCGATGACGCGCGTCTCCGACAACGCCGCATTCGCCGCGGCGGTGACCCAAGCCGGTGCTCTGCCTTTCCTCGCGCTGGCGCTGATGCGCGGCGACGCGGTGCTGGAGATGCTGCGCGAGACGCAGCGCCTTGCTGGTGATCGCGCCTGGGGCGTCGGCATGCTCGGCTTCATTCCGCAGGCCTTGCGCGACGAGCAGTGCGAAGCAATCTGGCAGTGCAAGCCGGCCTACGCGTTGATCGCCGGCGGCCGCCCTGATCAGGCGGCGGCTTTCGAGCAGCGCGGCATCAAGACCTACATCCACGCGCCGGCCCCAGCCTTGCTCAGGATGTACCTGGAGCAGGGCGCGCGGCGTTTCGTTTTCGAAGGCCGCGAATGCGGTGGACACATCGGCCCGATCACCAGCTTCCCGTTGTGGGAGCAGATGATCGAAGTGCTGCTCGACAACGTAAAACCCGGCAGCGAAGCCGAAGTGCATCTTCTGTTCGCCGGCGGCATCAGCGACGCGCGCTCCGGCGCGATCCTCGCCGCGATGACCGCGCCGCTCGCCGCGCGCGGCATGAAAGTCGGCGCGCTGATGGGCACGGCCTATCTGTTCACCAGCGAGATCGTGTCCACCGGTGCGATCGTGCAGACGTTCCAGGATCAGGCCCTGGTCTGCGCACGCACGGTCAACGTCGAAACCGGCCCCGGCCATTCGACGCGCTGCGCCGACACGCGCTTCGCACAGGATTTCCACGACGCGCGCCGCGCCCTGCTGCGCGACAACCGCAGCGGCGACGAGATTCGCGACGCGCTCGAAGAATTGAACCTCGGCCGCCTGCGCGTCGCCTCCAAGGGCCGTGATCGCGATGCCTCCGGCCAGATCGTCGAAGTGCCGGTCGAGCAACAGATCGCCAGCGGCATGTACATGATCGGCCAGGTCGCCACGCTCACCGACAGCGCGACAACCGTCGCCGAACTGCACCGGCGCGTTTGCGTGGATTCGCAGACGCTGCTGCTGGACGCCGATTTCGAAGTGCAATCGAAAGTCGACGGCGCCAAACCCTCCGACATCGCCATCATCGGCATCGGCGCGCTGCTGCCCAAGGCGCAGAACGTGCAGGCCTACTGGGACAACATCCTCAACCAGGTCGATGCCATCACCGAGATTCCGGCGAGTCGTTGGGACTGGCGCCTGTATTTCGACGCCGACCGCAACGCCCGCGACAAGGTGTATTCGAAGTGGGGCGGTTTCATGGACGAGGTGCTGTTCGACCCGATCCGCTACGGCATTCCGCCCAAGTCGATGAAATCGATCGATCCGCTGCAATTGCTCACGCTCGAAACGGTGGCGCGCGCGCTGGAAGACGCCGGCCTGGAAGATTTCGATCGCGAGCGCACCTCGGTGATTCTCGGTGCCAGTGGTGGCGCGGGCGATCTCGGCGTGCAGTACGCGGTGCGCTCGGAACTGCCGCGCTTCGGTGCCGACATTGATCCGAGCTTCTACGATCGCCTGCCGGAATGGAGCAACGAATCCTTCGCCGGCGTGCTGCTCAATGTCGCCTCGGGCCGCGTCGCCAATCGTATGGATTTCGGCGGGCTCAACTTCACCATCGATGCGGCCTGTGCTTCTTCGCTGGCGGCATTGTCGATGGCCGTCAGCGAATTGGAATCCGGCCGCAGCAACGTCGCCATTGCCGGCGGCGTCGATACCGTGCAGAGCCCTTACGGTTTCATGTCGTTCTCGAAAACGCATGCGCTGTCGCCGCAAGGCAAGGCGCGCGCTTTCGACAAGAACGCCGACGGCATCGTCATCTCCGAAGGCGTCACCATGGTCGTGCTCAAGCGCCTGGCCGATGCGGAAGCCGCGGGCGATCGCATCTACGCGGTGATCAAGGCCGTCGCCGGTTCCAGCGACGGCCGCGCGATGGGCATGACCGCGCCGCGTCCGGACGGACAGATCCGTGCGCTCGACCGCGCCTACCACAAGGCCGGCTTCACGCCCGATACGCTCGGTATGTTGGAGGCGCATGGCACCGGTACGCCGGTCGGTGACAAGGCCGAAGCGGAAACGGTATCGCGCGTGCTGCAACAGCACGGCGCCGCTGCCAAGACCGTCGCTCTGGGTTCGGTGAAGAACCTGCTTGGCCACACCAAGGCCTGCGCCGGCATGGCCGGCCTCGTCAAGCTGGCGATGGCCATGCATCACCGCGTGTTGCCTGCGCACGCCGGTGTCGAAGACCCGCTCGATGCGATCGCCGATGCGGCATCCCCTGCGTATTTGCTGAAGAAGCCGCGCCCCTGGTTGGCCAATCCCGATGGCCTGCCGCGACGCGGCGCGGTGTCGGCCTTTGGTTTCGGCGGTACCAATTTCCACGCGGTGGTCGAGGAATATCGCGACGGCTACAGCCAGCGCGACAGCGCCGGGTCCGCCAACTGGATGCAGGAACTGATCGTGGTGCGCGCCGCCGACGCGGCCGTGCTCGCCACCCAGGTCGAACGCCTGCTGGCCGCGTTGCGCCCCGGCTCCTCCATCAATCTCGCCGATCTCGCCTACACCCTGGCGCGCGCCGCCGACGAGCAGCGCGGCGCACGCGCCTGCCTGGCGTTCGCGACGCGTGATCTGAAAACACTCGTCGCCGATCTGGAGGCGGCCGCGCGCGTGCTCGGTGGTGGTGCCAGGCCGTTGCCGCCACACATCAAGCTCAAGCTGGACGTGCCGACGGACGCGCCGAAGCTCGCCTTCATCTTTCCGGGGCAGGGTGCGCAGCACCTCAACATGGGCGCTGAAGCGGCGCTGTTCGTCGAGGAACTGCGCGCCGGCGTGGAACGCGCCGACCGCGTCCTCCACGGTCTGCTGCCTGACCGCCTGTCGCGCCGCATGTGGCCGGAGGCGGCGTTCGACGAGAGCGCCGAGGCCGAACAGTCGAAGCGACTCACCGACACGCGCTTCGCCCAGCCCGCCATCGGCGCGCTGGAAATCGGCTATCTGAACCTGGCGCGTCGCCTGGGGGTGGAGGCGGTGGCCACCGCCGGCCACAGCTACGGCGAATTCGCCGCGCTGCACGCCGCCGGCGTGTTCGACGAAGACAGCTTCCTCAAACTCTCCGCAGTGCGCGGCCGCGTCATGAATGAGGCCGCGAACGCCGGTACGCCGGGCGGCATGGCTGCGGTACAGGCGCCGCGCGAGCAGGTGGCGGCGGTGATCGCGAAAATCGCCGGCGTCAAGATCGCCAATCACAACGCGCCGCGACAGGCCGTCATCTCCGGCCCCGCAGTGGGCGTGGACCTGGCCGTGGATGCGCTGTCCGCGGCAAACCTGCGCTGCATCAGGTTGCCGGTGTCCGGAGCCTTCCACACCGAGCTGATGGCGGGCGCGCAGGCGCCGCTGTCGCATGCAATCGCGCAGACCGTGTTCGCGCAGCCCAGGCTTTGCGTCTACTCCAACGGCAGCGGTGCGCGCTATCCGCAGGGCGTCGACGCGATGCGCGCGCAACTCGATGCGCATCTGCTGTCGAGTGTCGAGTTCGTTGCCGAAATCGAATCGATGGTTGCCGACGGCGTGCGCGTGTTTCTCGAGCTGGGCCCGAAGAGCATCTGCAGCGGCATGATCGCCGACACCCTGGCCGGCCGCGATGCGCGCAGCCTGTCGCTGGACGGGCAGGGTGGCGGCCTGCGTGGCCTGCTCACCGGTCTGGCCGATCTGCTGACGCTCGGTGTACCGATGGACATCGGTCGCCTGTTCGACGGCCGGTCGCCGCGCGCCCTTCCGCTGTCGCGGCTTGCCGAACTCGCCAAGCCATTGCCGGTGGCCGCCACCGCCTGGTATCTCACCGGCGGCTATGCGCGCGCGGTCAACGATCCCAAGCCCTGCAATGGCGTGGAGCTGCCGCTGACCCTGGAAACCTCGACGGCCGCCAAGCAGGCGATCGTGCAGAAGATCATCGACGCCGCACCGCGGCCGGCGCCGGTTGCGGCGCTGGCGCCCGCAGCACCGTCGCTCGCCTCCGGCGCGGCACTGAGCGCCTACCACGAGACCATGCGCCAGTTTCTGGCTTTGCAGGAGCGCGTGATCCTGCAGTATCTCGGCGCGCCTGGCGCAACTCCGCCGGCGGCAGCGCCGTTGCCGATCGCGTTGCCGGTGTTGATGACTCCCATGGCAGCGGCGGCACCGCTGAGTCTGCCCTTGCCATCGGTGGTTGCCGCGGTGGCCTCAATGACCGTTGTCGGCACGGCGGATCTTTCGGCGACGCTGCTCAGACTGGTCGCCGAACGCACCGGCTATCCGCAAGACATGCTGTCGCTGGACGCCGATCTGGAAGCCGATCTGGGTATCGACTCGATCAAACGCGTCGAGATCATCGGCGCGTTGGAGAAGGCAATCGCGCCGTCGCTGGCAGCGGCCATGCGGGCATCGATGGAACGCTACACACGCGCCAAGACGTTGCGCGCCATTCTCGATCCGCTGGCATTGCTTGCGGACAGCCAGGCCGCGATACCGGTCGCGGCCATGGTCATCGCTGCGACTGCGACTGCGACTGCGGCTTCGTTCGACGCGAGAGCGCTTTTGCTGGGCATCGTCGCCGAGCGCACCGGCTATCCCGCCGAAATGCTGGCGCTCGACGCCGACCTTGAAGCCGATCTCGGCATCGACTCGATCAAGCGCGTCGAAATCATCGGCGCATTCGAAAAACAGATGCCGTCGGCGCTGGCGGCGTCAATGCGGGCGTCGATGGAATCCTTCACCCGCGCCAAGACATTGAGCGGCATCCTGCAACGGCTGGCCGCGCTGGCACCCGCGGCAGCGCCCGAACCCGTTGCGATTGCGACCACCGCGGAAGTCATCGTCGACCACCGCGCTCTGCTGTTGAACATCGTCGCCGAGCGCACCGGTTATCCGGTCGAGATGCTGGCGCTGGATGCCGATCTGGAAGCCGATCTGGGTATCGACTCGATCAAGCGCGTCGAGATCGTCGGCGCCTTGGAGAAACAGCTCCCGGCGGCGCTGGCGGCCTCGATGCAGGCGTCGATGGAAACTTTCACTCGCGCGAAGTCGCTCGCTGCGATCCTCGCAAGGCTCGCGGCGCTCGCGCCGTCGACGTCGGCCGCCGCGGCACCGGGCCCCGCGCTCGCAGCGATCGTGAAGCCGATCGAGGCGGGCGCAGAGGCGGCCGTGCCGCGCTATGTCATCCGTCCTCGCGCCGCGCCGCTGCCCGCAGGCCGGGTCAGCCTGACCGGCACGGTCATCGTGGCCGGCGGCGCCGAGCGGATCGTCGATCCGCTGCTCGCCCGCTTGATCGAGCTGGGCGTGACGCCGCTGCGGATCGCGGCGGTGGACGACGCGGCGATCCAGTCGGCGGTACTCGCGGCCCGCAGCGCGGGGCCCATCGCCGGGTTGATCCATTTGCACGGCCTGGCGGAAGATCAGCCCGACACGCTGCCGGCCTGGCGCGATCTGGGCGATCGCACCGTGGTCTCGCTGTTCCGCTTGATCAAGCATCTCGGCGCGGACATCGCCACCGCGCGGGTCATTGCCGCCACGCGCCTGGGCGGCACGTTCGGCCGCGACGCGGTCGGCCCCGGCACGCCGGTCGCCGGCGGTGTCGTCGGCCTGCTCAACTGCGTGCGCCAGGAATACCCGGAAGCGACTTTGCGCGCGGTGGATTTCAACGGCCAGACCGACGCCACCATCGCCTCGCATCTGCTCGACGAGCTGATCGCCATCGATCGCGCGCCCGAGGCCGGCCATACCGGCGACGCCCGCTACAGCGTCGCCACGGCCTTCGAAGCCCTGGCCGACACGCCTTTCGCCCCGCATCTGCAGCCCGCCGCGGACTGGGTGGTGATGGCCACCGGCGGCGCCCGCGGCATCACCGCCGAGCTGCTGGAAGAGATGGTGGTCCCGGGCATTCGTCTGATGTTGCTGGGACGCACCGCCGAGCCGGGTCCGGAAGATGCCGTCATCGCCGCCGCTGCCGATAGCGCATCGCTCAAGAAACTGCTGCTGAGCCAGGCGCGTGCGCGTGGCGAAGCGCCCAAGCCGGTGGACATCGACCGCGCCGTCTCCCGCGTGCTCACCGATCGCGAGATCCGCGGCAACCTCGCCCGGCTGCGGGCGCGCGGCGCTCTGGTGGAATACCAGGCCTGCGACGTGCGCGATCCCTTGTCCTTCGGCGCGGTGATCGACGGCTTGTACGAGCGTCACGGCCGCATCGACGCGGTGCTGCATGGCGCCGGCGTGATCGAGGACCGGCGGATCGCGGACAAGACCGAAGAATCCTTCGCCCGCGTGTTCGGCACCAAGCTCGATTCCAGTTTCATCCTCACCCAAAAGCTCAGGCCGGACCGGCTCAGGCTGCTGGTGTTCTTCACCTCGGTCGCGGGCCGCTACGGCAACAGCGGGCAGATCGACTACGCCGCCGCCAACGAATCGATCAACCGCCTGGCCTGGACGCTGTCGCGGCGGTGGACCGAGACCCGCGTGATCGCCGCCAACTGGGGCCCCTGGGACGCCGGCATGGCCAGCGACGCGGTCAAGCAGAAGCTGCGTGAGCGCGGCATGGAACCGATCCCGGTGACGAGCGGGCGCCAGTACTTCTTGCGCGAACTGGCCTGCGGCCCCAAGCACGAAGTCGAGCTGGTGATCGGCAAAGGGCCCTGGGGCGACGTGGATGATCGCGACCGCAATTCCAGGATCGATGAGCCGGCGTCGCGTCATCCGCTGATCCGCGCGCCGCTGCGCATGGGCGCGGGCGGCTCCCTGCTGCTGAGCCATTGCTTCACCGCGCAGAGCGATCCCTATCTGGCCGACCAGGTGATCGACGGCCGCCCGCTACTGGCGGCCTCCGTGGCAGCCGAGTGGATCGGCCAGGTCGTCGCCCAGGGCTGGCCGGGCTGGCAGGTGGCCGAGATCCAGGATCTGCGCCGGCTCGGCGAGCCGCGCATGGAAATCAACCGGAATCGCGATGTGGAATTCCGCGCCCGTGCCAGCAGCCACAGCGGTCCCGGCGAGCAGATGGTGGTCGTCGACATCGGCGAGCCCGGCCGCAAGAGCGCGATCTACCGCGCCTCGGTGCGCCTGGTCGATCGCCTGACGCCATCGCCTCTGGCGATTCCCGGCGCACTGGCCATCGCGCCCGGCGCGGTGTCGCCGAGCGTGGCCCAGGCTTACGAACGCTGGCTGTTCCAGCGCGGACGTTTCCGCAATATCCGCCAGCTGCTGGCGGTGCGCGCCGACGGCATCGACGCGCTGGTGCAGCCTTCTTTGCCGACGGAATGGGTCGGTGGGGTTGGCGACTGGCTGTTCGATCCGGCCCTGATCGACGCGGCCACGCAGCTCGCCAGCATCTGGTCGGGTGTTCATCGCAACACGCCGTCGCAGCCATGCCACGTCGCCCGCATCCTGCGCTTTCCCGGGCCGCTGCCGTCGGCGGCCTTGACGATGCGCCTGCGTGTGCGAGCGGACGCCGCGGACGGCGAGCTGCTGTGCGACGCGACGGTGATCGACGCCAACGGTCAGCTCCGTCTGGCGCTGCTGGGCGCGCACAGTGCGCCGGGCCTGGACTTCCGGCCGGCAGATTCGGGACAGGCCTGAGCGTGCGCGGTCGCGGTCGCGCAGCACCACCGGCGGTCAAGCTGATGCGGCGTTTCCGGCGCGTAGCCGCGGCATGAGCGAGTTGCCCGACATCGCCATCATCGGCCTGGCCGGCTGCTACGCCGGCGCTGGCGATGCGCGCCGCTTCTGGCAGAACATTCTCGACAAGGTCGACGCCGTCGCCGATGCCGACGACGCCTGGACCGGGCCGTATCTGGACGCGGAAAACCACGCGCAGCGCAACGACCGCACCTACACCCGCCGCGGCGGATTCCTGCGCGATCTGGCGATGATCGATCCGCTGGAATACGGCGTGATGCCCAACCAGATCGACGGCGGCGAGCCGGATCATCTGCTGGCGCTCAAGCACGCCGGCGATGCGCTGGCCGACGCCGGCTATCGCGAGCGGCCTTTCGACTGCGAGCGCGCCGGCGTGGTGCTCGGCCGCGGCACCTACACCAATCGCGGCCAGACCAGCGCGCTTTACCACGCCATGTTCATGGACGAGATGCTGTCGGTGGTCGCCAGGCTGCGGCCCGATCTCACGCCGTCCGACCTCACCGAGCTGCGCGCGGGACTCAAGAAACAATTGCCGCCTTATGGCGGCGAGCTGGTCGGCCAGCTCACGCCCAACGTGATCACCGGGCTGATCGCCAATCGCCTGAATCTGATGGGGCCGAACTACATCGTCGACGCGGCCTGCGCCTCGTCGCTGATCGCCTTCGACCAGGCGGTGCGCGAACTCGCCAGCGGCCGTTGCGACCTGATGCTCGCCGGCGGCGTGCACGCGCACACGCCGGCCCAGCTCTATGTGCAGTTCAGCCAGATCAACGCGCTCGCCCGCGGCCAGCTGCGGCCGTTCCAGAAAGGCCATTCCGGCACACTGCTGGGCGAGGGCGTCGGCGTGATGGTGCTCAAACGCCTCGCGGATGCCGAACGCGATGGCGATCGTATCTATGCCGTTGCCAAGGGCACCGGCATTGCTTCCGACGGCCGCGCCAAGGGCCTGCTGACGCCGCGGCTGGAGGGCGAGATGCTGGCGATGCGCCGCGCTTATCAATCGTCCGGCATCGATCCGGCGACCATCGATCTGGTGGAAGCGCACGGCACCGGCACCGAGATCGGCGACAAGACGGAGATCGAAGCGCTCGCGCAATTGTTCGGCGGGCGCGGGCCTGGACCGCAGATCGCGGTGGGGAGCGTCAAGTCGATGATCGGCCACTGCCTGCCGGCCTCGGGCTCCGCGTCGCTGATCAAGACCGTGCTGGCCCTGCATCACCAGGTGTTGCCGCCGACCTTGTGCGACGAACCCGATCCGGTCTACGGCCTGGAAAAAACCCCGCTCTACATCAACACCGAGACGCGGCCGTGGATCCACGGCAAGGCGCATCCGCGCCGCGCGGGCGTCAATGCTTTCGGTTTCGGCGGCATCAACGCGCACGTGATTCTGGAGGAGTATCGCGGCCCGAAAAAAACCCAGGTGCAGGTCATGCACCGGCCTGCTCCGAGCGAGCTGGTGACGCTGGCCGCGGCATCACGCGAAGCCTTGGTCGCGCTCGCTCAGTCCACCGCAACACGCCTCAACGGCGATCGTCCGGCGACGCTGTCGCAGATCGCCAAGGCCAGCAGCGCGCACGTCATCGGCGAGCATCGTCTCGCCATCGTCGCCGACAACGAAGCGGATCTCGCCAAGAAGCTTGCACAGGCGATCGACAAGCTCGGGCGCGCCGACGCCAGGGCCTTCAAGATGCGATCCGGACTGTTCTACGGAACAGGCGCCGCACCCGGGAAAGTGTGCTTCCTGTACCCCGGCGAAGGCGCGCAGTACCCCGACATGCTGGCCGATCTCTGCCTGCATTTTCCGCAGGTGCGCGACTGGTTCGACTTTCTCGAAACCACCGCCGCGCGCAACGGTACCGAGCCGCGCGCGCCGATCCTGTTCCCGGCATCGAGCGGGCTGACGCCAGAGGCGCGCGCAGCGCTCGAAGCGCGCCTGTTCGAAGTCGACATCGCCGCCGAAAGCGTGTTCGCGGCGAGCATGGGTCTGCAGGCGCTGCTCGACGATCTGGCGATCGAGCCCGACGCGATGCTCGGCCACAGCACCGGCGAGAACACCGCGCTGGTGGCCTGCAAGGTCCGCCGCTTCGGCGAGCGCGAGGAGATGGCCGAATCGATCCGCGAACTCGATGTGATCTTCCGCGCGCTCGATGCGGCGGGGCGCATTGCCAACGGCACGTTGCTGACCATCGGCGCGCTGCGTCCGGAGCTGCGCGCCGTTCTGCTGGCCGGCGCCGACGGCATGCAGGTGGCGATGGACAACTGCCCCAACCAGCTGGTGATGTTCGGTTCGCCGCAGGCGGCGGACGCATTACGGCAACGGCTGTCCGGCGAAGGTGCGATCTGCCAGGCGCTGCCGTTCGGCCGCGCCTACCACACGCCGCTGTTCAAGCCGATGGCGGATGCGTATCGCGAATATCTGCGCCCGTTCGACATCGGCCGCGGCCGTACGCCGCTCTACAGCGCGAGCAGCGTCGGCGTGTTTCCCGACGAGCCGGCGGCGATCCGCGAACTCGCCGCGCGGCAGTGGGAACGGCCCGTGCGCTTCACCGACACCGTGCAGCGTCTCTACGACGAGGGTTTTCGCGTGTTCGTCGAGGTCGGCCCCAGCGGCAATCTCACGTCTTTCGTCAACGACATCTTGCGCGGCCGCGACGACGTGGTGGCCGTGTCCTGCAACAGCCGCCGCAAGCCGGGGGTGCAGGTATTGCAGCAGATGCTGGCGCAGCTGTTCGCCGCCGGCGTCGCCTTCAAGCCCGCCGCCTTGTACGCGCATCGCGAGCTGGCGGACATTGATTTGCTCGGCGAGCCGGCCGGTGCAGCGCCGCGTCGCAAGATGGCGATCAAACTGCAAATGCCCGGCGTGAAAATCACCGACGAGATGAGCCGCCGATTCGCGCAGCTCACCGTGGTCTTGCCGGCGCCGACCGCCGGTCCATCGATGCCGATCGACGCGGTGGTTGCCGACCCGCGCCTCGAAGCCCTGCAATCGCACTTCTCGCTGATGCAGGAATTCCTCGACAGCCAGGCGCGCATGCTGGGCCTGACCGGCGCCGCGCCGGCGACCGGTGATGCACATCCTTTGCCGCTGTTCGCGCAGCCCATCATGCCGTCTCCCGCTGGCGTGCTCCAGACCCGCTTTACCGACAACCATCTCGCCTTTCCGCTGCTCGGCGACATCCTCGAACACAGCAGCGACCGTCTCGTCGCCACGCGTCATTTCGATGCGAGCAGCGATGTCTTCCTGCAGGACCATGCGCTGGGCGGCGCCCCGTCGCGCAGTGAGCCCGGGCTGCGCGGGCTGATGGTGATCCCCTTCACCTTCAGCATGGAACTGGTGGCGCAGGCCGCGCTGGCGCTGGCCGGCGAGCAGCTGTGCGTGATCGGCATGAGCGAGTTGCGCGGGCATCGCTGGCTGTCGCTGGACGATGGCACGCTGGACTTGCGCATCGTCGCCGAGCGTGTGCTCGCCGGCGAGAACGTGCAGATCCGCGTGCGCGTGTTCATGCCCGGCGCGAGCGGCCCGGCGGGCGGCGCGCTGGTGTTCGAAGGCCATGTCGAACTCGCCGAGACGCGCACCAGCGCACCGGCGGCCATCGACTGGCCGTCGGCCGCTGCGCATCCGCCGCGGTTCTCGCCGCCCGAGCGCCTGTATGGCGAGGGCCTGTTCCATGGCCCGCGCCTGCAGGGCGTCACGCGTCTGCGGCGCTGGGCCACCGACGCCATCGAAGCCGATCTGCTGGTGTTGCCCAGCGACGATTACTTTGCGGATGCGCCGAGCGCGCGCCTGCTCACCGACGCCGCGGTGATCGACGCCGTAGGCCAGCTTGCGGCGTACTGGTTGTTCGAGCAGTTCGGCTCGCAGTTCTACTGCTTTCCGTTCCGCGTCGGGCGCTATCGCCAGTACGTCGACGTGCTGCCGGCCGGCACGCCGCTGGTGTGTCGCGGCGCGCTCAGGCTGGTCGCCGATCTGCGCCTGGAAGGGCAGTTCGACGTGATGGATGCGCAGGGCCGTCTGCTGCTGCGCCTGGAGGAGTGGGAAGACCGCAAGTTCGAGATCCCGCCGGTGTTCCATCGCTTCCATCGGTTTCCGCAAGAGGAGTTCATCTCGGTCGCCGCCGCGGCGCCGGACGGCGTGCTGCTGCGCCGCGTGCCGGCATTCGATGAAGGCTTCATGGACGCCAGCTACGGCATCTGGCTGCGAGTACTGGCGCATGCCGCTCTGAGCGCCCGCGAGCGCGCGCTGTTCTATGCGCTGCCCAGCACGTCCAAGCGTCGCGAAGAATGGTTGCTGGGCCGGCTTGCCGCCAAGGACGCGGTGCGTTTGTGGGCGCGCGGCGAACACGGTATCGAGCTGGCGCCGGCCGACATTGAGATTCTCGCGGATGAAAAAGGTGCGCCGCGGGTGCACGCGCGCCTGCCCGGCGACGCCACGCCGGGCATTTCGATCAGCCACAGCCGCGGCCACGCGATCGCGGCGCTGGTGGCGCCCGGCACCGCTGTCGGCGTCGACCTGCAGTACATCGATCGCGTGCGTGCGGAGGATCTGGTCGGCGTCGGCTTAGGGCCGGACGAGGCCAGATTGGTGATGCAGGCGCCGGACGCGGATCGCGTGCGCGTCGCCGCCGCGCTGTGGTGCGCCAAGGAGGCCGCGGCCAAGGCGCTCGGCCGCGGGCTCGAAGGGCGGCCACTGGAATATCGCGTGGTCGATTCGCGTCTGGCGCTCGATAGCGACCGCGAGTCGGGCACGGGCTATGCAGAGATTGCGCAAGGCGCGCATCGTCTGCGCGTCGGGCTGCGATTCGAGGACCGGGCCATAATCGGCATCTGCCAGATCCCGCTGACCAGCCCGACGCCGTCGCCGGTTTCTCTGCAGCCCGCTTGAGCGCCAGTCACCACAAGGACGTTTTCGTTTCTCCTGTCATGACCGATATCAATTCCGCCAACCCCCGCAACGCCACGCGCACGCTGTTCATCGGCCTCGACGGCTGCACCTTCACGGTGCTCGACGAGATGACGCGCGAGCTGCCCGATGTGGGCGTGACCATGCCCTTTCTCGCCAGGCTGATGAAGAACGGCGTGCGGTCCAAGCTGCGCTCCACGCCCAACCCGCTGACGCCGCCGGCCTGGACCAGCATCATGACCGGCAAGAATCCGGGTGCCCACGGCGTGTTCGATTTCATCCGCGCCGAGGACAAGGGTGGCGAGGTGTACTGGACGCTCTACGACAGCCGCGATGTCGATTCCGAGATGATCTGGTCGATCGCCAATCGCAACGGCAAAAAAATCGCAGCGCTGAATTTTCCGCTCACGGCGCCGCCCGCGCCGGAGACCAAGGGCGTCGTGGTGCCGGGTTTCATCCCCGCCAAGCATCTGCGCCGCAACAGCCATCCGGCCGGCCTGTTCGAGAAGCTCAAGGCGCAGATTCCAGGCTTCGATCCCAAGGAGTTGGCCTGGGATTTCGACAACGAGAAACAGGCCACCGAGCTGCTGTCGCCGGACGACACCGAGAAATGGGTGCGCTACCACCTGCCGCGCGAGCAGCAGTGGTTCAAGGTCGCCGAGTACGTGCTCAAGACCGAACAGCCGGAGCTGATGGCGGTGATGTTCGACGGCACCGACAAGATCCAGCACCAGGCCTGGCCTTTCGTCGATCCCGAACTGCTGAAGAAAAATCCCAGCCCCTGGGAACTGCGCATGCGCCAGGTCTGCCTCGAATACTTCCGCAATGTCGACGATTACATCGAGCAGCTGGTCAAGCTTTGCGGCCCGGACGTGCAGGTGTTCTTCGCCTCCGACCACGGTTTCGCCGCGTCGGTGGAAGTGCTGCGCATCAACAGCTTCCTTGAAGAGAAGGGTTATCTGAAGTGGGCGGCGAGCGACGGCAGCGAACAGGCCGTGCGCCGCGAGGCTTCCGACTTCGCCAATCTCGACTGGGCGCATACGACGGCCTATTGCCGCACGCCATCGTCCAACGGCATCCATATCCGCGTCGCACACAAGCCCGGCGAGCCCGGCATCAAGCCCGCGGACTACCAGGTCTTCCGCGAACAGCTCATCGCCGATCTCAAAGCCTTGCGCAATGACGATGGCGAGCCGGTGGTGGTCGACGTGCTCAAGCGCGAGGACTGGTTCCCCGGCGCGCACATGCTGGAGGCCTGCGATCTCACGCTGTGCTTGCGCGACAACGGCTTCGTGTCGATCCGAAATCTCAGGCCGGTGGTCGCCAGGCGGCCGACGCCGGCGGGCACGCATCATCCGGACGGGATCTTCATGGCCGCGGGCAACGGCATCGCCGCCAGCGGCGTGGTGGACCGACGCAGCATCCTGGATGTCTGTCCGACGCTGCTCTACAGCCTGGGCCTGGCGATTCCCAAAGACATGGAAGGCAAGGTCGCCGAGACGTTCTTCACCGAGGCTCATCGCGTGGCGAATCCGCAGAAACGCGGCGCCCCGACCAAAAAGATCCAGCGTCAGGGCGGCGAGGAAATGGACGCCGCCGAGAAGCAGCAGATCATCGAGCAGCTGCAGATGCTCGGCTACATGGAGTAGCCGTGCAGCACACCGCGCCGATCACGCGCCTGGCGGCAGCCGATCTGTTTGCCTACGGACTGCAAGCCGACGAGAACTGTCTGCTCGGCAGCCAGACGCGCTTCGAAAATCCGTCGTGCATCTACGCGCATCGGCTCAAGGACTGCACGATGGGCGCCTTCATGTATTTCAACGCCGCCGGTGCCACCAGCGCCTATCGCACGCAGTTCGGGCGCTATTCGCAGATCGGCGAATCCAGCGTCATCGGGCCGCCAGAGCATCCGCAGGACTGGTTCAGTTCGCACCCTTTCACTTTCACGCGGCCGCAGTACATGCCCAACTACTACCGCATGCCGGCGTTCGCGCGCCTGGCGCCCGACGAGCAGGACGGGCCGTCGTTCGTGGATGGCGTGGTCAACGACACCTGGATCGGCCACGAGGCGTACATCGGCATCGGCTCATTCGTCAAACGCGGCGTGCGCGTGGGCGACGGCGCCACGGTGGGCGCTCACAGCGTGGTCACGCGCGACATCCCGGCGTACGCGGTGGCGGTCGGTTCGCCGGCGCGCGTACTGCGACTGCGCTTCACTGAGAACATCGTCGAGCGCCTGCTCGCCTTACAATGGTGGCGCTACGATCTGGCGCCGTTCAAGCATCAGGTCGATTACTCGAAAGTCGAAGCCACGCTGGATTTCTTTGAAGAGTGCAGGGCCGATGGCCGTTTGCAGGATCTGCGTCCCGACAGTTACCACGTCGAGCGCAAGGCCGAGGGATTCGAGTTGACGCGGCTGCCGCAGCCACTTTTCTTCACTTGATTGTTCACTTTCTCGCGCCTCTTATGCCGACCTCCAGCGAAGCCCTGATCCCCAAGCTCACCGAACTGCTCGCCGACTTCACGGCGGACTGGGACAATGAGTTCGAAGGCGAGATGGACCGCGGCACCACCCTGCTGGGCGATCTGGGCTTCGAGTCGATCGACATCATCCAGCTCGTGGTCGCGCTCGAACAGCTGGTCGGCCGCCGCGGCTTGCCGTTCGACAAGCTGCTGATGAAGGACGGCCGCTATGTCGATGATCTGAGCGTCGGCCAGATCGCGGATTTTCTTTCGCAGAACGTCTGACGCCGTGGCCGAGGCGCTGGTCAACGGCGTCGGCCTGGCCTATCAGCAACTGGGCGAAGGCCCCGACGTGGTGCTGGTCCACGGGCTAGCCGCCAACCGCGCGTTCTGGTTCGGCCAGTACGCCCTGCCGCTGTCGCGCCACCACCGGGTCACGCTGTTCGACTTGCGTGGCCATGGCTACAGCCAGCGCAGTGAGCTGGGCTATTCGAGCACCGCGCTGTCGCAGGATCTGGAGGCGCTACTCGATCACCTGCAGATCGACCGTTGCCGGCTCGTCGGCCACAGCTACGGCGGCAGCGTTGCGCTGGAGCTGGCTTGCCGGCAGCCAAGCCGCGTTGCCGGGCTGTGCCTGATGGACGCCAAGATCAATGCGCTGCAGGCCACGCAGCGCTTGGCGGACCTGCCCACGCTGTCGCCTTTCGAGCAGGAGGTTTCGCGCCGCTCCGGCATCGACTGGTCGGCCGAGGAGCAGATCGGCCTGCGCTATCTGGAAATCGTCGCGCAGTTGCAACTGTCGGCCGACCCCTTGCCGATGATCGACGCCGTCACGCCTTTCGGCGAAGGCCGCGGCGCCAGGCGCAGCGCGCGTGCCTGGCTCGACCTGATCCAAACGCCCGGTGTGCGCGACGAGCTGCTCCGTCCGGGTGCCACAAGCGAGACGATCCGTCGCCAACTGCGCGAGCTGCCGCTGCTGTTGCTCTACGGTGAGCAGTCGCGCTGCAAACCTTCCTGCGAGGCGCTGCGGGCCTTGCTGCCACAGTCCCAGGTCGCGATGATCGAAGAGGCCGGCCACTTCTTCCCGATCTCGCATGCGTCGACCGTATTGCCGGTCTTGAACGGGTTCCTGGCCGCGAATCACACGTTCAATATTCAAACCGCTCATGTCTCCACCTGATTCCATCACCGGCGCCTTGCTCGATCTGCTGGCGCAGCCGCGACGCGCGGCCGAGCTGACGGCGCCGCTCGCGGCCGATCCGAAGGCCTTGCAGGCGATGCTGGACTATCACCGGCTCGCGCCTTGGCTGTACGAGCAGGTCCGTCGCGCCGATGTGCTGGGACTGCTGCCGCCACCGGTGAGGACGGCGGTCGAGCAGCAGCGTCTCAAGGAAATGGCGCGCGGACTCGGCCGGCACCGCGATCTGTGCCGGCTCGCGCAGGTCCTCCGGGAGGCGCAGGTGCAGGCCTGGGTGCTCAAGGGCGGCCATCTGGCCTATCGCTACTATGCCGATCCGCTGCAGCGGCCGATGAGCGATCTCGATATCCTGATCGTCGAGGCCGATTTCGATCGCGCGATCGCCGCGATCCTCGGCATGGGCTATGAGCTGCAGGCTGGCCGCGACGATGATCCGGCTTCGCATAATCTCGCCAACCTGGTCCATCCCAGCGCGTTCCATATCGACCTGCACAAGCACTTCGAGTCACCGGGGATCGGCACGCTCATTCCTCTGGATCCGGTGCTCGCGCGCAGCGTTGCGCATCCGGCGATCCCGTCCTTGCGCGTGTTTTCGCCGGAGGACCAGTTGCTGCACTGCTGCCTGCACGCCTCGCTGCATCATTTGTGGCGCATCAGCCTGATCGGCCTGGTGGACATCCAGCAGATCCTGTTGCAGGAGCCGACGCTGGATTGGCCGGCGATCGTCGATCGCGCGCGGCAATGGCGCGCTCTGCCGCATCTGGCGGCGACTCTGGCCATCGTCTGCGAGACGCTGGCGACCCCCTGGCCGCCCGAGGCGCAGCGTCTGCTCACGCCGGCGCTGCCCAGCGCGGTGGATCGCCAGCGCATCCTGGAGCTTCTGCGTTTCGATTATTCCGCGCGCAACCCGGCGGCCGGCGAAGTCGTGCAGCGCCTGGGCGATCTGCAGGGCCCGATGAACCCGGGCCGCCGCGCGCTGCGGCTGCTGGTGCGCCTGACCGGTGCGGTCGATCGAGCGGGCAGGCCGACCGGGCTGCATGGAGGGCGGCGACTGCGCCAGGCTTGGTCGGCATGGCGCGGGGGGGTCAATGGTGGCATCGCCCTGCTGGCCGTTGCGGTCTCCCGCGACCGGCGCCGGGCGGTCAGGAACCTGGCCGACTACAACGTGAAGCGCCAGCAGTGGCAGCAGTCGGCCGACCCCTTGAACCAGCCTACGGCGAAGATTCCGTAATAGAGCGGGGGCCGGGGTCGCCATCAACGAGTGTGCCGTGGCTGCCGATCCGCACGGCAGGGAGCAGGCGTTGCAGAAGCGCGTCATCTTCGGCCAGCTCAAGTGTCACCTGGCTCGCCAGTTCGGCGGGTATCGGCAGCCTGCCAGCGGGACGGGTATTCCAGCGCAGCAGCCTTTGGTGCAGGGCCAGGCGCCGATTGCCCGGCAGCTTCTGCCAAAGGCTGGTCAGCCGTCGCAACCATCCCGGCGGATAGCGCAGCAAGGCCGCCAGGCGATCGCTGCGATAGGCCAGCGCCGCGTTGACGACGGGGAACTCCTGGCGTCCATCGTCGTCCAGTCCGAGAAAATCCAGCACCTGCAGGTAGGCGGTGCGTGGCGCCGCGATCCAGGCGTCGTGGGTCAGCACGCGGATCTGGTCAGACGGAAAATATTGGAGATAGCGCGCCAGCTGTTCGCCGAACTTCGCCATGGCCGCGTATTGCAGCGTCGCGGGCTCCAGGCAGTGTGTGGGTATCGCGCCGCCGTCGGCGCGCGCTTGTTGCAGCGCCCAGGCCGATGCGAAGTCGCGCCGGTCCTCGAACAGCAGCCAGCGCAGCAGGCCGTGATAGGAGCGCAGAAAGTCCAGCGGCGAGCGCAGAAAGATCAGGATCCTGGCGCGGGGGTTGTAGCGTTGGATCTGTTCGGGTGCGGCCTTCGATGCCAGATACAGCACCGACGCCTCGATCGCCAGATGGCGTCGCAGTGACGGATCAGCCGTGAACAGGCCGTGGTATTCCTCAAGACTGCGGACGCCCCAGACGCCCGGCAGATCGGTGCAGAACCAGTTGGGCTCCTTGCGCCGGCTGGCGATCACCTGCGGGTGTTGCCCCAGGTAATTGAACCAGGCGTAGGTGCCGCAGCGCGGCGCACCGACGATGAAAGCGCTCACTTGCATGGGTCTTGCGTCTCCCTCTGTGGTTTCATGCGAGCGTCATCATCCGATGACAAGCTGGCAATGGTGCAAACTGAGTTCGACGCATCAACACACCACACACTTTGGGAGTCGCACAATGGAAAGCAAGCAGGACCTCATCAAGGATGACTTGGTTTCGAAGTCGGATATCAGCGTGGAAGTCGAGGTTCGGGGCGAATGGATCGAACCGCGTCTGGAACGTCGGGGCGACCTGAGCAGCTCCACCGGCTTCTTCGGTGGCTTCAGCCCGTAAGCGGTCGCGATGAAAGAAGCCCGGCCATGCGCCGGGTTTTTTTTGGTTCCGAATCCGGTCGGTCGTAACAAGCCCGGTCACAAGAAACCCGGCGCGAGGCCGGGTTTCTTGTGCCACCGCTTCTGGCCGCTAACGGCCGTTCGCGATCCTCGCAAGCCCTATTGCTGAGTACCGTCGACTAGCACGCGGAACGTGAAGCGGTTGCTGTTGCTCAGGCCGAGCACGTAGTTTTCCGTGGTGCATTCGCCGAGGGACAGCAGACCGTCGGCGTAACCGCCGACGAGCGCGAACTTCTGGCGCGCGCCCGGGCCGCCGGGCTGCGCGGGCGTGGGGCTGTCGCTGGTGCGGCTCAACAGATTGTTGTTGTTGGTGAGCGCCGCGACTTCACTGAACAGGTCGAAGTACGCATTGCTGCCGGTGCGGCAGTACTGCGCGCTGAACCTGTAGATTCCGCTCCCAGCGCTGTAGATCGGCGTGCTCAGGACCGGAGCCGCGAACTTGTTGTTGATTGCCTGCGGGACCATCGGATTGCCGTTGCGCACCGCGTAGACATAGCGACCCGTCGGGCTGCCGAGACCGGCGCTGTTGTAGATCAGGCCGGTCTTGGTGTTGCTGTCGAGGAACGCCGAGTTGACGCCCGAACCGTTGAACTCGAAGAACGTGCCCGCCGCGCCAGTCCCCTTGGAGAAACCGATGCGCGCCGAATCGCCGCCGAGGCAGGCCGGGCTGCCGCCGCTGAACTCGCCGGCTTCCCACTGGATCTTGTCGTAGTTGTATTCGATGTCGAAGTTGCCGGCGCCGGTGTCGGAGCGGTCGATCAGGATCACCTGGAAGATGTTCTTTTGCGTGGTGGTCGACTGAAAGTTGTAGCAAGCCACGTCCGGATAGTTGACGCCGAAGGCCGGATGGCCGTTGACCGTGCCCGTGCCGTAGGTGACGGCAGCGGTGTTGGTGGTGTCCACGTCGGCAAAGAAGGGCGCGATGATCGGCACGCCGGTGGCGGTGGTGAGGGCGATCGGGGTGAACGCGGCCAGCGGCCCGTTGAAAGTCACATTGCCGTTGTTGTTGACGAAGAGCTGGGTGTAGCTGGTGCCGAAGAAGTTGGCGTTGAAGCCGATGTTGACGGCGCCTACGGTGTCGGCGGAGCTGATGTCATCGCCAGCGGGCAGCGCGTTGCCATTGAAGCCGGCGCGGGTCACGGCAGCCGAAGCGGGGCCAGCGGCCAGCAGCGCAGCGGCGAAAAGAGTGAGGTGTCGAAAACGCATTGTGATTCTCCCTGAAGTCTGGACCGAAACGGCAACCAAAATGGACGGTGGTGGAGCGCTGTTCGCTCGACGGTACGCAAGGTAGCGGCCGACTGTTACGGTAGAGAGGCAGTCATAAAAATGGTCGACAAACAGAGGACCATTCGATGACTATTCAGGGAATATGGCTGTCGCAGCAGGGGCGTGGGTGCGCGCCTGCATCGGCAGTTCATTCAAACAGGAGTCGTGATGGTCAAGGTTTCGATAGGCGCGCTGGTGGCGGCGGTGGCAGCACTGGGTCCGGTGACGCTCCAGGCCGCTGCGCCGCTTTGTGGCTCTGACGGCTGTCGCTCGGCGCAGGCCGATTTCGAGCGCGGCGCCACTGCCGAATTCAAGACCGCGATCGCGGACGCCCCGGGGCTGCTGACCCATTCCGGTGGCGATTCGCGCTACGCCGTGTCCGGCAACGGACGCCTGCTGCGCAGCCTGTGCCAGGGCGACAAAAACGCCGCGGTCACCGTGGCGGAAGCCAAGCGCAGCCCCGACGGCGGACTGGCGCTCGAAAACGTCTATACCGTCGCCGCAGGCCAGGATCAGAAAGCGGCCTGTGCCGCGGTCAGTGAGCGCATGGCCTTGAAGCTGCGCGAGCCCGTCGGCCCCGCCGGTGCCGAGCTCAACACGCTGGCCCGGCAGCTGGTGCCGAAGTTGCCGTCCAAATCCAAGGCCATCGGCGCGGCCAGCGCGCTGGAGCGCATGCGCAAGTATCCCGGCGTCAGCGTGCTGCTGTTCGCCGCGCCGACGCCGACCGTCGCCTTCCTGCCCGACATCGTCAACATCTCGGTGTCGGGCAGCCCGGGCGGCGCGCTGCCGATTCCGGGGGCTGCGTCGGCATCCGCGCCCGGCACGCCGGCCGCGGCATCGTCCGCCCGGTCGGGCGAGGCGGCCAAGACGGTCGCCCGATCCGCCAAATCCGCCCCGGTGGCGGCGCCCGTCGTGCCCGCGCCGGAAAAAGCGGTGGCCTACGACCAACTGGTGTCCGACAAGCCCGGTGAAAGGGTCTATGTCGAAATGGATGGCCAGGGCAATGCGATGAGCTATCGCTACGAGATCGACCCGACGGCGTTCGAAGGCCAGTCCGCCGCGTCCGACGCGCCGGCTTCCAAGCCCCGCGCGCAGCCGGCCAGTCCGGGCAAAGCGGCGTCGCCCTCGTCTCCCAGAGTGACTCCCTAGTGCTCATGGCGCAGGCGGCGATGCGGGCCCGTCCGGCGGAGTCCGTGGATCCGGAACACCAGTGGAAGGGCTCGTGGGCAGGGGTGCCGGTGCGTCTCGCTTTCGATGGCGCGGCTTCGCGGCAGTCGATGGACGAGCTGTTGCGGCAAGCGTTCTCGTCAACCGACGCGGCGGTGCCCGAAGCCGAGGCGCTGCACATCGACGTCGTCGCGTCGAAGCGCTATCCCAGGCTCGACGAGATCCCCGGCGACTCGGAGCGCGTGCGCGTGTTCCGCGCCGCTGACGGCTGGGTGCTGGAATTCCTGCGTGGCCGCGCCTGGCTGCGGCCCGCCGCGGGCCTGGCCGAACTCGCCCTGGACCCGGGCTTCGATTCGCTGCCGCTGAAAGAGCGCCAGACCGCCCTGCTGATGACGGTGATCTGGCTGCTGTCCGCGCATCGTCGCTATGTCCTGCATGCCGCCAGCGTCGCGCTCGCGCCCGGTTGCGGGGTGCTGCTGGCGGGCGAGTCGGGCAATGGCAAGTCCACCACGTTTGCGGCGCTGCTCGGCGCGGGCTGCGAGGGAATCGCCGACGATGTGTCGGTGATCCAAGAACAGGGCAACGTGTTTTCCGCCTGGCCATTGGCGCTGGGCGTTTCGCTGGCGCCCGCGTCGGTGGCGTTCGCCGGCCCGGCCAGCGCCGACGATGCCAGGCTCAACGACGGCAAGCAGATGATTTTTCCACGGCGCTGGACGCGGTCGGCGGTTCGCCTGACCGCCCTGGTGCAGATGAAGCTGGTGGCGGATGCACCCAGCAAACTGGTGGCGCTGTCGCCCGGTGCGGCTTTGCTGAGCCTGTTGCCGGCAGCGGGCGGCGTGCTGCTGGACGACGGGTCGGCGGCCGCGCGGCTCGGCGCGTTGGGCCGCATGTCGCAATCGCTGCGATGCTTTCGCCTGCAGCTCGGACGCGATCTGTTCGGCCAGGGCGCCGCGCTGCGCGATCTGTTGCATCGCGGCCTGGAGGCCGGACATGGCTAAGCGCCTGGTGCTGGAACTCACCGACCGCTGCAACCTGCACTGCGCGCACTGCTACGACGGCCGCCATGGCGGTCGCAGCGAGATGGCGTTCAATCTGCTTCAAGCCGCGCTCGAGCATGCGCGGAGTTTCGGCATCGGCGAGGTGTCGTTCACCGGCGGCGAGCCGACGCTGTACCGGCGCTTCCGCGACGCGGTCGCCGCCGCTGCGGCGCGGGGCTACCGCTACAGCCTGGTCACCAACGGCTGGGATTTCGAACGCGCCGAAGCGGTGTTCGTCGATCACCGCGACGCGCTGCAGGCGATCACTTTTTCGCTCGATGGCGTGACCACGCAGACCCACGACGCGCAGCGCGGGCGCGGATCCTTCGAGCGTGTGATCGCGTCCGCGCAGCGTGCGGCGCAGCTGCAGCTGCCCTTCACTTTCCACTTCGCCATCACCCGGCTCAACCGTCATGAGCTGGGCGAGGTGATCCAGCTCGCGGCGGACGTCGGCGCCGGCGGCATCCGCTTCGGCCCCTTCCTGGCCGATGAGCATTCTCACGGCAGCGACCTGAGCTTGAGTGACGACGACTGGCGCCAGGTCGTGGCCTGGTTCTACAGCCGCCCGAGCTTCCCGGTGAAGCTGGCGCTGGCGCCGGGGTTTCCCGACGTGGAGCTGTTCCCCTGCGCCTCGCTCCGGGGCGAGGAATTCAATCTAGACTGGCGCGGTCGCCTGAGCCATTGCTGCCACATGACCGGGCATTTCCGTGAATCGGTCGAAACCACCACCCTGGCAAGCCTGACGCAGGCCCCGGGTGGCGAGCGCTTCGCCGAGGCTTTCGCCGAGCTGGAGCAGCGGCGCCTGGCGTTCCGAGACGACAAGACCGTGCGACGCGCCGGGAGCGCCTGGAAGCGCGAGGACGAACTCGCCTGCCGTTTCTGCGTCCAGCACATCGCGCCAGAACTGCGCGGCGTTTCATTGACCGGTGCTTCACCGATCCCCGTCGCCGCCGCGCTTGGAGCGCTCGCATGACTGCTGAAACGACGACCTACGCCTGCTCGCCCGATGTCGCGATGACCGAGGTCGCCGATACCGGCGGCCCGGTCGGCGTGCTGCTGCACCTCGGGTCGCGGCGCTACTTCACCCTCAACGCCACCGGCGTTTTCATCTGGAACCTGCTGTCGAAAGCGCCGCGAAGCGCCGATGCCATCGCCGATGAAGTGGTGCGCGCGTTCGCCGTGGAGCGTGCCGGTGCCAGCGCTTCGATCGGCGGTCTGCTGGCCGAGCTGTCTTCCGAGGGCCTGATTGAACCGCAGCGCTAGGCTCGCAAAAAAAATCCGCAACGTCGTCCGCGAGCCGCGCCGACTGCCGTTGTGGCTGCAGGCCGGCCTGCAGGTGTTGGCGTATCGACGGCTCGTGGTGTCAGCGCGCCTGCCCAAGCTATTGCAGCGTGGCGTGCCGGTGATCGTCAGCGATCGTCGTGACGCCGACCTGCTGCGCGACTATGTCAACTGGTGGATGCGCCGCCAGGTGCGGCCCTGCATGCCGCGCGCCCTGGCGACCTTCCACGCCCTGCGCCGGATCGGCGAGCGGCCGCAGTTCGTCATCTCCATTCGACAAGCGGCGGTGACGGCCGGGGAACCCGTCCTGGCGCACGCCTGGATCGAACTCGACGGCGCGCCGTATCGCGAGGACGAGGCCGTGGGCACCGAGGAATGGAAGGAGATTTTCCGCCATCGATGCGGATAGGTGCGGTTGGCTAAACACTCCGTCGGCTGGGTTGGCTTCATCAACCCAGCGCCTTCATCCCTGCCACGCTGGGTTCGCGTTGCTCAACCCAGCCTACAACGACTGGCCAGGGCATTCGTAAATCTCAAGATCACGGCGGCAGCAACTCGAGGTTCTGCACCAGCCCCTCCTCCGCCGACGGCCCGACCCAGATTTCGAAGCGGCCGGGTTCGGCCACCGGCACCAGATCGCGGCCGACGAACATCAGATCCTGCCGACGCAGGCTGAACTCCACCGTCACCGTTTGCCCCGCAGCGAGGTCGATCTTGCGGAAGTCCTTCAGCTCGCGGATCGGCCGGGTGACGCTGGCCACCGGATCGCGCACATAGAGCTGCACCACTTCTTCGGCGCGCCGTGTGCCGCGGTTGGTGACGCGCGCGCGGATCTTCAGTGACGCGTCCCAGGCCAGCCGGTCGGCACTCAAGTTGAGCGCGTCGTAACTGAAAGGCGCGTAGCCGATGCCGCTGCCAAACGGGTACAGCGCATAGGGGCTCAGATCGCGATAGCGCGCGGTGTATTCGGTGAACGGGCCCGGCGGCGACGGTCGGCCGGTACTGCGATGCGCGTAGTAGTACGGCACCTGGCCTGGCGACTGCGGAAAGCTCACCGGCAGGCGCCCGGATGGGCTGTAGTCGCCGAACAGCACGTCAGCGACGGCGGGCCCGGTCTGCAATCCGAGGAACCAGGTGACCAGGAGCGCGTCGGCATCGCGCACCGCGCCCTGCAGGGCCAGCGCGCGGCCGGTTCGCAGCAGCACGACGACCGGCTTGCCGACCGCGGCGACCGCGTCCGCCAGCGCCTGTTGCGCGGCGGGGACCACGATCTCGGTGCGCGACTGCGCTTCGCCCGTCATCGATTCGCTCTCGCCGATGGCGAGCAGCACCACGTCGGCGGCGCGAGCGGCGGCGACCGCGGCCTCGATGCCGCCCGCGATCGGCGCCTCAACGTCCGACCCGCGCGTAACGCTGAGCAGTGAAGCGTCCCTGAGCGCGGCGCGGATGCCGTCTTCCAAATTCACTGACGCGCGGCGATCATCGAACACCGTCCATGGTCCGTTGAGATCGACCGCGCCGTTGGCCATCGGTCCGATCAGCGCCAGACGTTGGCCACTGCGCGACAGCGGCAACAACGCATTTCGGTTGCGCAGCATCACGATCGACCGACGCGCCGCGTCACGCGCCAGTGCGCGCGTCTGCGGCATGAAGTTGCGCCGCTGCTCGCGCGTTTTGTCGATGCGGCCGAAGGGTTCGTCGAACAATCCGAGCTGCTGTTTGATGCGCAGCACGCGCCGCACCGCATCGTCCAGCCGCGCCATGGGCACCTCGCCGCTGGCCACCAACTCAGGCAGCCAGCGACGATAGGCGCCGCTGGTCATGCTCATGTCCACGCCGGCGAGAAACGCGATCTTCGCCGCCTCGCGTTCGTCCTGCGCCAGGCCGTGCGAGATCAGCTCATGGTCGGCGCCGTAATCGGAAATGACGATGCCCTTGAACCCCCATTCGCCGCGCAGCACGCCGTCGATGAGATCGCCACGCGCCATCGCCGGGATGCCGCCGATGTCGTGGAACGCGGCCATCACCGCCAACGCGCCGGCATCGATCGCGGCCTTGAACGGCGGCAGATGAATCTCGCGCAAGCTGCGATCGGTCAGCTCCACCGTGTTGTAGTCCAGCCCGCCTTCCACCGCGCCGTAGCCGACGAAGTGCTTGGGCGTGGCGAGCACCGCGTCGTTATCCGCAAGCCGTCCCGGCGCCGCGCCGCCCTGATAACCGCGCACGCGAGCGGCGGCGAAGCGCTGCGCCAGCAGCACGTCTTCTCCCGCGCCTTCGACACCGCGGCCCCAGCGCGCATCGCGGCCGACGTCGACGTTGGGCGCCAGATTCCACGCGACACCGGCGGCGCTCATCTCCACCGCCGCGGCGCGTGCGACGCGCTCCGCCAGCGCCGGCTCCCAGGTCGCGGCCTCTGCCAGCGGCACCGGAAACACCGTGCGAAAGCCGTGAATGCAGTCCGCCGAAAACAGCAGCGGAATTCCCAGCCGCGATTCGCGCACTGCCGTGCGTTGCAGCAGCTGCGCCCACTGCGTGCCGACGCCGTTGAACAAGGCGCCGACTTTCCCTGCGCGGATTTCCGCGATCTGCTCCTGCATCGCGGTCGGCGTATCGGTGGCCGGCAATTTCGGATCATCCAGCGCCGCCGCCGGCAACAGGGTGAGCTGCCCGGCTTTTTCTTGCGGCGTCATGCGGGCGATCAGGGACTCGATGAACACATCCGATGCGGCGGTCGCCGAGGGGGATATCGCTGCGGCGACCATGGCCGGCAGCAACGCTATACCGCAGGCGATGCAGGCGACCGCTCGCATCACGGCGTCCCCTGATCCGAAATGGTGTGCCGTCTCAGGTCAGCACGCGCATCGACTGCGGATCGAACGGCAGAAAATCCTGGTCGCCGCGTGCGCGCTGGAGCCAGCCCGGGTCGTTGAGCAGCGAGCGGCCGACGGCGAGCAGATCGAAGTCGCCGCGGTTGAAACGCTCCATCACCTGGTCGAGATTGTTGACGGTGGTCGGCGGTTTGAGCGCGGAGTCGTAGGGGCCGCGCTGCACGCCGACGCCGCCGACCATCGCCGTGGGCTTGCCGGTGAGCCGCCGGGTCCAGCCGGCCAGGCCCAGCGGCGAGCCTTCGAATTCCGGGACCGAGAAGTTGCGCGTGCTGGCTTCGAAGAGGTCGACGCCGGCATCGGCGATGGGCCCGAGAATCTGTTCCAGCTGCTGCGGGGTCCGCGCGAGCCGGGCGTCGTAGTCCTGCGACTTCCATTGCGAGAAACGCAGCGAGATCGGCAGAGCTTCGCCGATCTCCGCGCGGATCGCCTTGATCAGCTCGACGACGAAGCGCGTGCGGCCGACATGGTCGCCGCCCCAGTGATCGCCGCGCGTGTTCGTATAGCCCCACAGGAAGGTGTCGATCAGATAGCCGTGGCCGCCATGCAGGGCGATGCCGTCGAAGCCCACGGCCTTGGCATTGCGCGCGCCCTTGGCGAAAGCTTCGATGACATCGGCGATCTCCGATTCGGTCATCGCCCGGGTGGGCGCGCTCATCATCTCCACATACTCGCGGCTGAGCACGGTGATCTTGTCGGCCGGTCCCCAGATGCCGTCAGGCCGGCAGGCGGGGACGTCGGGGAAAGGTCCGGTGCCGGGCCGCTTCATCACGCCCATGTGCCAGAGCTGCGGAAAGATCAGGCTGCCCGCCGCGTGCACGCCGTCGACCACCTTGCGCCATCCGGCGAGCGCGGCCTCGGTCCACAGGTAAGGCGTGCCGTGCTCGCCCAGACCGGCGTCGCCGACCGCGCCTGGATGCTCCACGCATACCGCCTCGGTGATGATGGTGCCGACGCCGTTCTCGGCGCGGCGGCGGTAGTAGGCGGCGACATCGTCGCCGGGCACGCCGCCGGGCGAGAAATTGCGCGTCATCGGCGACATCAGGATGCGGTTGGGCAGCGTCACCGATTTGATTTGCAACGGCTGCAACAGGGGATCGATCGATACGCGGTGACTTTCCATGGCGAGAGTATTCCTGATCAGGGATGGGCGGCCGCGTAACCCAGCCGATGCGCCAGCGCCTCGATGCTACTCGGCGCGGGCGAATGATCGCGTCTGATCGCCGCGGCTGCCAGCAGGCGCGCGATGCTGTCGGGCGGATCGCGATCCAGCGCAATGCGTCGCACACGCCGGTCCGCGGCCTCGCCGAGCACTCGGTGCAGCGTGCTGTGCATCTGGTACCAGGCCAGCTCCGGCGCGAACACCGGATAGACGTGGGTCGCCGCATGGTCGAGATAATCCGGCGGGATGAACAGGCGGCCGGCGTAGCGCGTAGTCGCCTCGGCAACGAACGCCGCCACGTCGGTGGTGGCGTGGACCATCAGCGCCTGCGGCAGGGCGTCCAGCCATCGGTCGAGCATGGGCAGGCGCAGGCCGGCGCTGGCGTCGCTGAAAATCAGTTTCGTCTTGGGCAGTTTCGTCTTGGGCAATTTTGATTCCTGCGACTGCGCAACGAGATAGCGCAGCAGCTCGCCCAGGCTCCAGTGCCGGTTGGCCAACAGGAACGCGAGCGGATCGGCATGCCCGGCGTGCTCACGCAGGTGCGTCAGCAGCGGTTGCTGCAGGTCGATCTGCGACAGCTCGAACACCTGCAGCAGCTCGTTCACGGTGTCGGCGTAGGCCAGGTTCAGATCGCCCAGGTAAAGCGCGCCGTCGTCCATGGCCAGCCGCTGCGCGTAGGCATCGACCATCGCCGTCGGCGCCCCGAAGATCACCATGCAGTCGGCGCTCATGCCGCGTCGTCGTCCCAGAGTTTATGGCCGAGGAAGACCTCGCAGCCGCCGCGCGGATTGTTCACGTATTGCCAGCGGCCATGCCGCTGGATCGCGACCTGCGGGCCGTAAGGGTTGGCGGTGCCGACGAACAGGCCGTGCGGCGTCGAGGCGAAGTTGCGCAGTCCCCAGTTGTACTGGTTGTCGAAGCCCGAGCGGGTCACGCAGCTCCAGCGGATGCCGTCGCGCGTGCGCCACAGGTCGAAGCCGCCCATCTCGCGGTTGACGCGGTCCAGGCCCCAGCGCCGCACCAGTACCAGCACGTCCTCGGGCCACAGCCGCATCGGCACATAGGGCAGCACGTTGGCCCAGGAAAAGGTGCCCGCGTAGAGCCAGCCGTCGTGCTCGGCCATGCGCCACAGATAACCGCAGAACAGATTGTCGAAACCGGGTCCGTAGCCCGACAACGGTGTCTTCAGACCCGCCGGCGTGTCGCGCGAAAGGCCGACCAGCAGATCCCAGGAATCGTCGGGCCAGACGCGCAACACTTCCGGCGCGGCCGGCCCGATCTGGAACTGCCGGTGAAAGCCGCCGTTGGCAACGCCGGTGCCGACATACAGCGCGCCCTTGAACGCGCACAGCGCGGCGCCGGCCTCGTTGAGCGGCCCGCGCCAGGCGCCGCGGGTGAGCACCTTGGTCCAGGTATAGGGCGGCGCGTCGTGCGCCTGCGTGCGCCACAGCTGGAAGCCCTCGGCATTGACGGTGCCGACATACAGCCGGTCGCAGAACTCGGCCATCTCGAACACCGTGAGATTGTTCTTGTCGCCGAAGCCCTCGTCGCTCGCCGCCATCCAGCGGTCGCGCGCCAGGTCGTCGGTGCAGTAGATGGTCGAGTCACTGCCGACCGAATCCTGCGCCCGGCGCACGCCGCCGATCACCGTGCTGGCGGTGGTCGGCGAGCTGTGCAGCCGGCCGTTGTAGGGCTGCAGCGTGCGGAAGGAACGCACCTGGTCGCCGAACGGCGGACGCGAGGCGGATTCGAAACGCAGCCCGTCCTCGGATCGCAGGATGTCGGGCGGGTCGGGCGCTTGCGCCGGCGCCCAGGTGGCGACGTACAGGCAGGGCCGGGCGTCGCTCGCGCTCCTGAACACCGCCATGCCGCGGAAGCTGATGTAGCGCGGCACATCGCGCTGGTTTTTTCCCGGCACCCACGCCGCCTGGTAGACCAGCGTCCACTGCGCGCATCCAGGGTCGTAGCACCAGATCTGCGCGCGCCGGTCGTAGTCGTAGACGTTGGCCTTGGAGTCCGTCGGCCAGGGCCGCATGTCGGGCTTGGGCAGGTTGACCGCGTTCATCTGCATCACGCCGCGCGTGGTGCCGACATACAGCCGGCCTTGGAACCAGGCCATGCTGTGGGCGTAGGAATTGAGCCCGTCGCCGAAGCCGCTGCGGTTGATCATGCGGAAGTCCGCCGCGCCCAAGCCGGCGGCGTCGACCGCGCTGCGCATCACGGCAGCCAGGACCAGACCTCGACGAAGAAGAAGCGCATCAGCGCGTGGGTGAAGGCAAAGCCGGCGATGGTCCAGTGGCTGCGCACCTTGGCCTGGCCGGTCATCTCCGGCTTGAGCTGGTGGTCGGGGTCGTCGATCTTCATGCGCACGCGCACCACCTTGCCGTATTCGCCGTCCTGCGCATCGGGCGCGACGTGCACCACGCGGCCCTCGAAGCTGCCGCCGGGGAACGCCCAGACGCGCAGCCATGCGGCTGCATCGGGCTTGATCTCGCCGACGCTGCTCTCCGGCATCTGCACCTCGGCCTGCAGCTGGCTGGTGTCTTCGATCAGCGCGATCTCGTCGCCGACCTTCATGTACTTGCCGCGTGCGAACAGCAGCTGGTTCGACGCCACCCGGCCGGCGATCGGCGCGCGCACGCTGGTGTTGCCGAGCTGCTCCTTGTAGTACGCCAGATCGGTTTGCGCGCGTACCACTTCGGATTCGAGCGCGTCGATCTTCTCGTTGCGCGCCGGGTTGCCGATCAGCTTGAGCTGCTGCTGTGCTTCCATCGCCTCCTGCCGGCGCACGTCGGCCTGGCCGCGCGCCTGGTCGTAGTCCTGCGGCGACACCGCGCGGCGCTTGTAGGCGTCGGTGAGGCGATCGGATTCGGCCTGGGCGTATTGCAGGCGCTTCTGCGCGGTCGCCAGTTTCTCGCGCGCGAGCTGCACTTCGCCGGAGGCGCCGCCGGTCTTGACGATCGCCAGTTCCGACTGCGCGCGCTTGAGCGTGGCCTCGGCCGCCGCCGCCTGCGCGCGCGGCTGGGCGTCGGCCAGCCGCAGCAGTTCCTGGCCGGCCTCGACCGTGTCGCCCTCCTTCACCAGCACCTCGCGCACGTCACCGGCGACCAGCGCTCGCACCTCGGCGCGGTTGTGCGGCAGCACCACCGCCTTGCCGCTGGGCTCGTAGGGATAGGGCAGCAGGAACAGCCCCGCGGCGACGGCTGCGATGATCTTGTGGGTGCGGGTGATCTTGGGAAGTTTCACGCGGAACGGCTCCGTTGATCCGCGGCGGAACCATCCGCGGCGGCTTTGCTGGTAAAGGTTGAAACCCACGACAGACAGAAAAAACACCGCGCCCGATCCGCCGTGCGCCTGCGTCAGCCAGCGCGCGGGGAACATCAGGTAAAGCACCAGGACGCCGGCGAGGTAGGCCACCACCAGGCCCGCGTAAAAGAGCCGGACGTTCTTCGACGGCAATGCGCGCACGTTCCAGGCTCGGCTCTTGCCGGAGAGCGCCAGAAACGCCTGCTCGCGCAGATCGGGGATGTGCAGCCGGTGCGCCAGCCAGTAGTAGCCGTCGCGACGCGCCAGCGGATTGATCGTCGACAGAAAGCCGATCAGCGACAGCGTCGTCAGGCCGATGAAAAACGCCGGCAGATGCGCCGCGCCGCCGCCGCGCGTCAGAAACCAGCCAAACATCGCGGCGACGGTCAGGCTCAGCGTGGCCAGCGGCGCCGACAGCAGGATGCGGCCGCGGGCGCTCGCATCGGCATTTTCGGCGGGGCCCGCGGTATCGGTGAACAGGCTCGGCAGCACCTTGAACTGCAGCGTCAGGCCGAAGCGCGGCCACAGGTGCGTGGTGGCGCGGATCGCCGACAGGCGTGCGCACTGGCGCGCAAGGTTGATCAGCAGCGCGCTGATCAAGACCACCAGCACGGCGCGATGCCAGACCAGCAGCGGCAGCACATTGCGCGCAACTTCCAGGCGGTGGTTCCAGAAGCCGATGAGGCCGATCACCGCCAGCACGACCACGCCCAGACCGAGGCGCGGATGCAGCGCGGGCGCCGCGACCACCTTGCCGATGGCGGTCCACGGCCGGCCAGGGCGCAGCGCCCATTGCAGGCGCGTCGCGCCGCCGCGCAGCACCAGGTTGTCGACACCGCCGATGGCGCCGGGCAGGCCCGGTCCGGCGAGCGAACCCGGCAGCAGCGAGGACATGCCGACGACGCGACCGAAGCCGCGATGCGCGGGCTGCTTCCACGGGTCCTGTTCGAGTTGTCGAGGCGCCGGCAGCGGTTCGCGCCGGCCCGGTTGCAACAGCCCGCACAGGGACAGGTCCATCGCGGCGTCCGATAGCGTCGCCTCGCTCTCAATGACGCCCAGGCTTGCGCGCGCCGCGACCAGCCGCACCGCGGGGCTGCGCAGGCCGTCGAACAGCCAGGCGCGTTGCCGAGCCGCCTCGGAAAGAGCAGCCTGCCTCGCGGCCGCCGCCGCGTCGCAGTAAAAAAACGGATGGGATCCCGGCGCCGGCGCGGCCATCGGCGCGGCGAGATCGGCCGCCGCGGTTTGCGCGGCCGCGTTCCGTCCGTTCGCCGTTGCTGCGCCTGGCTTCAAGGCGACTCTGTGCCCGGGGCGAAGCTCGCGGACGCAAGGTCCGGCGGCTGCATGAAATTGTCGTCGGGGAATACCAGCAGCCGTTCGACCCGCGTCAGATCGTCGCGAGTGAGCACGCCGGTGGCGGCCTTGAGCTGGACCACGGCCAGCAGATAGTTCAGCCGCTCGCGCGAGAAGTCGCGCGCCGCGTTGAAACGCTTGCGCACGACGTCGAGCCAATCCGCGGCGGTAACCGTGCCGACCTCGAAGCTGACCCGCGAGGTGCGCTCGGCTTCCACCGCGGCGTCGAGCGCGCGACGCCGCGCATCGATCTGCCGATAGGAGGAGATCGCGCTCATGTAGGCGCGCTGCACGCCGGCCTTGACGCCCTGCTGCGCGCCGCTGGCCTGCGCCTGGGCGCGTGCCAGCTGGCCTTCGGCGCGGTGGATGTCGGCCGTCACCAGGCCGCTGGTGAACAGTGGGAGTTTCAGCTCCAGCCCGATGCGCTGATCCAGATCTTCGCGCGCGCCCGAGATGCCGCCGCTGGAATCGAAGTAGGCATGGCTGCCGACCAGATCCACCGTCGGCAGTCGACGCCCCTTGGCGATGCTGAGGCCCAGTTGCGCGGCGACGACGCCTTCCCTGGCCGCGGCCAGGGCCGGGCGTTTCTCAAGGGCCGTGGCGACCCAGGTGTCGAGCTCCGGCGGATCGAGCTTGGGCAGCGGCGTCTGCGGCATCAGCACGGCGATGCGTTTGAAATCGCCGCCGACGCTGATGCGCAGCTTGAGCCGCGCTGCTTCCAGGTTGTTCTCGATGTCGATCTTGTTGGCCACCGCGCTTTCGCGCGCGGCGCGCACCGCGGCGACGTCGGCGTCGCGCACCAGGCCGGACCTGGCGCGGTCCTCCACCTGTCGTTGCTGTTCCTCGGTGGCACTGAGTTCCGCGAGCTGGGCGCGCAGGGTTTCCATCAGGGTGACCACCAGCAGGTATTCCTGCGCGAGCCGCACCGCCAGGCCGCTTTCTGCTTCGGACAGGCCCAGCTCGGCGCCGCGCAGCCCGGCGTTGGCGATGTCGGTGGCGTTCCACAAATCGGGGCGATACACGCCCTGGCTGGCCGACACGCCGTAGGCGAAGCGATCGAAGCTGTCGGAGCGGTCGATGTCGGCGAAGCCGAAGTAATCGCCCTCCACCGACTGATGCGCGTAGTCGTATTCGACCTTGGCGCCGAGCTGCGGGTACTGCGCGGCGCGGGCGCGATCGCGGGTGCCGAGCGCGATGCTCACATCGGCATTGGCGGTGTTGACCTCCGCCGACAGACCGCGAGCCAGCACGTAGGCGGAAACCAGGCGCAAATCGCCGAGCTGGGGTTCGATCTGCTGTGCGCGTGCGACGGCCGCGGTTAGCAGACCAGCCACCAACGCGCTCAGCAAGGTGGCAGCCTTGACGCGACTCGGCGCGGGCCTGGCCGCAAGCTTGATTGGGCTTCCCAAAGAGTTTCTCCCCGATGCGGGTTTGAGCGGTATCGCGGCTCGCCGGTCATCGAGCCGGCATTTTGTCGGTATTTTAGGTCACGCGATTTTAGGTCACGCGCGGCGCCGGCTTAGAAGTGGATGACCGGGGACAGTGGTTTCCAGATCAACGGCGTATCGACAGGCCAGGGAACATCCGCTGGCGGCACCCGGACCAGGGCCTGCGCGCGCGCGAGGTTGCTGAGCATGTGCGACGCCTGGCCGCCGAGCGGATGGATGCGGGTCGTGCCGGCTTCGTCCTGGCTCAGGCTGGCGCGCAGCCAGAGGGCTTTCTCCGGTTCGGGCCGGACCTCGCGTGCCAGGCGGCCGCGCCGCCAGGCCGTATCGGCCAGGCCCTGCAGGCGCTCCAGCGCCGGCTGCACATACACCAGCAGGTTCACCAGCACCGAGGCCGGGTTGCCCGGCAGACCGAACAGTCGGCAGTCGCCATGGCTCGCGACGAATAGCGGCATGCCGGGTTTCTGCGCCACTTTCCACAGCAGCGTGTGCGCGCCGCAGGCCTGGGCCGCGGCCGGGATATGGTCGTGGTCGCCGACGGAAACACCGCCGGTGGTCAGCACCAGGTCGGATTCGGGGAAGGCCTGCCGCAGCGAGTCGCGCACGGTGTCGAAATCGTCACGGACATAGCGCAACACCGGCGGCGGATGGCCCCAGCTCTGCAGGTAGGCGCGCAGCAGCGGGCCGTTGGCGTCGGGCACCTGGCCGGGCTTGAGCGCCATGCCAGGGGCGACCACTTCGTCACCGGTGATCAGCACGGTGATGCGCGGCGCCCGACGCACCGTCACCTCCGAGAGGCCAGCCATGGCGATGGCCCCGACCAGGCCCGGCGTCAGCCGTGCGCCGGCTTGCGCCACCGCGTCGCCACGGCGCGACTCCTCGCCCTGGCGGCGCATATCGGTGCCGGGCTCGACGGCCCTGAGCACGCGCACCGAGTCGCCATGCTTCTCGGTGATTTCCTGGCGCACCGCGGTGTCGGCTCCGTCCGGCAGCCAGCCGCCGGTGAAGATGCGCGCCGCGGTGCCCGGCGCGAGCACTGGCGCCTGGCCGCGGGCCGCGGCGGCGATGGTCTGAAACACCGGCAGGGTCAACGGCGCCGCCGCGATGTCGGCATGGCGCACGGCATAGCCGTCGACCGCCGACTGGGCGAATGGCGGCAGGTCGAGTTGCGAGACGACGCCTTGTGCGAGCACGCGGTCAAGCGCGTCGGCCAGCGCGAGCGTTTCACTCGCGCCCGGCGACAGGCCGTCGAGCACGCGCTGCAGGGCTTGGTCGACGGTGATCATCAGCGATAGCCGCCCTCGTGGACCGCATGCTGGGCACGATGCACCGCGATCAGATGCACCAGTGCCGGCAGCACCGCTGCCAGGGTTTCCTCGGCGCCCTTGCGCGAGCCGGGGAAGGTCGCGACGAAGCTGTTCTGCGCCATGCCGGCGATGCCGCGCGAGAGCATGGCGTAGGGCGTGCGCGCCTGGCCGAAAGCGCGCGCGCTTTCCATGAAGCCGGGCAGATCGGTGTCGATCAGGCCGGCGAGCGCTTCGATGGTCTTGTCACGCGGCGACAGGCCGGTGCCGCCAACGGTGATGATGCAATCGACGCCCGCGGCCACGTGTCGTTCGACACTGGCGCGCAGCAGCGCGGGTTCGTCGGGCAGCACCTCGTACGCGGCGATGGTGAAGCCGGCGCGTTCCAGGCCGTCACGCACCGAGATGCCGGCGGTGTCGGGCTTGCGGCCGGCGGCGACGGTGTCCGAGAGCACGATGACCGCTGCGCTGCCGCTCCCGGCGCTGCGCTGATATTGCGTCTTGCCGCCTTTCTTCTCCGCCAGCCGGATCTCGCCCATGCGCATGGCGATCGCCGGCGCGTGCGGCTTGAGCATGTCGTAGGCGCAGAGCAGGGCGATCGACACCGCGGTCAGCGCCTCCATCTCGACGCCGGTCGAGGCGATGGTGCGCACCGTGGCGCTGACCTTGATCGCATCGCTCTGCAGGCTCACGTCGATGTGTGCGTCGAGCACCGACAGCGGATGGCAATGCGGCAGCAGCTCCGCGGTTTTCTTCAGGCCCATGAGCCCGGCGATGCGCGCGCATTCGGCGACATCGCCTTTCTTGATTTCGCGGTTCTCGACCATGCGCAGCGTGTCGGCCGGCAGGTACAGCAGGCCTTCGGCGGTGGCGCTGCGCAGCGTCGTCGGTTTGAGCGTGATGTCGAGCATCGCCGACTTCGATCAGGGCTGCGCCGGCGGCGCCGGCGCCAGATGATCCGGCGCATGCTGCTCGAAGCCTTCGGCGATGCAGCAGCCCTGCACGAAAGACGAACGGCCGTCGGGATAGAACTCTTCCTTCCAGATCGGCGCGCGGTGCTTGGTGGCGTCGACGGCGTGGCGCAAGGCGGCGAAAGCTTCCGCGCGATGCGGCGAACGCACCACCGCGTAGATCGCCACCTCGCCGATACCCAGCTTGCCGACGCGATGCACCACGCGGCATTCGGGCACGCCGAAACGTTCGCGCGTCTCGGCTTCGATGCCGGCGATGATCTTCTCGCACAAGGCCGCGTGCGCGGTGTAGACCAGATGCGTCACCGCCTGGCCTTGGTGATGATTGCGCACCGTGCCGGCGAAGATCGCCAGCGCGCCGCAGTCCTCGCGCTCGGAACCGGCGAGCAGCGGGTCGAGTTGCAGCGGCGCGCTCTGGATGCGGGCCAGGAACAGCGGTTCAAAAAGCACGGGATCAACCTCCGGATACGGGTGGCAGCACCGCGAGCGAGTCACCTGCTCGCAAGTCGTGCTCGGCGTTCACCATCTCGTCGCCGATGGCGTAGGCGCAGCGCGCGAGTTCCTGCGCGAATTCGGGCCGTGCTTGCAGGGCTGCAATCGCGTCAGCGACTGTTGCAGGCTCGGGCAGATCGAGCGGCTGAGTCGTGCTACCTGCGAGACGGGACATGAGGCCCCAGAATTCGACTTGTATTTGCATTGAGTGTCTTAAAGGGACCGGAACGCCGTCCGTGGCGCGACTGAACGCATTCTCCCCGGCCCCGGCTCGGCCATCCATGGCCGAGCGTTCGCGGGCACGGCGAGCAGTGCTCGCCAAGCGTGCCCGCTCACCCACCGATCCGGTGCATGGTGATCGGTCGCTCGACATAGCCCCTGGGCGCCGCGAAGCCGCGCTCCTTGTGCCAGACCGCGTCGCGAATCATGGCGACGAGATCGGCGGCCGCGTCGCCGCGACGCAGCGCATCGCGCAGGCCGGTGCCCTGCTGCGAAAACAGGCAGGGAAAAATCTCGCCGGTGGCGGTGAGGCGCACGCGATCGCAGCTGCTGCAGAAAGGATTGGAAACAGTGGTGATGACGCCGAGGTGATGGCGCCCATCCAGAAGATATTCAGTGGCCGGATCGGCGCTGGTGCGCGGGATCGCTTCGATGCGATAGCGCCGACCCAGGCGCGCCAGGATTTCACTTTCGGTGACCACCCTTTCGCGGCTCCACTGCTGCTGGTTGTCCAGCGGCATGAACTCGATGAAGCGCAGCGCGAGATCCTGCGCGAACGCCCAGTCGGCCAGCGCGTCGATCTCGTTCTCGTTGTAGTCGCGGATCACCACGGCGTTGAGCTTGAAGCGCAGGCCCGCGTCCTTGGCGGCCTGGATGCCGTCGAGCACCGGCGCGATCGGCCCGCGTGTGAGTTTCTCGAACAGCGCCGGATCGCGTGCGTCGATGCTGATGTTGAGATCGTCCAGCCCGGCCTCGCGCAGCGGCTGCGCCAGCTCGCGCAAGCGCGTGGCGTTGGTGGTCATCGACACGCGCTGCAGGCCCACTGAGCGCAGGCTCTGCAAACCTTTCACCAGCGTGTCGAGGCCGCGACGCAAAGTGGGTTCGCCGCCGGTGAGTCGGATGTGGGTGACACCCATCTCGGTGACGAACAGGCGTGCCAGGACCAGCAGTTCCTCGATGTCGAGAATGTCCTTGCGCGGCACCCAGGTTGGATGTTCGGGCAGGCAATAGGCGCAACGCAGATTGCAGCGGTCGGTCACCGACAGCCGCAGCTTGCGCTTGCGGCGGCCGTGCTGATCGACCAGGGCCGCGGGGAAAGTGCTGCGGCCGTCAGACATCGACGCGGTCCATGCCGCTCAAGGTCTCGGCGTCGTTGACGTTGGCCAGCCGCCCGGGGACCTTGCACACCGCGCGATGCTGGCGCCATTGCCACCGCTGCAAGGCGCTGCCACCCGCGCTCAAGAAATCTTCCAGGTCGCCGGCCAGGCGCGTGCTGGTCAGGCTGATGGTGGGATGCAGATCGGCATCGTCGTGCAGGACCACGATGTCCGCACCGGTCTCCTGCTGGGTGTCGAGCAACCTGCGGGCGAGGTCGGCGGGCAGCTGCAGCGCGTCGCAGGGCACCGCCAGCAGCCATCGATGGCGCACCGTCTCCAGCAGCCGCAGCAGCCCGGCCAGCGGACCGGCACCCAGTCGATCGCTGACCACGGTGCGGTCGAGCATTCGGTAGCGCGGCAGATTGCGGTTGGCGGAGATCACGATGTCGTCGACTTGCGGCGCAAGCCGCAGAAGGACCTGTTCGACAAACGGCTTGCCGCGATGTTCGATCCAGCCCTTGTCGCGCCCGCCGAAGCGTCGGCCTTCGCCCCCGGCCAGAATGCCGCCGCTGATCAGGCAAGGGTCCAGCGCCATGGGCATCGCGATACTCGTTTTGAAGTCGGGGCGGATTGTAGCGCCGACGACCGCGGCAGTTGTCTGATCGCCGTGCCATACCGACATCCGCCGCATGCCGAATGGGCGCGAAGACTATCGACTAAAGGCCTGTACAGGCTGCTAAACTCCGCACGGGTGATTAAACGACTAGCAGGGGGAGGCGCATGCGCTTGGCTCCTGCCCAACAGAACGTTCGGAGCGATGCAAATGACGGGCAAACACAGTAAAGCGTTTTTATCCGCGGCCCTGATGTGCCTCGGCTTGTCGGCCTGTGGCGGCGGCGGTGACAGCCGGTTCCCGGATGAGCCCGCGTCGGTCGTTCTGAATGTCAGCGCCGCGTCGGTCGAAGTCGGCGGCGCTGCCAACCTGACCTGGTCCACCGCCAACGCCGACAGCTGCACGGCTTCCGGCGCGTTCGTCAATCCCGGCCCGCGCCCCGTCAACAACCCGGCTCCGGGCGAGAGCACCGGTACGCTCACGGTACCCGGCACCATGTCCTACACGCTGACCTGCAGCGGCGACGGTGGTACGGATAGCGACACCAAGACCGTCACCGTCGGCCTGGCCGCCCAGGGCCCCACGGTGGCGCTCAGCCTGGCGCCCAAGACCATCCGGCCGGGCACGTCCGCGACGCTCAGCTGGACCAGCGTCAACGCCAATGCCTGCACCGCCAGCGAAGCCTGGAGCGGCAACCGTCCCACGCAAAGCCCTGCCTCCGGCGAGAGCACTGGCCCGATCGCGACCAACGGAACCTACCGCTACACGCTGACCTGCTTCGGTGCCGGCGGCATGGTGAGCTCGGACACCGAAGTCCTCACGGTCAGCGACGCGCCGACGACGCCGGTGCCGACGGTGTCGGTGACGGTCAATCCCGCGACGATCACCAGCGGGCAATCGTCCAATATCATCTGGTCCAGCAGCGACGCCACGTCCTGCGTGGCTTCCGGCGACTGGAGCGGCACTCGCCCGGTCTCGGGTACCGACAGTACCGGTACGCTCACCACCGGTACCTATTCGTACACGCTGACCTGCACCGGCCCCGGCGGCACGAAGGCATCGACCCCTGCGGTGCTGACGGTCAACGACGGACCCGTCGTCATTCCCGGCAGCGTGAATCTGCTGGTCAATGGTGCTGACAGCATCACGGTGCTCACCGGCAGCGCGCCGACGCTGACCTGGACGTCTTCCGCCAATGTCTCGACCTGCACCGCCTCGGCCGTGCCGGTGTCGACGACGTTCACCGGCACCAAGCCGGCGAACAACACCGTCGGCGAGAGCGCTGGCACGCTGGCGGCGGGGACGTATTCCTTCACTCTCAATTGCAGTGGTGCCAACGGCGTTACCGCAACCGACTCGGTGAACGTCACCGCGCAGGATGTGCTGACCTCGTCGGTGGATCTCAAGGTCAACGGCCGCAATGGGCCGGTTCTGGTTCCCGCCGGCAATTTCACCCAATTGTCCTGGGTGTCCACCGGTCCCGGCACCTGCGTCGCCAGCGGCGCCTGGAGCGGCACGAAGAGCGCCAATGGCATGGAGACGGTGTTCCCCACGGGAGCCGCAAGCAGCAGCCTGACCTACACGCTGACCTGCGGCGGTGTGCCGGATTCGGTGGTGGTCAACATCGGGCCGGTACAGCCCAGCTGCGGTGTTCCGCAGTTCCCCGACGCCAAGGCCGTGCTAGACCCCTACGCCTCGGTCTCGACCGGGACACCGGGTATTTGCGTGGGCTGCAGCGTCGCCAATCCGGATCGGGTGATTGACAGCAACCCGCTCAATTTCGCCAGGGCGTCGATCCCGGCCAACGTGCTGGGAGGCGTGTCGCTCACGGTGAGCGACAACAACAACGTCTACCCGACGGGTTCGGTGGCCGGCGTGATCCTGTCGATTCCGGGCCAGACGGTCCTGACGCTGGATCTGGTGGGCGGCCTGACGGTGGAGGCGCTGAACAACCAGAACGTCGTGGTCGGCAAGAGCTTCGTCTACAACCTGATCGACCTGTATCTGCTCGGTCGCCTGGATGATCCGACCCTGTTCTTCCAGCCGGTGACTTCCATCGCGCCCTTCAGCAAGGTGCGCGTGAGCAAGCTCGGCATCGTCAGCACCTTGCAGGACGTCTCGATCTTCAACGTCTGCGTGGCGCCTTCCGTCACGGCTCCTGCGACGCCTTAAGCGGTAGTCAACAAAAAACCGGCCTGCGCGAGCAGGTCGGTTTTTTTGTGTCTGCGATCAGGGAAAGCCGATCCGGACTGCCCCGGATCGACGCCGGATCAGGCGTCGACGCCGATCCGGTTCTGTGCGATCAGCGCCTTGAGTTCGGGCACGCAGGAGCCGCAGTTGGTGCCGCACTTGAGCGCCTGGCCCAGGCCCTGGACGCTGTGGATGGCGTCCTTGCGGATCGCCTTGATGATGCGGTTGCGGCCGACGCCGAAGCAGGAGCAGATGGTAGCGCCGGCGTCATCGCCGGCGTTGACCGGCTCGCCGACCAGCAGGCCGATGCGGTCGGCGTCGTCGATGTGCGGCTTGACGAACAATCCCGACAGCCAGGCGCGCGAGGGCAGGTCGGGGCGCTTGGAGACGAAGATGCAGGCCTCGATCCGGTCGTCGACGATCAGCGCGGCGCGGAACACGCCGGCGGTGCGGTCCTCGTATTCGAGCCAGTCGGCGTCGTCGCCCGCACCCAGTGCGCTGCGCGCCATCTGGTGCCAGGCGGTGTCGCGTTCGCGGCCGGCCAGCTCGTAGCGCGTGAAGCTTTCGCCGGTGATGCGCGTCCACCAGGTGGCGTCGTCCTGCAGCATCGGCATGGCACCGCGCGACAGCACGAAGCCATGCCAGGCGACGCCGAAAGGTTCGACCCGCGCCGGCGTGTGCTTGAATTCCGGCTCACCGGAGATTGGATCGACCACCGGATTGCACAGCGCGCCGACTCGCGCGTCGGACGCCCATTGCGCGTTCCAGTGGATCGGCACGAAGGCGTTGCGCCGCGGCATTTCGCCGGAGAAACGCACCCGCGCCACCAGGCTGCCCCAGCGTGTGGAGATGCGCGCCAGCTCGTCCTCGCGCACGCCGCAGAGCAGGGCGTCATTGGGATGCAGGTCGATGTAAGGCTCGGCGATGTGCGCCGACAATTTGGCGGACAGCGCGGTGCGCGTCATCGTGTGCCAGTGGTCGCGCACGCGGCCGGTGTTGAGCACCAGCGGATAGTCCTCGTCGATGTGATGCACCGGCGCGCGCGGTTCTACCGGCACGAAGCGCGCACGGCCGTCAGCGTGATAGAAGCGGCCGTCGCCGAAGACCTGCAGCACTTCTTCCATTGCGTCGGCCGCGGTGTTCGTGCGCACCGGCCAGCGCGTCGGCGGCAAAGCCTCGTACTCGCCGCTCGACAAACCAGCGAGACCGCCGATGTCGAAGTAGCGCGCGCCGGTGTTGTCGAACGCCGACAGCCGCGCGTGCTCGTCGAACACATCGGCTGAAGTCTGGTAGGGGAACTGCGCGCCGAAGCCCCAGCGCCGCGCGACCTCCGACATCATCCACCAGTCGGATTTGGCTTCACCCAGCGCCGGCAGGAACGGCCGCTGACGCGAGATGCAGCGCTCGGAATTGGTGACGGTGCCGTCCTTCTCGCCCCAACCCAGCGCGGGCAGCAACACGTCGGCGTAGGCCGTGGTGTCGGTCTGCTCGATGACTTCGGACACCACCACGAATTCGCAGCGGGTGAGCGCGCGCCTGACGCGGTCGGCGTCTGGCAGGCTGACCACCGGATTGGTGGCGACGATCCACACCGCCTTGATGCGGCCTTCGTCCATTGCATCGAACAGATCCACTGCCTTGAGGCCCGGTTTGTCGGCGATGCGCGGGCTGTTCCAGAAGCGCTGCACGCGCTGCCGATCGTCCAGCTTGTCGAGGTCCATGTGCGCGGCGAGCATGTTGGCCATGCCGCCGACTTCGCGGCCGCCCATGGCATTGGGTTGCCCGGTGAGCGAGAACGGCCCCGCTCCGGGTTTGCCGATGCGGCCGGTCAGCAGATGGCAGTTGATGATGCTGTTGACCTTGTCGGTGCCGGCGCTGGACTGGTTCACGCCCATCGAAAAACAGGTGATGACTTTTTCGGTGCGTGCGAACAGGCGATAGAACTCGGTGAGCGCGTGTTCGTCGAGCCGGCAGTGCCGGGCCACCGAACGCACGTCGCCGGCGGTGTTCTCGGCGATGGCCAGCGTGCGCTCCAGGCCGCGCGTGTGGGCGTCGACAAAAGCCGTATCGACCATGCCGTGCTGATGCAGGAACGACAGCAGGCCGTTGAACAGCCAGACGTCGCCGCCGGCCCGCACCGGCAGATGCAGGTCGGCCAGCTCGGTGGTGGCGGTGCGCCGCGGATCGATCACCACCAGCTTCATCTCGGGGCGGCGTTCTTTCTCCTTGACCAGGCGCTGGAACAGGATCGGATGGCACCAGGCGGTGTTGGAGCCCACCAGCACCACGACGTCGGCCTTCTCCAGATCGGCATAGGACACCGGCACGATGTCCTCGCCGAACGCGCGCTTGTGTCCGGCGACGGCCGAGGCCATGCAAAGCCGCGAGTTGGTATCGATGTTGGCGGTGCCGACGAAGCCTTTCACCAGCTTGTTGGCGACGTAATAGTCCTCGGTGAGGATCTGGCCGGAGATGTACCAGGCGACGGACTCCGGGCCATGCTCGTCGATGATGCGCTGGAAGCGCGCCGCGACGGTGTCGAGCGCCTGGTCCCAGCTGATGCGCTGCTTGGCGCCGTCGCCGCGCGACTGCAGCTTGGGGTAGAGCAGTCGTCCATCGGGGATGACGGTATCCCCCAGCGCCGAGCCTTTCACGCACAGCCGGCCGTAATTGGTCGGATGCTGCGCGTCGCCGGAGACTTCCACCTTGCCGCCAGCGTCCACGCGGACGTCGACGCCACAGCCGGTGCCGCAATACGGGCAGGTGGTCTTGACGACCGCCATCGGCGCGGACGGTGACAGGCTGCCGTCCTGCATCAGGGCGCGCCCGTCAAGCGGCCTGGTCGGTGGGCTGGCAGAAGCTGCGGCCGAACAGCAGCTTGCCGCGGAAGCCCGCGATGTCGGTGTTCTTCTGCATCAGCTCGAAATACCAGGGGCCGTCCTTGACGTCGCCGTAGAGTACGGCACCCTTGATCCGGCCGCCCTTGAGCACCAGGCGCTTGTAGACACCGCGGCGCGGATCGCGGAACACCAGGTCTTCACTGTCCTGGTCGCCAATGAAATCGCCGGCCGAAAACAGGTCGATGCCGGTGACCTTGAGCTTGGTCGAGGTCACCGAGCCCGGATAGCGCGTGTGGCCCAGGCCCGCCAGATGGATGGCGCAGACCCGCGCCTGATCCCATAGCGGCGCCACCAGTCCGTAGGTGGCCTTGCGATGCTGCACGCACTCGCCGACCGCGTACACGCGCGGGTCCGACAGCGACTGCAGCGTGTCGTCCACCACCAGCGCGCGTTCGCAATGCAGCCCGGCGCTCTTGGCCAGCTCGAAGTTCGGACGGATGCCGACCGCCATCACCACCAGATCGGCCTCGACGATCGACTCGTCCTTGAAGCGCACCGCGCGCACGCGGTCGGGGCCGACGATTTCGGCGGTGTTGGCTTCGAGCAGAAAGCGCAGCCCGCGCTTTTCCAGCGCGTTCTTGAGCAGCAGGGACGCCGGCTTGTCGAGCTGGCGCTCCATCAGGCTGTCCATGACATGCACCACGGTCACGTCCATGCCCTGGCGCATCAGGCCGTTGGCGGCTTCAAGGCCGAGCAGGCCGCCGCCGATGACCACCGCCTTGCGGTGATTGCGCGAGGCTTCCAGCATCGCCTCCACATCGTTGATGTCGCGGAAGGCGATCACGCCGGGCAGCTTGTGGCCGGGCACCGGGATGATGAAGGGCATGGAGCCGGTGGCGATCAGCAGGCGGTCGTAGTGGACTTCGAGCCCGCTCTGCGATTTCACCAAGCGCTTGCGTCGATCAATCTCCGTCACCCGATCGCCCGCGCGCAGGGTAATGCCGTTGGCGGCGTACCACTCGCGGGTGTTGAGCATGATGTCGTCGATGCTTTTTTCGCCCGAGAGCAGCGGCGAGAGCAGGATGCGGTTGTAGTTGCCGTAGGGCTCGGCGCCGAACACGGTGATGTCGTAGCGATCGGGCGCGAGCTTGAGCAGCTCTTCCACGGTGCGCATGCCGGCCATGCCGTTGCCGACGACGACCAGACGCGGTTTCGGCTTGAGTGTCACCAGCGGGCTCAAACCGCGACCCGGACCTGCCCGTCTTCCACGCGCACCGCATACGCGCGGATCGGCGTGGCGGGGTCTTCCAGGCATTCGCCGGTGACCAGGTCGTAGTGCTGCTTGTAGATCGGCGAGGCCACCACCACCCTTCCGCCGAGCGATCCGACCAGGCCGCGCGACAGCACGTTGGCGTCGGACTGCGGATCGAAGTTGTCGATCGCATAGAAGCGCTCGCCTTCGCTCTGGCGCACGCGGAACACCGCCACCTGCCGCCCTTGCACCAGCGCGCAGACGCCGATGTTGGGCCAGATGTCCTCGACGGCGCAGACCGTCACCCAGTCCACCGCGTTTGTCGTGTTGCCACCGTCCATCGTGTCTCTCGCTGAAAGTTGCGCGGCCGTCATACGCCGCTACGCCGCTTCGTCGATCGAAGCCTGGACGATGGCGACGCCTTTGAACTGGTTCTTCTTCTCGTCGAGCGTCGCCGGACGGATCTGCCCGCGCTCCTGCACGAACACGACGTTGTTGTCGGCGGCGTCGCTGTTGACGAACGTGCGGAAGCGCTTGAGCACCTGCGGATCGTTGATCGCCTTCACCCACTCGTCTTCGTAAGTCGCCACCACATGCGCCATCTCGGCTTCGAGTTCGGCGGCGATACCGAGCGAGTCGTTGACGATCACGTCCTTCAGATAATCCAGTCCGCCCTCCATGTGGTCGCGCCAGACGCTGGTGCGCTGCAGGCGATCGGCGGTGCGGATGTAGAAGGTCAGGAAGCGGTCGATATAGCGAATCAGCGTCTTGTCGTCGAGATCGCTGGCCAGCAGTTCGGCGTGGCGCGGCTTCATGCCGCCGTTGCCGCAGACGTAGAGGTTCCAGCCTTTCTCGGTGGCGATCACGCCGAAGTCCTTCGACTGCGCCTCGGCGCATTCGCGCGTGCAGCCCGATACCGCGGACTTGACCTTGTGCGGCGCGCGCAGGCCCTTGTAGCGATGCTCGATGAGCAGCGCCATGCTCACCGAATCGAGCATGCCGTAGCGGCACCAGGTGGAGCCCACGCAGGATTTCACCGTGCGCAGCGCCTTGCCGTAGGCGTGGCCGGATTCGAAGCCAGCGTCGGTGAGTTCGCGCCAGATCGCGGGCAACTGATGCACCTGCGCGCCGAACAGGTCGATGCGCTGGCCGCCGGTGATCTTGGTGTAGAGCCCGTACTTCTTCGCGACCGATCCGATGATCACCAGACCGTCCGGCGTGATCTCGCCGCCGGCGATGCGCGGGATCACCGAGTAGGTGCCGTCCTTCTGGATATTGCCGAGGAAGTAGTCGTTGGAATCCTGCAGCTGCGCGTGCTCCTTGCGCAGCACGAAATCGTTCCAGCAGGACGCGAGGATCGAGGCCACGGTGGGCTTGCAGATGTCGCAGCCCAGTCCGCTGCCGTGCTGCTCGAGCATGTCGCCGAACGTCTTGATCTTCTGCACGCGGATCAGGTGGTACAGCTCCTGGCGCGAGTACGGAAAGTGTTCGCACAGATGGTTGTTGACGGCGACGCCGAGGCGCTTGAGTTCGGCCTTGAGAATCTGCGTCACCAGTGGCACGCAGCCGCCGCAGGACGTGCCGGCGCATGTCGCACTTTTGAGTTGCGCGACGGTGCGCGAGCCCTGTTCCACCGCGCCGCAGATCACGCCTTTGGAGACGTCGTTGCAGGAGCAGATCTGCGCGCTGGCGGGCAGGGCGTCGACGCCGATGCCGCCGCGCGCCTTGCCGTCGGACGACGGCAGGATCAGGAACTCCGGATGCTCCGGCAGCGGGATCTGGTTGAGCATCATCTGCAGCAGCGTGCCGTATTCGCTGGCTTCGCCGACCAGCACCGCGCCGATGACGTGTTGGCCGTCTTCGGAGGTGACCAGTTTCTTGTAGATCTGCTTGCGCTCGTCGGTGAAGACATAGTTGCGCGCGCCAGGGGTTACGCTCTGCGCATCGCCGATGCTCGCCACATCCACGCCCATGAGCTTGAGCTTGGTGCTCATGTCGGCGCCGAGAAATTCCGAATGCGTGCCCACCAGATGCCGCGCGGCGACACGCGCCATCTCGTAGCCGGGCGCGACCAGGCCGTAGAGCTTGCCGTTCCACAACGCGCATTCGCCGACGGCGTAGATATCGGGGTCGGACGTCTGGCAGTGATTGTTGACGACGATGCCGCCGCGCTCGCCCATGGTGATGCCGGACTGCCGCGCCAGCTCGTCGCGCGGACGGATGCCGGCGGAGAACACGATCATGTCGGTCTCCAGCGCCGAGCCGTCGGCGAAGCGCATGCTGTGGCGGCCGCCGATGCCCAGGCCGTGGCCGTCGACGATCTCCAGCGTGTTCTTGCCGGTGTGCACGGTGACGCCGAGATCCTCGATCTTCTTGCGCAGCATCTTGCCGCCGCCGTCGTCCACCTGCACCGTCATCAGCCGTGGCGCGAACTCCACCACGTGCGTCTTCAGGCCCATGTCCTGCAAGGCTTTGGCGCATTCCAGGCCGAGCAGGCCACCGCCGATGACGGTGCCGATCTTGGACTTGCCACCCCACTCGGTCATCGCCTCCAGATCTTCGATGGTGCGATACACCAGGCAGCCGGAGCGGTCGCGGCCCGGCACTGGCGGCACGAACGGATAGGAGCCGGTGGCGAGCACCAGCTTGTCGTAGGCCACGGTGTCGCCGCTGGCGGTAACCACGGTCTTGCTGTCGCGGTGAATCGCCACGGCTTTCGAATTGAGCTTGAGCAGCAGCCCGCCCTGCTCGAAGAAACCCGGCGCCACCAGCGACAGGTCCTCCGCGGTCTTGCCGCTGAAATACGAGGACAACTGCACGCGGTCGTAGGCCGGACGCGGTTCTTCGCACAACACGGTCATTTCCAGGCCGTGCTCGGCCTGCGCCGTGAGCTGTTCGAGCAGCTTGTGCCCGACCATGCCGTTACCGATCACAACCAACTTCATTGACAACTCCTGTACTGATTTCCGGCGATGAAGAATCAGGCTGCGACGGTACCGGAGCGTTCGCGCACGGCCTGCTGATACAACTCTTCTTCACGCGATTTGTGTTCGGCCGAAAAGCGCACGGCGATCGCGCACACCGATGACACTGTGACGATGGCGCCGAGCACGTAGAGGCAGTCCTGGGTGCTGGCGCTGGCCTTCATCAGAAAGCCTGCGGCGACCGCGCCGACATTGCCGCCGGCGCCGATGATTCCGGCGACGCCGCCCAGCGCGCTGCGATCGATGAAAGGCGTGAGCGCGTAGGTCGCGCCGCAGGCCATGTGGGTGCACAGGCCGAAGCTGAGCATTGCCACCACCGCGAGCATCGCCGACTGCGACTGCGAGAACCACAGCAGCCCCAGGCCCTCGCCGACGATCAGCACGAACAGCAGCAGGCTGCGGCCGTCGAGCCCGCGCGAGCGCGCCATGCGATCGGAGATGATGCCGCCCAGAGCACGTGCGAACAGCGCCAGCAAGCCAAAGCTGCCGGCCGCGAGCCCCGCGGATTTGAGCGACAGGCCGAACTGGTCGACGTAATAACTCGCCGCGATGTTGTGGATGAAAATCTCAACGCCGAAGCACGCGCCGTAGGTGACGAACAGCATCCACACGCGATAGTTGGCGCAGGCGCGCTTAAAGCTGGTCCAGCCGATTTTCTTGCTGTTGTCCGGCAACTGTCCGGTGGCGCGCAGCGTCGAAAAATTGCCGGCCGGGCAGTCCTGCGTGTACTTCCAGTACAACACGGCCATCACCAGCATCAGAACGCCCGGCACCAGCAGCGCCACGCGCCAGCCGAAAGCGCTGTCCGCGCCCAGATAGAGCACCGCGGCGAGAATCAGCGGCATCAGCGCCTGCGTCGCGCCGCCACCGGAGTTGCCCCAGCCCGCGGCCGCGGCGTTGGCGGTGCCGACGACGTTGGGCGCGAACATCACCGAGGTGTGGTACTGCGTGATCACGAAGCTGGCGCCGATGGCGCCGATCAAAAGACGGAAGAACAGGAAGCTCTCATAGCTCTGCGAAGAAGCCACGCCGAACACCGGAATCGCGCCCAGCAGCAGCAGGCAGGTGTAAGCCTTGCGCGGACCGTAGCGATCACACAGCGGGCCGATGATCAGCCGCACGAAGATGGTGACGAACACCGCGGCGATGTTGATGTTGGCGATCTGCCCTTTGTTCAAACCGAATTCGCCCTTGATCACCGGCATCAGCGGCGCACAGGCGAACCAGGCGAAGAAGCACACGAAAAACGCCATCCATGTCAGATGAAACGCCCGCATCTGCGGCGTCGAAATACTGAAGAGCTTGATCGAGGTGGCTTTGGAAAGAGAGGATGTGGTGTTCGGCGGTGTCATCGAGTCTTGTCCGTATCGAAAATAAAAAAAGCCTACTCGCGGTGAGCCGCGGGTAGGACGTCTTTGCCCTGATCAGTTCGTTGACGCGTCGGATCGCAGGGGCAACCGCCGTTGCTTGCCAGCCTGTGATGGCGTCATCGCGCGGTGCGCTTGTGGCAAGTCGGCGATGTGCATCTGGGGAAGCAAAGCCTGTGCCATTGGTGAGCACGCATGGCCACGCCACGCACCGTTACAGCACGTCCACCGAAAAACGCCCGCAGTTGGGGCGCTGCGATTAGTCACAGCGCCACTTGGGCGCGTTGAAAAAACCAAGATCGCACCGACTGAGAGCGATCAACAGAAAACACGCACCATCATCATTCGCGGAGCGAAGACAGCATGCTGCTACTACTTGATTGACGCACCACCAAAGATCCAGGCGGTTCAAACGAATAAAAGTCCAGCAAGACATTGGAGAGAGGGGAGTCAAGCTGGAGAAACTGGTAGTGAAAAGGGTGGCGAATAAAAAAGGCGTCCATCCAGATGGTCGATCTGGAATGGACGCCCTTGCCCAAGAATTTGTTTGCCACGACGCTGGCCCCCGTTGGCCTGGCATCGTTTGCTTGATAACGACTAAGCAACCGCCATGCCAGCTCATGGTTCGAGCGACATCACGCTACCGTCGTGATCGAGACCTCCGGCTCCAGCCGCAGACGCGCCGCCAGCTCGGCAGTCGCCTCGATTTTCCCGCTCTCGTGGACCACCAGCACCTGGCCGATGCCGAGCTTGTCGGCGAGGCTGCGCCAGCCTTGCGCACCGGCGACGAACAGCGCCGCGCCGCCGGCTTCGGAGAGGACCCCATCGCGGTGCACGACGGTGAGTGCGCGCAGACCTTGCACCGGTTCGCCGCGCTTGGGGTCCAGCAGATGCGCGTAGCGACGGCCTTCATGGATGAAGCAGCGCTGGTCGTCGCCGTGGGTGTTGATGGATTCGTTGTCGGCGTCGAGCACCGCCAGCAGGCGCGGATTGTCGATGTCATCGCCGTCGGACAGGGGGCGGCGGATGCCGATGCGCCAGGGCCGGTGCTGACGCCGCCCGCGCGTGGCGACGTTGCCGCCGGCGTCCACGGTGGCGTTTTCGAAACCCAGGGCGCGCAGGCGGTCGAGCGCGCGATCGACGATGTAGCCCTTGCCGATGCCGCCGAAATCCCAGCCGACGCCCGGCGCCGGTCCATAGCCGTCGTCGCGCGCGTCGTAGGCGGGTGCGCTGCGCATCGCCTGCATGCAGGCGTCGATCTCCGCGCTCGTCGGCGGGCTGGTGCGCAGGCGCGCGGTGTCGTCGAAACCCCAAAGATGCACCAGGCTGGCGATGCGCGGCTCGTAGCAGCCGTCACTGGCCAGATGCAGCGCCCAGGCGCGATCGAACAGCGTGTGCAGGTCGGGCGGCACCGGCGCGCGTTCGCCTCTGGCGAGCTGACGATTGAAGTCGCCCAGCGCCCCGGCGCCCCAGGCCCAGCCGTCGTGTCCGAACTCGCGGATCAGCTGCTGGATCTGCGCCAGCGCCGGCCGCGTGTCGCGCATCTGCCGACGCTGCGGAGCGAGAGTGATCTGCACGTCGGTCCCCATCGCCAGGAACGAATAGCGGACCACGCTGGGACGCGAGAAAACCGACAGCATGGGCGCCCCGGGATCTTGCTGGGAGTAGGGGCCCGAGCTTACCGCGAGGCCTGGCGGCGCTGACGGCTGATGCGCCAGGTCATCCAGATGCCGCTGATCGACAGGCCGATCGCGGCGAATCCGACGACGTTGATCAGCCACACGCCCCAGCGCCCGAAGATGTGCCCGCTGTGCGCATCCACCAAAACGTGTTCGATGGTCACCGAAGGCCGCGAGTACGGTAGCGCCTTGCTGCGCTGCGCCTCCGGCAAGGCCTCGGCCGCCGACCATTGCACGTCGGCATTCACGGGCAACTTGTCCCAGCTCAGGCCGTCGGTGGTGGCGTAAGCGTCCAGATCCTGGATCACCACCCGCGTCGGCTTGCCGGGAATCACGCCGATGCGGCGCAGCGCGGGCACCGGCAGGGTGTAGCCACTCATCTCGTCGACGATGCCGCCGTCGGCCGTGAGAATCACCACGCGATTGGGTTCGGCGACGAACAGCAGCGGCTTGTCCGCGGTGCCGCCCACGGCCAGGCCGAGCTGCTTGCTGAGACGCAGCGTGAGCGGCTTGCCGTCGAGCAGGGTGGCGTCCATCGATTCCGCGAGCCAGTGGCCGCCTGCGGAAAATCCCTGCGCCGGCGGTTCCGGATGCAGGCCGTAGAGCGACATCACCCAGGGCCAATACAGCTTTTTGGTGTCGTAATTCCAGGACGGGCTCTGGTTGATCAGAAAGCCGCTGAAGCCCAGCCAGCCCATGAAAATGAAAGCGAAGATCCCCAGGCGCTTGTGCCAGGTCCGCAGCAACATGGCGACGTTGCTGCGCGACGGTGCGCGCGGGGCGGCCGTGGTCGACGGCGGCTGGGCGCGGCCACGCAGCTTGCGCACGGCCTCCGCCAGTTGCGGCGGCGGACCGATGCGTTGCGGGCCCGGCTTGCGCTCGGGTTGAACCTGGGGGCCGGACACGGACTTCAGGCCGGCGCCGAAGCGTTCAGTACCAGAGCGGCGGCGGCCATGCGCTCCATCATCTTCACCGAATAGGTTGCGCCCGAGATGTTGTCGACATGCTTGTCGAGCGCGCCGCCAGCGCCCTTGGCGCCAGACAGCTGCTGCAGGAACGAGGGCTGCCCGATCTGCTCGCCGCGTGACTCGCGGTAGATCAGCACGCGCGCCGATTCGATGGCCGGGCCCTTGACGATGAAGCCGCAGGTGGTCGGCGCATAGCCGGCCTTGCCGATGTCATCGAAGATCCAGCAGGTGCGCCCATTGGCGCGCCAGTAACGCAGACGCTGAGGCGTCGGCAGCATCAAGCCAAGCGCCTTGCCGCCGGTTTCGAGGACTTGCGGGGCGGGGACCTGGTTGGCGAACACTTCCGCCAAATAAACATCAGGCTTGACGTTGATCTTGAGGAATTGCTCCAACCCGCCGTTGGGATCGTAGGCGGCGCGGGCCGCGCGTGCACCGAAACCGAACAACGTCAGGCCGAGCGCGGCCTGCAGCAGGGAACGGCGGGAGGACAGCGGCACCGATCCGGTGCCGCTGGTGATTGAGGAGGAGTCGAACGGATCTGATTGGCTCATGGTGGTCGTCAGTGGTGAACGCTGGTGGATGGATCGCAGGCATCGTCAGCGCATGGCATGAATGAGAAACCGGTGACCGGTTCATCGCCGGACACCGGTTTATTGGCCTACCTTGCAGCGCGCGACCGCTTCAATCTCTGAATTGGAACAATCAAACAACACAACGCGAACAGCAATAACAACGGTCCAGCTTGCAGCGATTAACGCGTGACGATGTCACGCGTGAACGGCGCCAGCGCGTTGATGAGCTGGTTGCAGGCGCTGTACTTGATGACGTTACGCTCGCAGGCGTTGTAAGCCGCTTCCACGACCGCGTTGAACTGCGTCATGGTGATGCCGAGGTCGGCGTGCGCCGCGCTCATGCTGGCGCCCTGATACTCGTTCGGGCCGCCCAGCACCATGATCTCGAGCTGCGTGTTGAGGAAGATCTGGCGCTCGGGGTTGCCGAATTCGCGGAAGATCGGGGCGATACGGCTGTCGAGCATGATGTAGTAGAACAGGCTGTCGACCCAGGCATGCATGCCTTCGCGGCCGCCGAAGTCTTCCAGCGCCGTGGCGGTGATGCCGAGAATCGGTTGAGTTTTCTGCTCGCCGGCGTAGGTCGCCGGGGCAGCGACCGCCAGCGACAGAACAGCGCCGGCGACCAGACGGTTGATGATGCGGATCGGTTTCATTTGAATCTCCTACGACAGTGGGTGTGAGGCTCCTGGGCCATCCGCATTGCAATAATCATGCAAAACGGAGGGCCCAGTTGCTGGGGTTAAGCGTTGTCCTACTTGAGAGATGCGGCTTTAGAACGTGACGTGCGTCGACAGATAGAAACCGTTCTGGTCGCCGGCGACCGCGATGTTGCCCAGGAACAGATAGGCCAGCGTGAACGAGACATTCTTGTTCGGCGCGTAGGCGGCGAAAGCGTCGTACCAGTCGCTTTCTTTCTTCTGCGTCAGAGCGGTCTGCAGCCCCGGGAGAATGCCGGCCAGCTGCGTCAGATCGCCGGTTTCGCCCAGGCTGACGCTGCGTCCGTTGAGGTTGTTGCCGTGCGTGGTGAACTCACCGCCGATCGCAAAGTTCTTCTGCAACAGGTAGGCGAGCGAACCTTCGTAACGGAAGTCCTTGTGATTGCTGCAGCTCCTGTCGTTGCCGAAGCCATCGCAGTGACCGAAGCCGGTCAGACCGGTTTCGTTGGCCGAGGTGTAACGGACGGTGAAGTTGAGCAGCGTGTTGACGCGGAAGAACACCTTGGTGAACGCGAGATACAGTTCATAGTCCTTGGTCTTGTCCGCGCCCAGGGTGTGAACGAACTCCTGCGTGGAGTTGACCTTGTAAAGCACGCCGAGCGCCGTCTGCGGCAGGTAGCTGTCGGCGGTGTAGATCGCGTCGCCGAACAGACGCAGCTTGGCGCCGTAGGTTTCCATGTGCAGCTGGCTGTTGTACGGATCCAGGCCCAGCTTTGGCCCAAGGTTCAGCGCTTCCACCGCCAGCGCCGCGACGTCGACGACCGGAAGATCGGTCGACAGCTTGGTGTTGACATAAGACAACTCGAACAGATCGAAGAAACCAACCGCGGCGCCGAGGAAATTCAAATCGTAGTTCGGCAGCGCGACGTAGGTGAAGCCGATGCCGCCGTTGATGCCGTCGCGCGACTCGTAGCCCGTGATCGTCGCCCACGGCACCGCACCGCCGCCGCCCGCGCCGTCGATGGTGAACACACCACCCGTCAAGAACACCTTGCCGGCGTTATAGACGCCCGCCCAGGAGCCGCTGGAGAAAACGCTCAGTGCAACGAACGCCGCTCCCTTCATCCAGCCCGCCTTACTCCCTTTAGACCCTTTCATGCTGCGACTCCTTTGTTTGTGATGGTTACTGCTGCTGTCAACGACGCAAGTGATGAAACAAGTGGTGAAGCCACGCTCCCGCCCAACGCGATCGCGCTTAGGTGAAAACAAAAAAAATCCACGCTCGGCTTGAGAAAGCCGAAAACGTGGACGTCGATATCCGAAGGAGCGAGCGTCTTTGCTCGGGTTCCATCACGCTTGTTGTTGCGTAACTGATCTATAGCAACCGCTGTGCCAACAGCTAAAGTCCTGGAAAGTTCATTGAATCAATTGCTTGCTGAGGTGTATCGGAAGCCTGGCGATTGCGTTGCCTTTTTCTTACCGGCAGATGAACCAGCGTTGTGCATCGCGACAAGTGCGCAGCGCTGTTGCGTCTGCTTTAGTGCGCTTGCGCACCGACGTGCGCGATTGGGGCGATCTGCCCATGTTCGAGCGCCAGCGGCACGATGCGGGTGAAAGCGTAAATGCAGCTTGCGCCGGCAATGATCAGGATCAAGGCCGCCAGCACGCGCTCGCGTTTGGATGAATTGCTGCTCATGAGAACTCCGGAGGTTGGCGACGTCAGGTCGACGCTGTCGACGTGGCGACCGCGCGACGCCGAAGCAAACTGGCGACTGCGCGTCTGGCTCAATGGATTCATCTGGCTGTTCTCAATGTTGTAGCCGCACGCAGGAGCCCGCGATCAATTGCGGGGCAGCGACGAGCGGCGGAATGCGGCGATGGTCTGGCTGGTCTGCACGCGTGCATCGAACTGTGCGCTGTCGATCGCCTGCAACGGCTCGCTGACCAGGGCAGGCGGGCGATCGGTTTCGATCGGCGCTTCTCCCTGCCAGGGCATCAGGTACAGGCCGACGGCCGATTCCTGCTCGCCCATGATGGTGGTGCCGATGGCGCTGCCGCTGGTTGTTTGATTGGCCGATGCGCTGGTGTCGCCGGCGAATGCGCACTGCGAGAACGCACCGCAAGCGATCAACGCGAGCATCAGGCGATGCGCGTTCATGGCGCCTCGCCAGCCGACGCGGTGCGCGTGTTGGCCGCCGCTTCGATCTCCTTGATCCACACGCCGACCATCAGATTCTGCGTGCCGGCGATGCGCTGGAACTGGCGATATTCCACGAGCGCGTTCTGCGGCTGATGCAGAGCGACGTCGTAGAGAATGCCGAGGTTCAGATGCGCCGCGGCGTAGTCCGGCTTGGCGCTGATCGCCTTCTTGTAGGTTTCCTCGGCGTGCCGCAGATCGTTGTTTTCGCGGTACAGCGAACCGAGCCAGTTCAGCGCCACCGCGTTGCCGGGATTCGCCGCGACCGCTTTGGCGAAGCTCGCCAGTGCCTGGTCCTTCTGCTTGCCCTGCGCGTACAGGATGCCCAGCGCCGTCAGCGGGCCGGAGAACTCAGGGAAGTCGCGCGACAGCGCCTGGAACGCGGCCTGCGCCTCCGGAACCTGATGCTCGCGCATCAGCTTGAGTGCGGCGCTGAAGCGCTTGTCGGCATCGCGCGTGTCGTGAGCCGGCGTCACCGCCTGTGCGGTGGGCGCAGCAGGCACCGCGACATCGGCGCTGCTGCTGGACCGCACCGGCCCGACACCGCAGGCACCGAGCGAGGCGCTGAGCGCCGCGACGGCGAGGCGGCCGAGCAGCTGCTTAGAGGAGCGAGTCATAAATGGTTTCGCGTTGATCATGTTTGCCGTATTTGCCCGGTGACAGCTCGACCAGCGCGTTGGCGCTGCGATGGATCCAGTCGTTCCACACGCCTTGCTGCATGCGGCCGAGATTGGCCTCGTAGGCCTGGATGGCTTTTTCTTCGAAGGGGAATGCCTGCTCTTCCAGCAGCAGGTCGTACTGCGCCAGGGCCTCGCCCTGCAGGCTGCCTGGGCGCGCCGACTGCAGGATGGCGCGGCCGAAATCGCGATACACCGAGCCCAGTTCGAAAGTGGCGGCGGTGGTGACTTCGGCAAAGCCGTAGCTCGCCGCGCTGTTGAGACTGGCGATGGCGCTTTCGGTGGCGGCCTTGCGTCGCGGCAGGCTCTGTTCCACCGGCAGGCTCAGCGCGAGCTGGCGCGCGCGCACAGCCTGGTTGCGGCCGATCTCCAGGCTCGCCTGCGCCGCCATCAGCTTGGACGCGTCGCTGCGATTGCCGCCCGCGCCGCGATCCAGGCCGACGATCTCGCCGAGCCAGCGTTCGTAGCGCGCAACATCGTGCTGATCGTCGCGTGCGATGTCCGCTAGGCGACGACGCGCCTGCAGTCCGCGATCCAGCGATGCGCTGAAGGTCATCAGGTAATACTCGTAGGCCTGCGACGTCGGCAGTGGCTGATGCACGCCGTCGTAGAGCGTCGCGGCGAGCCAGGCGGCGTCGCTGCGCACCTGCACGGTTTCGCTGGCGCGACGCGCGACGCGCGAATAGGCATCGGCGGCCTGGCGCGGCTTGGCGTCGTTCTCGTAAACCAGCGCCAAGCGCTTGTCGACGTCGGCGGCGAGCGCGTGCTGCGGATAGCGCTGGCGGAAATCTTCGAGCGTGGTCTCCGTCGCCGGCCAGTTTTTCAACGCGTAGTACGCCGATGCGGCGTCGTAGTCGGCATTGGCGCGAATGCCGGCCTGCGGCACCAGGCGGCCGACACGCAGAAAGGTGGTTGCCGCGTCCGCGAGCTGGCCAGCATCGCGCGCCGCTTCGCCCTGCTTGTAGATCGAGGCGGCGAGCTTGTCGCTGGCGGCGGCGCGCTCCGGGTCGTTGCCTGCCAATAGCTTGAGCAGTTCGACATAGGCCGTTTCCGCCTGCGGATATTGCTTGCGCGCGAATTGCGCGTCGGCGACCACCGACAGGTTCTGTTCGCGCAGCTCCGTGCTCAGCGGCTTGCCGGAGTTGAGCACGCGCTGCGCAACCGCGAGCGCCTGTTCGTGATCGCCGAGGCTGTAGAGATCTTCGGACGCGCGGCTGAGCGCGTTGGCCCACTGCGGATGCGTATTGAAGGTGTCGGCAAGCTTGACGCTCGCGCTCACCGACTCGCGCAGCGCCGCATCGTGTCCGCTGCCCGTGGTTTCCACTGCCAGGCGCTGATACGCCTGCACCGCGGCGAACGCGGCTTCCGGCGCCTTGGCGTAACCGGCGCGCCCATAAGCGGTGCGCGAATACGCATCCGCTGCCTCGCGCGTCTTGCCGCCGTCGTACAACGCGTCGGCATAAAGCAGGCTCAGGTCGCCGGCCTTGGGATCGTTGGGGAACAGCTCGATGGTGCGCTGATACCAATTGGCGGCGACCAGGAATCGTGTCCGCCGCAGCTGCGCATCGCTGGCCGGAGTCGACTGCGCCGCTGCCTGATAGTAGTGCGCCAGCTCGTCCATGTGGGTGCGCGCCTGCGCGAGTACCGCGGCATCCGGGCTGCGGCCTTTCCAGTAGGCGGCGTCGGGCGCGTAGAGCGTCGCGTAGTTCTCCTTGGCCTTGATCACCAGATCCTTGAAACCGCCCTGCTGATACGCGGCGATCACCTGGGTCTGGAAGTCGGGCGCGCGCGCATGCAGCGGATGGCGTTCGACGAACGCCGAGAACGTGCCCGCCGCGGCGGTGTATTGCTGACGCTCCAGCAGGCGCGCGCCGACGGACTGGTAGAGCAGGGTGCCGAAGCGCGGCTCGCCGGCCCTGGCGAAGTAATCGTTGAGCGCGCCGCCGCCGCCCATGGCCGCGAACGACAGGCCGGCCACGCGCAGCGACTCCTGCGCCATTTCCAAACGGTCGCGCTTGACGCCGGTGAACGCCTGATCCGCGTCGGCGATTTCTCCCGCCGGCAGATCGCGCTGCAAGATGCCGAGGAACACCGGCAGTGCGTCGGCGTAGCGGCTCTGCTTGTAGAGCGTCCAGCCGTATTTGAATTCCGCTGGCCGGAACAGCGGCGTCGAGGCGCCCTGGTTCATCACCACGCGATAATTCGCCTCGGCCTCGGCAAATCGCTGGCGCGCGAACAGCAGTTCGGCGACACGGAACACGCCGTCGCCGGTCAATGGCGACTGCGGATAGCGCCGGCCCAACTCCTGCAACTGCACGATCGACTGCTCGGTGTCACCAGCCGCCTGGTAGGCGCGTCCTAGCTGATACAGCGCGCGGTCGTTGCCGGCGTCGTTGGGGATCTCGGCCAGCAACTGGCGATAGATGGCGATCGCGCGCTGCAGGTCGGCTTCGCCGGACTCGCCAGATTCAACCTTCTGCAGACGCAGATACGCCGCGCGGCGCATCGCCTCGGCGCGCAGCAGCGGATCGACGTTGGGCAGTTCCAGAATCCGGTCGTAGCTTGCGAGCGCAACGGCCGGATCGGCCGGCAGCGACTCCGACATCTCCAGCCGCATGATGCTGGGCGTCTTGGAGATCAGATAGCCGTCGTGCTGCAGGCCGTTGTCTTCGGCGACCGAGCCGACGGTGGACGCCTCGTCCCGCCCGGCATTCGCCGCGATCGTCGGCAGCAGCGCCAGCGGCAAAACCAGAAGCAGACGGCGCGACCGGCGCAGCCGATGGATCGTTGCCGGATTCATTGCTTGCTCCCGGACCATGGCTTGCTCGCGGAGTCGGCGGGCCGGTCGTTGAGCCGCGCCATCGCGAAATGCGCTTCGACCAGATAGTTTTCGGTCTGGCGCTTGAGTGCCTGGACTTCACGCGTGGCGGTGCCTTCCAGCTCTCGGCGCTGGGCGGCCGCAAGGCTGGCGAGCTGCGGGCGCAGGGCATTGATGCGAGCGTTCAGTTGTTGCTGCGCGTCGGGCTGGTCGGCGAGTGCCGCGATGTCCTGGGCCAGCAGACGGTCCAGCTCATAGAGCCGGCGGCTGACCTGCAACTGGCTGCGGAACTCGTCGTCCTGCAGCAGGCGCTCCATGTAGAAATTGTCCGGCGCTCCGGGCGGCGCGCTCAGCCACCAGCGCGGCTCGGGCAGGGCCGCCAGCCACCAGGCCCAGCCGTTGTCATCCGGGGCGTCGCGTTCCACTGCCAGAGCGACCATGCGGCCGCTGGCGATGTGCTCCAGCGCAGCGGCCAGATGCGCACGGGTGTTTTCGAGCTTGTCGATGGCGCGGGTGGTGTAGAGCTGGGCCTGACGATGGGCGCCGAGATGATCCATCGCATACGGGATCGCCAGCATCGCCTCCTGCACCGGCGCCTGGGTCGGGTCGCGGCCGATCAGTTCGGTCCACGGCACCAGGGCGCGGCGCAGATCCTCCGCCTGCTTGTCGCCAGCGATGGCCCACAAGGAAGAGAACGACGACGACTGCGTACTCAGCGCAGTCTTCACTGGCGCCGCCTTGGCACCGCTGGACTGCGACGCCACCAGCTGCGCCCAGCCCAGGCCGAGCAACGCGACTTCGGAATAGGGACCGGGGCTGCGGACGCGGCGCAGCGCCTCGTCGGCGCTCTTGCCCTGGCCGCTTTCAAGCAGGTGGAATCCGAGCGCGGCGTTGGCCTTGTCGCGCAGCGCCAGGCTGCGTTCGTCGAGCGCTTCCTGCCGGCCCAGGCGATCGAGCATCGCCACGTCACCGGAGGCGGCGGCGCTGTCGTACTGCGAGAAGGCGGTGGCCTGGGCGGGAGCCGGTTCGATCGGCGCCGGACTGCCGGCGGCGCCCTGCAGCAGCGCGAGGCTGGCATTGAGCCGCTGGGCGAACGCGTCCGGCAAGGCGCCGCCGCTGCGGCGACGCAGGTCGAGCAGATCTTCGGCGGCGTCCAGCTCGCGGCCGCTGGCGATCATCAGATCGATCGAATGCAGCTCGGCGTCGTCCAGGCCGTCGGGAACGGGCGTCCACTGGCGTTGCGTGAGCTGCGGCCGGCCGCCGAACAGCCCGGCCTCACCCAGGCTCAGCTCCATTGCCAGGCCGCCCGCCGGCTGTTCCCAGTCGCGGACCAGGGTGGCGCGCAGACGCGGCGTGCCGGGCTTGTCCTCGGGATAGCGGGCGACGTATTCGGCGTAGAGATGATGCTTGCCGGCGGTGGTGGCGACGCTGGCGAGGCGGTGCACGGCTTGTGTCTGCAGCGCCAGGCTCTCGGCTTCGCCGTAGCGATGGCGGATCGGCTGATCGGTGTCGATCTGCAGCGTCATCTCCAGCAGCATCAGACGCGGCACATGGCTGTCGACATAGACCGTCACGGTCGCGACGTCCCCGGTGACGGGAGCGGCGGCGTGGCGCGCGCGCGTCTGCTGATCGATCTCCAGCGCCTCGGTGATCAGGCTGGCCGGGATCAGGCCAGCCGACGCCTGCGCCGACCAGGCGGGCGCCATCGACAGAGCCGCCATCGACAGCAGGGACGCACACAGTCCGGCGACCGCATCGTTGCGGGCGAAGCCGGAAGAAAAGAGTTTGAGCGGCAGGCGCATGTGAAGGCGAGACGATCCTTGAGGTCGGTGAGCAAAGGCTCGAATGACATCTGGGTGGACCATCGTTGGCCCCGCAGCGCGGCCGGCAACATTGCCGGCGCATGAACGATAAGGTCTGGAAGCAACCACCATGCCAGTGACCTTCCGCAATACGAACCCGGGCGAGGCCGCTGCGGTAGCGGTTGCAAGATGGTTCGCGCGCGCAATGTCAGCTTGTTTGTCGCTTGCGTGGCGCGATAGTTGCTTAGCTCCCTGTGGGCCAGAGGGATTGGCGCAGCTGGCGTTCGAGCCGGCGAAGGACCAACGGCGGTCCCTGCGAAGCAATGCGGTCCACCACGGTTTTTCGGGCGCTTCACAGCTCTTGATCCAAGGTGGACTGGCGAGGCCTTGCGGGGGGCGGCGCGATTCAGGGAGCGTCATTTGGCGCGCGCGGTAGAAACATCAGAACAGACCCAAGACAAAGGACCCCACGCATGAAAGCTTTACGCCTCGCACTCGTTCCATCCGTCCTGATCGCGTGCGCCTCCAGCGCGCACGCTTTCGAGGCTTCCGACTTCTATGTCGCGCCGATGGGGTCGTATGCCCTGGGGGACGACGACCGGCCTGCGGGCGATGGCTACGGCGGCGCGCTTGCGATTGGCGCGCAGCTGGGCGGCGCCGTGTCGTTTGAAATCCGCGGTCAGTACATCGACTACGGCAAGGGCAATGGCCGCAAGGATGATTTCGGCGCCGGCGGTTTCGGCTTCAACGGTTATCTGCTCGGCGCCGGCAGCGGCCCCTACCTGCACATCGATCTGATGGGCGGCCACGAGATGTTCTACAACGCCGGCCTGGGCTATGAGCTGCCGTTCGGCGACAGCGGTTTCGGGCTGCGCGCCGAAGCGCTGTATCACGTCGAAGACGATCAGAAGGACAGTGGCAACCGCGACTTCCAGGACATCGTGTTCAACCTGGGCGTGCGAATTCCGCTCGGGTCGCCGGCACCGCCGCCTCCGCCGCCCCCACCGCCGCCGGAGCCGGTCGTCGTCGTACCGCCGGCCGCGCAGTGCAGCGACGGTGCGGACAACGACGGCGATGGCGCCATCGACTTCCCCGCCGACAAGGGCTGCACCGCCGCCGACGACAATGACGAGTACAACCTGCTCTGCAAGATGCCGGAAGCCGGCCAGCCGGTGAACATGGACGGTTGCGCCACGGGCGACACCCTGGTCCTGCAGGGCGTGACCTTCGAGTTCGACAAGGCGACGCTCACTCCCAACGCCAAGGTGATCCTCGACAGCGTTGCCGAGGCGCTCAACAAGCGCACCGACATCAAGGTCGAAGTCGCCGGTCATACCGACGACAAGGGGTCCGACCAGTACAACATCGGCCTGTCCGATCGTCGTTCCAAGTCGGTCAAGCAGTACCTGAAGTCCAAGGGCGTGGCGGGTGATCGCATGACCTCCAAGGGGTACGGTGAAACCATGCCGGTTGCCGACAACGGCACCGACGAGGGCCGCGAGCTCAACCGTCGCGTCGAGCTGAAGGTCACGGAAGCGAGCGCGCCGGTGACGGTCGCGCCGCTGGCATCGACGGGTGAATCGACTCTGGGTGCTCCCGCCCCCGTAGCCGAGACCCCGCCGGCCGCGGCCGAGCCCGCTCCCGCAAGCGGCCCGGTCGATCCGGCTCCGGTCGAGGCGACTCCGGTGGCCGCGGCTCCGGCGGCGGCCTCGGGTGGTTCCGCGGTGACGATCAAGGACTTCGCTTTCGCTCCGGCGGCATTGACCGTGCCGGTAGGGACGACGGTGACCTGGACCAACAACGACGGGTCCAACCACTTCGTCTCGTTCTCCGACCAGAAGAGCCCGCGTCTGAAGCAGGGTGCGATCTACACGCGCACCTTCAGCGCGCCGGGCACCTATGACTACGCCTGCACCCTGCATCCGACGATGACGGGCAAGATCATCGTCCAGTAGGTTTCAAGCACACCCAGCGGTATGCAGCAAAGGCGGGGCTGAAAAGCCCCGCTTTTTTTTGGCCGCCGTCAGGCGATCGGCGGTCCGACGAGATCGATGCCGTGACGATGGCAGATCGCACCGAGCTGGGCCTGCATCTCAAGTGTCGGCTCAAACTGCTCGGGAAGTGTATCGGCCAGCGCCGGGCGTGACGCATCGCGGACCATGTTTTCGAAGCCGCCCAGGGTGATGGTCAGGCAACGTCCGCCCTCCGGCGAAACCACACGAAAGCCGTGTGGCACACCGCGTGGCAGATGGATGGTTTCTCCGGCGACCAGATGCCGTACCTCGTCGCCGCGCTGGAAGCGGAATCGGCCTTGGAGAATGTGGAACGTCTCGTCCTCGTCGTGGTGGAAATGACGCGGCGGCGCAAAATCGAACGCCATGCGATGTTCGACGATCGACAGGCCGTCGGCATTGGCGGTATTCGACAGATGGGTCTTCAGCTGTGCGGTCATGAACCATAGGCCGTGATCTTGGGCATTCAACATGGGCTTGTCTCCGAAAGAGTGCGGGGCGGGTGGTAAAGCGGCGCCAGATTAGCCTTGGCCGCAGCGGACGATAAGACCGATAATCGAGCATCACCGTCTCGATAAACGGCCTATGAAAAGTGTCGATCCGCTCGCTGGGATCTCCGTGTTTCTCGCCATTGCCGACACGCTCAACTTCTCGGCCGCGGCGCGCAGGCTGGACATGTCGCGCGCGACGGTCGGGGCTCAGCTCGATGGCCTGGAGAAGCGGCTGGGCGTTCTGCTGTTCCAGCGCACCACCCGTAGCGTCAGCCTGACCGAAGCTGGCGCCGCGTACCGCGATTCACTGTCGGGCGTGCTGACGCAGATCCGGCAGGCGGAGCGCGCCGCCAATTCCTTTCAGAAGGAGGTTGTGGGCAGGATCAGGATCGCCGCGCCGCAGGAACTGGCATCGGAATACATGGCGCCGGTGATCGCGGAATTCCTCGCGGCCAACCCGGCCATTTCGATCGAACTCGTCCTGTCCAACAAGACCGTCAATTTGATCGGCGAGGGTTTCGATCTGGCGATCCGCGGAACGATTTCAACCGAGCCGAACCTGGTCGTTCGCAAGATCGGCAGTTCGCCGATCATGGTCTGCGCAGCACCGGCGTATTTGAAACGCAACGGGCTGCCGAGCAGTCCCGATCAGCTCGCCAATCATGCCTGCCTGCACTTCTCGGAACTTCGAGGCGGACGGGTATGGCCTTTCACGATCGGCAAGAACACGGTTCGAGTGCCGATCGAACCGAGACTCGAAGTCAACGACGGCGGCAGCCTGTGTCGCGCCGCCATCGAAGGGGCGGGCATCACGCTCTTGCCCGGATTCATCGTCGGCGCCGCGATTCGAGCCGGAAAGCTCGTGCAACTGCTGCCGGAATGGACGATCGCCACGGTGCCGATCAACTCGGTCTATCCGTCGAACCGTCATATCGCGACGAAAGTCCGCTCCTTCGTCAGCCTGCTGAAGGAGCGCCTGTCGCAACATCCCCATCTGACATGAGAGGCGCGCCGTCAGCGGATCGATCAGGGGAGATAACGACCGCCGTCGAAAAACAGGTCCGGCCCCAGTTCGATTGCGGGTAGCGGCGGCGACAGCATCCAAGGGCGGCCATTGACGCCTTCCGGCTTGATGTCGGCGACCGGGCAGGGTTCACCAACCCGGGCCGCGGCCAGACGATACAGATCCGGCCGGTAGCTGGCCTGCGCCAGCTGCTGGGCATCGATGTCGGCGGGCAATTGCTTCCAGCGGCGCATCTGGCCGATGAACCACAGCGCATGCGACACCCACGGGAACGTTGCGGACCCGGCGTGAAAAACCAGGCCCGGATGTTCGGGCGTAAACGGCGTGTCCATCGCCAGGCATCGATGGATGACGTCCGGCGTGGTTTTCAGATAGCGGCCATCCACCAGCAGCCGCGCGGCCTCGACGCGGTTGCCGGCCTGATCCAGCCAGCGCGCGGCTTCGATCAGTGCCGCGACCAGGGCCAGGTGTTGATCCTGATGGGTGTCGGCCCAGGCCCGCGTGACGCCAAGGACTTTTTCCGGACTGTTGTTCCAGATCTGGTATTTGTTGACGACCACGCGGCCGATGCGCGCGGCCTGCGCCACCGCGCCCCAGGGCGCGCCGACGCAAAAGCCGTCGATGCTGCCGTCGCGCAGCGCGCTGACCATCTGCGGCGGCGCGATCACCACCAGTTGCAGATCGCGGTCGGGGTCGATGTCGCAGCTCGCCAGCCAGTAGCGCAACTCGTAGTGATGCGGCGAATGCGGGAAGACGTGAGCGAACACCGGTGGCGGCACGCCGGCGGCGCGGTCGGCATCGAGCACGCGCTTGAGACGCGCGCCGACCGCGAGCGGGCTCAGCTCGTCGAGCTGCAGCCGCCAGTAGAGCGATTCGGAAACGGTGATGGCATTGCCGTTGAGATTGAGCGACAGCGCGGTGAGCATCGGCACACCGACACCATCCAGGCCCGCCGTTGCCACGATCGGCATCGGCGCCAGCATGTGCGCCGCGTCGATCAGGCCCGCCGCGAGCTTGTCCCGAACACTCGCCCAGGAGGCTTCCACCGAAAGGCTCACGTCGAGCCCGTGGGCGGCGAAGAAACCCTGCTCCTTGGCCACGATCAAGGGCGCGGCGTCGATCAGGGGTACCAGCCCCAGGGTGAGCTTGTGTTGCTGTGATGCCATGACGGGCTCTATAGAAGTTCGGCTGCGGCGATGAGAGTGCGAGCGGCATCACCCAACCGGAGGTTGCGGTCCATGGCCATGCGCCTGAGCAGTTCGTAGGCCGCGTTTTCATCGAGCGTGCGCCGCTTCATCAACAGGCCCTTGGCCTTCTCGATGTCGCGCCGGTCGGCGAGCTTGCCTTTGGTTTCCTCAAGCTCCTTGCGCAGCAACTGGAATTCTTCGAAGCGCGCGATGGCGACGTCGAGGATCGGCTTGAGCCGCGCCGGGTTCATGCCGTCGACGACATAGGACGTGACGCCAGCCTGCAGCGCCTTGCGGATGGTGTCGGGCTCGCTACGGCTGGCGAACAGCACGATCGGCCGCGGCCGGTCGCGGTTCACCTGGCCGAGCGATTCCAGGGTGTCTCGGCTGGGCGCGTCGACGTCGATCAGGATCACGTCGGGCTGGTGACGCTGCACGGCCGCGGCGAGATCGGACGTGGAGGTGCTGCTGCCGACGACCTCGTGCCCGAGCGATCGCAATGGCGCCTCGGTTGCCGCGCGGCGAGCGGGCTCATCGTCGACGAGCATCACGCGCATGGTACGAGAGTCCTGATTGGCTTCACCGCGACGCCTTTTTGGCAGCTCCGCAGCCGCATTCGGCCGGGCTTCGGAACCCACACCGCAGGTTCCATGCCAGAGCCTGAACAGGCCCGCGCGGCCGGCCGATCAGACCTTTGCGATCAGTTCGCGCAATGCGGCGTAGCCCTGCACCAGACGCGGTCCGGGGCGGCCCAGCCAGGCTTCGGTGATCGCATGGATGCGGTCGGCTTGAAGAGCAGGCCAGTGTTGCCAGTGCGCGCGGCGACGCACGATCTCGGGGCGATACTTGGACTCCTGCACACCACACCAGGACATCACCACGGCGTCGGCGACATAGTCCGCACCCGGATCGTCCGCCAGCGGCACGCTCTTGGCGTCGATGTGCGCGCAGGGGTTGCGGCCACCGGCCAGCTCGATCATGTCGGTGACCCATGACAGCCGGGCGGGCGCGATCACCGGCTTGGGCCACCATTCCACCAGCACGCGCGGACGCGCGCCCGACACCGGCACCGCCGGCATCTGCTCGCGCATCTGCGCGATCAAGGCGCGTCCGCGTGCGTCGGCGCCGATGGCCTCGGCGATCAGTGCGATGCTGGCGTACACGTCTTCCAGACTTTGCGGGTCGATGGTCAGCGTGCGCAGGCCGGCGGCCTGGAACTCCGCCGCGATGCGCTCATGCCCCGGAACGGTGAGCGAGGTCAGAACCAGATCGGGCCTGAGCGCCAGCGCGGCAGCGACGTCGAGATCCAGATCGCGTCCCGGCTTGGGCAGACGGTCGACGATCTCGGGCGGATAGTCCGAGTCCGCGTCCACGCCAACCAGCGCGTCGCCGCGGCCGAGAGCGCAGACGATCTCGGTGTTGGAACAGGTGTGGCTGAAAATGCGCAGGTTCAAGGCCGCGCTCCGGTCATGCGGTCGATGGCGTGGCCCACGCCGCGCAGCCAGGCCTGGTGCATCATCGCCGCCACGGCATTGCCGAGCAGCGGCCAGCGCGAATCGAACTCGATGCGGTAGTCCAGTTGCGTGCCGCCGGGTTGATCGTCAAAGCGCATGCGGCCGACATGATTGCGGAACGGCCCGCCGCGGGTGACGCGGTACTCGATGACCCGATCCAGTTCGAAAGCCGTGATGGTCTCGTCGAAACGGATCGGCCCCACACCGATCTCGCGCACCGACCCGACGCCCCTGGGCTCCGACCCCGGCGCGAGCTGGAGCACGCGGCAGCGCGCCGGCCGCCACAGGCGCCCGAACTGTTCGTGATCGGCGAAGTAGCGGAAGACGGTGGCCCGCGGCGCGGCGAAGAAGTGCTGGATCAGGATGCATTGCTGGGCCATCGGCGGTGCTCGAACGCGCCGGCCCTAGGGCCGCGATGGCAACGGCTCGCCGGTGCTGACCTCGCGCAGCCGCGGATCGTCGGCCTTGATGATTAGATCGAGCGTATGCACGTCCCAGCGGCCGGCGGCGCGATCGGCGAAATAGAACTCCAGGCTGCGCGTCATGGTGGGGAACGACATCTGCTGCCAGGGGACCTCGTCTTCGCGCATCAGCCGCACCTCGCTGCTTTCCGGCGTCGGCCCGCAATCGGGCGTGCGCATGCGGCCGCGATGCACCACATAGACCTGCGACACGTACGGCACATTGATCACGGCCAGCAGTCCCTCGACGACGACATCGGCCAGCGCTTCTTCGGCGGTCTCGCGAGCCGCGCCCACGGCGGTGGTCTCGCCGAGTTCCATGAAGCCGGCGGGGAAGGTCCACAAACCCAGGCGGGGCGCGATGTTCCGCTTGCACATCAGGATGCGGCCATCCTCCCACTCCGCGATGCAGCCGACGATCACGCGCGGATTGAAGTAGTGCACGTGGCCGCAGTGATCGCAGACATGTCGCGGCAGATTGTCGCCGGCGGGGACGAGATAGCTGACGCGATTGCCACAGACGTTGCAGAAATTGACGGTCATCATCGGGCGAGGGCTTGGTGGCTTTCCGGGCGGGCCGGTGAGTTCATTGTGCACCAGGGCGACAACACCGCGCCGCGTGGCGCGGACGCAGGCGGTGCGGGCCGGTACTTCCGGCGTTCGTTGCCGCAGGTGAGGCTGGCCGCTATGATCGCGCCCCTTGCCTGAGTGGCGGAATCGGTAGACGCAGCGGACTCAAAATCCGCCGAGGCAACCCCTCGTGAGAGTTCGAGTCTCTCCTTAGGCACCAAGGACATCATCGACGCATCGGCCTGTCTCGTGTTTTGGCCCGGCTTGCCCGCAGACGGCCCGAAAGGCTTTCACCGGAAATGGTCGGTGCCGCGCGCGCGACGCCAGGATCCGACGTCGCGTAAACCGGTCTGGGCAAAGACGATGAAGACGAGGCACGGCATGAATGGATTCGATGCATGAAAGACCTCAAGCCTGCGCCGCGTCTTCGTCGCCGCGGTATCTACCTGCTCCCGAATCTGTTCACCACCGCCACGCTGTTCGGCGGCTTCTACGCCATCGTCATGGCCATGGGCGGGCGCTTCGAGCCGGCGTGCGTCGGCATCCTCGTCGCCATGATCGCCGACGGTCTCGACGGCCGCATCGCGCGCATGACCAATACCGCCACCGATTTCGGCAAGGAGTACGACTCGCTGTGCGACATGGTCGCTTTCGGCGTGGCGCCCGCGATCGTGGTCTACGCTTTCAGCCTGCGTTATTTCGCGGACTACGCCTGGCTCGGCGGCAAGCTCGGCTGGATCATCGCGTTCGCCTACGCCGCCTGCGCCGCGATGCGCCTGGCGCGCTTCAACGTGCTGGCGGCGATCGCCAGCAGCAACAAGGATTTCTTCGGCGTGCCCAGCCCCTCCGCAGCGGCGGTGGTGACGTTCTTCGTCTGGAGTTGCGTGGACGACAGCCGCTCGCTGTTCACCTGGATTTCCGGTCGCGTGCCCTTTGACGGCCGTGACGTGATCTGGCTGGCGGCGCCGCTGACGCTGGCGACCGCGCTGTCGATGGTGACGAGCATCCGCTACAACAGTTTCAAGAAGCTCAACCTCAGCGGCAGCGTGCGCTTCCTGACCTTCGCCACCGTGGTCGGCGTGCTGGCCCTGATGACCATCGATCCGCCGCGCGTGTTGTTCATCGGGTTTTTCATGTACGCCTTGTCGGGGCCGGCGGTCGTGCTGTGGCGGCGCGCGCGTCGCAAGAAAATCTAAAGCCAGCGAAGCCGGTTTGCGCGCTGCGCGATATGTTTTTACACTGCGCGCCCATGAAGAGCGCCCGCAACCTGGTTGCCCCCCGCCTCGGCTTCGCGCCGCGGCTGGCGCTTGCGCTTCGTCTTTCGCTCCTTCTGCCGTAAGGCAGACCAACAGGACGCGGCCGCACGGGGCCTCCACACCGTGCCAACATTTCGAACTCTCATTCTTGCTATCGCAGCCTTGCATCGCTGCGAGCCCCGCTGTCCGGAACCCAAGCCATGGCCATGTTGAAAACCCCCGCAGCCAAATACCGCAGCTTCGCGCCCGTCGGACTGAAAGACCGCACCTGGCCCGACGTCGTCGTCACGCGTCCGCCGATCTGGTGCAGCGTCGATCTTCGCGACGGCAACCAGGCGCTGATCGAGCCGATGAACCGTGTGCGCAAGCTGCGCATGTTCGAGATGCTCGTGCGCCTCGGCTTCAAGGAGATCGAAGTCGGTTTTCCGTCGGCGTCGCAGACCGACTTCGACTTCGTGCGCGGCCTGATCGAAGAAGGCCGCATTCCCGACGACGTCACCATCCAGGTGCTGACGCAGGCGCGCGAGCCGCTGATCCGTCGCACTTTCGAATCGGTGCGCGGCGCGCGGCGCGTGATCATGCATTACTACAACGCAGTGGCCCCGGTGATGCGCCGCGTGGTGTTCAACATGAGTCAGGCGGAGGTGATCGCCGAGCTGGCGGTCAAGCACGCGCAGCTGATCAAGGACATTGCCGCCACGCAGCCGGAGACGCAATGGCTGTTTCAATATTCGCCGGAGATGTTCTCCAGCGCCGAGCTGAGCTTTTCCAAGGACAGCGTCGATGCGGTGACCGAGATCTGGCAGGCGAGTTCCTCCAATCCCTGCATCATCAACTTGCCTTCGACGGTGGAGTTGTCCACGCCCAACATCTTCGCCGACATGATCGAGTGGATGCATCGGAACATGCGGCGTCGCGACGGCATCATTTTGTCGGTGCATCCGCATAACGATCGCGGCACCGGCACCGCCGCCGGCGAGCTGGCGATGATGGCCGGCGCCGATCGTGTCGAAGGCTGCCTGTTCGGCAACGGCGAGCGCACCGGCAATGTCGACGTGGTCAACCTGGCCTTGAACCTGTACTCGCAAGGCATCCATCCCGGCCTGGATTTCTCCGACATCGACGCCGTGCGCGAGGCGGTCGAATACTGCAATCAGTTGCCGGTGCATCCGCGCCATCCCTATGTCGGCGATCTGGTCTACACCTCCTTCTCCGGCTCGCACCAGGACGCGATCAAGAAAGCCTTTTCCGCGCGCAAGGAAGACGAGATCTGGGACATGCCCTACCTGCCGCTCGACCCCAAGGATCTGGGCCGCAGCTACGAGGCGGTGATCCGCGTCAACTCGCAATCCGGCAAGGGCGGCATCGCCTATCTTCTGGAAGCCGAATTCGGTTTGACCCTGCCGCGCCGCCTGCAGATCGAGTTCAGCCAGGTGGTGCAGGAGGTGACCGACGCCAGTGGCAAGGAAGTCACCGCCGACGACATTTGGGCGATCTTCGAGCGCGAATATCTGCGTGACGAAGGTCGCTACGCCTACCTCGCGCATCATCTGGTCGAGGACTCGGCGAGCCGGACCGTGGACTTGAAATCGGAAGTCCGCATCGAGAACCAGCGCCAGACCCTGCAAGGGCAGGGCAACGGCCCGATCGACGCCTTCGTCAGCGCTTTGTCGAAAGTGGCGGGCGTGAACATCGCCGTGATCGACTACCACGAGCACGCCATCGGCGCCGGAGCCGACGCCGCCGCGATCACCTACATCGAGTTGCGTGTCGCCGACGGTAGCGGCGGGCACAAGTCGCTGTTCGGCGTCGGCCGCGACGCGAATATCGTCACGGCCTCGCTCAAGGCGATCGTGTCCGGACTCAATCGCGCGCAGCGGATCGCGGAGCAGCGGCGCGCGGCCTGACCGGCATTCACTCTTTAGGATTTTTTCGATGGAAAGAATGACGCTCTGCAATCAAGGACGCTTGTGGCGATGACGCCCGCTCGACGCACGCGTTACTTGAAAGCTCTTGGCGTGGAGACCTGGGTGGAGCGCTCGGCGCAGCCGGTTGCGGAGCCCGAAAAAACGCTGGCGACCGAACTGCCGGTCCATTCGCCGCGCGCGGAGCGCGTCGCGGACATCACAGCGCCTGCCATGGCCGTTTCCACCAGCGTGCCGCCGCTGATCGACGTCCCGCATGACTGGCCCGGCCTCAAGGCCATGGTCCGCGATTGTCCGCGCTGCAAGCTGTGCAAGACGCGCACGCAGACGGTGTTCGGCGTCGGCATGGAGGACGCGCCCTTGCTGGTGGTGGGCGAGGGGCCGGGCGCGGACGAGGACGCGCGCGGCGAGCCTTTCGTCGGGCGTGCGGGGCAGTTGCTCGATCAGATGCTGCTGGCGATCGGTCGTTCGCGTGCGACCAATACCTACATCGCCAATGTGGTCAAGTGCCGGCCGCCGGGCAATCGCGATCCGGAGGCCGACGAGGTCGAAGCCTGCCGGCCGTATCTGGATCGGCAGATCCAGCTGATCAAGCCGCGGCTGATCGTCGGCCTCGGCCGCACCGCCGCGCAGCGCCTTCTGCAGACCGACCTGCCGCTGTCAAAACTGCGCGGCCCGCTGCATCACTACGGCCCCGAAAACACGCCGGTGCTGATCACCTATCACCCGGCCTACCTGCTGCGCAGTCCACGCGAGAAGGCCAAGAGCTGGGAAGATCTCAAACGCATCCACCGGCTGCTGACGGCGCCGGCGTGAGCGATGCGCCGCGCCTGTTGCCGATGGACGCCTCGCAGGTCGAGGCCGTGATGGCGATCGAACGCGAGGCCTACGAGTTCCCGTGGACCATCGGCAATCTGCGCGACTCGCTGGCCGCCGGCTATTCGAGCTGGGTGCTGGTGCAGGGCCAGCGGATTGTCGGCTACGCGCTGATGAGCCTGGTGGTGGACGAGGCGCAGGTGCTCAATCTGTGCGTGGCGCCAGGTCAGCGCCGGCGAGGTCTGGCGCGGCGTCTTCTGGAACATCTGCTGCGCGTGGCGCGCGCCGCCGGCATGCAGATCATGCTGCTCGAAGTACGGCCGTCCAATGGCGCCGCACTGCGCCTGTACGAGTCCTACGGCTTCGCGCAGATCGGCCTGCGCCGTCTCTACTACCGATCCAGCGACGGACGTGGCGAAGATGCCTACGTGCTGTCATTGTCGCTGCAATCCAAGGAGCCCGATTCATGACCGACGCGCGTCGCCGCCAGTTCGCCTGGGCCTTGTACGACTGGGGCAACAGCGCGTTCGCCACCACCGTGATTGCAGGCCTGTTCCCGATTTTCTTCGCGCAATACTGGGCCGTCGACCTGCCCACCGATGAGCGCACGTTCTGGCTCGGCCTGGGCAGCTCGGTGTCGAGCCTGGTGGTGGTGATCCTGGCGCCGGTAATGGGCAGCATCGCCGACCGCAGTGGTCTGAAGAAGCGCTTCCTGCTGATCTTCAGCGTCATCGGCGTGCTCTCGACCGCCGGGTTTTTCTGGGTCGGCAAGGGCGAGTGGCTGGCGGCGACGCTGCTGGTGACGCTCGGTTCGATCGGCTTCCAGGCTGGCACCAGCTTCTACGATTCGCTGATCGTCAACGTCGCCCGCGACGAGGAGATGGACCGCGTCTCCGCGCTCGGCTACGGCGCCGGTTATCTCGGTGGCGGCCTGCTGTTCGCGCTCAACGTCGCCATGGTGCTCAAGCCCGCGCTATTCGGCCTCGCCGACGCCGCGCAGGCCACGCGCGTGTCGTTCCTGCTGGTGGCGATCTGGTGGGCGGTGTTCTCGATCCCGCTGTTCCTGCGCGTGCCCGAGGAGCGCCTGCGCCGCGGCGATGCCTGGGCCGCGTTCCGCGGCGGCATGTCGCAACTGCGCCACACCCTGGTCGACCTGTCCAAAGTCAAACCGGTGTGGATGTTCCTGCTCGCCTACTGGCTGTACATCGACGGCGTCGACACCATCGTCCGCATGGCGGTGGACTACGGGCTCACGCTGGGCTTCGATTCCTCGAATCTCATCATCGCCCTGCTGATGGTGCAATTCATCGGCTTCCCCGCGGCGATCGGTTTCGGCTGGATCGCCGGGCGCATCGGCACGCGGCGCGGTTTGTATCTGGGCCTGACGGTGTACGTGGGCGTCACCGGCTGGGCCTACCTGCTGCAGAACGTCACGCAGTTTTACTTGATGGCCGCGGCCATCGGCCTGGTGCAAGGCGGCGTGCAGGCGCTGTCGCGCTCGTATTACGCGCGCCTGATTCCGGCCGACAAGGCCGGCGAGTTCTTCGGCTTCTACAACATGCTCGGCAAGTTCGCCGCCGTGCTCGGGCCGCTGGCGGTGGGCGTCACCAAGCTGCTCACGGGCAACGCGCGTCTGTCGATCCTGGTGCTGGTGCTGTTCTTCGTTGGCGGCATCGCGCTGCTGGCGCAGGTGCGCGAGCCGGACAGCCGGAAAGCGGCCTCGACGGGGTAGGCCGCCCACGATCTACCGACGGTCGACGGTGATCACAAGATTTTTTTTTGCGGTGTCGATTGGCGATCTTGCCGGGCATCTGTGGTGTAGGCCGCTCATTCCGATCGGCTTGACTATGGAGAATCGCAATATGAAACCGTGCCTGCTGATGTTCGCCGCCCTGCTCGCCTCGGATTGTACGAGCGCGTTTGCGGAGTCCTACACCCTGCTGATCTTTGAGACACCGGCGACGCTGAGCCAACGCAATATTGCCAGCAAGGCAGATGCTTACTGGTCGTCCTACGATGGCTACGCGGGCGCCCTGGCGCAGGCGGGTGTGCTGCGTGGAGGTACTGCGCTCTCCGCCGCAGACACGAGCGGCCATCTCTCCAAATCTAAAATAGCGGCGGCAGCTCCACAGGTGAGCGGGTACTTTGTGATTGACGTGCCGAGCCTTGTCGATGCCAGAAGCTGGGCCGCCAAAGCTCCCGCTTTGGTAAGCCGAGTAGACGTGATGCCGCACCACGCCAACCCGCACATGAGCAAAGCCCCGACACCAACCAACTGACCGCCAGCCCTATCATCTGAGGATTAAAGCTCATGCAATTCATGATCATGTTCCACGAGCCGGCGAGCGAATTCGCCAAGCGCGAGAATCCCGCCGAGGCACCTGTCTACTGGGGCGCCTGGAACGCCTACATCGGAGCGATGGGCCAGGCCGGCGTCATCGTCAGCGGCAACGGTCTTCATCCTCCCCACAGCGCCACCCAAGTGCGGGTTCGTGACGGGCAGCGACAGATCCAGGACGGCCCTTACGCCGACACCAAGGAATACCTGGGCGGCTACTTCATCATCGAGGTGCCGAGCCTCGACGAGGCGCTGGTCTGGGCGGCGCGTAGCCCGAACGTCACCGTCGGCACTACCGAGGTGCGTCCGGTGCTGCCACCGCCGGCCGGCTGAATGTCGGGCCAGCCTGCGCAGGAGGCGGTCGCCAGCGTTGCGCGCGACGCCTATGGCCGACTCGTTGCCTGGCTGGCCTGTCAGTGGCGTGACGTGGCGGCCGCCGAGGATGCCTTGGCAACGGCTTTCGAAAAGGCGCTGCACCGGTGGCCGGTCGATGGTGTTCCTGACTCTCCCGAGGCCTGGCTGCTGACGGTTGCACGTCGCGAACTGCTGCAAGCGCATCGCCATGCCCGAGTCCGCAACGATCCCCGGGTGCTGGCCTTGCTGGACGACGAGTTCGCGCCCGAGGCACAGGCTCGAATTCCCGATGACCGTCTGCGGCTGATGTTTGTCTGCGCACACCCCGCGATCGACGCGGCCGTCCGAGCCCCCCTCATGCTGCAGACGGTGCTGGGCCTGCAGGCCGAGGAAATCGCCGTCGCATGTTGCTGGCGCCGAAAACCCTGGCGCAGCGACTGGTGCGCGCCAAACAGAAGATTCGCGACAACGGCCTGCGCTTCGAGGCGCCCGATCTCGCGGAAATGCCGGAGCGGATGGCCGCCGTTCTGGAAGCACTCTACGGCGCATACGGGATGGCCTGGGATGCCTGGGCGGGCGAGCATCGGGTCAGTGGTCTGCGACACGAGACGCTGTATCTCGCCGACCTGGTGTTGAGCCTTCAGCCGGAATCGGCGGAGGCGGCCGGCCTGCTGTCGCTGATGCGGTTCTGCGAGGCCCGGCGGCCGGCGCAGATCGATGCGGCGGGTCGGTTCGTGCCGCTGATGCAGCAGGATGTCCGCCTTTGGGATCGAGACGCCTTGGTCTCGGCCGACCGCCTGCTGATCGCCGCCGCGCGCCGACGCCAGCCCGGACCGTTCCAGTTGGAGGCCGCAATACAATCCGCACACTGCCAGCGAGCCTTTACCGGCACCACGCCGTGGCCGGCGATCTGCCAGCTATACCGTCAGCTGATAGACCACTTCGACAGCATCGGAGCCCGCGTCGCCCATGCCGTGGCGCTTGCGCACGCAGATCAGCTGCCAATGGCGCTGGAGATTCTTGAAGGCATCGAGACCCGACGAGCCCACTCGTATCAACCCTGGTGGGTCGCACGCGGCGAACTGCTTTACCGAGCAGGACGCCTCGATGGGGCCCGCGAGGCGCTGGAAACTGCTGTCGGGCTGACGATCCAGCCCGTGTTACGGGCTTATCTGCGCCAGCGTCTTGACGACATGCGCTTCGAGTAAATGTGGCATCTCCGGCAAGGCCGGTGTCTACGATGCGGCGCGCAGTTTGCGGACCGCGGCGCTGAGCGCCGGCCGAGCGCTTTGGTCTTCCGCGTATCGAAGTTGCAGATAGGCCTGACTGACATCGCGCATGGCGGATGCGAGATCGGGCCGGTTTTGTGCGACACGCTGGGCGAAATCGTGCGGACCTTCTCCCGGTTGCGGCTTGAATCCCAGGTCTTGCAGATAGCGCAGGACGCACAACCACTGTCGCTGCGCCGTGTCCGGCGGCGCGGCGCGGGTGCGGCGCATGAGCACCAGCGCGAGGATCCCCAGCGCGACCGTGATCGCGCCGGTCAGCGCCAGCAGCATCGACTGCCAGTCGCCGATGCCGAACAGGGACAGGAAATCGCGCTGCTGCTCGTCGCCGTAGCCCAGCACCAGGCCGTTCCAGCGCGCGTCGATCCAGTCGCTCGCGGCGGACAGCTCGGCGCTGAAGACCGACCAGGCGAGCAGTGGATCGGAGGTATCCGCGCCAACCCGCCCACCGCCGCTGCCGAGGCGGTGCTCGATGCGCTCGGGCGACACCGCCGCCGTCGGATCGACCCGCACCCAGCCGCGCCCGGCCAGCCAGACTTCGCTCCAGGCGTGCGCGTCGGACTGGCGAACCACCATCCAGTCGCCGAAAGGGTTGTCCTCGCCGCCCAGATACCCGGTGACCACGCGCGCCGGAATGCCGGCCGCGCGCATCAGGAAGGTGAAGCTGCCGGCGTAGTGCTCGCAGAAACCGCGGCGCGTCTCGAACAGGAACTGGTCGATGGAATCCGCACCCAGCGCCGGGGGCTCCAGGGTGTAGACGTAAGGCTCGCGGCGAAAGCTGCGCAAGGCGGCGGCGATGATCGCCGCATCGTCGCTGCCAGCGTCTGCGCGCCACTGCGCCGCAAGCGCCCGCGCCCGCGGGTTGCCTTGCGCCGGCAGCGCCAGGCTGCGCTCCCGCAAGGCCGGCGGCAGATCCTCCTGCAGCCGGTAACGCGGATGCGATACCAGGGTGTAGCGCAAACGTTCGCGCACCGGCTCGCTGGCGACGAGCTGATAGTCGCCGTTGAGCGCGCTGCGCGGCGGCAGCAGAAAAGGACTCGGCAGATCGAGCGCCAGCAGCCAGGGCGATGGCGAGGGTTCCAGCGTCACCTCATAGACGTAGCGCGCCCCCTGCAGAGCGACCTGCGGGCGCTCGTCGCGCCGCGTCGCGGGCGCGGCATGCCAGCTGCGGCCGTCGAAATCGCCGAGCAGCGGCCCGCGCCAGTAGCGCTCGGCCGCATCCGGCGCGGCGCCTTCGAAGCGCACGCGGAAAGCGATGGCGTCCGACAGCGCCAGCCTGGCGATGTCCCCCGGCGTCATCGAATCCGACAGGCCGGAGCGCGCCGTCGGCGCGTCGTCCGGCAGGCTCCACAGCGGGCCGGGCAGGCGCGGGAACAGCACGAACATCAGCAGCATCAGCGGCAGCGATTGCGCCAGCAGTATGCCGCTCTTGCGCAGCAGCAGGCCCGGCGGCCGCGCGCCGGCGTGCTGCACGTCGATCAGCACCGCGGTGATCGCCAGCGTCGATGCCAGCAGATAGGCGATCGTCCAGATCTCCTGCGAATACAAAAAGTGCGTGAGCAGCACGAAGTACAGCAGCACCACGGTGACCATCACGTCGCGGCGCGCGCGCAGCTCGGTGAGCTTGAGCGCGAGCATCGCCGCGAGCAGGGCGACGCCAGCGTGCAAGCCCCAGATGCGCCCGTAGCTGGCGAACACGCCGGCGAAGACCGCGACCGTGATGACCAGCTTCAGCCACAGCGGCGGCATCGGCCAATTCCGCCGCGCCGCGACGCCGCGCCACAGTGGCAGCGCGAGCACCAGCAGGCCTTCCCAGTGCGGCAGTCGCAGCAGGTGCGGCGCGATCACCAGCAGCATCACCGCCAGCAGCCGCTGCAGACTCACCGTCGGCAGCAGCTCGGCGCGGCGCGCGCTGCGGGCCGTCGTCATCCGCCTTGAAACATCGCCAGCGCGAGCAGGCAATGACGACGATGGTCCTCGCCGTGGCCGATGCCGATATCGCGCCCCGGCAGTCGCAGGCCATAGGCGGCTTGCGTCTCCTGCGCCTGCGACACCCACCAGCTCAGTTGCGACAGGCGCGCCTCGGGGTCCAGCTGCGGCAGCGCATGCCAGTCGAACCAGCGGCTCGGTGTCGCCAGCGCACCGAACTGCTTGACCTGCGGCAGGGTCTCGATCGCCATGCGCTTCCAGTGCACGCGGCTGAGGGAATCACCGCTGCGATACGCGCGCAGGCCGATGAAGTCATCGTCGCCGGCCGCGATCGGCCCCGCCGCGCCGTCGCCATGTCCATGCGAGTCCGGCGCGGCGCCGGTGTCGATGGCGCGCGGATAGACCCAGGCCTGCAGGTCCAGCTCGATCCAGGTCCAGGCGCGGAACAGGCCCAGCGGAAATTCCGTCGACAGACTAAAAGCTGGTGCCCGCAACAGGCCGCGCCGCGTCGTCGCCAGCGGCAGTGTCAGCGTGAGCGATCCCGCCGCCGGCAGATCGCCCTGGCACGGTGTCGGAGCGTCGCGCCAGGCTGCGCGCAGATCGTAGCGTTCGCGTCGCGCCGGGTTGTCGACGATCAGTTGGAAGTGCAACGCATCGCCCGCGAACACCGGCTCGCAGTGCCCTGCGCGCACGCGCAGATTGACCAGGTTGGCGTGCGTGTGATGCAGGCTCACCAGTCCCAGCGCGGCGAGCAGAAAACACAGCGCGAAGCCCATGCTGTTGGCGTAGTTGGTGGCGCCGAGGAGCATCACGAAGCTCATCAGCGCAAAGCCCCAGCCGAAACGCGTCGGCAGGATGTAGACCTGGCGCCGGCCGATGCCGACGGGCCCCGCCTGGCGCCGCACGCGGCGCAGCGTCCAGGCGTCGATGGCTTGGCGCCAGCGCGGTTTCACGGGCTCAGGGGATCGCGACGACACGGAGGATGTCGCGCGCGCTCGGTGGCGCGGCGCCGTAGCGCGAAGCACCCTGCAGGCGATGCTCCACCACCGCTGCGAACACCGCCTGCACGTCTTCCGGCAACACCGCGCGGCGGCCGTCGATCAGCGCCCAGGCCTGCGCGGCGTGCAGCAGCGCCAGGCCCGCGCGCGGCGACAGGCCTTGGCTGATGGCCTGCTCGCTGCGCGTATGCGCCAGCAATGCGAGCACGTAGTCGATCAGCGCCACCGCGGTGTGCACGCGCCGCACCTCGGCTTGCAGCTCGAGCACGCGTGACGGATCGAGCACCGGTGCCAGGTCGTGCAGCAGATCGCGGCGATCGGGTTCCAGCAGCAGCGCGCGCTCCGCGGCGATCGGCGGATAGCCCATGGAGATGCGCATCAGGAAGCGGTCGAGTTGCGATTCCGGTAGCGCGAAGACGCCGACCTGGTTGGCGGGATTCTGCGTGGCGACGACAAAGAACGGCTGCGGCAGCGCGCGCGTTTCGCCATCGACGCTCACCTGCCGCTCCTCCATCGCCTCCAGCAGCGCCGACTGCGTGCGCGGGCTGGCGCGGTTGATCTCGTCGGCCAGCATCAGTTCGGTGAACACCGGGCCCGGATGGAAGCGGAAGCTGGCGTTGACGGCGTCGAAGATCGACACGCCGATGACGTCGGCCGGCAGCAGGTCGCTGGTGAACTGCACGCGTTGCGAGGCCAGGCCCAGCACGCGCGCCAGTGCCAGCGCCAGCGTGGTCTTGCCGACACCGGGGATGTCCTCGACCAGCAGATGGCCGCGCGCCAGCAGGCAGCACAGCGCCAGGCGCAGTTGTTGGTCCTTGCCCAGCACGATGCTGGACAGGGCTTGCAGAACCGGTTGCAGTTGCGGGTTCATGACAGGGGCGGGCGGCGAAAGTGCTTGCATCCTAGCGCCCGCTTCGTCGCATTGAATGGCGGGTCGATGGCTGGCCGTGATCCTGCTCTCCTGCGGTCTGCGAGCGATTGCGGGCCCCCATCAAATCAGGGACCATGCCGACCCTTCTTTCACCAGGAGCGTTTGTGGATCACGACGTACGCGCGACGCAACTCGCTCTGGCCAACGCTTGCGACTACAAGACCTGGCGCGAGGCGGCGGTGGAACTCGACCGCCTCGAAGAGCTGGAGGAGTGGAAGTCCAGCGACGCTTCCGAAGCCTACGACTGGCGCCTGATCCGCAGTCGCCTGCGCCTGATCCGCCAGTTCCGCACTGAGCGGCAGACGCTCAAGCTGGCGCATCACCTGCGCCAGGGGCTGCACTGGAATCTCGGCAACATCGGCAACCCGGCGCTGTACAGCTGCACTCGCATCGGCACCAAGAAACTCATCGCCGACTACGTGCACGAGGTTTGCGAAGCGCTCGACGAGCTGGTGTCGGCCACCGCACCCGGCTTCGGCAAGGCCGACAAGATCAAGTTCTTCCACGACGTCGCACTCAGCTACGGACGCTCCGCGCTGATGCTCTCCGGCGGCGCCACGCTGGGGCTGTTCCATGTCGGCGTGGTGCGCGCGCTGTTTCGCGAGAACGTGCTGCCGGTGGTGATGTCGGGCAGCAGCGCCGGCTCGGTGGTGGCGGCCACGGTGGGCACGCGCCGGCCGCAGGATCTGGGCGATCTGCTCGACCCGGACATGGCCTACTACCATTTCTTCCGCGTGCTGCCGCTGCGGCAGATGCTCAAGCGCGGCTCGGTGATGGACCAGACGCAGCTGCGCCGCGCCGTGGCCAAGAACATCAAGGACCTGAACTTCGAGGAGGCTTTCAAACTCTCCGGCCGGGTCATCAACATCACCGTGTCGCCGGCCGGCGAAAACCAGTCGCCGAAGCTGCTGAACTATCTGACCTTCCCGTATCTGTATCTGCGCGAGGCGGTGCTGGCGAGCTGCGCGGCGCCGGTGCTGTTCCCGCCGGTGATGCTGATGAGCAGCGACGAGACGGGCGAGCGCGTGCCCTATATGCCGCTGCTGAGGTGGAACGACGGATCGCTCAAGTCCGATCTGCCGATGCTGCGTCTGCGTCGCCTGCACAACGTCAATCACTTCATCGTCAGCCAGACCAATCCGCACGTGCTGCCTTTCGTCACGCAGCGCCGGCTGGGTGCGCGCAATCTCATCGGCTCGGCGCGCGACTACGCGCTGTCCACCGTGCGCAGCCAGGCCAGCGGCCTGCTCACGCTGGCGCGCGCCAATCTGCCGGCGCGGCGCGTGCTCGGCCATCTCGACACCGCGTCGAGCATTCTCGATCAGGACTACAGCGGCCACATCAACATCTACCCGCGTGCGAGCCTCTGGCGTTACGCGCAGGTGACCAGCAACCCCAAGCCGGACGACGTGCGCCGCTTCCTGCTCGAAGGCGAGCGCGCCGCCTGGGGCAGAGTCGACATGATCCGCACCCAGACCGCGATCAGCGCCACGCTCGAACGCTGTCTGGAACAGGTCGAACAGCGCGGCGGACTCGTCGACCTGCAGGGTGACGCCAGGCGTCCCGCGCTGCGCGTGGTCGGGCACAAGCAAAGCGGCCAGGACGGCTGAAAGCAGCGGCGCTTCACCGTGCAGGTGGCTGCGCCATGCCTTGATGGCGGCTCATCGATGCCGCTCGCGACCCGTCGGCATCCACTTTCAAGGAATGACCCGTGAACCTGACTTCGTATCGCGCCCTGGGGCGCTCCGGCCTGGTGGTGAGCCCGTTTGCTCTGGGAACGATGACGTTCGGCAAGAGCGGCTGGGGCGCTTCCGACGCCGACGCCGCTGCCATCTTCGACGCCTATGTCGAGCAGGGCGGCAACTTCATCGACACCGCCGACATCTACGCTGGCGGCCGCAGTGAAGAGATGCTTGGCGCCTTCATCGGCGAGCGCTCGTTGCGCGACAGGCTCGTGCTCGGCACCAAGTTCACCTGGAATCTGCAACCGGGCAACCCCAATGCCGGCGGCAATGGACGCAAGAACATCTACCGCGCCCTCGATGCGTCCCTCAAACGGCTGCGTACCGACTACATCGATCTCTACTGGCTGCACTTCTGGGACATGGTGACGCCCGTCGAAGAAGTGCTGCAGACGATGGGCGACCTGGTGCGCGCGGGCAAGCTGCGCTACTACGCGCTGTCGGACGTGCCCGCCTGGTACGCGACCAAGATGGCGGTGCTCGCCGCCGAGCGCGGTGTGCCGGCGCCGATTGCTCTGCAACTGGAATATTCGCTGGTGGAACGCGGCATCGAGCGCGAGCATGTTCCGGCGGCCCAGGAAACCGGCATGGGCATCGTGCCCTGGAGCCCGTTGGCCGGCGGCTTTCTGGCCGGCAAATATCGGCGCAACGATCAGGGCGAAAGTGGGCAGGGCGCGAGCGGGACGGGCCGGCTGTCCGGCAGCAATCCTTTCGGCGCTTCCAAGTTCACCGATCGCAACTGGCGCGTGCTCGAACAATTGCAGCACGTGGCAGCGGAGCTGGAACGTGCGCCGGCCGAAGTCGCGCTGGCCTGGGCGCTCGCAAGACCGGCCGTCTCGGCCGTGCTCATCGGCGCCAGCACACCTGCGCAACTGCGGAGCAACCTCGCCGCGCTTGGAATCACGCTGTCGTCGACGCATCTGGACGTGCTGGACCAGGCCAGCGCGCTGGACGCCGCGTTCCCCTACGCGGGGTTCACCGCATCGATCAAGCGCAGTATTTTTGGCGGCGCCGACGTGGCCTGATCACAGCGCGGCGATGCGCTGCTGTTGCGCGCGCAGCGTCGCCAGATCCTGCACCTGCTTGGCAAGAAGATCGCGCGCCTGTTGCTGCACCGCCGCCGGCGCCTTGCCGAAGTTGGGGTTGTCGACGCGCGCCTGGGTTTTCAGCAGATCGCTCTCCACCTGATTGGCGCGGCGGGTGAGGCGCGCCAGCTCGGCGTCCTTGTCGATCAGGCCCGCCATCGGCACCAGCAGCCTGGTGGCGCCGAGCAGCGCGGTGGCGGACTCGGGCGCGGCCTCGGTCGCGCCGAGTACGCGCGGCGCTCCGACCCGTGCCAGAAACTCGATGCTGGCGCTCAAGCGCTGCAGGCGCAGGCGATCGTCGCCAGATGCATTCTGGATCAACAGCGGCAACACTTTGCCCGGTGCGATATCCATCTCGCCGCGAATCTGGCGCACGCCGAGAATCAGCGCCTTGAGCCATTCGACATCGGCTTCGGCGGCGTCATCGATCTTCGAAGGATCGGCGATCGGGTAAGCCTGGCGCATGATGCTGTCGCCGATGGCGCCGCTGAGCGGCTTGATCTGCTGCCAGATCTCTTCGGTGATGAACGGCATGATCGGATGCAGCAGCCGCAGCCAGGCTTCGAGCACGCGCACCAGGGTGCGTCGCGTGCCGCGGGTCTGCCGCTCGTTGCCGGACTGCAGCGCCGGCTTGGACAGCTCCAGATACCAGTCGCAGTACTCGTTCCAGACGAACTGGTAGAGCGCGGTGGCGAGCAGATCGAAGCGATAGTTGCGGAAGTGCTCGGCGGCTTCGGTTTCGACTTTTTGCAGCCGCGAAACCAACCAGCGATCGGCGGTCGAAAACTCGCAGGGCAGGGACGCATCGAGACCGGTGTCCTGAGACTCGCAGTTCATCAGCACATAGCGCGCGGCGTTCCAGATCTTGTTGCAGAAGTTGCGATAGCCCGCGGCGCGCGCGGCGTCGAAGCGGATGTCGCGGCCCTGCGTCGCGAGCGCGGCGAACGTGAAGCGCAGCGCGTCCACGCCCACCGCCTCGATGCCTTTCGGATAGTCCTTGCGCGTCTTGGCCTCGATCTTCGGCGTGGTCTCCGGCTTCATCAGACCGGTGGTTCGCTTGGCAATCAGGGCTTCGAGCGTGATGCCGTCGATCACGTCGAGCGGATCGAGCACGTTGCCCTTGGACTTGCTCATCTTGTTGCCTTCCGGGTCGCGCACCAGGCCGGTGATGTAGACCTCGCGGAACGGGACCTCCTTTTGAAAGTACTGCCCCATCATCACCATGCGCGCGACCCAGAAGAAGATGATGTCGAAGCCGGTCACCAGCACGCTGCCCGGATACCACTTCTTGAGCGCTTCGGTTTTCTCGGGCCAGCCGAGGGTCGCCATCGGCCAGATGTCGGAGGAGAACCAGGTGTCGAACACGTCTTCGTCCTGGCGCAGGCAGAAGCGTTCGGCGTCGGCCTCGCGCAGCTTGGCGTTGATGTCGTCCGTGCTATCGGTGCTCGCGACTTTCAATCGATCGAGCAACAGGAATTCGCCCTGCGCGCCGAGCGCTTGCGTGAAGGCGTCGTAGGCGCTGCGGCCCACGAACACTCGTCCTGCATCGTCGTACCAGGCCGGGATGCGATGGCCCCACCACAGCTGGCGGCTGATGCACCAGTCCTGGATGTTGTCGAGCCACTGCCTGTAGGTATTGATCCAGTTCTCAGGCACGAACTTGATCTTGCCTTCGGTGAAGGCGTCGAGCGCTGGCCTGGTGATCGCGCTGTGGCCGCCCGGACGTCCGTCGTCCAGTGACTCGCGCGTGAGATCGACGAACCACTGATCGGTGAGATAAGGCTCCACCACCGCGCCACTGCGATCGCCGCGCGGCACTTTGAGTTTGTGATCGTCGATCTTGTCGAGCAGACCAAGCGCATCGAGATCAGCGACGATCTTCTTGCGCGCGACAAAGCGGTCGAGTCCGCGATAAGCCTCGGGCATGTCTTCGGTGATGTGCGCAGTAGGCGTCAACACGTTGACCAGCGGCAGCTTGTGGCGCTGGCCCAGCGCGTAGTCGTTGAAGTCATGCGCTGGCGTGATCTTGACGCAGCCGGTACCGAATTCTCGGTCCACGTAATCGTCGGCGACGACCGGAATCTCGCGATCCGTCAGCGGCAGTTTGATCATCCTGCCGATGAGCGCCGCGTAGCGCTCGTCTTGCGGATGCACGGCAACTGCGGTGTCGCCCAGCATCGTCTCCGGCCGCGTGGTGGCGACCGTGAGATGCCCCGATCCGTCCGCCAGCGGTTCCGATAATGGATAGCGGAAATGCCACATCTTGCCGTTCTCTTCCTCGCTCACCACTTCCAGGTCCGAGATCGCGGTCTGCAGCACCGGGTCCCAGTTCACCAGGCGCTTGCCGCGATAGATCAAGCCATCTTCATGCAGCCTGACGAAGTGCTCGACCACGGCCTTGGAGTATGCCGCGTCCATGGTGAAGGCATTGCGGCTCCAGTCCACCGAGCTGCCCATGCGGCGGATCTGGGCTTCGATGGTGCCACCGGAATAGCGCTTCCACTCCCAGACTTTTTCGAGGAATTTCTCGCGCCCCAGATCGAGCCGCGCCGGCTCGCCGGCGAGCTTGAGATTGCGCTCCACCACCATCTGCGTGGCGATGCCGGCGTGATCGGTGCCGGGCTGCCACAGCGTGTCGAAGCCGCGCATGCGGTGGTAGCGGATCAGCGCGTCCATCACCGTGTGCTGGAAGGCGTGGCCCATGTGCAGCGTGCCGGTGACATTCGGCGGCGGGATCATGATCGAGTAGGGATCGCCCGTGCCGTTGGGCGCGAACGCGTTGTGCTGCTCCCAGTACGCGGCCCAGTGCGCTTCGACGGCGCCGGCTTCAAATGTTTTTTCCATGGATGTCTGCGGCGCGCTGGCGCCAAGCATTCTAGAGATTGATGCTAGAGATTGATGGTGTTCAACTCGTAACCGCGGTCACGATAGAACTTGAAGCGCAGGCGCGAGCTGGCGCGATTGGCGGCACTGCCGGGCACGATTTCGAGCACGCGCTCGAAGCGGCTGAAATACAGCGGCACGTCGTCGCCAAGATTGAGCAGCACGCCGTGATGCGTCGCCGGCGGATCGCCGTCGCCGATCAGCACGGCGGGTTGCGGGTCATCGAGCGGCGCGCCGCTGTCGCGCTCGTGGGCGATGAAGCCGCCCTGCCGGAACGTCCACAGTGCGCTGTCGATGTCGTCGACCATCGCCGCCTGCGGCGCGCGCAGATACACCCGCGCACCGCTGCCCACCGCCTTGTCGCAGAGCTTGCACACCGTCATCACGGTGCTCGCCGGTGCGCCGTCGGCGGCCTCGGGCAGGATGTAGAAATCGATGCGCGTCATCGAAGAATCAACATCGTCCCTCAGCCGTCCTGTTTCGCCGCGGCGTTGAGCAGGTACTGCACCAGCAGCGGCACCGGCCGGCCGGTGGAGAGCTTGCCCTTCCAGGCCGTGCCGGCGATGTCCAGATGCGCCCATTTCATCTTCTTGGTGAACTTGTGCAGAAAACTGGCGCCGATGATGGCACCGCCCTCGCGGCCGTTGATGGTGGCGATGTTGGCGATGTCGGCGCAGTCGCTACGGATGTGTTCTTCATACTCCGGCCACAGCGGCAGCTCCCAGACGCGATCGCCGATCTGCTCGCCAGCGGTGCTCAGCGCGCGCGCCAGGCCCGGTGTGTTGGAGAACAGGCCGGAAGGATAGCTGCCGAGCGCCACCACGCAGGCGCCGGTGAGCGTCGCCATGTCGATGCACACGCTGGGGTCGAAGGTCTGCTCGGTATAGGTGAGCGCGTCGCAGAGAATCAGCCGGCCTTCGGCGTCGGTGTTGAGGATCTCGATGGTGAGGCCGGCCATGCTGGTGACGACGTCGCCGGGCTTGATCGCCGCGCCGTCGGGCAGGTTCTCGCTGGCGGCGACGATGCCCACGACATTGATCGCCAGATCCAGTTCGGCAAGCGCGCGGAAAGCGCCGAGCACCGCGGCGCCGCCGCACATGTCGAACTTCATCTCGTCCATGCGATCGGCGGGCTTGATGCTGATGCCGCCGGCGTCGAATGTCAGGCCCTTGCCGACCAGCGCGATCGGCCGCTCGCCCTTGGGGCCGCGCAGATATTCCATCACGATCAGCTTGGCCGGCTGGCGGCTACCGCGCGCCACCGAAAGGAAGGAGCCCATGCCGAGCTTGCGCAGCTCCGGCTCTTCCAGAATTTTGACCTTGAAGCCATGCGTGACGCCGAGCTGCTCGGCGCTCTGCGCGAGATAGGTCGGCGTGCAGATGTTGCCCGGCAGATTGCCGAGTGTCTTGGCCACCGACACGCCCTTGGCCATGGCGAGGGCTTCGGTCAGGCCGCGCTCGCCGGCAGGCAGGTCGGAGCGGCGCGGCACGTCGAAAGTGAGGCGCTCGAGCTTGTAGGTCGGCAGCTCTTCGCGCGCTTTTTCGCCGCGGCAGTCGTCGAAGCGGTAGTACATGTCCTCGAAGCTCAGCGCGGCCTGGCTGACATTCCAGTGAAAGTCGCGGCTCTTGATCGGCAGATGGGTGAGATAGCTGACCGCGTCGATCGACCCGGTGGCGCGCAGCGCGCGCGCGCTGGCGGCGTGCGCCTTGCGAAACGCGGCGTCGTCGAAACCGCGCTCGCGGCCCAGGCCCACCAGCATCACGCGATCGGCGAAGGTGCCCGGCAAGTTGTGCAGCACCAGGATCTGGCCGAGCTTGCCGTCCATGTCGCCGCGACGCATCACCGCGGCGATCGCGCCTTCGCTGGCGGCGTCGATCACCGACGCCGGCTCGGACGGCGAGCGCCGATCGAAGATACCGACGATCACGCAGGAGACGCGCTGTTTCTCTGGATTGCCGCTCTTGACGAAATATTCCATTGCTTCCTCAACGGTAAGACCGACGCCGGTAATGGGTTGTCGCGCCGGTCGTCTGCGGCCAATAGTGCCGGACTGCAGGTGCCGGCGCGGCCTTTGCGCGGCAGGATGACTCCTTGTCGAACGGAGTTTTTAACGCCATCGGGCCGCTTGTGGCCGCAAGTGTAAGGCTTCGCGAACAATGTCCCAAGCAGGCGGTCCGTAAGTTTCTTGAAACGCAGCGCCGTCCGACGCTGCCTCACCGCAGACCGCATAATGCGCCGCTCATGAATGGCACCACGCTCGATCGCTACCTGCTGCGCGAAGCGGCTGCCTCCTGGTTCGCCGTCACGCTGGTCCTGTTGCTGATCATGTTGTCGGTGCGCTTCGCCAGCCTGCTCGGCGACGCCGCCGCCGGCGAGTTGCCGCGCGATCTGCTGTTCAAGGTGGTTGGGCTGTCGAGCCTGCAATACCTGGTGATCCTGGTGCCGGTGTCCTTGCTCCTCGGCATCATGCTGACGCTGGGACGCCTGTATAAAGACAACGAGATTGCGGCGATGACCGGTTGCGGCGTGAGCCTGCTGCGCCTGTACCGGCCGTTTCTGCTGCTGGGCGGTTTGCTGTCGCTGTTCACCGCGCTGCTGGCCTTCCAGGTCGGGCCCTGGGCCGGACGCACCGGCGACTACGTGGTCAAGGATGCGCGGCGACTCATCCAGTACCTGCCTTTCGAACCCGGGCGCTTCAAGAAGGTGGCCGACGGGCGCGGCGTGTTCTACACCGCCGAGATGGATCGCGACCGCGAGAAGCTCAGCACCGTTTTCGCCCAGATCGAAACCAGCAAAGGACTTTCGATCATCGTCGCCAACGAGGGGCGGCAGGCGCTCAATACCACTAACGGCGATCGCGAGATCACGCTGTACGGCGGCTGGCGTTACGACGGCGATGCCGAAGGTGTGGTCAGCGATATCGTCGAGTTCGACGAATTCACCACGCGCGTCACGCCGCCGCAGTTCATCTACACCGGCGGCCGACGCCGGGTGGCGTCGACCGAGTCGCTATGGGGCTCGAAGAATCCGCAGGATCGTGCCGAGCTGCACTGGCGCCTGGCCGCGCCGATCTCGGTGTTTCTGCTCACCTTGCTGGCGGTGCCGCTGTCGCACGTGGGTCCGCGCGAGGGCCGCTACGGCAAGGTGGCACTCGGCGTGATCGTGTATCTGGTTTATTCAAACCTCATCGGTCTGGGCCAATCCTGGATCGCCAAAGGCAGGCTCTCCGACGCCATGGGATTGTGGTGGCTGCACGCGCTGGTTCTGGCCACCGCGGTGTTCCTGATCGGCCGGCGGTTGAACTGGTGGGTGCGCTGGCGCTCGCCCAGGCTGGCATGAACCGCATCGACCGCTACATCGTCCGCTCGATCCTGATGCTCACCGGTATCGTCGCCCTGGCCCTGGTGACCATCTATACCTTCACCAGCTTCGTCTCCGACCTCGGCGGCACCGGCAAGGGCGAGTACGGGGTCTGGGAACTCGCGGTCTACACCCTGCTCAACCTGCCGGCGGGCCTGCACCTGCTGCTGCCGATCATCGCCATGCTGGGCACCTTGATGGGGCTGGGCAATCTCGCGGGCCAGGGCGAGATCACCGCGATCCGGGCGGCGGGCGTGTCCAACCTGCGCATCGGCGGCGCGGCGTTGATCGCCGGCGCGATGCTTGGCGTGCTGGGCTGGGTGATCGGCGAGTGGGTGGCGCCGATCGGACAGCAATCCGCGGAGCGCTACAAGAGCCAGGCGCGCTACGGCCTCGACGCCGGCGCGGCGCTCAAGCCGGTATGGCTGCGCGACGGCGCCGACATCTTCAACATCCGTCGCCTGGTCACCGAGAACCACATCGGCGAGGCGGTGATCTATTCGCTCGGCGACGATCTGCGCCTGCGCGCGGTGACCTCGGTCAAGGACGGCGTCTACCGCGAGGGGCATTGGGATTTCACCGGCGTCAAGCGCACCGAGTTCGGCGCCGATCGTGCGCAGGTGTTGAACCTGGAGCGCTACGACTGGCCGGGCGGCCTGTCGCCGCAGGTGCTGCGCTTGTTCGTGCTCGAAGCCAAGAGCCTGTCGACCCAGGGCCTGATGCAGCTGATCGACTATCTCGACGAGAACGGCCTGGATTCCAGCGAACAGCGTCTGACGCTGTGGCGCAAGCTGGTGGAGCCGCTGACGGTGATGGCGATGATGCTGTTCGCCGTGCCGTTCGTGTTCGGCTCGCTGCGCAACAGCGGCGCGGGGTTGCGGCTGGTGGTGGGCGTGCTGATCGGCGTCGGGTTTTACGTGGTCAACGAGGTCACCGCCGATTCCGGCCAGCTGTATGGCTGGCCGCCGACTTTCGCAGCCGGTGCGCCGACCGCGGCGCTGGCGCTGATCGGCTGGTGGCGATTGCGGGCGGCAAGCTGACGACCGTCAGGGTTTCGGAAGCAGCGCCACTTCGGTCCGCGACACCAGGTCGCAGGGCGCGCGGCGCATCGGGTCGAGCAGGATCAGCACCAGGGCGATGCCGTTGAAAGCCAGTGCACCGAACATCGTGGCATCGGCATGCATGCGTGTGGCGACGCCGGGGATGCGCAGCAGCGCCGGCAGCAGCGAGGCAGACCAGGTCAGCAGCATCACCACGTAGCGCAAGGCCGCGATCGGCCAGAGCAGTGGCGCGCCGTCGTGGCGGCGCACGCGAAGCTGCCAGGCGCGCATGCCCAGGGTCTGGCCGCCATGGGTCCAGCTCCAGCCGAAGAACAGCAGGCCCAGCAACATCAGCAGCAGTTGCAGGACGCGCGGGTCGCGGGCCAGGCCAAGGCCATCGCGAACCAGAAGGTCGACCAGCGCGGCCGCCATCCACAAACCGATCAGCAGCAAGCCGTCGTAGATCGCCGCCGCGAAGCGGCGCCAGAGCGGCGCCGGTCTGATCAGGCCCATCGCGGAGCTACCAGCGCACCAGCACCGAACCCCAGGCCAGGCCGCCGCCGATGGCTTCGAACAGCACGTTCTGCCCGCGCTGGATGCGGCCGTCGCGCACCGCCACGTCCAGGGCCAGCGGAATCGAGGCGGCCGAAGTGTTGCCGTGATCCTCGACCGTCATCACCACTTGGTCCGGCGACAGGCCGAGCTTTTCGGCGGTCGAGCGGATGATGCGGATGTTGGCCTGGTGCGGGACCATCCAGTGCAGGTCGGCGCCGGTCAAACCGTTGGCCGCCAGCGCCTCCTGGGTGACTTCGCCGAGCGCGCGCACCGCGTGCTTGTAGACCGCCTGGCCCTGCATCTCCAGAAACGGATGGCCGACGACCTTGCCGTTCTGGACGCCGCCCGGCACTCGCAGGATGCCGCTGTGGCGGCCATCCGAATGCAGGTGGCTCGACAGCACGCCGGGTTCTTCGGACGCCTGTACCACCACCGCGCCGGCGCCGTCGCCGAACAGCACGCAGGTGCGGCGGTCGGTCCAGTCGAGGATGCGCGAGAAGGTTTCGGCGCCCACCACCAGGGCGCACTTGAACTGGCCGGAGGCGACGAACTTGTCGGCCGTCGCCAGCGCGTAGACGAAGCCGCTGCACACCGCCTGCATGTCGAAAGCCGCGCCCTGGTGGACGCCGAGCTTGGCCTGCAGCAGGCAGGCGGTTGCGGGGAAGATCATGTCCGGCGTCGAGGTGGCGACGATGATCAGATCGATGTCGTCGCAGGTGAGCCCGGCAGCGGCGATGGCGCGTTCGCAAGCCCGCAAGGCCAGGTCGCTGGTCTGCTCGGTGTCGGCGGCGATGTGGCGGCGGCGGATGCCGGTGCGCTCGAAAATCCATTCGTCGGTGGTGTCGACGATGCGAGCGAGATCCTGGTTGCTGAGGACCTTCTCCGGCAGGTAGCTGCCCGTGCCGGTAATGCGCGAATAGGGCATTGGGGAGTCGATGGGTGAGCGGAAGGGCCTCTCGGCGGGTCGGTAGATACCCTTGGAGGCGCGACAGTTTGGAGGCAGCGGGTCGACAATACAACCACGGTTACCGCCCGGCGGAGGTCGTCAACCAGGCCCTGGCTGCCAGGGCGGCGTCGGCGCGAGCGGCATCGCGAAGCCCCCTCGCCGTGAAGCCAAAGCGTCGGCACGACGCGTCGGCTCCGGCAAGCGGTAGCGGGTGACGAAGCGCATCACCAGGTCGGCGGCGTGGTCCATCGATACCCGGTGGCCAGGGGACACGATCAGCGGCCGCACGTCGGCGCGGCTGCGCAAAACCACGCCGATGCGCTCATCGCCGTCGAGCAGATCGCAGCGCGCACCGCGCGCGTTGGCCAGCACCTCATGGCGGCCGACCAGAATGCTCTTGGCCACGCCGATGCTCGGCAACCCGGTCGCCACGCCCAGGTGTGCCGCGATGCCCAGCCGGCGCGGATGGGCGATGCCCTGGCCGTCGCAGAACACCAGGTCGGGTACCTGCTTGAGCGCGAGTAGCGCCTGACGCAGTGCGGGCAGTTCGCGGAAAGACAGCAGGCCGGGGATGTAGGGCATCGTCGTCGGCAGGCGGATCAGGGCGTGATCCAAGGTCTGCATCGAATCGGCGTCGAGCAGCACCGCTGCCGCGCGAGTGATTCTGCCCTGTTCTTCAAACCCCACATCAACCCCTGCGACGTGGCGCAGAACGCCGAAGCCATCCGCGCAGCGCACCTGCGCGGCGAGTTGCGATTGCAGCTGCCGCGCTCCGGCGGAGGTTCCGTCCCAACCCGGAAAGCAGGCGGGATCGACCGGCCAGCAGGCCGCCATCAGCGGTCCTGCCAGGCCAGAGCCAGCTGGCCAGCGGCGTCAGCAGCGATGCGTGTCTCAGAGGCTGGCTGATCACGCTTTCGCGACTGCAAGCCGGCATGGCCGAACGCCGCGAACCGCGAGGTTTTTCTGCGACGCGGTTGCGCGATGACTTCACCCAATCTTCATTCCTCGTCGGCTGCGTGCGCTACGCCACCGGCATGTGGTCGATCGACGCCAGCAGCGTACCCAGCCCGGCGGGCGGCAGCAGATACGTTGGAGCAGGCAGCCGCCGCAACGCCGATTCGGGCATGGTGGAGGCATAAGACGACTCGGGCGTCTGCACCGCGGTCAGGCCGCTATGTTCGGCGACGCTCGCGATTCCCGCCGCGCCGTCGGCGCTGGCACCGGTGAGCAGCACCGCCAGCAGTTGAGCGCCGCAGGCATGGGCAGCCGTGTCGAACAGCACGTCGATGGCGGGTCTCGAATAGTGCAGGGGCGCATCCACTGAAAGCGCCAGGGTCAGATCGCGTTCGATCAGCACGTGATAATCCGGCGGCGCGAAGTAGACGTGACCGGCAAGCAGCGGCTCCTTGTCTTCGGCCTGCTTCATGATCAGTCCGGTTCCGGTGTTCAACAGATGATGGAGCAGCGCAGGACCGCCTGCCGGCAGATGGACGACGCATGCGATGGGCGGACAGAGCGGGCCGCGCCGGCTCGGCAAGATCGACCGCAGCACGTCCAGCGACCCCGCGGAGCCGCCGATCACAATCAAGCGGACCGAACGGGCTGGCGCCAGCGATGTGTTCATTCCCGAGCCGCTTTGATGGAAAGTTCGTCCGAGTTGAACGCGGGCCACGGGCGATATGGATGTCGTTCACCACCAATAAATTTTGGCATCAAAAAAGCTTTGCCGTGACAGTCGTTCAGCACGCGCAGGCGGTGTGTAGCCCGTCAGCAGCGAAAGACGTAACGACCACGACGTCTCGCCCGGCTCACCCGCATTCTGTTGTGCCGATCGCCGAACAGAGCATCTCGAAACAGGAAGGCGTTCTGCGATATCGGTGCAGCAGGCTGCAGCGGCTGCGGCGATTCGAGCCCGACGTGGAACGCCGTCAAGCCTGAAGCTTCGCCTCGGCGATCGGTCTTTTCGCCGCGTGAAATGGGGCTGACGAAATCGGCATCCCGCATGGCGGACTCTCCCGGACTGATCCGTTCGGATCACAACATCCGTGCCCGTTGGCCGCGCCGACAAAACTCGATGACTTTCATTGAGTTGCTTCTACGCCCCTGGCGATGACCGCCGTTTGTACATTGCAGCTTGGGGCTGATGGGATCGAGGTTCACTGCAGATTGCATAGAAAAGACCCGGCGGCCCGAAAGCCCCGCCGGGTTTACTGCGACGCCTCAGTGACGACGGTCGCGATCATGATCCCAGTGATCGCGGTCATGGTCCCAGCGCCTGCGATCATGATCGTCATGACGGTTGTAATCATCGTGACGATCGTGGCCCCAGCCTCGATTGTCATGGCGGTCGTCATGCCGGTAAACCGGCACCGGTTGATAGACCACGGGCTGGCGATAGGCCGGTGCGCGATAAACCGGCTGACGATACCACGACACCGGATACGCCGGACGACGATAATGATCGTCATAGCGGCGATCGTCATAGCGGCGATCATTAGCCGCATAGTACCGGCGATCATCGTGGTGGCCGTTGTCCGCCACCGCGACACCCAACACAGCACCCGCCAGGGCACCAACCAGGGCGCCCTGATTGCCGCCCACGCTGTTGCCCACGACCGTACCGACGCCGGCGCCAATCAAACCGCCGACGGTGCGATCACCCGCAAAGCTGGGCGAGGCCATCCCGGCCATCAGGACCGCGGCTACCCAGTAACGCTTGGCTAAACTCATCGTCTTCATATCGATTCTCCTGCACGTCAGGTCTTGTCTGACATGGCGCCAGATTAGAGGCCAAGTGTGCATGCAATGTGGAGTGGCAATGGAGATTCATTCTTGCGAATACTGCGCCTCATCGCTTGCACGGGCCCGTTCGGCGGTGGTGCTCGATTGGTGGGAACCCCGAGGCCGCACTTTCATCAAGGGGACCGCTTCGTCTATGATCGCGCCCCCGTCAGTGGTGATGTAGCTCAGACGGTTAGAGCGCGGCACTCATAATGCTGAGGTCGCTGGTTCGATTCCAGCTATCACCACCATTCCCCATCACGACAAAGTCGTTTGGCTTCGTCAACGGCCGCGACACACCGCGCCGGGCACCACCGTCAAACCCAGTGCCGCGCGCAGCGCCGTCGTCGCCTGGCGCCTGCGTTCGATGTCGGCGTTACGCTGCGCCTGTATCCATTCGAGCAACTGGGCGATGTCCACCGTTTGCTCCTGCAGGGCACGGCAGGCGTCGAGCAGCGCGCTGCGGCCTTCTTCCTCGTCCAGGAAGCGCGTCAGCGGCTCGATGATCCTGGCGGGTAGCATGGCGATGGGTTCTAGCTGGCGCCGTGCCCGCGCGGATGGCTGCTCAGCGAGTTCATCAGGCGATCGGTATAGGCGATGCCGATCGCGGAAATGATGAAAGTCAGATGGATCAGCGTCTGCCACATCACGCCGCGCTCGGTGACGCGCGTGCAGGCGACGTCCACATCGACGCCCGCACAGGGCGGCAGGCCGAGCATGCCGGCTTCGATGAACGTCTTGAGCAGATGGATCGACGAGATGCCGATGATCGCCATCGCCAGCTTGACCTTGAGCACCGAGGCGTTGACGTGGCTCAGCCATTCGGGCTGGTCGGGATGATGCTCCAGACCCATCCGCGAGATGAAGGTCTCGTAGCCGCCGATGATCACCATCACCAGAAGATTGGAGATCATCACCACGTCGATCAGCGCGAGCACGATCAGCATCACCTGCTGCTCATTGAGCTCGAAGGCGCCATGGATCAGATGCAGCAGCTCCTTGACGAACAGGATCACGTAGACCGCCTGTGCCGCGATCAAGCCCAGATACAGCGGCAGCTGCAGCCAGCGCGACGAGAAGATCAGCGCGGGCAGGGGGCTGAGGCGTGTGTGTCGATCAGGGGTCATGTCGGGTGGCTGCGCGGGCGAGGGTGGATTCTAGCGGGCTCGTCATTCCCGGGGATTTTTCGCGGCATCGGCGCGGTCGATCTATGCTGAACCCGATATCAAGACCCGAGAACGCCGTGACGAGTCTGCTGGACATCCCGATCTTTCCGCTGGACACCGTGCTGTTCCCAGGCGGACGGCTCAGCCTGCGCATCTTCGAGGCGCGTTATGTCGACATGACCAAGGCCTGCATCGGCGATGACGCGGTCTTCGGTGTCTGCCAGATCACCGAAGGCCGCGAGGCCGGCGCGCCGGCGGTGCCGGCCGCGATCGGGTGCACCGCGCGCATCAAGGAATGGGACGTGCCGTCACCCGGCTTGTTTTCTCTGGTCACCACTGGCGAGCAGCGCTTCCGGATTCTGGAGCGACGGGTCATGCCGGACGGCCTGATCCGCGCCCAGGTGCAGTGGCTGGCCCCGGTGCTCGAGCAGCCGATGACGGATGAGCACACCGCGCTGCGCGACATGTTGGAGGCGGTCATCCGCCGCTTCGGCGATGACTGGCTGCATCCGCCGGCGCGCCTGGACGACGCCTACTGGGTCGCCTGCCGGCTTGCGGAATTCCTGCCGATGCGGCCGCAGGAGCGCTTGCGCCTGCTCGAACAACATGACCCGCGCGATGCTCGACGAGGTCGCGGCGCTGGTTTCGGAGGCCGCAAAAAAATAAGGGGAAGCGAGGCGCGTTTGTCACACGCCTCGCTTCCCTGTCTCGCCAGCGGCTCACGCGAACGCGCGAGCTGCCGAGCGGGCAAAACTCAGTCGTTGCCGGGCAGGCCCGGCAGGCCTGAGCTTGCGAAGGACCTTGCGAAGACAGCGCCGCCGTTGCCGTCGAAAACACGGGCGAAGCTGACGATCGCGTTGGAGAACGGCTTGGCGAATGGACCGCTGAACGATGCGAACTTCTCGGCAGGGCCATCCAGCGCCTCGTAGAACGGCAGCAGGGTGTCGTAGAAACCATCGAACGATTGTTGCGCGGCGCTGCCGAAAAACTCGGCCGGCGTGTCCTGGGTCAACAGCACCACGAACCCGCTGAAACCGTTTCGGTTCAAGTCGAAACCGCGGGTGATCTGACCCGACAGAAAAGCATCCGTGCCGCCGGCGATGCCACCGGGGAAGTCAGAGTTTCCCTGGAGAAAAACGCTCATCGCCTGGCGAAAATTGCCAACACCCAGGTTGGGCATACGCGACTCCGCCCACGAGTTTCCTGCAATGGCCAGCAGCATCAATCCTATGATGGAACGCAACATTGGTGACTCCTTTCTGAAGACTTCTTCGCAAACGTTTTCGTATAAAGATAGATCCATCTGGATTCGATCCGGCGCCAATCCAGTTGAGCCTCCGCGATCCGTCGCACTTCGAGCCCGTCGCTCTGCACCGGATGGCCGCTAGCCTAATGCGCCGCCGTGAGAACAGCAAAGCCGGGCAGCGGGCGCACGATGCCGCACACTAGCGGACCCTGCTGCTGGTGCTGTCGTGGACTCCCGGACTCCCTCACCCTTTCCCTCGCCATTTTCCGATCTGCCTTTGCAGCCGCCCCTGCTGAAGGCGCTCGAGGTGCTTGCCTTCTCGCGGATGACGCCGATCCAGGCGCAGAGCCTGCCCGCGATGCTGGCCGGCCGCGACGTGATCGGCCAGGCGCGCACCGGCAGCGGCAAGACTGCGGCTTACGCCCTGTGCCTGCTGTCGCGCATCGATCCCCAGGTGCGCCAGGTGCAGGCGCTGGTGCTGTGCCCGACGCGCGAACTGGCCGACCAGATCGCCGGCGAGATCCGCCGCCTCGCGCGCCTGTTGCCCAACATCAAGCTCAGCGTGCTCGGCGGCGGCATTTCGCTGCGGCCGCAGCTCGCCTCGCTGGAGCACGCGCCGCATATCGTCGTCGGCATGCCCGGGCGCGTGCAGGAGCATCTGTCGCAGGCGACGCTCAAGCTCGACGGCCTGCGCGTGCTGGTGCTGGACGAGGCCGACCGCATGCTCGATGGCGACTTCGAGGCCGCGGTGCGCGAGATCGTCGACCAGGCGCCGGCGGATCGGCAGACGCTGTTCTTCTCGGCGACGTATCCGGCAACGGTGCGAGAGCTGAGCCGGCGGCTGCAACGTTATCCGGTGACCGTCAGCGTCGATACGCAGACCAGCCCGCCGCCGGAGATCGAGCAGCATTTCTACGAGGTCGACAACGCGCGCCGACTCGACGCGCTGGCGCATGTGCTGAGCGAGCGCCAGCCGGCGAGCGCGCTGGTGTTCTGCCACACCAAGCGCGACGCCAAGGACATCGAAACCGATCTGCGCAAGCGCGGCTATGCGGTGCTGGCGCTGCATGGCGACATCGAGCAACGCGAGCGCGACGAGGTGCTGGTGCGCTTCATCAATGGCAGCGCGCGCGTGCTGGTGGCTACCGACGTCGCAGCGCGAGGGCTCGACATCCCGGAGCTGGCGGCGGTCATCAGCTACGAGTTGCCCAAGGAGCCCGACACCCACCTGCATCGCATTGGCCGCACCGGGCGTGCCGGCCGCAGCGGCCTGGCGCTGCATTTGTTCACGCCGGTCGAGCACCGCCGCTTCCAAGCGATCCAGCAGCATCTGAACCAGGCGCTGCAAACCAGCAAGCTCGATCTGCCATCCAAGGTCCGTGACCGCCCGGTGGTGCCGACGCGCGCGACGTTGTGCATCGACGGCGGCCGCCGCGACAAGTTGCGCGCCGGCGATGTGCTCGGCGCGCTGACCGGCACCGCGGGCATCGCTGCCGAGGCGGTCGGCAAGATCAGCAGCTATGACACGCGCACCTATGTCGCGGTGGACAAGTCGATGCTGGCGCTGTCGCTCAAACGGTTGCGGGAGAACAAGATCAAGAATCGGAATTTTCGGGTTCGGGTGATTGAGTGAGTTCGTTCTGGCTGTCGCTCAGCGCCTGTTCGTGCTGATGGTTTGCACGCCTTCGGCGGGAGTTACTTCTCTTTGCTTGTGCAAA
>CAXTSJ010000005.1:0-57993 GCA_964246995.1 uncultured Hydrocarboniphaga sp.
TACGACCTTCGGGTTATGAGCCCGACGAGCTGCCAGACTGCTCCACCCCGCACCGGACAAGCGCGAAGTATAAAGAGGTCAACTGCGGATCGCAATTAAAAACTTTAAAGAAACCATTGTTCGACATACAGATTTATCAATAGGATTTTGGCAAGTCCAAAACCTTTTCGGCAATGAACGACAAAATCATTTGCTCGGTAACCGGCGCGATGCGAGGGAGCATCGACTCCCTAAACAGGCGTTCGACTTGAAACTCCCGAGCGTAGCCCATGCCGCCATGAGTCAATACCGCCTTGGTGGTCGCGTCAAAACCCGCCCGCGCAGACAGGAACTTAGCCGCATTGGCCTCCGCCGCACAGGGCAAGCCCTTGTCATAAAGATAAGCGGCGCGCATGCACATCCAATATGCAGACTCAAGCAGAGTCCAGGCCTCGGCCAGCGGATGCTGGATCCCTTGGTTCTTGCCGATCTGACGGCCAAAGACGACGCGGTCCCGAGCGTATTTGGCCGCGCGCTGTAACGCATCGCGGCCGATACCGATGGCCTCGATGCCCACCAGTACCCGTTCCGGATTGAGGCTGTCGATCAGGTAATGGAATCCTTTGCCCTCTTCGCCGATCCGATCCTCGTCTGGCACGAAATAATCGTCGATGAACGTGGCATTGGAATCCACAGCGTTTCGCCCAAGCTTCTTGATGCGACGAACTTCGATCTTGGTGCGATCAAGGTCGGTGTAGAACAAAGTCATGCCATCGGTAGGGCGCTTGCAGTCGCTCTTGGCCGTCGTCCGCGTGAGCAGAACGATCTTGTGCGCTTCCTGCCCGGTCGACGTCCACATCTTGCGCCCGGTGACGCGATAGCCGCCGTCCACCTTTTTGGCAAAAGTCTTGATACTCGTGGTGTCCAGACCAGCGTCTGGTTCGGTGACTCCGAAGCAAGCCTTTTCTTCGCCCTTGATCAGCGGCGTTAGCCAACGCTTCTTCTGCTCCGGCGTACCATGCACCACGATTGCATGCGGGCCGAACAGGTTGATATGAATGCTCGACGCCGCCGCCTGCCCGCCGCCGCTTGCAGCAACCGCATGCATCATGATCGCCGCCTCGGTAACCCCTAGGCCTGCGCCGCCGAGGTCTTCCGGCATGGTGATCCCGAGCCAGCCAGCGGACGCCATCGCCTTGTAGAACTCTTCCGGAAATCGGGCGTGCTCGTCGCACTCGTGCCAATAGTCATCGGTGAATTCCGAGCAGACCTTGCGGACGGAGGTGTTGATTTCCTGCTGAAGCTCGGAGAGTTCGATTTCCATGGTCATCGATTATTGCGGTGTTGTCGGAAGAAACTGATCTCGGGCATCACTCATGGCAACGACCGGCGACGATCCGGAGATCAAATCTGGAGAATGAAATTAGGGCCAGCGTAAACACTTCCCGCTGACCAGGCTACAGCTGGTGCCGACGCCGAGACTCGAACTCGGACAGGTTTCCCCGCTACCACCTCAAGGTAGTGCGTCTACCAATTCCGCCACGACGGCAAGGGGGCGCATGTTACCGATCCGCAGTGGTTTTGTCTTCCGCTACCGATCAGCAAAAAGCGGTTGCGCTACTACCAAGAACTTACAATCTGACGTGTCACTCAGGGACCTTCGGCGCGGCTGGCGCTGCGACCGGTTTATCGGCCGATTCCGGAACCGTCGGCGCCGCAGGAGCCGGGGCGACAGTCTGCATGCGATCTACGATACTGCTTGGCGCGGCGCCCCTGCCCGCGGCCCAGTATGCGAGCGCCAGGCTCGACGCAAAGAAAACGAAGGCCAGACCGGCGGTGACACGCGACAAGAAGTTGGCGGCACCGCGCGATCCGAACACGGTTCCCGAAGCCCCGCTGCCAAAAGCCGCCCCGGCGTCGGCGCCCTTGCCATGTTGAATCAGAACCAAGCCTACAAGACCGATGGCGACCAACACCTGCAGAATGACCAGAAACGTATGCATGCTCTTAACCCGTTAACCCACAAGAAATCAGCACGCTGCCGTCAAGGACTGGGCTGCGGCCGCAATAGCCAGAAAATCCGAAGCTTTGAGCGATGCGCCACCGATCAGTCCGCCATCGATGTCGTCGCTGGCAAAAAGCTCTGTTGCGTTCTCCGGCTTAACGCTGCCGCCGTAGAGAATCCGCATCGATGCGGCAACTTTAACATCCCGGGCCCGGAGCAGACCACGCAAGAAGGCGTGCGCGTCCTGCGCCTGCTGCGGACTCGCCGTCCGCCCGGTGCCGATGGCCCATACCGGCTCATAGGCGATGACGCCCAGACCCACGGCCCCGATCCCGACCTTGTCGAGCACCGCCATCAATTGCCGCGCCAGCACGAATTCGGTAGCACCGGACTCGCGCTCCGCGAGGGTCTCTCCCACGCAGAGTATCGGGATCAATCCGCAGGCCTGCGCCGTGCTGAATTTATCGGCCACCTTTGAGTCGCTTTCGCCGTACAGCGCGCGCCGCTCGGAGTGGCCAACCAGCGCATAGCGGCAACCGACCTCGGCGAGCATCGTCCCGTGGATCTCGCCGGTGAACGCGCCGGCCTTCAACTGCTCGCACAAATCCTGCGCACCCAGCTGCAAGCCGCTCGGCAACACAGCCGCTACGGATTGAAGATAGACCGTCGGCGGACACACGAGCAGTTCCACGTCGTCGACCGCTGCAAGACCTGCGCCGATCGCCGACAGCAATTCACCATTGGCGACGAGCGAGCCGTTCATTTTCCAGTTGCCGGCAACGAGATACTGGCGAGGCATGGGCTTCTTTAGATCGACGGGGATCGCAATTATGCCGTGCGACGAGGATCGGCCGTTAGTCGACGGTGGCGCCTGCGCAGGCCTTGCGGACCTCTTGCGCGATGGCATTGGCCTCTGCATCCGCGTCGGCTTGCCGGGTGGCTTCGACCATCACCCTGATCAGCGGCTCGGTACCAGAGGCCCGTAACAGCACCCGGCCATTGCTTGAAAGGCGCGTCTCGCTCAGCGTCACCGCCTGCTTGATCGCCGCGCTCTGGAGCAATACGGCGGCGGTCCCGATGACGGGCACGTTGATCAACACCTGCGGGCAACGATGCACTCCGGACACCAGTTGCGAGAGGCGCTCATTATGCGCCGTCATCGCCGCCAGAACCTGCAGAGCGGTGACGATCCCGTCTCCGGTGGTGGACCGGTCCAGGCAAAGGGTATGGCCCGACGTCTCGCCGCCGACCACCGCGCCGTGCGCGCGCATCTGTTCCAGCACGTAGCGATCGCCGACATTGGCGCGGATCAAGGGCAGGCTCAACTGCGCCAGGGCCTGTTCCAGCCCGAGGTTGCTCATCAGCGTGCCGACCACCGGCCCCTGCAAGCGCCCCTCGACCAGGCGATGGCGGGCGATGGCATAGAGGATCTGATCGCCATCCACCGCCTGCCCGCGTTCGTCCACCATCAGGCACCGGTCGGCATCACCGTCAAAAGCGATGCCGAGTTCAGCCCCGCTGCGCAAAACCTCGGTTTGCAGAGGCTGCAGATGCGTCGAGCCGCAGTCGCGGTTGATGTTGAAGCCGTCGGGTTGATGGCCGATCAGTGACACCTGCGCACCCAGCCGGCGCAACACCTCGGGCGCCACCTGGTAGGCCGCGCCGTTGGCGCAATCGACGACGATCTTCAGGCCACGCAGCGGTGGGCCCTCATAGGTGCCACAACAAAAATCGACATAGCGCTGCTGGGCATCGACGAGTCGACGCACCAGGCCGAGCTGTTCGGGCGCCACACATTCGAGTTCCTTTTCTAAGTGATCCTCGATCTGCATTTCGATCGAGTCGCTGAGCTTGTCGCCTTCGGAAGAGAAGAACTTGACGCCGTTATCGTGATGAGGATTGTGAGAGGCGCTGATGACGATGCCCGCCTGGGCGCCCAACTGCCGCGTCAGGAACGCGACGCCCGGCGTCGGCAGCGGACCGAGCAGGCTGACGCGAACACCCGCCGCCGACAGACCCGCCTCCAAAGCCGATTCGAAGAGATATCCGGAGCGTCGCGTGTCCTTGCCGATGAGCACGTGCGCGCCGGGGTCGCGGGCCAGTACCCGTCCGGCCGCCCAGCCCAGCTTGAGGGCGAACTGGGGCGTCATCGGCGGCCGGCCGACGAAACCGCGGATGCCGTCGGTGCCGAAATATTTTCTGCTCACGGCGAAAAGACTTCCCGGGCCCGCCAAGCCGCTGCGGCGACGCGAATCGTCTCCAAGGTCGGCCGCACGTCATGCGTGCGAACAATGGACGCACCTTGCCAGACCGCAAGGCTGGCGGCGGCCAGACCAGCGGCCAACCGCTCATCCACCGCCAGGCCGAGCAATTGCCGGAACATCGATTTGCGTGAAAGTCCCACCAGCAAAGGGCACCCGAGGGAAGCCAGTCGCGACAGTGATCCGAGCAGCGCCAGATTGTGCTGCAGCGTTTTGCCAAAACCGAACCCGGGATCGACGATCAGGCGATCGAGACTGATGCCCGCAGATTCGCAGGCCTTCAAGCGTTCTCTCAGGAAACCCTCCACCTCGCTGACAACGTCCGCGTACTGCGGCGAGTCCTGCATATGAGACGGCGCGCCGCGCATATGCATCAAGCAGACCGCGACACCATGGCGCGCAGCGGTTTCAAGCGCCCCCTCGGCACGCAGCGCCTGCACATCATTGATCAGGTCTGCGCCGACGCGGCAGGCCTGTTCCATGACCTCGGGCTTGCGGGTATCCACCGAGAGGAACACGTCGATCCGTGAACGCAGCGCACCGAGGACCGGCAGTACGCGATCCATCTCCTCCTGTACCGAAACCGCGTCGGCGCCAGGGCGGGTGGACTCACCGCCGACATCGATGATGCTGGCGCCCTCGGCAATCATCGCATCGGCACGGCGCAAGGCGTCGTCGATGTGGTGATGCTGGCCAGCGTCAGAAAACGAGTCCGGCGTTACGTTGAGGATGCCCATCACCTGAGGCTCAGCCAGGTCCAGCTCGCGATGACGCATGCGCAACCTCATCGTCCACCTCCGCGACCCGAGCCCATCAACGAAGAGGCCGGCGCTTGGCCGGCCTCTTTAACGGTTCCGAAATGAGGACCACCCTGCTCAGGGAGGCGAGCCCGCCGGACGCGGCGTGACCGGCGGCGGGATGGCACCCGCGCTGGAGCCGGAGCTGCGAGCCGGAGGATTGGGCGGCGGCCTGCCGCCCTCGTTCCAACTTTCCGGCGGACCGGGCGTGCGGCCCTGCATGATCGCGGCGATCTGCTCGCTGTCGATGGTCTCGTACTTCATCAGCACTTCCGACATCGTGTGCAGCTTGTCGGTGTTGTCTTCCAGGATCTTGCGAGCGCGGCCGTAGTTGTGCTCGATGACGCGGCGCACTTCCTGGTCGATGGCATACGCGGTGTCGTCCGATACGCTTTTGGTCTGGGTGACGCTCTTGCCCAGAAACACTTCGCCGTTGTCGTCCGAATAAGCCAGCGGGCCGAGCTTGTCCGACATGCCCCACTTGGTGACCATGTTGCGGGCGATGTCGGTCGCGCGCTCGATGTCGTTCGACGCGCCGGTGGTGATCTTGTCCAGGCCGAAGATCAGCTCTTCGGCGATACGGCCGCCGAACAACGAACAGATCTGGCTGTTGAGGCGCTCGCGCGTGTAGCTGTAGCGATCCTCTTCCGGCAGGAACATGGTCACGCCGAGCGCGCGGCCGCGCGGAATGATGCTAACCTTGTAGACCGGATCGTGATCCGGCACCGACAGCCCGACGATCGCGTGCCCAGCCTCGTGATAAGCCGTGAGCTTCTTCTCGCTCTCGTTCATGACCATGGAGCGGCGTTCCGCGCCCATCATGATCTTGTCCTTGGCCTTCTCGAAGTCGTCGTGATCGACCAGGCGCTTGTTGGAGCGCGCGGCGAACAGTGCCGCCTCGTTGACCAGATTCGCCAGGTCAGCTCCGGAGAAACCGGGCGTGGCGCGGGCGATGATTTCGGGCTTCACGTTCTCGGCCAACGGCAGGGCGCGCATGTGCACCTTGACGATCTGCTCGCGTCCGCGCACATCGGGCAGCGGCACCACGACCTGGCGATCGAAGCGGCCCGGACGCAACAGCGCGGGGTCGAGCACGTCGGGGCGGTTGGTGGCGGCGATGACGATGACGCCCTCGTTGCCCTCGAATCCGTCCATCTCCACCAGCAACTGATTGAGGGTCTGCTCACGCTCATCGTGACCGCCGCCCAAGCCGGCGCCACGATGACGGCCGACGGCATCGATCTCGTCGATGAAGATAATACAAGGCGCGTGCTTCTTGGCCTGCTCGAACATGTCGCGCACACGGCTGGCGCCGACGCCGACGAACATCTCGACGAAATCCGAGCCGGAGATGGTGAAGAACGGAACACCCGCCTCACCCGCGATGGCCTTGGCGAGCAGCGTCTTGCCAGTACCGGGCGAGCCGACCATCAGCACGCCGCGAGGAATCTTGCCGCCGAGTTTCTGGAACTTGCCGGGGTCCTTGAGGAAGTCCACCAGTTCGGACACTTCCTGCTTGGCCTCCTCGACGCCGGCCACGTCATTGAACGTGACCTTGACTTGGTCGGCATTGAGCATGCGCGCCCGGCTCTTGCCAAAGCTCATCGCACCGCGGCCGCCAGCACCGCCCTGCATCTGGCGCATGAAGTACACCCAGACCGCGATCAGCAGCAGGATCGGGCCGAAGCTAAAGAGCAATTGGGTCAGTAGCGGCGTTTCCTTGGGCTTTTCACCCGTGAACTTCACCCGGTTTTCGATCAGGTCCTTGATCATTCCGGAATTGTTGCTCTCCGGGCTGATGGTCAGGAATCGCGAGCCGCCCTTGAGTTCACCGTGAATCTGGTCGCCGGCCACCACCGCTTCGGCGACGTTGCCCTGTTTGACCTGATCGAGGAAATCCGAGTATTGGATTTCGGGTTGAGCGCGGCCGCGTCCGGCGAAGCTCTGGAACACGCTCATCAACACCACCAGGATGACCACCCAGAGCAGCAGATTCTTGGCCAGATCGTTCACTCGATTTCCTTAAGTCCTTGCGCGGCGGGGCAAACCGCCTAATTTGAACCTTACACGCGGCGATAGTTTCGCGCCACCACATAGACTTCGTTGCTGCGAGGCCGGGACGCCTTGGGTTTGCGGATCGCAACCCCTGCGAAAGCCAGCTTCACCGCCTTGAGGTAGGCGTCGAAACCCGCCCCCTGAAACACCTTGACGACCAGACTGCCGCCGGGCTTGAGATGACCGGCGCAAAAATCAAGCGCCAGCTCGCATAAATGCAGGGAGGAAGCTTGGTCGGCAATGTCGATTCCGCTGATGTTGGGGGCCATGTCGGACAAAACAAGATCGACCGCCAGCTCGCCGACGGCGGCTTCGAGCAGACCCAGAACGGCGGCCTCGCGGAAGTCGCCGACAATGATGTCCACGTCCTTCAAGGGCTCGATCGGCAGAATGTCCAGGGCGATGAGCCGACCCTTGGGGCCGAGGAACGGTCGCAGGTACTGGCACCAGCTACCCGGCGCGGCCCCGAGATCGACCACCACCATGCCCGGGCGCGCGAGCCGGTCCTTTTCCAGAATCTCCTGCAGCTTGAAAACGGCCCGCGACCGAAATCCAAGCTTGCGCGCGCGCTGGACGTACTCGTCGGCCTCGTGTTCGGCCAGCCAGCGGGAGCTGCTACCGCTTCGCTTCTGGCTCATGGCGGGCCGGGCCGCCGATCGCCCGTCACGCTCAGATGTACTCGACCTTGACGATTTCCAGCTCGCGGACCCCGCCGGGGGCGCGAACTTCGACCACGTCGCCCTCGCTCTTGCCGATCATCGCGCGGGCGATGGGCGAGTTGTAGGAGATCAGCCCCGCCTTGGTGTCCGCCTCGTCCTCGCCAACTAGCTGATAGCGTGACTCGGCGTCGGATGTGGTGTCGACCACCGTTACCGTGGTGCCGAAGATGACCTTGCCGGTGTTCTCCATTACGGTGACGTCGATCACCTGCGAGTTGCCGAGCTTGCTCTCGATCTCGCCGATGCGCCCTTCGGCGAAACTCTGCATCTCTCGCGCCGCGTGATACTCGGCGTTCTCTTTGAGATCGCCGTGCGCGCGCGCCTCGGCGATCGCGGCAATGATCTTGGGCCGGGTCTCGGACTTCAGCACACGCAGTTCTTCACGCAGCTTGTCGGCACCGCGCACCGTCAGGGGCGTCTTGCTCATAGAGTCATCGCAGTCGAGTCGTGAGGCGCGATTATGCCGCAGCCAGGCTGTCGTGCAGCGACTGCAGGCGGTTGACGTCGAGCGCCTCCAGATGATCCATCGCGATCGCCGCCGCGGTGGCGCCGGCGATGGTCGTGAAGTAGCACAGCTTCTGCTGGATCGCCGCGGCGCGGATCGAGCGCGACTCCTCGATCGAGCGCTTGCCGTCCGTGGTGTTGGCGATGAAGTGGATCTCGCCGTTCTTGATCATGTCCACGCAATGCGGCCGGCCTTCCTTGACCTTGTTGACGCCCTCGCAGGCAATACCCGCCTCGCGGATCATCGCCGCCGTACCATGCGTGGCGACGACCCGGAACTGCTTGGCGGTGAGCAGCCGCGCCAGTTCCACCGCCTTGGCCTTGTCCGAATCGCGCACCGACAAGAACGCGGTGCCCTGCCCTGGCACGATCATGCCTGCCGCCAGCAGCGCCTTGTTGAAGGCCTCGCCGAAGTGCGCGCCCACGCCCATCACCTCACCGGTGGAGCGCATCTCGGGCCCCAGCAGCGGGTCCACGCCCGGGAACTTGGCAAAGGGGAACACCGACTCCTTGACCGAGAAATACGGCGGGATGATTTCGCTGGTCACGCCCTGGCTCTTCAGGCTTTGCCCCGCCATGCAGCGTGCGGCGATCTTGGCCAGCGGCCGGCCGGTGGCCTTGGAGACGAAGGGGCTGGTGCGCGAGGCGCGTGGATTCACTTCGAGCAAATAAACTGTGGTGTCCTGCACCGCGAACTGCGCGTTCATCAGGCCGACAACGTTCAGCGCGCGCGCCAGCTTTTCCATCTGTGACCGAATCTCGTCGACCACCGGCTTGGACAGTGAATAGGGCGGCAGCGAGCAGGCCGAATCGCCGGAATGCACGCCGGCCTCCTCGATGTGCTCCATGACGCCGCCGATGACCACCAGCTCGCCGTCGGCGAGCGCATCGACGTCGACTTCGATCGCGTTGTTGAGGAAGCGGTCGAGCAGCACCGGTGAATCATTGGAGGCCTTCACCGCCTCGGTCATGTAACGCTTGAGGTCGTCATCGTCATGGACGATTTCCATGGCGCGGCCGCCGAGCACGTAGCTCGGACGCACCACCAGCGGGTAGCCGACGCGCTCGGCCACGGTCAGCGCCTGTTCCAGCGACGTGGCGATGCCATTCGGCGGCTGCAGCAGCCCGAGTTCGTCGACCAGCTTCTGGAAGCGCCCACGATCTTCAGCGAGGTCGATCGCGTCCGGCGTGGTGCCAATGATTGGCGCGCCAGCGGCTTCGAGCTGTCGCGCGAGCTTGAGCGGGGTCTGGCCGCCGAACTGCACGATCACGCCCACCGGTTTTTCCAGGTCGATGATCTCCATCACGTCTTCGAAGGTCAGCGGCTCGAAGTACAGGCGATCGGACGTGTCGTAGTCCGTCGAAACGGTCTCCGGGTTGCAGTTGACCATGATGGTCTCGAAGCCGTCCTCGCGCAGCGCCAGGCTGGCGTGGACGCAGCAGTAGTCGAACTCGATGCCCTGGCCGATGCGGTTGGGTCCGCCGCCGAGCACGATGATTTTCTTGCGGTCCGTCGGCGCGGCTTCACATTCCTCGTCGTAGGACGAATACAGATAGGCCGTCGCCGAACTGAACTCCGCCGCGCAGGAATCGACGCGCTTGTATACCGGCCGCACGCCGAGCTGGTGACGACGAACGCGCACCTGGTTTTCATGGTTCGCGGTGAGCTTGGCGATGCGACGGTCGGAAAACCCCAGGCGCTTGTAACGGCGCAGCGCCGTCTCGCTCACCTCGGACAGGGGCGCGCTGGCGATCTCGGACTCGACGTCGATCAGCTCGTGGATCTGTTCCAGGAACCAGGGATCGACGCTCGACAGCCGATAGATCTCGTCCACGCTCATGCCAGCGCGGAACGCATCGCCGATGTACCAGAGCCGGCTGCCGCGCGGCGTGCTGAGTTCTTCGCGGATACGCGCCAGATTGTCGTCGCGATAGTCGCTGACCTGCGGATCGAAACCGTCCGATCCCACCTCCAGCCCGCGCATCGCCTTGTGCAGCGATTCCTGGAAGTTGCGGCCGATCGCCATCACCTCGCCCACCGACTTCATCTGCGTGGTCAGACGCGAATCGGCCTGCGGAAATTTCTCGAAAGTGAAACGCGGAATCTTGGTGACCACATAGTCGATGCTCGGCTCGAAGCTCGCCGGCGTAACGCCGCCGGTGATGTCGTTGCGCAGCTCGTCCAGCGTGTAGCCGACGGCGAGCTTCGCCGCGATCTTGGCGATGGGAAACCCAGTGGCTTTCGACGCCAGCGCCGAGGAGCGCGACACCCGCGGATTCATCTCGATGACGATGATGCGGCCGTCGTACTGGTTGATCGCGAACTGCACGTTGGAGCCGCCGGTATCCACACCGATCTTGCGCAGCACCTTGATAGAAGCGTCGCGCAGCAGCTGATACTCCTTGTCGGTGAGCGTCTGCGCCGGCGCCACCGTGATCGAATCACCGGTGTGCACGCCCATCGCATCGAAGTTCTCGATCGAGCAGACGATGATGCAGTTGTCCTGGCGGTCGCGCACCACCTCCATCTCGAACTCTTTCCAGCCGAGCAGGGATTCCTCGATCAGCACTTCGGTGGTCGGCGACAGATCCAGACCGCGCGTGACGATCTCCTCGAACTCATCGACGTTGTAGGCAATGCCGCCGCCGGAGCCGCCCATGGTGAAGCTGGGGCGGATGATCACCGGGAAGCCGATGTTGACCTGGATGCCGCGCGCTTCCTCCATCGAATGCGCCACGCCCGAGCGCGCCGAACCCAGGCCGATCTCGGTCATCGCGTCGCGGAACTTCAGCCGGTCTTCGGCCAGATCGATCGCGTGCTCGTTGGCGCCGATCATCTCCACGCCGTATTTCTCCAGCACGCCGTTGCGCGCCAGGTCGAGCGCGCAGTTCAGCGCGGTCTGCCCGCCCATCGTCGGCAGCACCGCGTCGGGGCGCTCGGCCTCGATGATCTTGGCCAGCGTCTGCCAGCGGATCGGCTCGATGTAGGTCGCGTCGGCCATGTCCGGGTCGGTCATGATCGTCGCCGGGTTCGAGTTGACCAGCACCACGCGGTAGCCCTCGGCGCGCAAGGCCTTGCAGGCCTGGGCGCCGGAGTAATCGAACTCGCAGGCCTGGCCGATGACGATGGGGCCGGCGCCGATGATCAGGATGCTTTTGAGGTCTGTGCGTTTTGGCATGTCAGTTCAGGCTAGCGGTTGCGAGCTTCGCTCCGAAGCCGAGAAACAAGGTCCCAGCACCGCCGGTGAGCGCGGCGGACAGACGGCGATTCCGGCGAAACGCCGTCGCCAGCCGGGCGCCCGCAAAAATCAGCGCCGTGAGGTAGAAGAAACTCATGATCTGCAGGATCAGTCCGAGCAAGCTGAAAGACAGCACCGTATGGGCGTAAGCCGGATCGACGAATTGGATGAAGAAGGCCATGAAGAACAGGATGGCTTTCGGATTGAGCAGGCTGATGACCAGCGCGCGGCGGAACGGCGCCGAAGCAGGCACGGTGATCGCCGCCGCGGTCGCGAAAACCGCCGGCGGCTCTTCGGGCGAAGCGGCATCGCCGCGCCAGGCGCTGCGCAGCAGCGACAAACCAACCCAGGCCAGATACGCCGCGCCGATCAGCTTGAACACCGCGAAGGCCGCGGGATAGGCGCGCAGTAGCGACGCCACGCCGCCAGCCGCGAGCACCATCAGCACCGTGTCGCCGCAGAACACGCCGTAGGCCGCTCGATAGCCGGTCGCTACGCCAGAACGCGCCGCCGTCGCCAGCACGAACAGGGAATTCGGCCCCGGCAGTAGGACGATAATCAACGTCCCCGCCAGGTAAGTCGGCAGGTCGAGAATGCCAAAGCTACTCATGGACTAGACGGTGCCAGCGACAGGCGCCATCGACTGCACGAAGCGGTCGAACAGGTAGTCGACGTCGTGCGGGCCGGGGCTGGCTTCCGGGTGGCCTTGGAAGCTGAAGGCCGGCGCATCGGCGAGCCGGAGGCCCTGGTTGGACCCATCGAACAGCGAGCGATGGGTGACCACCGCGTTGTCCGGCAGTGAAGACTCGTCGACTGCGAAACCGTGATTCTGGCTGGTGATCAGCACGCGGCCGGACTCGATGTCCTGCACCGGATGATTGGCGCCGTGATGGCCGAATTTCATCTTCAAGGTCTTGCCGCCAGCCGCGATGCCCAGAATCTGGTGGCCCAGGCAGATGCCGAACAGCGGAATACGCCGCGCGATGAATTCGCGGGCCGCGGCGATGGCGTAGCTACAAGGCTCAGGGTCGCCCGGGCCGTTGGCCAGAAAAACGCCGTCAGGCTTGAGCGCCAGGGCCTGCTCGGCTGGCGTCTGCGCCGGCAGCACGGTGAGCCGGCATCCGCGATCGACCAGCATCCGCAGGATGTTGCGCTTGACACCGAAATCGTAGGCGACGACGTGGAAGCGCTCGTCGACCAGCGCGGTTTCGCGATTGCTGTCGAGCGCCCAGGAACCAGTGGTGCACACGTAGGGCTCGCGCACCGAGACGACCTTGGCCAGATCCAGGCCCTTCAAGCCCGCGAAGCCGCGCGCCGCCGCGAGTGCTTCGCTTTCGCTGACATGCTCACCGGCGACGATGCACGCGTTCTGCGCGCCCTTGTCGCGCAGCAGTCGAGTCAGGCGCCGCGTATCGATGTCGGCGATGGCCACGACGTGATTGGCCTGCAGGTATTCGGTGAAGCCCATCGTCGACCGCCAACTCGCCGCGGGGCGCGGCACTTCGCGGATCACCAGGCCAGCGATGTGGACGCGATCGGACTCGGCGTCCTCGGCGTTGGTGCCGACATTGCCGATGTGCGGATAGGTGAGCGTGACGATCTGCTCGCGGTACGAAGGATCGGTCATGATCTCCTGGTACCCGGTCATGGCGGTGTTGAACACCACCTCACCAACGGTTCTGCCATCAACGCCAATGGAGACGCCTTTGAAAACACTGCCATCGGCGAGGACCAGCAGGGCCGGGTTGCGATTCGTCATCGGCTCTCGGAAAAAAGACTAATCGGGTTGCAGACATGACGAAGGGGGCTTTAAAGACCACCCCGCGAAGTGAACGGCTACTTCGCGGGGGCCCTGGGCCCCCTCGCGTGATTAGGCCGGCAGTCTACCGATCAGCGGCGTTTCCGTCCACGATCGTTGCCACTCAGAGCAGGTCCATCTGCCCGCCCCGACCCGGCAGGCGGAACGATCCGAAGTCCAGCGCCGGTGGTTCGGCGAGGTAGCCCAACCGCCGCGTCGCCAGCGCGAACCGCTGCGCGGTGAAGCGCGCGTACTCCCCCGTACCCAGCATGCGCGAGCCGAAAGCCGGGTCATAGTCGCGGCCACCACGCATCTGCCGGACCAGGCTCATCACATGTTCGGCCTTGAGCGGATAACGGCTTTCCAGCCACTCGCGGAACAGGTCCTTGACCTCATGCGGCAGACGCAGCATCACCCAGGACGCCCGCGTCGCACCGGCCTCCCGCGCCGACTTGAGCACCTGGTCCATTTCAAAATCGTTGATGAAGGGAATCACCGGCGAAAACATCACCCGCACCGGCACGCCGGCCTCGGCGAGCTTGCGCATCACCCGCAGCCGCGCCATCGCGCCGGCCGCGCGCGGCTCCAGGTCGCGCTTGAGATCGTCGCGCAGGGTGGTGAGCGTGACCGCGACGCTCACCAGATTCAGGCGCGCCATCTGCTCCAACAGATCCAGGTCGCGCTCAATCAGCACGCCCTTGGTGATGATGCCCACGGGATGGCGGAATTCGAGGAGCTTTTCGAGGACGCGCCGCGTCACCCGGTATTCGCGCTCGATCGGCTGGTAGCAGTCGGTGTTGGTGCCGAGCACGATGATCTTCGGCTGGTAGCCGGGCTTGCGCAGTTCCGCGTCGAGCAACTCGGCAGCGTTGTCCTTGTAGAAAAGCTTGGTCTCGAAATCCAGGCCCGGCGACAGGTTCAGATAGGCGTGGGTCGGCCGCGCAAAGCAGTAGATGCAACCATGCTCGCAGCCGCGGTACGGGTTGATCGACTGCTCGAGGCCGATGTCCGGCGACTGGTTGCGGCTGATGATGCTGCGTGCCCGGTCGGCCCGCACCTCGGTCCTGAACACCGGCAGCTCCTCCACCGGCAGATCCCAGCCGTCATGGAAATCCGTCCGGCGCCGCGATTCGAAGCGGCCTTCGATATTGGACCCGGCACCGCGTCCCTTGCGATGCTCGCCGGTCACGACGTCGAACCCACGTCGGCCCGGTGCGTGAGATACAGCCGCAGGTCGAATTCGATCTGGTGGTAGTCAGGCTGCATGTGCTGGCACAGCTGGTAGAAGGCCTTGTTGTGGTCGAGTTCTTTCAGGTGCGCCAGCTCATGCACCACGATCAATTCCAGGAACTCGGACGGCGCGTCCTTGAACAGCGACGCGATGCGAATCTCCTTCTTGGCCTTGAGCCGGCCGCCCTGCACTCTGGAGATCGCGGTGTGCAGGCCCAGAGCGTTGCGGACGACGTCGAGGTTGTTCTGGTAGACGACCTTGTGCAGCGGCGGCGCGGACCTGATGTACGCCTGCTTGAGTTCGCAAGCGTAGTCGTACAGGGCGCGGTCGGTCTTCACCTCGTGCCGCTGCGGGTAGCGGCGGTCCAGGTAGTCAGCGAGCCGGTTTTCGGCGATCAGCCGCCGTGCCTGCTCCTGCACCGCAGGCGGGTATCCCATCAGGTAGCGGAGGTCTGGCATCGGTTTTAGAGGAACGGAATCGGATGACGGCGGCCGCATTGACGCGGTGGCGAGCGGGCTGCGAAAGTCCGCCGGGGTCCATAACTATAAAGACACTCTCATGGCATCAGCTCGGGCCACCTTGCGTCGCCTCTGGATCACGCTGGCGGTGCTGCTGACGCTGGTGGGGCTCTATGCGCTGCTCGGCTTTTACGGCGTGCCGGCGCTGGTGCAGTCCATCGCGCAAAAGCAGGTGGAAAAGATGGGCCGCCATGTGAGCATCGGCCGTGTCGATTTCAACCCTTTCACTTTTGAAGCCTCGATCGGCGATTTCAAACTCACCGAGGCCGATGGCAGCCCGCTGATCTCGTTCGAGGACTTTGCGGTGGAGGCCGAAGTCTGGGACTCGCTGCGCCAGCGCGGCGCCGTCCTCGACTACGTACGGCTCAAGTCGCCGGACATCGCGCTGATCGTCGAGGCCGACGGCTCGATCAACCTCGCCAAGCTGGTGCCGCCGTCGACCGAGCCGCCTTCCCCGGAACCCGTCAAGCTGCCAAAGATCCACATCGGCGCGCTGAGCATCGACGCCGGCCGGCTCGGCATCGAGGATCGCAGCCGCCCCAAGCCTTTCGCCACGGCCTTGAGCCCGATCCAGTTCTCGCTCAGCGACTTCCGCACGGACCCGGACACGAGCGATACCCAGAACAACATCGTCCAGTTGAAGGCCGCGACCAAGGCCGGCGAAGAGCTGGAATGGTCGGGCGATTTCAGCGTGCAGCCGATCGGCTCCAAGGGCCGCTTCGCGATCCGCAAGCTGCAGGCCGCGACGATCGTCAGCTACCTGCAGGATCAGTTGCCAGTGAAGCTGGTGTCCGGCGTCGCCGACATCGGCGGCACCTACACGCTCACGCTCGACCCCGACCTGGCGCTCGACGTGAAGCTGCCGGCGATCACCGTGGCAAATATCGCGGTGGATGAAAAAGGCGCCGCGGCAAGTTCGCAGCCGCCGCTCTCGCTCACCGAACTCGGCCTGCACGACCTGGATTTTTCGCTCGCCAAGCGCGAGCTGCGGATGCAGCGCATCACCCTCAAGAACCTGAACGCGCAGGTGCGGCGCGAGGCCGACGGCAGCATCAACCTGATGCGCCTGATGCCGCCACCGAGCGCGCCCGCCGAGCCGACCAGGCCGGTGTTGAAGGAGGCCCCCAAGCCCGCGCAAAAAGCCGGTGCTGCCTGGAAAGTCGCAGTCACCAGCATCGATCTGACCAACGCGGCAGTGAACGCCGAAGACCAGACCATGCAGCCCGCCACCCGCATCGCGCTGCGGCCGATCGCGGTGAGCGTGAAAGGTTTCAGCACCGACGCCAACAAGCTCGGCATCAGCGCCGACATCGGCATCGAAGGCAAGGGGCATCTGCACACGCAGGGCGATCTGCAACTGCAACCGCTGTCCACGCAACTCGATCTGGACTTGCAGGACTTCGACCTCGCCGCACTTCAGCCCTATCTCGAGAACCTGACGCCGGTCACGCTCAAGTCCGGCCTGTTCGGTGTCAAGGGCAAGCTCGCCTATGTCACCAAGCCCCAGGCGCCGGCGGCGATCAGTTTTGCCGGCGATCTCGGCGTCAGCAATTTCCATGTGCTCGACGGCGCCTCAAAGCAGGAGCTTTTTCAGTGGCGTGATCTGAAGCTGAGCGGCATCGACTTTCAGCAGGGGCCGGATCGCTTGAACATCGAGCAGCTGCTGCTGATCGAGCCGTCCGCCAGCGTCGCGATTGCAGCCGACGGCAAGATCAATCTCACCACCGCGTTCGCTCCCGCTTCTTCATCGTCCGCACCGTCGCCGGCGACGCCGGTCGCCGTGAAAGGCGATGCGAAGAAACCCGCAGCGGCCGCCAAGCCCCTGATGCCGGTCAAGCTCAAGACCATCCGCATCGAGGAAGGCCATCTGAACTTTGCCGACCAGTCGATCCAGCCCAACTTCAGCGCGAGAATCGATGCCCTGAAAGGCGAAGTCACCGGCGTGTCCACCGAGCCGAATTCGCGCGCGAAGATTCATCTGCAAGGCCAGATCGACAAGTTCTCGCCGGTGGCCATCGACGGTGAAGCCAACCTGCTCAGTGCCGATCAGTACACCGACATCGCGTTGAGCTTCCGCAACATCGACCTGATCCGCTTCAATCCCTACTCCGGGCGCTTCGCCGGCTACAACATCACCAAGGGCAAGCTCAGCACCGAGCTGAAATACAACATCCAGAAGCGCGTGCTCGCCGCGCAGCATCATGTGATCGTCGATCAACTCGAATTCGGCGACGCCACCGGCTCCAAGCAAGCGGTGCCGCTGCCGATCAAGCTCGCGGTCGCGCTGCTCAAGGACCGACATGGCGTGATCGATCTGGAGCTTCCGGTCAACGGCAGCCTCGACGATCCCGCCTTCAAGATCGGCCCGATCATCGGTAAGACGCTGGTGAACCTGCTGACCAAGGCGGTGACTGCGCCCTTCAGCGCGCTGGCCCGTCTGTTCGGCGGCAACGGCGAGGAGCTGGCTTACGTGGACTTCGAAGCCGGCGCGCCGCGCATCAGCCTGTCCGAGGCGGAGAAGGTGGAAAAGCTCGCCACCGCGCTGATGGAGCGGCCGGAACTCAAGCTCGATATCCCGCTCACTTATTCCGATCAACTGGACAAACAGGCGATGGCCGAGATGGCGCTGCAGCAGCGCATCCTGGCCCAGACCGATCAGAAGCCGGCGGAGTCCGCGGAGAAAGCAATTGAGAACCGGCTGAAGGTTCTCGAAAAACTCCACGGCGAAATCAGGCAGACCTCGCCGAAATATCCACCGGCCGCGGCCGGCGACAACAAGGCCTACATCCAGGCGCACATCGCGTATCTGCAACAGACGCTGGCGGCGGCGCTGGCGCCCGACACCGCCGCGCTGGAGCAACTCGCCACCGCGCGCGCCGACAACGTGCAGGCCCTGTTGCTGGCGCATCCGGAGATCAAGCCGGAGCGGCTCTACCTCACCGCGCGGCGCACGTCGGGCGTCAACCAGGACGGCGCCGCGCGGATGGAGTTGCAGTTGCAGTAGCCTAAGTTCACCAGGAAAACAGCCCTAGTGCGGCGTGGCGAAACGGAGGCTGGTTTTTCCGGTGCAACGCCTGGTTGGCCGCATTGGCTTTGATGCGACAGGGTGCCGGAGTTGCTTACTGCGGTTGTTCAAGCGGCCATACTTCGACAACACCGTAAGCAACAGCGCACGGGCTTTGCGACACCATCCTGATTGCCTCCTCCATCGTCGACGCCTCAATGACGGCAAACCCGGCAACCGGGAGTTTGGACTCCATGTAGGGGCCCTTCTCGGTCAGGACGGCTTTAGCCGCGTGGTTACGCACCTGCACGGGAGGACCAGCGATACCCATCAAAGCTCCGCTTTTGCGAAGGGTCTCGTCATGTGCATGAGCCGCATCTCTTAGGGTCTTGTTCGTGCGGTCATAGCCTTCACGGTCACCGTAACCAATAGTGATGAACTTTGGCACTCGAGCCTCCTAGACCAAGTAGAAATATGCGGCCCAACGACGCTTCGGTAATCAGTCCTGCTTGATCCCTTCCACCTGGATGCGCAGCAACACCTTGCCGGCTTCACCCTCGCCATACTTGCTGTTCTTCATACCGTACTCGGCCCAGTTGAGTTCGCCAGTGGCGTCGGCGCCGCAGACTTCCTTCTTCAGCATTAGGTGCGGCATGCATTTAAAACTGTTGATCTTCAGATTCACCGGCTTGGTCTGGCCGCGCAAGGTGATCGTGCCTTCGATCGTTTTGGGCGCATCACCCTTGAACTTGATCGCGCCCTTGTAGGTGGCGGTCGGGTACTTGGCGACGTCGAACCAGTCCGGATCGATCGCGTGCTCGTGCATCGAATCCAGGCCGAAGTTGATGCTGTCGATGTCGATCACCACGTCCACGCTGCCGGTCTTGGCCGCGCGGTCGAGGGTGATGCTGCCGCTGGTCTTGTCGAACTTGCCGCGCCAGACCGAGATGCCCATGTGCGAAAACTCCAGGCTCGGGTAGGTGTGCGTCGGGTCGATCGTGTACTTCTCCGGCGCCGCGAGGGCGGGCACGGTGACACCGGCCATCAGAACGGCGGCCAGCAATGGGGTCTTGAACATCGGATGCTCCGCGAAAGAGTGGGCCCATAAGGTACCGAAGCCGCGGCGCGACGACCAAATGTGCGCCGCCACCCTTTCGAGGGTTCTCTCCTTGCCGACCCGCGCCTAGCCTTGGCCTCGCATTGGAGGTGCGCATGGGCAAGCTGATCAATATCGACAACGGCGGCACCCTGACCGACATCTGCGTGATCGACGGTGAGCGCGTCCTGCACACCAAGACACTGACCACGCCCTACGATCTTTCCAAATGTTTCATCGAGGGCCTGCGCAAGGCCGCGCGCCTGCTTTACGGCAACGACGACAGTCTCGACGACCTGCTGCAGTCCACCGACCACATCCGCTACTCGACCACGCAGGGCACCAATGCCATCGTCGAGCGCAAGGGTCCGCGAGTGGGGCTGATCGTCTCGCCCGATGTCGATACGGCCGTTCTGCAGGACGTCGCCGAGGACGGTGCGCTGTTCAAGGCGCTGGTGGGCGAGCGCATCGTCACTTTCGCCGGTGGCAGCGATGAACCTGCCTTTGAGGCCGCGCTGGTCGCCGCCGTCACCCAGCTGCAAGCGGCGGGCGCCAACCGCATCGTCGTCAGCTTCGGCGGTGAGCACTACCGCGCTGCCGAAGCGCGCTTCAAGGAAGCGACGCTGCGCAAGTTCCCACGCCATCTGCTGGGCGTGGTGCCGGTGCTGTGCGCGGGCGACCTGATCGACGACAGCGTCGGCAAGCGTCGCACCTGGACCGCGCTGCTCAACGCCTTCCTGCACCCGGTGATGGAGAGCTTTCTCTACAACGCCGAAGGCATCCTGCGCGAGCACTATCACCAGCGCCCACTGCTGATCTTCCGCAATGACGGCGACTCCTCGCGCGTCGCCCGCACCGTGGCGATCAAGACCTACAGCTCGGGCCCGCGCGGCGGCATGGAGGGCGCCAAGGCGCTTGCCGCTCACTACGGATTCCAGCGTCTGCTGTCGATGGACATCGGCGGCACCACCACCGACATCGGCGTCATTGCCGACGGCAAGGTGCAGGCGAACAGCCGCGGCAGCATCGAGGGCGTGGCGGTGTCGCTGCCGCTGTGCGACGTGGTCAGCGTCGGCGTTGGCGGCTCCTCGATCATCAAGGTCGAGGATGGCGCGGTTCTGGTGGGGCCGGAATCCACCGGCGGTGCACCCGGCCCGGCCTGCTTCGGCCTTGGAGGCCAGCTCGCTACCATCACCGACGTGTTTCTGCTCAACGGCCTGATCGATCCCGCGACCTACTTCGGCGGCACGATGACATTGGACCGCGAACGCGCGCAGGCGGCGATCGAAAGCGCCATCGCCACTCCGCTCGGCATCCGGCTCGATGCGGCTCTGCTTGAAGCCGAACGCGCCTGGTGCGCCAAGGTTGCCGACAGCCTCAAGCGCTACAGCGGCGGCACGATCCCGGCCGATACCACGCTCGCCGCCTTCGGTGGCGCCGGGCCCTTCATCGTCACCGCCGTGGCCGAGGCTGCGGGCATTCGTCAGGCGATCATCCCTGGCCTCGCCGCGGTGTTCTCGGCGTTCGGCATCGGCTTCTCCGACATCGCCCAGAACTACGAGCTGCCGCTGGCCGCCGGCGACGATGCCATCGGCAAGGCAGTGGATAGCCTGCTGTCGCTGGCGCGCCGCGACATGTTCGCCGAGGGCTTCGCGCTCGAGGAATGCACCAGCGAATGGCGGGTGGCGCAGGTGAGTGCCGACGAAGCGGACGCTGAGACCGAGATCTCCTGGGGGCCAGGACAGGCGCTGCCGACCACCAAAGCCGGCCACAGCAAGGTGCTGCGACTGCGCGTGCGACGCGCCATCCATCACGCCCGGATCGCGGCATCCGACAGCAGCGCGCCAGTGCCCGCCAGGAGCAGCAGCCTGCGCTCGCTCACCGTTCCGGGTCATGGCCTGGTGAAGCTGCCGGTCTATCGCATCGAAGACCAGCCCGCGGGCGCCAGCGGGATCGGCCCCTGCATTCTCGAAGAAGCCTATTTCACCGGGCGTATCGACGCCGGCTGGAAGTTCGAGATCAGGAACAACCGCGACACGCTGCTCACGCGCATCGCCTGAGTGCACCAAAGGACACGAACGATGAAAGTTCTGATCACCGAGTACCTGCGAATCAACCTCGACAGCGAGCAGTGGGAATGCCGCGTCTGCAATCACGTTATCGGACCAGCGCGCGCCAACTACAAGGAAGGCCTGCTGGTGCATGACCGCGATCCGCAGGAGATCCACAAGCCCCTGCTCAATCCGGCGCGCTACAAGAACACGTTCGCGCCCAACCCCAAGTGGTGCGCGCTGCTGGAGTACTACTGCCCGGATTGCGGAACGATGGTGGAAGTCGAGTACATCGTCCCCGGCCATCCACCGGTGCATGACATCGAGCTGGATATCGATGCGCTGAAACTGCAGTGGTCCAAACGCAAGGAGATGACCAAGCACGTTCCCGCGGGCGCAGCCTCGGCGCCGCCCAAGCTCCACAGCCACTCGCACAAACACTGAGCGTCGGCCCATGACCCGTGCCATGAAACGAGTCTCCGTCGATATCGGCGGCACCTTCACCGACTGCTTCGTCGTCTGGGACGGCCAGTACGTCGAGACCAAGGCGCTCACCACCAAGCACAACCTCGCGCTCGGCTTCAACGACGCGCTCGACCAGGCCTGCGAACAGCTCGGCCTGACGCGCCCCGCCCTGCTCGGCCAGGTCGATTCGGTGCGCTACGCCACGACTCTGGGCACCAACGCGCTGATCGAGCGCAAGGGCCCGAAGATCGGCTTTCTCACCACCGCCGGCTTCAAGTCCGTGGTCACCATCGGCCGCGGCCGCAGCTACGCCGAAGGCCTGCCGATCGAGAAGCAGCGCGACGTGCCCAACGCCGATCGCCCCTTCCCGCTGGTGCCGATCGAGATGGTGCGCCTGGCGCGCGAGCGCATCGGCTACGCCGGCGACGTGCTGATGGCGCTGGACGAAGACGATCTGCGCCTGCAGATCCGTGAGCTGATCGACTCCGGTGCCGAGGCCATCGTCGTCTGTCTCGCCAATTCCGTGGTCAACCCGGCGCACGAGTTGCGCGTGCAGAAGATTTTCGTCGAGGACTATCCCGAGCACATGCTGGGCTCGATTCCGATGCTGCTGTCGCACCAGGTCGCTGGCCGCAAGGGCGAGTACGTGCGCTCGATGTCGACCATTCTCGACGCCTTCCTGCACAAGGTCATGTACTACGGCCTGTCGGCGCTCGAGATGAATTTGCGCGCCTCCGGCTACACCAAGCCGATGCTCGTCGTGCACAACTCCAGCGGCATGGCGCAGCTCAACTCCACCGACGCCTTGCAGACCGTGCACAGCGGCCCGGTGTCCGGCGTCGCCGCGGCCGAGCATCTGGCCCGGCAGGCCGACCTGGGCAATGTCATCGCCACCGACATGGGCGGCACCAGTTTCGACATCGGCCTGGTGGTGAAAGGCGGCGTCAAGTTCTACGACTTCATGCCGGTGATCGAGCGCTGGCTGGTGACGGTGCCGATGATCCATCTGGTCACGCTCGGCGCCGGCGGCGGTTCGATCGCGCGCTACGACGGCATGGTCAAGACCATCAAGTGCGGCCCCGAATCCGCCGGCTCCGATCCGGGCCCGGCCTGCTACGACCGCGGCGGCCTGCGCACCACGGTGACGGATGCCGATCTGCTGCTCGGCTACCTCGACCCTGCCAACTACGCCAACGGCCACATCAAGCTCAATCCGCGCCGCAGCAAGCAGGCGATCGAGGACCAGCTCGCCGATCCGCTGGACGTGGACGTCACCACGGCCGCCAAGCTGATCAAGCAGACCGTCGACGCCGACATGGCCAACGGCATGGCGACCGAGCTGCGCGCTTTCGGCTACGACCCCAGCGAGTTCACCATGCTCAGCTACGGCGGCAACGGGCCGCTGCATGCCTGCGGCATCGCGCGCAAGCTCGGCATCGACAAGATTCTGGCGCCGCCTTATGCCTCGGTGTTCTCGGCCTGCGGCGCCGGGACTTTGAACCAGATGCACATCCACGAGATGAGCACTTTCCTGGTGTTGTTCCAGTCGGCGACCAAGACCCTGTTCACCGACTACGCGACCTTCAACACCATGGTCGAGGAACTCGAACGCCGCGGCCGTGAAGACCTGCTGCGCCAGGGCATGAAGCAAGCCGACATCCAGTACCGCCTGGAGCTCGACATGCGCTACGGCAACCAGCGCGTCACCACCTCGGTGGTCACCGATCTCACGCGCCTGAGCAGCCTGCACGACGTGGCGCGGGTGATCGACCAGTTCCATCGCATCTACGGCGAGCGCTTCGGCCAGGGCAGCCAGTCACCGGCGGCGGGCGTGCGCATCAACACCGTCCGCGTGTGCAGCTTCGTCGAAGTGGAAGCGGTGCAGTTCGACGACATCCGTCCCGGCTTGAAGCAGGTGCCGGCGCCGGAGCCGGTGTCGACGCGTCCCTGCCATTTCATCGGCTTCGATGCGCCGGTGGCGACGCCGGTCTACGACCAGAAAGCGCTGACGCATGGCGTGAGCCTGCACGGCCCGGCGGTGATCACCACGCCGCACACTACTTACCTGATCGAGCCGGGCTGGCGCTTCGAGGCCGCGGCGCAGAACGCCGCCTGGTTCACGCGCAGCGACGCCCAAAAGAACGGAGAACACCATGGGTGATTCCAACAGCCCCAAGCTCAGCGCCGCCGAAGAAAAACTGCTGAAGGATTTCCTTGAAGAGCATCGCCTGTTCTTCGCGCCCGACCAGGAGATCCTGCGCCATCACGGCCTGGAGCCGCGCAGCGCGCGTGAAGAACGGGCCATCACCAACTGCAACGATCCGCATCGCATCAACCAGGTGCGCGGACGCCTGACTTCAGCGATGGAAGAAGGCTATCGCATGGTCGAGCAGATGGGCTCGGCGCCCGGCGCCAAGTGGGGCGATCTGGTGACGGCGGTGTTCACCGCTTCGGGCGATCTGTCCGACGCTTCGGCCGGCATCATCGCTTTTGCGTCGGTGTCGCCCTACCCGATCAAGTTCATCAACAAGTACTGGCGCGAGGAACCGACGGTGGGTTTGAAGGACGGCGACGCCTTCATCATGAACGACTCGCGCTACGGCAACATCCACAACACCGACCAGTCGCTGATCCTGCCGTTCTTCGTCGGCGACGAGCTGGTCTGCTGGCTGTCCTCGACGATCCACGAAGGCGAGAACGGCGCCTGCGAACCCGGCGGCATGCCGGCCTCCGCGATTTCGCCCTACGACGAGGGCATCCGCATGCCGCCGTTCCGCATCGTCGAAAACTTCGAGGTGCGACGCGATCTGCTGACCTTCCTGCAGAACTCGGTGCGCGATCCCAAGCTGCAGTACGAAGATGTGAAGGTGAAGCTGTTCGCGGTGCTGCGCATGCGCGAGCGCATGCACGCGGTGGTCGAGGAATTCGGCCTGGATGCGACCATCGCTTTTTTGCGCCTGAATCTCGAAGACACCGAGGCCGAGGTCAAGCGCCGTATCAGCGAGATGCCCGACGGCATCGTGCGCTATCCGTCTTGGATCGACTCCACGCTGCGTGAACCTTCGCTGCTCAAGGTCAACTGCGAGCTGCACAAGAAGGGCGACACCGCCACCTGGGTGATCCGCGGCACGTCGCCGCAGCTCAACAACCGCGCCATCAATTGCCTGGCCTCGTCGATCAAGGCCTTCATCCTCACCGGCCTGGTGCAGCAGGTCTGGCCCGACCTGCCGCGCAACCAGGCGGTGTTCTCGGCTTTCGGCTTCGAGGCCGATCCGCGCACCCTGGTGAATTGCGACAACGATGCGCCGATGCCGATGTCGATCCTCCCGGCCTTCCGCTACCTGATCAAGCCCGGCCAGATCATCAACAAGTTCATGTACAGCGTGCCGCCGGAAGCGCGCGCGCGCGTGACCATGGTGATGGCGGCGCAGTACAACCAGCCCGCGACTTTCATTTACGGCGGCGTCACCCAGCACCTGGAGATCACGGGTAATTTCTGCGCCGACATCAATGGCGCGGGACAAGGCGGCCGCTCCAACCGCGACGGCGAGCACTCGGTCTCGCCCTGCTTCTCGTTCATGGCCGATACCGGTGAACAGGAACTGGTCGAGGAAGAACTGCCGATGGTGCGCCTGGTCGCGCAGCAGCTTGCAAAGGATCGCGTCGGCTGGGGCAAATATCGCGGCGGCCTCGGCTACGAGCAGATGGTGACTTCGCGCGGCACGCCGATGTGGGGCTTCATGACCGGCCAGACCGGTTCGGAATTCAACTCCTGCCCCGGCCTGTTCGGCGGTTACTCCTCGCCAGCCTACCCGCTGTGCCGGGTCAAGGGCATCAACGTCTTCGAGTGGCTGAAGAAGCCCGAAAACGCCAGGCGCTTTCCGCACAACATCGTCGACCTGATGAACGAGCAGCCCATCGAAGGCGGCAAGTACCTGGCATCGCCCGGCATCACTTTCGAGATGACCACCGAAGGCGAGATCTACATGATGTGCCAGGGCGGCGGCGGAGGTTACGGCGATGTGCTCGAACGCGATCCCGAACTGGTGATGAAGGACCTGCGCGAAGACCTGATCTCCGACGACTCCGCGCAGACCATCTACCACGTGGTCTACGACCCGCCGACGCGCCGTGTCGATCTCGCCGCCACCGAGCTGGAACGCAAGGCCGAACGCAGCCGGCGCAAGGCGCGCGGCAAGCCTTATCTGGAATTCGTCAAGAACTGGGTCAAGCCCGAGCCGCCGATGGATATTCCCTACTACGGCTCCTGGGGCGACGACAGCGTGATCTATTCCGGCCACGGCGCCACCCGCCAGAAGATGAGCGGCGACAACGTCCAGCCGGTATGGATCCAGGACCCGCGCGAGGTGCGCATCGCCGAACTCGAAGCTAGAGTCGCGGAACTCGAAGCCAGGGGAACGACCGGATGAGCCGCTTAAACGACAAGATCGCAGGTGGGCGCCTGCTGTGGATCGATGCGCAGGAATACGCAGCGCGATTGCTGGCGAACGGCCAGCCGCCGCTGCTGGACGTGGCGGAATACGTGTCCTGGCATCGCAAGTCGCAGGGGCTGCTCAAGTCCGGTGTCGCCGTGTTCGACGTCGCGCCGGTAGTAACGGCGTGGATCGCGCGTGATGCCTCGCTGAAAACGGCGATGGCCGCCAAGCGCCGCGCTACTGCGCCGCTGAAAGCGCTGCTCGCCGATGAAGCGCTACGCGATCACCTGCGCTCGATCCTGCAAGGACTGCGCGCCTGCCACGGCGATCTGCCGCTGGTGTTGGAAATCCCTTCGCCGCGGCGCTGGCTGATCGACAGCTTCACGCTCGCGCATGGCGAAGCCCCGGATGCGGGTGCGGATGAAGTCGATAGCGGAGCGGTCTATGTTGCCGACTTTCTGCGCGCCTTCGGTGACTCCGGCCTCGACGCGCTGTTGATGATCGAATCGACCGAGACCGAACCGGCAACGAGCGAAGAAGTCGAGTGGTACCAGGCCGTGTGCAATCTCGCCTCGCACTATCGCTGGGATGTCGGCCTCAAGCTGCCGCAGGCGACGAGCTACAGCGGCGGAAATGCCTCGCTGCAATTCGTCATCGCGCCAAACAAGATCGACGGGCTGCCGACCGGCCTGATTCTCCCGCCGAGTTTCTGGAACGGTGGCGACACACCGTCCAATGACGGTGGTTTTCTCTATGCCGAAATCCCCGCGGACGCCGTGCCCGAGCAGGTGCTCGCACGGCTGGCAAGCCTCCGATAGAACCATCAAAGGAGCTTCACGATGAGCGCCAAAGACTCGTTTCGCCTGGACGGCAAAGTCGCCCTGATCAGCGGTGCGGCGCGTGGCATCGGCGCCGCCATCGCCGCGTCGCTGCACGAGGGCGGCGCCAAGGTGGTGATCGCCGACATCCTCATCGCCGAGGGTGAAGCGACTGCGGCGAAGCTCGGGGCCGGCGCGGCGTTCATTCCGCTCGACGTCACCCAGGAATCCGACTGGGAAGCCGCCACCGCGTTCGCGGTGCAGCGCTTCGGCGGGCTCAACATCGTCGCCAATAACGCGGGCATCGAACTGGCGTCTTTCATAGCGGACATGGCGCTCGAAGATTTCAATCGCTTGATGAGCGTCAATGCCGCGGGTGTGTTCCTCGGCACCAAGCACGCGATTCGCTGCATGCGTCCGGGCGGCGCAAGCGGGCGTGGAGGATCGATCATCAACACCTCATCGATTGCCGGCATCAAGGCCGTGATCGGCCTGGGCGCCTACAGCGCGTCGAAGGGCGCCGTGCGCTTGCTGACCAAGGCGGCGGCGATCGAATGCGGGCGTTTCAACTACGGCATCCGCGTCAACTCGATCCATCCCGGACTGGTGAAAACCGAGATGGGTACGCGCACGCTCAAGGACTACGTCGATCTGGGTCTGATGCCGGACGAAGCGGCGGCAGAAGCCGCGTTCGTAGCGGCGCATCTGGTGGGCCTGGGCCAGCCGCAGGACGTCGCCAACGGCGTGCGCTATCTCGCCTCCGATGCGGCGCGCTGGGTCACTGGCATCGAACTGGTGCTCGACGGCGGTTTCCTGGTCACCTGAAGCCGCTCTGCCATGCTGAAAATGCCGCACATCACGCCGCACTTCGCGCCTGCGCAATGGACCTTGCCGGCGGTGCTCGAACATCAGGCGGCGCAGATCGGCGATCGGCCGTTTCTGCGTTGGGATGACCACAGTGAGTTCCTGTCCTTCGATGCGGTGAACCGCAAGGTCAACCGGCTCGCGCATGGGTTCGTCGCGCTCGGTATCGGCCGAGGCGATCGGGCCGCGATCTTCATGCCCAACAGCCTGGACTACGTCTTCGCCTGGTTCGCGCTCAACAAGCTCGGCGCAGCGGAAGTGCCGATCAACACCGCGTACAAGGGCAGCTTCCTCGAACACCAGATCAACATCAGCAGCGCGAGCACGCTGATCGTCGATGTGGATTTTCTGGAGGCCGTTCGCGACAGCATCGCCAACATGCCCAAGTTGCAACGCGTATTGCTGTGGTCGCGCGACGGCGCGATCGACGGCGCGCCCACGATCGGCGACTGCGAAGTGCTGCGCCTTACGGACATGTACTCCGGCAACGCGCAGAACCCCGGCGTCGAAGTGCGGCCGCAGGACATCGCCGCGATCATCTTCACCTCCGGCACCACCGGCCTGTCGAAAGGCGTGCTGATGCCGCACGCGCAGTGCTATCTGTTCGCGGAGAACGGCGCCGTCGTCACGCAGCTCGCCGCCGAGGATTGCTATCCGACCGCTTTCCCCTTGTTCCACGCCAACGCGCAGGTGCTGACGATCTATCCCTGCCTGATCGTCGGCGCGCGCTGCGTGATGTACGAGCGTTTCAGCGCGACGAGCTGGGTGGATCGCCTGCATGCGAGCGGCGCGACGGTGATCAACTCCATCGGCGTCATGTTGCCCTTCGTTTACGCGCAGCCGCCGACTCCGCGCGACGCGACGCATCGTCTGCGCTGCATCCTCGCGGCGCCGGTGCCCGACGGGATCGTCGAAGAATTCAAACAACGCTTCGGCGTCCGGCACATCACCACCGCGTTCGGCCAGACCGAAATCTGCCTGCCGTTTCTGTCACCGCCCGAGCACAACGATGAGCGTCCAGCGGGCGCGGCCGGTGTGCTGGTCGATCAATTCTTCGAAGCCCGCATCGTCAATCCCGAGACCGATGAGGAAGTCGCCGATGGCGCGATCGGCGAACTGGTCCTGCGCCACAAGCAGCCCTGGACGATCAACGCCGGCTATGTCGGCATGGGCGACAAGACCGCCGAAGCCTGGCGCAATCTGTGGTTCCATACCGGCGATGCACTGCGCCGCGATGCGCAGGGCTGGTTCTACTTCGTCGATCGCTTCAAGGACGCGCTGCGTCGGCGCGGCGAGAACATTTCATCCTTCGAAGTCGAAGGCCCGATTCGCCGCCATCCGGCGGTGGCGGATGTCGCGGTGATCGCGGTGCCGGCCGACGAAGGCGGCGAAGACGAGATCAAGGCCTGCATCGTGCTCAAGGACGGCTGCACGGCGACGCATGCGGAGATCATCGAATGGTGCGAGCCGCGCCTGCCCTACTTCGCCGTGCCGCGCTACCTGGAATTCATGGACGGTTTTCCGCGCACGCCGTCCGAGAAAATACAGAAAAATATTCTGCGCGACGCCGGCAACACCGCGGCCACCTGGGACCGCACGACGGCGGGTGTCGTATTGCAGGACGAGCTTCGGCGGGCCGAGCGTCGTTCCATCAAGACAACGTGATCAACGAGAGAAACCATGAACAAACTCTGTGAAGGCCGCGTCGCCATCGTCACCGGTGGCGCGCGGGGACTGGGCCGCGAATATTCGCTGATGCTGGCGAAGCACGGTGCGAAAGTGCTGGTCAACGATCTGGGCGGCGACGCCGCCGGCCACGGCGCCGATCTGACGCCGGCACAGGAAGTGGTCAACGAGATCAAGGCGGCAGGCGGCATCGCGGCGATCAACGGCTGCGATGTATCCAACTGGAGCGCCGCGAGCCAGATGGTCGAGCAGGCCATCGACACCTACGGCCGCCTTGATATCCTCATCAACAACGCCGGCATCCTGCGCGACCGCATGTTCGTCAACATGAGCGAGAGCGATTGGGACGACGTGGTGCGCGTGCATCTCAAGGGCACCGCGGCGCCTGCGCATGCCGCGATCACGCACTGGCGTGCGCGCAAGAAAGCCGGCGAGACCAACGACGCGCGCATCATCAACACCACCTCGCATTCGGGTCTGTACGGCAGCCTCGTCGGCCAGGCCAATTACGGCGCGGCCAAAGCCGGCATCGCCAGCATGAGCCTGGTGCTGGCGCGCGAGATGGCCGGCGCCGGCTACGGCGTCACCGTCAACGCGCTCGCACCGCGCGCCAACACGCGCATGACCGAGGGCATGGTCTATACCGAAGAGGTGTTGCGCCGTCGCAGCCCGGTGTGGATTGCGGCGCTCGCGGTCTGGCTCGCCAGCCCGGAGGCGCGTGACGTGAGCGGGCGCATCTTCGAAGCCTGGGGCATCCGCTACTCGATCCAGCAGGGCTACACACACGGGCCGGAATGCGAGGCGCAGGACGATCCGACTCTGGTGGCTGAAGGACTGCGCCGCATACTCAAAGAGGCGCAGCCGAACTACACCCACGATCGCGGCGAAATCGCCAAGCTCTAAACCGAAACCAGAGAACATCACAATGAGCTACGAACACATCCTCTACGAATCCAAAGGCGGCGTCGCCACCATCACCTTCAACCATCCGGAGCGCTACAACAGTTTCGACTACCGCATGATCGGTGAATACGGCGATGCGCTCTGGGCTGCGCATGCCGACAGCAGCGTCGGCGTGGTCGTGGTCACCGGCGCGGGCGACAAGGCGTTTTGCTCGGGCGGTTATCTGGCCGACATCACGGATTTCAGCGTCGAGAAGGGCCGCAAGCTGTTCGACGCGTCCGCCAACGCGCTCACCGCGATGCGCCGCATCCGCCAACCGGTGATCGCGTCGGTCAACGGCTTCGCCATCGGCGGCGGCAACGAGATCGTGATCTGCGCCTGCCTCGCCATCGCTTCGGAGACCGCCAAGCTCGGGCAGGTCGGCCCCAAGATCGGCAGCTCGCCGGTGATCGGCGGCACCAATCTTTTGGCGATGACCATCGGCGAGAAGCGCACGCGCGAAGTGGTTTATCTATGCAAGCAGTACACCGCGCAGGAAGCTTTCGAGATGGGTTGGGTCAACAAGGTGGTGCCGCAGGATAAGCTCAAGCAAGAGACCCAGGCCTGGTGCGAGGAGCTGCTGGACCGCAGCCCGTCCTACCTGGAGATCAGCAAGCTCAACGCCAATGTCTGGTTCGATTCGATCATCGGCAATTTCGAACACGGCAAGCAGTTGATCATGCGCATGGCCGGCTCGCCAGAAAACACCGAAGGCGCCAAAGCCTTCATGGAAAAACGCAAGCCCAACTGGCGCCAGTTCAGGAAATAAACGGCGCGTCGTCGCGATAACAGCCAACAGGAGAAGCGAGATGATCGACAGCAAGGACATCGATTTCCACACGCCGGCCGAGGACCGCCACGACTGGGCCGAGACCAATTACTTCGGCTTCTACATTCCCGAAGAGCGGCTGCTCGGCAGCATCTACACGGTGGCGCGCGCCGGCGTCGGCGCCTGCGTGTCCGACATCATCGTCTACGGTGGCCTGTCGTCCGATCGTCTCGACGTGCTGCATCTGGACGTGGCCCAGCATCTGCCGCTGCCGGAATCGCTGCTCGACTACTCGCTGCCCAATGGCCTGCGCGTCAAGGCGGTGAATGCGCCGCGCGACTATCGCATCGACTACGTCGCACGCAACGGCACCGAGATCCATCTCGACTATGTCGGTCTGATGGACCCGTTCGACATCCACGACCCCAAGCAGAACGTGCGCGCCCAGCCGCAGTCGCGTGACGCGCACTCCGGCTTCGGCGCCGGCTACAACGGCCACTTCGATCAGACCAGCCACGTCGTAGGCGAACTGAAGCTCGACGGACGCACGTTCAAGATCGATTGCGTCGACACGATGGATCACAGTTGGGGCCCGCGCGCCGAGCACGATATGCACACGATGTGCTGGATGCATGCGCATTTCGGCAAGGACCTGGCCGCACATCTGATCCTCAAGTTCACGCCGTTCGCGCCGCGCGACGAGCAGTACGAACTCGCGCACGGCTACGTGCTGCGCGACGGCCAGGTGCATTCGATCGCCAAGGCCACCGCCGCGGCCGATCGCAACGGCCTGCAGGGCGTGGCGATGGAACTGGAGATCATCGACGCCAGCGGCCAGACCCTCAGCATCCGCGGCGGCGCCATCGCCGGCGCTCCCTGGCCCTGTTATCTGTGCATCCATCCCTACAACACCCTGCATCGCTGGACCACCGGCGACGGGCATGTTGGCTATGGTGTGGTGCAGGACGTCTATTCGATGGACGCGATCGCCGCGGACAATCGCAAGAAGCGCTTCGGATAAGCGGCAGCCGGCGGGTTTTGCTTGACGCCCCGCCCATCGCCCTCCTACCGTGACCCATCACACCAGTGACGGCGATGGAGGAGAACCTTGCCGCGCAAATCGGTTCAGGCGGCCGTGCCGGCCACTGCCGGCACCCGCATCATCCGCACCAAGCTCGCCCCGCCGCGACCGCTGCGGCGGATGGTGCGGCGCGAGGGCGTGATCCAGCAGCTCGCGCTCGGTGCGCAGCGCCGGCTGACGGTGCTGCGTGCGCCGGCCGGCTTCGGCAAGACGACCGTGCTGGCCGACTGGCGCGAACGCCTGATCGCGGACCGTCGCCTGGTCGCCTGGGTCACGCTCGACGCCGACGACAACGATGCCGGCCAGTTCGTCTCCTATCTCGCCAAGGCGCTGTCCGACGCGCTCGGCCCGCTGGCCGACGGCCTGCCGGAATTCCGTGCCGACGGTGAGATCGCGTCGCCGAAAGTCTCGCTGACATCGGTCATCAACGCGCTGGCGGCGATCGACACCGAGCTGAGCCTGATCCTCGACGATTACGACCGCATCAAGGCGGGCGCGGTCCACGATCTGCTGGCCTTTCTGCTGCTGCACGCGCCTGCCAATCTGCATCTGGTGATCGCGACACGCGTTGAACCGCCGCTGCCGCTGGCCTACCTGCGCGCGCATGACGAGCTGGTGGAGATCGACGCCGGCTGCATGCGTTTCGGCATCGAGGACACGCGCTGCTTCGTCGGCGACGTCGCCGCGCTCAAGCTCGACGCCGGCCAGACGCGCGCGCTGCACGAGGCCACCGAAGGCTGGGCGGCGGGCTTGCAGATCGCGGCGATCGCGCTGCGCGGGCACGGCGACGCGGCGCGCCTCATCGCGTCCTTCTCCGGCAAGTTCCGCGCGGTCAACGAATACCTCGCCGATTCGGTACTGCCGAACCTGGACGCGGGCACCATCGACTTTCTGCTGCACACCTGCATCCTCGAGCGTCTCAGTGGCGCGCTCTGCGAGCATCTCACCGGGATCGAAGACGGCGCCGGCATGCTGCGCCAACTCCATCAGCAGAACCTGTTTCTGGACGCGCTCGACGACGAGAACCGCTGGTATCGGCATCACGCGCTGTTCGCGGATTTTCTGCGCGCCCAGCTCGAACAGCGACATCCGCAGCAGGTGCGGGGGCTGCACGAGCGCGCGGCGCACTGGTTCGCCGCGCAGGGCTTGTGGGCGGAGGCGGTGCGTCACGCGTTGGCGGCGGAACGTTTGGATCTGGCGGCGCAATGGGTCGAGCTGTGCGCGATGCGTGAGGTCGAGGACAGCCGCGTGCGCAATCTTCTGGCCTGGGTGCGCAAGCTGCCGGACTCGGCGGTGCGGCCGCGCCTGCGTTTGCGCATCGCCGTGGGCTGGGCGTCGCTTTTGACCATTGAGCTGGACGAGGCGATGCGGGTCGTCGACGGTCTCTCGCGCCAGATGGCGGCGGGTGAATTCCCCGCCGATCCGGCGATCGACGCCGAGCTGCTGGCGCTGCGTTTCTGCATCACCGCGCTGCAGGACGACACCGCCGGCGCGCTGGTGCTGGGCGAGCGTTATCTCGCGCATCTGTCTTCACAGGCAAATTCGCCGGGCCAGGACGACGCCGCGACCTGGGTGCATCAGGCCGCGCTCAACGGCTTGACCCATTGCTATCAGAAGGCCGGCGATCTGGCGCGGGCACGCGCGGTGCAGCAGCCCGAGTGGTATCCGCCGAGCACCGACCCGCGTCGCAATCTGTTCACCAACAGTTACCGAGCCACCACGCTGGGCGCTTGCGACATTCGCGAAGCGCGACTGCACGAGGGTGCACGCCAGTGCCGCGCGGCCTTGCATCTGGCCGAAGCCAACGCCGGCCGCCGCAGCGCCGCCGCCACGCTGGTCGCGTGCTCGCTCGCGGCGGTGCACTACGAATGGAACGAGCTGATTGAGGTCGAGCAGCTGCTCGCCGACCGCCGCGACATCGTCGACGATGCCTGCTATCTGGACTCGGTACGCAGCGCCTATCTGTCGCTGGCGCGACTGTCGGCGGCGCGCGGCGACTACGACGCCGCCCATGCGCTGCTCGAACGCGGCCAGCTTGTCGCCGCGCGGCGACGCTGGCCACGCCTGAGCGCGGTGTGTCTGGCAGAACAGGTGCGTCTATGGCTGCGGCAGGATCGTCCGCGCGACGCCGACCGTGCGCAAGCACGGTTGCAGGCGCTGACTCCCGCCGCCGCGCCGCCGACCAGCGCGCAATCCGAAACCTGGCGCGTACGCTGCATCGGCCAGGCGCGCTGGCTGTTGCATCTGCAACGCGCCACCGAGGCCGCGAGCCTGCTGCGCGGCGTGCTGGCCGACGAGAATCCCGCGACCAGCCCCTACCCCACCGCGCGCACGCGCCTGCTGCTGGCGATCGCTCTGGACCAGGCCGGGGCCAAGCGCGAGGCGCTGGCCGAGGCCGGTGCCCTGCTGCAGATCGCCGCAGGCGCCGGCATGATCCGATCGATCGCCGACGAAGGCGCTGCGGCGGCGCGCTTGCTGGAACGCTTCGTCCACACGCCGGAGTTCGCGTCCACGCTGCCGCGCACGCCCTGGCGTGACCGGCTGTTTAACGCCTTGGATCTGGGCGCAACGCCGAGCACCGCGACCAGGCCGCGGACCGCGCAGATCGAGCCCTTGAGCCAACGCGAACGCGACGTGCTGAGCCTGGTCGCACAGGGCCTGTCCAACGAACAGACCGCGCGCACCCTGATGCTGGCGACCGAGACCGTGAAGTGGCACTTGAAAAACGTCTACAGCAAGCTGGGCGTGAGCCGTCGCACGCTCGCCGTGCACCGCGCGCGACAACTCGATCTGATCGTCGAGAGTCGGCTCGGATTGTAGGACTGCGCACCACCCTTTCGAGGGTTGTCGGCGTTGACGAAGGCTTGCAAGCTACGAACTGGATACCGGAGGAAACACCCATGGGCATTGAACAGAACAAGAAGATCGTCACCGACTTTTTCGCGCATTTCGGCGAATCCAAAGACGTCGCCGGCGGCATGGCGATGATGGCGGAGGACGGCACCTGGTGGATCGGCGGCAAGCCCGAGCTGTTGGCGCTCGCGGGCACCAAGAGCAAGCTCGAGATGACCGCGATCCTCAACGGCCTGGTGCCGGTGCTCAAACACGGCCTGCCGATCACCATCCGCAGCATGATCGGCGAAGGCGACAAGGTGGCGGTGGAGGCCGAGTCCTATGGCGAACACCCCAACGGCCGCATCTACAACAACGAGTATCACTTTCTGATCGAACTGCGCGAAGACAAGATCCTGCGCGTCCGCGAATATCTCGACACCCAGCACATCGCCGCGTTCATCGCGCCCTGAGGCGCATCCGGTGTCCAGGCCTCTGGAGCAGCCGCTGCGCCTGCCCTGCGGCGCGGTGCTGCGCAACCGCCTGACCAAGGCGGCGATGACCGAGGGGCTCGCCGACGCCGACAACCGCGTCACCGATCGTCATTTCAGACTCTACGAGCGCTGGGCGCGCAACGGCTTCGGGCTGATGCTCACCGGCAACGTGCAGGTCGACCGGCGCCATCTCGAACGGCCCGGCAACATCGCCATCGACGGCAACGGCGGACTCGAAGGCTTGCGCAGGCTCGCGCAGATCGGCACCCGTGACGGCGCGCACTTCTGGATGCAGATCAACCATCCGGGACGACAGACTCCGGCCGAGGTCAACGCCGCGCCGCTGGCGCCGTCGGCGATCTCGCTGCCGATGGCCGAGGCCGGTTGCGGAGAAGCGCGGGCGATGACCGAAGCGCAGATCGCCGACGTGATCCGGCGCTTCGTCCATGTGTCGGTGACCGCGCGCGAGCTGGGCTTTACCGGCGTGCAGCTGCATGCCGCGCACGGCTATCTGTTTTCGCAATTCCTCAGCCCGCTGGCGAACAGGCGCACCGATGACTGGGGCGGCAGTCTCGGCAATCGCGCTCGCCTTCTGCTGGAAACCGTGCGCGCGGTGCGCAAGGCCGTCGGTGATGATTTTCCCGTCGCCGTCAAACTCAATTCCGCCGACTTCCAGCGCGGCGGTTTCGGCTTCGAGGAGTCCATGCAGATCGTCGAATGGCTCAGCGACGAGCACATCGATCTGCTCGAAATCTCCGGAGGCAATTACGAACAGATGCAGATGGTCGGCCTTGGAGAAACTGCGGCCCAGCAGGGCAGGCCGGTGGCGACGAGCACCGCCGCGCGCGAGGCCTATTTCCTCGACTACGCGATCAAGGTCCGGCCGCGCGCAAAGATGCCGCTGATGATCACCGGTGGCATGCGCTCGGCGGCATTGATGAATGAAGTGCTCCGATCGGGCGCCGGCGAGGTGATCGGCGTCGGCCGTCCACTGTGCGTCGAGCCCGACGGCGCAGGTCTCGATCTGCTGTCGGGCCGCATCGCCGTGCTACCCGCCGTGGAACACGGCTTGTCGATGCCTCGCGATGCGCTGGGCCCGGACGTCGACGACGCTGCATTCAAGCGGATCGAATCCTTCGGCCTGCTCGGCTGGTTCTGCCTGCAGCTGGTGCGCCTGGGCGACGGCCTGGAGCCGGACTGCGGGCGCTCGGTGTTCGATGCCCTGGCCGGTTACGAAGCGTATGAAACCGCAGCGGCGAAGGCCTGGAACCGGCCCGTGGACCAACGCCAATAAAAGGTCCGCGCTCGCCGCGCATCGGCTCAGTCAGTCGGGTCCTGCCCCTCTAGGGGCTGCCAAAGATCCCAGTCGATCTCGACACCGTCCAGCGCTCTGACGGACGTCTTGCCCTTGAGTTCGGCGATGTCGGAAGCGCCATAAGCGCCGTCGGCGCCGAGACGATAAATGGTGACCAGACGATCCACCGGATGGACCAGCCAGAACTCGCGAACACCCTGGGCTTCATACAAGGCGCGTTTGACGATTTGATCCTTGCCCGCCGTGGCCGGTGAGAGAATCTCCACGATCCAGTCGGGCGCACCGACCACACCGCGCGAAGTGATCTTGCCCGGATCGCAAACCACCAGAAGGTCGGGCTGGACGACCTTGTCGGTCTTGTCTGTGTTTTCGAAGCGCACATCGATCGGGGCAGCAATAACTCGACAAGGCCTACCACGCAGTTGCGCGCCTACCTGCACCGACAATTCCATGCTGAGATCTTGATGCGCCACGGAGGGCGACGGCGAAATGTCGTAGGCGACTCCATCAATAATCTCCCAACGCTGATCGTCAGGAAATTGCAGGTAGTCAGCGTAGGTATAACGGCGATCGGTCTTGATGGCGGGCGCCTGCATGGGAGGCTCCGGACAACGCGGGGACAACAGATTGGACGCCGGACTCCGATTCGTCAAAGCGTCCCGCGAACGGGATAACGACTGTTTACGCGGCGCGCTGGTACGTCGTCAGGGACGAATAGCCCGACCGGCCCTCAAAAATCCAGATGCGGTCGCAGGCCATGCACTGATAGGACGAATGGCGCGACCTGGCCGCGGCATCGGCCGAACCGGATGCGAACACGATCGGCTCAAGGCAGCTGGGCACACGCGACAGGTGCGTCTTGTTTTCGATCGGCGAACAGCCGGCACAGGTTTTCATTGAAATAATCGTTCCTTGATCCAGGGTCTGATGAGCTATTAAGCAAAAGTTGTTCCGCGCACTCTAGTGATCAAGACTTAACCTCAAATTAGCCACATGCGACGTACGACAACGAGACCTCGGCCCGTCGCGAGCGATACGCAACGAGAGTTTGACGGTCACGGCACATCCGGCAGGTATTAATGACCTGAAGCTATAGTCGATCCAGCTCGATGCAGAGCACACCCAAGAACGCCACCGGACCTGAAGCGATGATCTGTATCGGTTGTATGAGACAGCTGCATACCTGCGGCGCGCCGCACGCCGCGCAGGCCGTGCGATCGGTGGACCGGCTGCGTTATCTGGCGGTGGGCGAACTGGTTTACCACTGCGGCATCTGCGGCACTGGCATGAACCGTACCGCTAGCGGATGGCAGCTGCCCGGCAGCCTGTCCGGCACCGAGAACGGAGCCGCAGCTCCCTAGCCCAACTTCGTGAATATCCACCTGCCTGCGTTTCGGACCGTCGTGCGATGGATACTTTGCTTCGTGGCATGCGCGACGCTGGATATCGGCACGGTCCACGCGCAACTCACGGCCGACCGGTTCACTCGGCAGGGCAGTACCGCGTCGCTTCCAAGAAACAAGCGTGTGCCGCGGCCCCAGCCGACCAGCCTGGAATATCGGCTGAGCTGGGGCATTGGTGCGATCAGGGCCGACCGTGCGTACGCCGCAGGTGCCACCGGCGCGGGTGTGACGGTCGCCTTGATCGATACCGGTCTGTCCAGTACCGCGGCGCAGCTGCTCGGCCACGTCTCGCCCTACTCCACCGATCTGGTCAAGCGCCCGGGCAACCTGCCGATCGGCGTTCACGGCGCCACCACCGCGGGCCTGGTAGCCGGCAGCTTCGACGATCAGGGGACAATGGGCGTCGCGTATCAGTCGACGATCCTGGCGGTACGCGCGGACATCGACGGGTCCTGCGCCACACAGTGCGCGGTGCGCTCGGGTGACCTTGCGCGCGGACTCGACTACGCCGTCGCGCATGGCGCCAAGGTCATCGGCGTGCCCCTGATCGGCTATCACCCGCTGCCCTTGGCGGAGGCGGCGCTGGCGCGTGCCGCGGCCTCGGGCGCGGTGATCGTAGCGGCAGCCGGCAACGATGCGCGCGAGGCGCCGGCGTGGCCGGCGTACTACGCGTCCGACCCGCGCTTCCGCGGCTCGATCGTCGTCGCCGGCGCCAGCACCTTCACCGGCCGGCTCGCGGACTGGTCCAACCGCGCCGGCATGCAGGCCGATTATTTTGTCGCGGCACCAGGGCAGAACCTGCTGGTGGATTGCAACGAAAAGACCTGCCATCTGGTTTCGGGCACCTCGTTTTCGGTGTCGTACGTGGCCGGCGCTCTGGCGCTGCTGCTCGATCGCAACCCGGCGCTGAGCCCGCGGCAAGCCGCGTCGATTCTGCTGGCCGGCGCGCGCAATCTCGGCCCCTACGGCACCGACCCGGTCTATGGCCGCGGCTTGCTGGACGTCGAGCGCGCTCTGCGCTTGTCGGACCGCGCGGTGAGCTAGACCACGGGCTGACGCGGCGTTCCAAAGCCACTGGCTCATTAGCCACTGGCTCATTCAGCCTTGAGTTGCTTGCGCGCCCGAATACTGATGTGACGACGAGGCGCCGCTTCGTTGCCCCTTCAGCCCCACTGCCATCCGGCAACATTCGGAGCCTTACCCATGTCAAACCCCTCGGCCGCGCGCGATGCGTCGTCCAGCGATTCTCTGCGTCTGCAAGCCGGCCAGCCCTATCCGCTGGGAGCCACCTGGGACGGACAGGGCACCAACTTCGCGGTGTTCTCGGAGAACGCGACGCGGCTGCAGCTGTGCCTGTTTGACGGCGGCGGGCAGCAGAACGACTGCATTGATTTGCCGGAATGCACCGATGGTGTGTGGCACGGTTATCTGGATCAGGCCAAGCCCGGGCAGCGCTACGGCTATCGCGCCGACGGCCCGTATGCGCCGGAGGAAGGCCATCGCTTCAATGTCAACAAATTGCTGCTCGATCCCTACGCGAGGAAGATCGATGGCGCCATCGTCTGGGACGACGCGCTGCACGGCTATCAGCTCAACGCGGAGGAAGAAGATCTGTCGTTCGACGAGCGCGACAGCGCCGCCTTCATGCCCAAGGCGGTGGTGACCGACGAGAGCTTCAACTGGGGCGAGGACCACGCGCCGCGCACGCCCTGGGCCGAAACCGTCATCTACGAGGTCCATGTGCGCGGTCTCACCAAGCTCTGCGACGAACTGCCGGAACAGGATCGCGGCAACTTCGGCGGTCTGGGTCATCCGCGCACCATCGAATACTTCAAGAGCCTCGGCGTCACCGCCGTGGAGCTGCTGCCGATCCACGCTTTCGCCCAGGATCGTCACCTGGTCGAAAAGGACCTCGCCAATTACTGGGGCTACAACACGCTCGGCTTCTTCGCGCCCGAACAGCGCTATGCCGCCGATGGCGATCTGTCGCAGATCAAGTGGGCGATCAAGCAACTGCACGCGGCCGGCCTGGAAGTGATTCTCGACGTGGTCTACAACCATACTTGCGAAGGCAGCGAACGCGGCACCACGATGTCGTTCCGCGGCCTGGACAACGCCAGCTACTACCGGCTGATGCCCGACGAGCGCCGTTACTGCATGAACGACACCGGCACCGGCAACACCGTCAACATGAGCCATCCGCGCGTGATCCAGCTGGTGATGGATTCGCTGCGCTATTGGGTGCAGGAATTTCATGTCGACGGCTTCCGCTTCGATCTGGGCGTGACGCTCGGCCGCGAAGACACGGGTTTCGATCCCGGTTGCGGCTTCTTCGACGCGCTGATGCAGGACCCGGTGCTGGCGCGCGTCAAGCTGATCTCCGAACCCTGGGACATCGGCATGGGCGGCTACCAGATTGGCAACCATCCTGCCGGCATGGCGGAATGGAACGGCAAGTATCGCGACGACATCCGCAAGTTCTGGAAAGGCGAGGACGCGATGCGCGGCGCGCTCGCCGCGCGGCTGCAGGGCTCGGCGGAACTGTTCGACCATCATCGTCGCCGGCCGTGGGCGTCGGTCAATTTCATCGCCGCGCATGACGGCTTCACGCTGGCCGATCTGGTGAGCTACAACGACAAGCACAACGACGCCAACGGCGAAGACAACCAGGACGGCGGCAACGACAACGACAGCAACAACTACGGCGCCGAAGGCCCCACCGACGACGAGGCGATCAATGCGGCGCGCGGCAACGCGCAGCGATCGCTGCTGGCGACGCTGCTGTTCTCGCACGGCACGCCGATGCTGCTCGGCGGCGACGAGTTCGGCCGCAGTCAAAACGGCAACAACAACGCCTACTGCCACGACGACGAGCTGTCCTGGTTCGACTGGTCGCAGATCGAATCCGAATCCGGCAAGGCCTTGCGCGCGTACGTCGCACGGCTGATCCAGGTGCGGCTCGCGCACCGGTCCCTGCAAGGCCTGTCGTTCGTGCACGACGCCACTGAAATCGTCGCGGGCATCCAGCCGGTGGAATGGTTCGACGAATCCGGCGAACCGATGGACGAGGAGCGCTGGGGCAATGACGAAGGTCGCCTGCTGGCACTGCGACGCGCAACGCCGGCGGAAGACGGCGTCGACGTCACGCTCATGCTGATCAACAACGCCGGCGAGGCCTTCGACTTCAAGCTGCCGCAGCCGGCAGTCGAGTGGACCCTGTTGATCGACAGTGGCCAGCTGCAAATGGAGGAGCGTGCGCTGGGCGATGCGGAGTCCGTGTCGGTGGCCGCACACGGGCTCGTGCTGCTCGGCGCAACGGTAAAAGAAAACTAAACCGTCTGCGATGTTTCGAGAGTTTCGGTTCAGGGCGCTTGGTGTAGCCTGCGCGCTCTGAGCACTCACAACTGGGGAAACGATATTGAATATTCTTGGATTGCGGTCCGACACGCATGCCGTCAAATTGTTGACAGCCGATCATCGCCAGGTCGACGGCCTGTTCGAACAGTTCGAATCAGCCACGCACAAGGCCACGCAGGTGTCGTTGATCACGCAGATCTGCCGCGCGCTGATCGTTCACGCCGAAATCGAAGAACGCATTTTCTATCCGGAAGCACGACGCGTGCTGGATGAAAAGTCGCAAGACATGATCGACGAAGCTTTCGTCGAGCACGCCAGTCTCAAGGGGCTGATCATGCGTCTCGATGGCATGGCCGCTGGCGACGATTTGTTCAAGGCGTACGCCACGGTGCTCAAGGAATATGTGCAGCACCACGTCAAGGAAGAGGAAGCGGAATTCTTCCCGAAAGTGGAGAAGACCGATCTTGATCTTGAGATGGTCGGCACGCAGATGAAGGCGCTGAAGGATCAACTGATGCGGCAGACGTCCAACGACAAGGCACGTGGGCGAGTCGTGGCGAAGATGCTGAGCAAGCGAGCACTGCCCAAACGCGCAAAACGGGTCGCCAAAAAAGCGGCCTGATCGCACACCGGCGCGCAAGCGCCACTGCAGGAAAGGAATCCAGCATGAGCAAGGACGACAGGCTTTTCATCCGGCGCACGGTTGTGGGCAGCATCGGCGCCGGCGTGACCGCCGCCTCGCTCGGCGCAAACGCGCTGGCCGCATCGGGATCGGCGCAGGGCGCTGCAGCTTCAGCCGCAGCGCAGCCGCTGCAGGACCCGACGTCGAAATATCCGAAGCCTCCGTTCAAATCGCAGTCACAACCCTGGCCCGGACTCGCCGGCCGGATGGTTCCCCGTCCGGACCACGGCGAGACCAGCTATCACGGATCGGGCCGTCTCGCCGGCCGCAAGGCGCTGATCACCGGCGGCGACTCGGGCATGGGGCGTGCGGCGGCGATTGCGTATGCGCGCGAAGGCGCGGATGTGGCGATCAACTACTTTCCGTCAGAGGAGCCCGATGCGCTGGAAGTGATGGCGCTGATCAAGGCCGAAGGCCGCGTCGGCATCGCCCTGCCGGGCGACCTGCGCGACGAGGCTTTCTGCACACGCCTGGTGGCCGATGCGGTGAAAGGTCTCGGCGGCCTGGACATCCTCGTCAACAATGCCGGCCGCCAGCAAAGCCACGAGTCGATCCTGGACATCTCCACCGAGCAGTTCGACTGGACGATGAAGACCAACATCTACGCGCCGTTCTGGATCATCAAGGCGGCCCTGCCGCATCTGCTCCCGGGCTCGGTGATCATCGCCTCCACCTCGGAGCAGGCCTATGACCCGACGCCGGATCTCTACGACTACGCGCAGACCAAGGCGGCGACGATGAATTACGTCAAGTCGCTGGCCAAGCAGCTCGGATCGAAAGGCATCCGCGTCAACGGCGTGGCACCGGGCCCGATCTGGACGCCGCTGCAGGTCAGCGGTGGTGCGAGCCAGGAGAAGCTCAAGCACTTCGGCGGCGCCACGCCCATGGGCCGCCCCGGCCAACCGGCGGAACTCGCATCGATCTATGTGCAACTGGCAGCCAGCGACGCCAGCTACGCCACCGGCCAGATCTATGGATCGTCGGGCGGCGCGGGGCAGCCTTAAGACGCCGCTGCTTCCCCTGCCCGTTCTCGAATTCCGCACGGAAAGCTCAGCTCCAGCGCGGTCATGGTTCGCAGCTGCCCGGTTTCATAAGCCGGGACGCTGCCGGGCGTGACCCGGAAGTCCGGGATGCGGCGCAAAAACTCCTCGGTCGCCACGCGCAGTTCCAGCCGTGCGAGGTGCGAGCCGAGGCAGCGATGCGGACCGACGCCGAACGCCGAATGCACCACCTCTTCGCGGCGCACGTCCAACGCGCCCGGGTCGGTGCAGGCCGCAGGATCGCGCGAGGCGGCGGCGTAGTTGAGGCCGATCCAGTCACCTTCTTTCAACTCCACGCCCGCCACCGTGGCGTCCTTCATCACGTAGCGTCCGACGACGACCACCGGCGGGAACAGGCGCACGAATTCTTCGACGGCGCGCGGGATGAGTCCGGGCTCGGCGACGAGCGTGCGCCGGTCGGCGTCGTGTGTCGCCAGATGGTGCGTGGATGCGGACAGCACATGCGTCGTCGTCGCTAAGCCGCCGAAAACGACATCGAGCAGAATCGCCACCTTGTCCTTCCAGGGACAGGGTTCACCGTGCTTCTCGACGCCTTCGAGAATCGCGTCGATCACGTCACCGCGCGGCGGCTCATCCTGGCGGCGCTTGAGATATCCGTCCAGGTAATCGTAGACCGCCATGAAATGCGTCCCGCGATCGGCCAATGGCCCGAAGGTGCCCTCGTCGATCTCTTTAAACAGGCGTGGCAACTCCGCAAGCGGAACCGGCACCAGGCACTGGAACAACACCATCCCCGGAAGGTGGGCTGCGAAGTCTTCGAGATAATTGCAGCGCCCCTGTTCGATGAAATCATCGATCAGCTGATTCGCGATCCTGCGCACCGCGGGCACGTAGGCCTCGACGACCAGCGGAGCGAAGAACGGGTTGAGTTTCGAGCGCCAGACGTCGTGGTAAGGAGGATCGGACTCCTCCGGCAGGATCGTGACCGCGCCTTCGGGCCGGTTGACCATGTAGCCGCGCGCGCTGGAGAACGTCTTCCAGTCCTGCCCGCAGCGGCGCACGTCCTCATAACGGTTGGCGACCCAGTAGCCGTGTCCCTTGTCGCTGCGCGACATCGGGCAGCGGGCGACGAGCTCGTCCAGCACATCGTCGAAACGCAGATTGAATTCCGGATCCTCAACATCGAAATCCTTGTGATAGTCGCGGGCGAGCGGCTGCGGGACCGCATCTTCGTTATCGGACATTGCTTTGATCCTCAATATTTCGCGAACGCCGCCGTGTCCCACAGATAGGGCCGGATCTCGACCGCCTTGCCGTTCTGCACCCGCCAGCTCTCGGCGGTCGGCATCTTGAACTCGACGCCGGATTTCGAGGTGCAGAGAATGTCGATCAGGCCCACCGCGCGGTCATCTTCGACGATCAAATGGTTCAGCACGACGCCGCGCAGGCCATAACCGCTGGCGAGGCTCGGAAACGCGTCCAAGACTGCGGCCTTGCCGCGAAAGGTGCCGGATGTCGGCGCGCCGTCCGCCTCGTACAGGACGACATCCTCGGCCAGTTGCGCCAGGAACGCCGCGACGTCGCCGGCATTGAGCGCGTCGTAGGCTTTTTGGACGACATCACGCGTTGACGCTGTTTCCTTGCTCATTTCAGGTCTCCTCCTTTGTGGTCTTTAGTCCGCTGGCGCAACGGTGGCCGAAAGCCCTGCCAGTTCCGGTTTCAGAATGATCTGACAGGAGAGTCGTGAGTTCGGCTTCCGATGATCCGAACAGTCCAGCAATTCACCCTCGGACTGGCTGATTGCCGGAAGTCGATCCGAATAGGCAGGATCGATGTAGACGTGGCAGGTCGCACACGAGCAGCAACCGCCGCACAGCGCCTCGATCTCGTCCAGAGCGCGGCGGGCCACTTCCATCAGCGTGGCGCCTTCGTCGCCGTTCAACTCGTGCGGGCTACCCGCTCTCGATATAACCGTGATCGCTACCAAGCTATGCCTCCAATCAATAGGATTGTCTTACGCAGATTCATGCAGGCGCGGGCCTGATGGAAAGCGCAACTGAAGTTCCACCATGTGCCGGGTATTCGCCGTCTCGAACTCGGGCACGAATCCTTCTGCCACCGCAAACTCCGGAATGCGCGTCAGGAACCGCTCGTAGGCGATGCGCAGGATCAACCGCGCGAGCGGCGATCCCATGCAGGTGTGGATACCGCTGCCGAAGGCGAGATGCCGATTTTGCGTCCGCGCAAGATCCACTTCATCGGGATTCGGGTAGACCGCCGGGTCGCGGCTCGCCGCGCCGAACGACAACAGCACGCGGTCTCCGGGCGCCATGCGCGTGCCGGCGATCTCCACGTCGGCCTTGACCCGCCGCGCCATGTTGGGAGCGCCCATGAAGACGCGCAGGAATTCCTCGATCGCGCGCGGGATCAGGCTATGGTCCCCGGCCAACATGTTGCGGGCTTGGGGATGCGTGGCCAGATGATGCAGCCCGCCGGAGATCGCGAATCCGGTCGTGCCGATGCCGCCGATGGTGAGCTGGGACAAGGTGCCGACTTTATCGGACCAGCCATAGCCCGGATGCTCGAAGGCAAGCAGTGCATCGACGATGTCGCCGCGCTTCGGTGAATCCCGTCGCTCGCGCAGATACTCGTCGATCTTCGCCATGCCCAGCGCGAAATTGGCGCCGCGTTCTTCCATCGGCCCGGAAAGGCTGAAGACCTCAAGCAGATACGGCATGTCGGCGGGTTTCATGCCGACGACTTCTACCGAGAACACCAGTTGCGGCAGCGGATTGGCGAAGTGCGCAACGATCTCGGCTGATCCGCTTTGCACGAATGCGTTGATCAGCGCATCGGCGTGATGACGGATGCGCGCTTCCAAGGGCGCGACAGCGCTGGGGCGCAGGAACGGCGCCAGGGTTTCCCGCAACTTGTCATGCAAGGGCGGATCGCATTCGCCCGGCGCGAAATACGGCAGGCCGGCCGGCCGGTTGACCATGAAGCCATCGGCGGCGGAAAACGTGGTCCACTCCTTGGCACACTTCACCACGTCGTCATAGCGGTTGACGATCCAGTAGCCCTCGCCCACCTCGCTTCTCGCGACCGGACATCCCTGGTGCAGATGCGGCACCAGCTCGTCCCAGCGCGCGTTGAGCTCCGGATCGCCGAGATCGAAGTCGGTATAAAAATCTCGCTCAAAAGGGTCTGACATCAGCGACTCTCCGCGACGAATTTTTCGACCATGCGGTGGTAGTGCTGGATGCCCGGCTCGTTGCGGCCGATCAGGAAACTCTTGTTGGCGCCTGAATCCAGACCCGCCTGGATGCTCAGGCCGACTGGATAATCCTCGCCGGCAACCGCCGTCTCGGCCATCTTGCTGAAGGCCCGGCTCTTGTCGATTTCTGCGTCGGTGGTCGGCACCCTGGCGGACAGAATGGTTTGCCGCGTGACCGTCTCGCCAGGGTTGTCGCCGGGCAGAATCTGGCTCACCAGGCAGTGATCGCCGAGGATTCCCGAGACCGACATGTTGGGGAAGATCGAGTGGATCAGGCGCAGCTTTTCGAGCGCGTTCCATTCGCTCTCTGGCTGCGCATCGAGTTCACCCAGATTCTTGCGCCCCATCACCAGACGCTGATGCGGTCCGTAGGTGTCGTGCACCAGCAGATTGCCGATGGTGTGCAGCGCGAGTGTGGTCGCGTGAACCTGGTCGTGGTGGTAGGCCTCCAGATAACCGTCCATCGTGACTTTCCAGCCCGGGCCCGGAATCTCGCGCTGGTCGAACAGGTGCCAGTTCGCCAGATCCAATGTCTCCAACTCGGCCGCGAAATCTCCCAGCCACTCGTCGGCGTCGAAGCTGAGTCCGGGTGTCAGCAGCCCCCAGACGATGCCGGCCCGTTCCTGACAGGCCAGTTCCGTGAGACCGAGATTCGCGGTTTCGGTGGCGCCGAATTTGTCCTTGCCGTACATGCCGACCAGCGCACCCTGACGGCTGTAGGTCCAGGCGTGGTAGGGGCAGACGAACCTGGATGCCTTGCCACTGCCTTCCTTGCAAACTTTGGCACCGCGGTGCCGGCAGACGTTGAGGAAGCTGCGAACCACGCCGTCGTTGCCGCGCACGATCAGCAAGGGCTTGCCGAGGACCGTCCTGGCGACGTAACTGCCATTCTCGGGCAGCTCAACCGACAGCAGCAGACCCTGCGGACGTTCCATGAAGATCGCCTTGTACTCGCGCTGGAAGCGCTCGGCGTCGCGATAGGCATCGACTGCAAGCGCCATGGTGTCAGGTGCCTGATCCGTCGTGCCGTCTCGCAGATGCGCGAGCGCGCGCCGCGCCAGGTCGTTGGATCTGCTGCTGCTCATGTGCCTTGCTCCACCGTCGAAAGGGCTGCTGCGATCGACTCCGCACTCATCGCATCGGCGTAGTAGATCGAAAGGTTCAACAGCGCCGCATTGTGTTCCTCGTCGGTCATCGCGGCCGTGGCATCGCTGGCGATGATCACGCTGTAGCCATGCTGAAAAGCATCGCGGGCGGTGCTTTCACAGCAGCCGTTGGTAACCAGGCCGGTGATGATCAGGGTTTCGATCCGATGATCCCGCAGGAGTTCATTCAGATGTGTGCCGGCACGCGGATGTAAAGGACTCGACTGGTGCTTGACCACGACGACATCGCCGCTTGCGCGCTGGATTGCGGGGTGCAGTTCGTAGGAGGGACTACCCGACAAGAGATCCAAACTCGATCGCGGCTCGGCCGCCGAAACGACCGCATCAACCGGCAAAGGCGCCGCGGAATGCTGAGTGAAGACGACGAGCCCTCCGGCTTTGCGGACGGCCGCATGCACCCGGTTGGCGTTGTCCAGGATGTCGCGCGCGTGCACATTGCCCATCGGATGATCGGCGTCGATGAAGAAGCGCTGGAAGTCGATGGCGAGGACCGCCGTTCTTTTGGGGTCGATGGTTTTCTGCGGATGAAACAAACGCCCGCGCTCGATGGCGGACTGCGGTATTGAAATGGTGTGCATGGAATCTCCTAACGTGCGACCAGCAGGCGCGCGGCCTCGCGCGCTGTCATTCCGACTTCGACGCCGGCAGCTTTCGCGAGCTGATTGGCGGCGCTGATGCGACCATCGTGATAGGTGGACAGCCCGTCTCCCATCCGCGCGGTACGCGCATCCACCGTCGCGCCCGCCAGTCCGTCCGCCTCGACGATGCGCAGGCCCTCCATGCCGGACATCTCCCGGCCACCACCGCCATCCGAACAGATGAAGCCGAACGGCCTGACCTGACGCAGATAGGGCACCGCGCTGCGGCCGGTGTGGCCCGCCGTCAGCAGCACGTTGCGCACGTCTTCGGGCAGGCCGAAGGCGATCGAGTCGGTGCAGACCACCAGGCGGCCGTCGGGGCCCTGATCGACCACGGTGCGATGGGTGACGTCGCCGGCCTCCGGCGCGGCCGGATCGCGTTCCAGCATCAGCTGAGCCGCGTCCGCCACCGGCATTCCGGCAGTCACGCCGCAATCCGCAGCGGGCCGGTTGAAGAGGCTGACGACGCCGTGATCATAGAGGTCATTGCCGTCGCCGAGACGCACCGTCATGACGTCCGCCACCGCCGCCGGAATGTTGAGCGCTTCGAGATACCAGAGACCGGCGATGGACGCACCACCAGGACCGATTGCGCAATCGACGCCGATGGCGCCGCGTGGACGCTGCGCGCCGATGAAGCGCGCCGGCAGCACGCCGCAGTAGGAGGCGTTGACGAGCACATCGCTGCCTCGGTTGCCAGCGTCGACGTGGTAGGCCGAATCCACTGCGACGACACGGCCGCGCGCGCTTTGCAGCCGCGTCGTCTGCAGGCTCGCCATCGACTTGGCGGCATCGGTCATTGCTTGAATGTCCCTAGCCTGGCACTTGCGGCGGCGGCGCCGGAACCAGCCCGTAGCGGGTCATCACCGCCAGCAGCTTGCTCCGATCGGGCGGTCCGCCGGCATTGACCACGGCGGCTACATCATGGAAGTACTGAGCCCCAAGATCAGGCGTCAGCACGATGAGCGCGCGGGCCGTTTCCTTGTGCGGATTGCTGAAAGCATGGACCGATCCACGAGGGCTGTACGCCCACTCACCAGGCGATAGATCACGCGCAAGCCCATCGATGGAGTAGCGCAACACGCCTTCCAGGGCATACACGCACTCCTCGTTCAGCGTGTGGCTGTGCGGCGGCGGAACGTTGGAGCCCGGGGCCACGCTCAACTCGAATACGCCCATGCTCTTTGTAGCGGTGCCGTCGATGAGATAGCGGACACTCAAGCCGCCAATTGCAATCGGTTCCAGCGATGCTGTTGATGCGTTCACATCGGTTCTCCCGGTGATCAAATGACTCGTTCCGTAGCCGGCGACTCAGAGCGCGCCGGGCAGATGCTGCCGATGCCAGGCCTGCCAGTGGGCATCGCCCTCCGGGTAGTCGGCCGTGCGCCATTCGCCTCCACCCAGCACGCGCTGCCGCGTGCCCAGCCGCGACACGTATTCCGTCATCGGCACGTAGTAGAGGAACGACAGCAAGCGCTCGGCGAAGTACCAGCGGCCGTCGATGCGCCGATAGACGTCGTGGTAGCGCAGGCCGGCGATGCTGGCCTTGCCATTGGGCGTGGTCTCGGCGTGCGACAGCACCAGGCCTTCGGCGCGATCGGGGTCGGCATCGTCGAACGTGACGATGCGATCGTGCGTCCAATGATAGGCCGGGCCACGGACCTTGAACATCTCATCGAACATGGCGATCGCGGCGTCCACGCCGCGCGCGTTCATCGAGCCGTTGACCGAACGGATGACGACATCGGGCGTGAACAGCGAGGCCAGCTTGCGCATGTCGCGGAAGTCGCAGGCGATGCCGTATTCGGTGCACATCTCTGCGATCAGCGCGCGCGATTCCAGGCGGTCGATGCGCTGCTCCAGGCTCATGCTTTCCATCACGCAGCTCCCTCAGTGGCCCACACCAGCGGCACGTTGGAGATGCCGGCGATCAGGCCGGCGTGGAAGCGCGGACGTGCGCCCGGCGCCAGAGAAAAACGCGGGATGCGGCTCAGCCACTCCTGCAAAGTGACGATGACTTCCAGGCGCGCCAAATGCATGCCGACGCAGCGATGCACGCCTTCGCCGAAAGTCGTGTGGCTGGGCCTCTCGCGGAGGAAGTCGACTTCCATCGCATTGCTGTTTTCGCGTTCGTCCAGGCCGGTGAGCACGGTGGGCAGCAGAATCATCTCGCCCTTCTTCAGCTCCAGGCCCTCGTACACCAGGTCTTGCTTGACCATGCGTGCTTCGGCTACCACTGGAAAGCGCCGGAACAGCTCCTCCACGCAACGCGGAATGCGCGTGGGATCGTCCACCAGTTGTTGGACGTGCGCCGGATGCTTGCCGAGAAAAGCCATCACGAAGCCAAGGAAGTTCACCGTGGTGTCGAGCCCGGCGAGCAGCACCAGGGCGATCAGGCTCAGCGATTCCCTTTCCGTCATCGGCCGGCCATCGACTTCGCTGTTGACGATCGTACTGAGCAGATCGGTCCCCGATGATCCTTGTCGAGCCGCGATGACCGGGCGCACGTAATCCCAGAAAGCATCCTTGGCGCGGCCAAACGACGCGACCATCTCGTCGGGCGTGCCGGGCGGCACCTGCAGCATGCCCGCCGCCAGGCTCCTGAGCATGCCGGTGTCGCCAGCAGGCAGCTCCGCCATCGCCAGGAAGACATGGATCGGAAACTGCTGCGAATAGTCCGCGCAGAACTCGCATTCGCCGCGGGACTTCAATGGCTCGATCAGCGAGACCGCGATCCGGCGCACGTCTTCCTCGAACTTGCGGATCTCGCGCAGGTTGAAGCTCTTGTTGAGCACACCGCGGAAGGGTGTGTGCTCGGGCGGGTCCATGCGCACCGGAATCATGTCGTACTTCTCGCCCACCGCCTTGGGGATGTACATGACCTCGCTGGTGAAGCGGCTGTAGTCGCCGTAGATCTCGCGGATCATCGAGCCGCGCAGCGCCACCCAATGACCGCCGTGGTGCGGCGTCCACACCAGGTCATGTGCGTGCTCTCGCTGCATGCGCACCCAGGACTCGTGATAGTCCTCGTCGCCGACAATGTGGTTGTACATGTCCAGGTCCGACAGCCGGTCGCGCGGTACATGCGGCGGGGCTTGCGTTGAAGCTTCCATTGCGGCGTTCCTTGAATGGCGGAAAGCGGAGCGATCAGGACATCGAAGGATCGATGACGGCCTTCACCGCTTCGCCCGAGCGCACGGCCTTCAAGGCCTCGCCCGCTTGTGAAATACCGAAGCGATGCGTGACCAGGCTCGCCAGCGGAATGCGGTCCTGCTGCTGAACCGCCAGCTGCAGCGCCTGGTAGTAGTGCTTGGGCTTGGAGAAGGTGTAGCCGGAGACGGTGACATTGCGCCAGCTCATGTCTCCGGGCTTGATGCTCGTCGACCCCACATCGCCCCAGAGCCCCAGCACCAAGTACTGGCCGTGATGGCCGACCAGATCCATGCCTTCCCCGAAAGCCGGCAGGACGCCAGCCGCTTCGAAGACCAAGTCAGGGCCCGCAGGGCCGACGATGTCGTAGACCTCACGATGACGCTCTTCCACGCTGCGGGAGAGCGGGATCAAGGCTGTGGCACCCAGGCTGCGAGCCACCTCCAGGCGCCGCTGCGAACCGTCGATCACGATGATGTGCCGCGCCCCCGCGAGCCGTGCCAGCAGCACCGCGGACAGTCCCACCGGCCCCGCCCCCTGCACCACCACGCTCTGACCGATTCGGATATTGCCCACCCGCTCCAGGCCGCCGATGGCAGTCGGCAGCGCACAGCCCAGCGCGGCAACCGCGTCCACCGACGCGTGATCGGGCACCCGGTAGAACGCCATGCCATTGGGCAGCCAGGCGTACTCGGCGTACGAGCCCCAGTTGGGTTTGCTCGCATCCTCGAAGAACATGGAGTTTTCGCAGGGGACCGCTTCCAGTACGGTGCAGGAGTAGCAGCGGTGGCAGAGCGCGATCGGACACCAGTAGACCAGGTCGCCCGGCTTGACCGGCGTGCCGACGTAGTCCTTGTCGACGCCCCTGCCCAGCTTCTCCAGCCTGCCGACACCCTCGTGACCGAGGATGATCGGGAATGGCATCGCGCCGGTTTCACCGAGCGTGATATGCACGTCGCTGCCGCAAACGCCGCCAATGACGACGCTCACGAGCACGCCGCCATCCTGCGGGTCCGGCACCGGCACGTCCCAGGTTTCCAGTTGATTGGGCTTGACCAACACTGCGGCTTTTCCTGTTTTCATTTCTCTCTCCGTGGACTGGGCGACAGCGGGTTTTATTGCGACCGATTATTGATGAATGTCGTATCGATTGCCGCGATCAACCGCTTCCGGCCTGCAACAGGATTTCGGCAACACGCTGCGGCTGATCGATCATGATCGAATGACCGGATCGCTCGACCGCGATCACTGTTTCGCAGGCAGCTTTGAAAGGCTCATACATCGCCTCGCAAATGCCGCCAGTGGCATAGACGAACACGCGGCGGGCAGTACAGCGACCGCTCAAGGCGATGGCTTGAAGAAAGCAGGCAAACGGGTGCGGCGTGGTTTTCGAGTCGATCCAGGCCCAGTCCTCGGGCAGGGCCGTGTCGAATGCAGACGCCGGGCTCTGCGGCACCAGCAGACCACTGTCGGCGACCTGCCCAAGGAAATAATCTCGGTACTCGGGCCGCAGCGTGAACAGCGTGTTGCCGTCCTCGGGCACTAGCGCATCCAGATAAACCAGGGTCGCGATGCGCTCGGCAATCCGGTCGGCGACGCCGGTGATGACCATGCCGCCGTAGGAGTGGCCGAGCAGCACGACGTCGGACAACTCTTCCCAGACGATCGTGTTGACGATATCCGCGATGTGCGTATCCAGGTTGATCGGCAGATGAGCCAGATGCGAGCGTTCACCCAGGCCGGTCAAGGTCGGCGTATAGACCTCGTGGCCCGCGTCGCGCAGCAGCTTGGCGACGCGACGGTAACTCCAGCCGCCCTGGAATCCGCCGTGTACCAACACATAAGTGCTCATGTCGGAGATTTCCTAGTAGCTGACACGCAAGGTCCTGGCGCCGCGAACCCACAGCGATGGCAGCAGATCGATCGCCTCCTCCTGCCGCCTTATCTGCGGCATGCGATCCAGCACGGCGTCTATCGCGATGGACGCCATGCGCTTGCCGATCGCAGCGCCAGGGCAGAAGTGCGGCCCGGTGGCGAACGACAGATGACTCTGCGTCTCGGCCTTGGACCGATGCAGATCGAATCGATCGGGATCGTTGAACCGGCGTTCGTCGCGATTGCCCGAACTGATGTAGGACAGCACATACGATCCTTGCGGGATGTGAGTGTCGTGCAATTCGATGTCCTGAGCAGCGGTCTGGAACACCAGGTTCACCGGCGACCAGAAGCGCAGCGTTTCTTCGACCAGCACCGGCACCAGCTCGCGGTTGGTGCTCACTTCCTCGCGGGCTTGCGGATGTTCGAACATCGCCAGCAGCGAACTGCTGATCAGATGCGAAGGCGTCTCGGAGCCGCCAAAGTGCGTGAGGATCGCGATGCTCAGCACCTGGATCGCCGACAGCATGTCGCCGTCGATCCTGGCGGTCACCAATTGCGAAATGAAATCGTCGGTCGGCGCGCGTTGGCGCTCGGCGATGACGCCTTCGAGATAAGCGCGCAGCTGCGCAACGCTCGCGCGGATGCGCAGCACTTCGGAGTCCGGCAGGCTCGCGCGATTGGCAGCATTCAGCAGGTCCGAAGTCCAGAGCTTGAAGTTCTCGCGCTGGCTGGAATCCACGCCAATCAGTTCGGCGGTCACGCTGACCGGGACATACGCCGAGAAATCATTGACGAAATCGAACTGCCGGCCGGACTCCCGAGCCTTGGTTTCGATCTCATCCAGCAAGCCGTTGACGATCTGCGTGATTTTCGGTTCGATCGCGCGGGTCATGGTCGGCGTAAAGCCCTGCGCCGCAAGCCGGCGCAGCGGTGTGTGCTCGGGCGGATCGAGCGCGATCAACGAAGGCACCTCGGGCACCGGGTCCAGATCGCCGAAGGCTTGGCGGATGAAGTCTTTCGCCGAGTACCGGTCGGGATTCAGGAAGGTGTTTTTGCAGTCGTCGTAACGGGTCAGGGCGTAAGCGTTCAAGGCCTCGATCTTGTAGACCGGCGCTTCATCCCGCATCCGGCGGTAGTACGGATAGGGGTTGAGCTGGACGTGAGGCAGGCTCGGGTTGAAGTCGATGCTGGCGGCCATGGCTCAGGCGTCCAGATACGAGCCGGACAGGAGCACCTGCTGGATGTCGGTGAAATCGAGGATGCCCTCCGCTCCGCATTCGCGGCCCCAGCCGGATTGCTTGCGGCCGCCGAAGGGTTCCGACAGGCAGACACCCACCGCATTGATCGACACGCAGCCGACTCGCAGGCGGCGGGCGACACTCAGCGCCAGATCGGTATCCGGAATGAACACGGCGGCGTTGAGTCCGTACTTCGTATTGTTAGCGATACGCACCGCATCGTCGAGACCGTCGTAGGGAATCACGCAGGTGACCGGGCCAAAGATCTCTTCCTGCGCCACCGTCATCGCGTTGTCAACGTCGCGCAAAACCGTGGGCTCGTAGTAGTAGCCGCGTTCCAGATGAGCCGGACGCTTGCCGCCAGCGGCCACTGAGGCGCCTTGGCTCTTGGCGATCGCAACGTAGTGCTCGGAGCGTTGCAGCGCGCGCTTGACGGCCAGCGGGCCACGATCTGATTTCGGATCGAAAGGATCGCCGACTTTCAAGGCGCTGTAGCGGGCTGCGAGCGCATCGACCACTTCCTTGTAGCGAGAACGCGGCGCGAGCACGCGCGACAAGGTCACGCAGACCTGGCCCTGGTAACCGGTGCAGCCATCGACCAGACCGGCGGCGAGCACGCTGTCCAGATCGGCATCCTCGCCGATGATCGCGGGCGCCTTGCCGCCGAGTTCGAGCAAGGTGCGAGCGAGACGATCGCTCGAACGGCGCACGACGTCGATCGCGATCGCCGGACCGCCGGTCAAGGTAATCATGTCGATGTCCGCGCTCGACACCAGATGCTGCGTGACCTCGCTGCCGGCACACAGCGCGCTCAGCACACCGCGAGGCAGACCGGCATCGACAATCGCGTCGCTGATGAGCCGGCCGGTCAACGCCGATTCGGGCGCGAACTTGATCACCACCGGACAACCCGCCAGCAGCGCCGGGATGACTTTCATCGCCATCAGCGGCACCGGGCCGTTGTAGGTCATGATCGCGAGCACCGTGCCGACCGGCTCGCGGCGGATCAGCACCTTGCCGGTTGGCGTGGTGCGCGGCTCCTCGAAATTCAAAGTGCCAGCGGCCTCGAACGCGAAGTCCCAGATCATCGGCGACGCTGCGGCGTTGAGCATCTGCGCATGCGCCACGGTCGCGCCTGCTTCGAAAGTCCAGGCGCGGTTCAGCGCCGGCATGCGCTTGACCATCTCGTCGCACATGCGGCGACACGCCGCGATGCGCTCCGGCATCGTCAGGCGCGGCCAGGGGCCTTCTTCGAACGCGAGTCGCGCCGCGGCGGCGGCGCGATCGGCGTCGGCGATTGAAGGGTCGGCAACGCGCGCGATGACCTGCTCGGTCGACGGCATGATTACGTCAATCAAGCGATCGCTAGCAGGTTTGACCCACTCGCCAGCGATCATCAGCTTGCTCAGACCGGGGACTTCAATATCGAGTGTGGCTGGGGACTCGGACATCGCACGCTCCTCTTCAATTCAGTGATTGCAGATCATCTCGTCGCTTCTTCTTGTCGCTGTCGTTCAATGCGCCCGCTGATCGAAGCGCCGCCCCACCATCGCCGAGGCGATGTTCACTTTCTGGATGTCGATGGCGCCGCCGGCGATGCCCCAGCCCCAACTGTCGCGCAGGCGCCGCTCCATCGGGAATTCCTTGGAATAACCGTAGGCGCCCATCAACTGCATGGCGTCGCCAGTGACTTCGCGCGCGATGGTGTTGGCGTAGCACTTGGCCAGCGAGGAATCGACGATGCTCGGATGCCCTTGGGCGGCGTTGACCGCGGCGCGATGGATCAGCAGCCGCGCCGCTTCGATCTTCATCTTCATGTCGGCGAGTCGCAGTTGCACCGCCTGAAATTCCACGAGCGGACGCCCGAACTGCTTGCGCTCCTGTACGTAGGCCAGCACGTCGTCGAGTGCGGCGGCGCCCTGCGCCAGCGACATGGTGGCGTTGCCGCAGCGTTCCAGATCGAAAGCTTCCATCAGCTTGGCGAAGCCGCCTGCGGGCACCACGATATTCTGCTTCGGCACCCGCGCATTTTCGAAGTACAGATCGCAGGACGGCACGCCACGAAAACCCATCAAAGCTTCGGGCTTGCCGAAGCTCAGACCGGGCGTGTCCTTGTCGACATAAACCGCGCCGATGCCTTTGGCGCCGGAGGCTTCCGACATGCGGCAGTACACCAGGTAGCCGCCCGCGTGCCCGCCACCGGAGCACCAGCGCTTGGCGCCGTTGATGACGACTTCGTTCCCGTCGATCGTCGCGCGGGTTCGCAGGTCGGTGAGCGCGGTGCCGGCGTCGCTCTCCGACATCGAGATCGCGATGATCAGCTCGCCTTTGCAGACCGCGGGAATCACCCGGTCTTTCAGCGCCTCGGTGCCGAACCGCTCGATCGCGCGGACCGGGCCGGTGCAGGACTCGAAGACGGGAAAAGCGACGGCGCCGGAGACGCGGGCGAACTCTTCCACCACCAGCAGGGCTTCGAGATTGCCCAAGCCCATGCCGCCGTAGCGCGAGTCGATGTTGATGCCGAGAAACCCCAGCTCCGCGTAGCGCTTGAGCATCGTATCCGGAACCGCGTGGCCGGACTCTTCGAGTTCCTGAGCGAGCGCCGGCAACTCGGCGCGCGCGAATTTTTTCGCAGCCTCCTGCAACTGCAACTGATCCTCGTCAAGCCTGAAATCCATCTTGCTGCTCCTGATTTTTTGTAGGGACGAGAGTGAAGCGCGGCACCGTTATGCCGCCGACGTCGTCCCAGACCACGCTCACTCGCGCGCCGACGACGACGGCACTGATTGGAACGTCGACGATGTTGCTGATCAGGCGCGTGCCACCGGCGCCATCGAGTTCGATCACCGCGGGCACATAAGGCAGACAGTCCTCCATGTCCGGCAGGATTGCGCGCGACACTACCGAGTAGGAATAGATCGTGCCGAGTCCGCTCAGTTCGATCCAGTTGATTTTTTGCGAGTGACACAGCGGGCAGAACGGCGTCGGCGGCATCCGGCAATGACCGCAGGCGGCGCAGCTCGACACTACCAGCGCGCGTCTGGTCGCTGCGTCCCAGAACGGTCGCGTCCATTGATCCGTGGTGAGCTGGAACAAGGCAGCGGGTGGACGCTTGGCGATGAGGTCGGTCATGGCTCAGCTACTCAGAATCAGACCGCTGACTGGGATGACTGAGGGCCCGCCAGTGACCAAGGCCAGTTCGACATCGGCCACCTGGTTTGTTGAGGTCCCGCGGATCTGCTCGACC
>CAXTSJ010000005.1:58003-137469 GCA_964246995.1 uncultured Hydrocarboniphaga sp.
AGCCGCAGGACAGTTGACCGCCGTCGGTATTGATCGGAATCGAGCCGCCATCCACCGAAATCGCACCACTGGCGACGAAGGGGCCGCCCTCGCCTTTTTTGCAGAAGCCATAGTCTTCGAGCTGCATGATCACCTGCGAGCTGAAGTGATCGTAGATTTGTGCAACGTCGATATCCGCCGCGCTCACCTCCGCCATTTCATACAGGCGCCTGGCAACCGCGGCGTGGCCCGAGGATGCGAACGTCTCGTCCGGCATGTTCATCCAGTAGATCGAACGGCCCCAGTCGCGCGAACCGCCTTGAGCGCAGGCGCGGACGATCGCCGGCTTGCGGCGCAGGTCGCGGGCGCGCTCGGCACTGGTGACGATCACCGCGATCGCGCCATCGCTCTCCAGGCAGAAGTCGTACAGGCAATGCGGATCGGCGATCAGCGGCGCGGCGAAGTAATCCTCGAGAGTCAGCGGCTTCTTCATCAGCGCTTCGGGGTTGTTCAGCGCGTGACGCCGCATCGTCATCGCAACTGACGCGTAGTGCTCGCGCGTAGTGCCGTACAGATGCATGTGGCGGCGCGCCAGCAGCGCGAACATGTGGCCCGGACCCACGAGGCCCGCCGCGGAGAAAAACGATGAGTGCGGCGTCGATTCGTAGCTCGACGTGATCGAGCCGAAGCGCTGCTCCGTTTGCTGGTTGCCGCCAACCACCACGACGGTCTCGGCCTGTCCAGACAGGATCGCCGCTGCCGCCAGACCGACCGCGCCGGCCGAGCCACCGCCGGTACCGGTGAGACTCGCGGTGAAGCGAATCTCGGGGATACCGAGCGTCTCCATCAGCAGACCGGTGTCGAAGCCGCCGGCGAAATAGGCGAAGCCATCGACATCGCGCGTTGTCAGACCGGCATCGTCGAGCGCCGCCAGAATCGACTTGCCGACCAGCTCGTGCAGCGTCTGCGGTGCCGATTGGCCGCGCTTGTAGTAGGGCGTGGAGCCGACGCCGACGATGGCCGTCTTGTCGCGCATGCTCTAAAGAGCAATCAGTGCGGCGTGATCGGCCAGCAACTGGCGGCCGATGATCAGCTTCTGAATCTCGGATGCACCTTCGTAGATGCGCATCGGCCGTGCTTCGCGATAAAGCTGTTCGATCAGGTTGCCGCGTGTCACGCCCGCGCCGCCGAACAACTGCACCGCACGATCGACGACGCGACCCAGAGCCTCCGAGCCGCAGAGCTTGGCCATCGAAGGCGAATACGAACGCCGGACGCCGCGAACATCCCATTCCCAGCCGGCGCGATAGACCGACAGCGCGGCAGTATCGATGTCGGTGACCATGTCGGCCAAAGTCATCTGCACGCTCTGCATCTCGACCATGGGCTTGCCCATCAGCTTGCGCTCGCTGACCCTGCGCAAGGTCTCGTGCAGCGCGCGCCGCGCCATGCCGACCGAGGCCGCACCGACCGAAGGCCGGAACACGTCGAACGTCGAGATCGCCACCTTGAATCCGTTGCCTGCGTCGCCGAGCAGATTGGCGATCGGCACGCGGCAATCGTTGAAATGCACAGGCGCGCAGGCGTGCGGCGCGATGAAGTCAATCGGCGGGCCGAAGCTCAGGCCGGGCGTGTCGGCATCGACGATGAAAGCCGACAGGCCGCGCGATCCCGGAGCCTCACCGGTGCGCGTGACTACCACGTAGTGATCGGCGAAGCCACCATTGGTGATGAGGGTCTTGGCGCCGTTGATCACGTAGTGGTTGCCATCGCGCACGGCGCTCGTCGCCAGCGAGGCGACGTCGGAACCGGCCTCGGGTTCGGTCAGCGCGAAGGCGGCGATGCGCTTGCCGCTGCGGGCGCCGGGCAGATAGCGCGCCTTCTGCTCGGGCGTGCCAGAGCGTTGGATCGACAGGGTGCCGATGCCCTGCATCGCGAACGCCGAATCGGCGACCGCGTGCTGGTAGGTCAGGCCTTCGCGAATGATGCACAGCGAACGCACGTCGAAACCGATGCCTTCCTCCGGCACCAGGTAATTCAGCAAGCCGACCTCGCCAAGACTCTTGACGACCTTGCGGCTTTCAGTCGCCAGGTCATCGCCTTGCTCTGCGTGGTTGGCGGCGTTCCAGGCGATCACGCGCTCGGCAAGCCGGCGATGCGAGTCGTCGAAAAACGGCCAGTCCCACAATGTCCATGCCGCGCTGCTCATGAAGCTCGCTCCTCGAAGTGTGGGCCGACGTTCGATGCGTCGGCCATCGTGCCGCTAGCGGGTGGGCGCTTTGGGCGCACCCGCGAATTTTGCATCGTACCTCGTGCCCGCAGCCGCGCCCGGCGGCAGGATGTGATCGAGCTGGTGCAGGTCGTCGTCGCTAAGTTTCACGCCCAAGGCGCCGGCGTTTTCTTCCAGATAGCGGATGCGCTTGGTCCCCGGGATCGGCACGATGTCCTGTCCGCGATGGAACAGCCAGGCCAGCGCGATCTGGCCCGCAGTGCAGCCTTTCTGCTCGGCGAAGGCGCGAACCTGTTCGATCAGGGCCTGGTTGCGATCGAAGTTCTCGCCCTGGAAACGCGGCGAGGTCAGGCGGAAGTCGTTGTCACTAAGCGCGGTCTTCTCGATGGCACCAGTAAGAAAGCCGCGGCCGAGCGGACTGAAGGCGACGAACGTGATGCCCAGCTCGGCGCACAGCGGCAACACTTCGACTTCGGCCTCACGCGTCCATAGCGAGTACTCGGATTGCAGCGCCGTTACCGGATGCACCGCGTGCGCGCGGCGCAACTGCGCCGGCGTGACTTCCGACAATCCGTAGCCGCGAATCTTGCCGGCTTTGATCAGCTCGCCCAACGCCGCGGCAGTTTCCTCGATCGGCACGTTCGGATCGGTGCGATGCACGAAGTACAGGTCGATAACGTCGGTGCCCAGGCGTTTCAGAGACTCCTCGCAGCAGCGGCGCAGGTAGGCCGGCGAGTTATCGAGATCGCGATCGTAGGCGCTGCCATCGGGGCCGTCAGGATCACGGACGATGCCGAACTTGCTGGCGATCATCACGCGGTCACGCTTGTTGCGAACGAAGCGGCCGACCAGTTGCTCGTTGTGGCCGCGGCCGTAGATGTTGGAGGTGTCGAAGTGGGTGACGCCGAGTTCGAAAGCACGCTCCAGCGTCTTCAAGGATTCTTCGTCGTTGCGCTCGCCGTAGAACTCCGACATGCCCATGCAGCCGAAGCCCATGATCGAACTGTCGATGTGGGAGCGGCCGAGTTGGATGTGGCGCATCAGGTTCTCCGGGTGTCCGTCTTGGCGGTTTCGCTGGCGAGCCGGCAGCCCGCGGCAACGCGGTCCCAGGTGGCGGCCGTGATGCCGCGCTCGCGCAGATCTTTTTTCTTGACCTTCTCGGTCGCCGTCTGCGGCAGCTGCTGCATGAATTCCAGATAACGCGGCACCATGAAGGCCGGCAGCCGCGCGTCGGCCCAGGCGATCAGCGCTTCAAACGAGACTTGCTCGGTGTCTTTCAAAACCACGCAGGCCATCACCTCGTCCTCGCCTGCGCTCTCGTCGGCGCGCACGCCGATCACCGCGACTTCCGCGACCGCCGGATGCGAGCGCAATTCGGACTCCACTTCAAATGACGAGATATTTTCACCACGCCGGCGCAGCGCGTCCTTCACGCGGTCGACGAAGTAGTACCAACCTTCGGCATCACGGCGCAGGCAGTCGCCGGTGTGAAACCAGAGATTGCGCCAGGTCTCGACCGTCTTTTCCGGCATGCCGAGATACTCGCTGCTGATGATGCCGGGCAGCTTGTGGCGCACCAGCAGTTCGCCGGATTCGCCCTCCGGCACTTCTTCGTCGGTGTCGGGGTCGGCCAGGCGAACCTCGAAGAACTGATCGACCAGCACACCGGACGCACCCGGTGGACGCGGCGCTCCCGGCGGTGTCATGAAGACATTGGAGATCTCGGTCTGCCCGAAGCCATCGACGTATTCCTCCACGCCGAAGCGCTCGGTAAAACGCCGGCCCAGATCGGGCGCGAGCGGCGCGGCGTAGATGCAGCGCACCTGGTGCGCGCGATCGTCATCAGACGGCGGCTGCGCGAGGATGAAGGCCATGGTCGCGCCCAGCAGGTTGGTCACCGTGGCGCCCGAACGGCGCGATCTGCCCGCCCAGTCCGAGGCGCTGAAGCGCGGGTACAACACCACATGCGCACCGGCGATCAGGCAGGGATACACCGTCAGGAACTGCGCGTTGCCGTGGAACAGCGGGAAGCCGGTCATGTAGACATCGTCCTCCCGCAGACGCATCAGTTGCACGTCCTCCTCGGCGAAGAAATAGAACTGCGAATGCGGCATCACCACGCCCTTCGACGGGCCCGTGGTGCCCGACGTCATCAGCACCGCCGCCGGGTCCTGCGGCTTCACGTCGACGCCAGGATTGCGCTCGTCATCGCTGTAAAGCGACTGGAAGGGCTTGATGACGATGCGCTTGAACGCCGGCGGGGTTGCGCCGGTATCAGGCGCCTGCTCAACGAGATAGATGCATTCGACGGTCGGGATTTGGTCTTCGATGTCGACCAGTCGCAACGCCAGTTCGGCGGTACTGATCAGCACTCGCGCCTGGCTCAGCCGGATCGGATGCGCAAGGAAAGAACCCTTGTAGGCATCGCTGATGGCGACCTCGACCGCGCCCAGCTTGGCCAACGCGAACCAGACGTGGATGAATTCGACGCAGTTGGGCAACAGGATGCCGACCCGATCACCCTTGGCCACACCCGCGGCCTTCAACCCGTGGGCCAGCCGGTTCGCGGTCACGTTGACCTGGCCGAAAGTCTGCGGCACGCCGCCATCCAGCCAGGACAGGAAAGGCCGATCGGCCCCATGAGTCGCCTGATGCTCGAGAACACAGGGCAACGTCCACTGCTCTCGCGGGAAATGCGACTCGAACACCGGGAAAGTCAGCACGTTCTGGATTCCTGCAGCTTGTGGTCTGCTCGCACAAAAAAATTGTACAGAGTTAACGACCGCCATATCGGCGATGAGCAGCGCCCTCCGACTCGCGCCACCCTTTACCTCGATCCCCAGGTTCACAGGGCCCTGCGATTGAAGGCTGCCGCCACTTTGCGGTCAGTGTCAGACATCGTTACCGAGGCGCTGCGCCAGTGACCTGCGCGAGGACCATGACGACCTTGAGACTTTCGACAAGGGCGCTGCCGAAAAAGCGCTGAGCTACGACGGGTTGTTGAAAAGCTCAAGGCCAATGGCGACTTATGAGCTGAGGTTCAAGACCTCGGTCGCCAAGGATCTTCATGGCCTGACGAAAGCCGACATCGCACGTAACCTGGCCAAGGCCGAAAGCGTGCGCATCGATCCGCTCCCACCGGGTTCGGAAAAACTTTCAGGGGACGAGAAGTACCGGATTCGCCAAGATGGTTACCGGATTCTGTACAGCATCGACGATCAGGCTGTGATCGTCGAAGTGGTCAAGGTCGGCCATCGCAAAAACGTCGATCGCAAGTAGACACGGGATCAGCGGAAGGACTCGCTGCGCCGTCAATGGAAAAACCGCAGCCAAGCCACGCGCTCGGCGCCCTCTTACAATGGCGTCCCCAAGAACACAGCTTCCAGCGCCGATGCCGGCAACAGCCGTGCGTCGCAACAGCCATGCGACACCAACAGGACCCCTCATGAAATCGAACACCTCCGAAGCCTGGATCATCGACGCCTGCCGCACGCCGCGTGGCATCGGCAAGGTCGGCAAGGGCGCCCTGACCGGGTTCCACCCGCAGCGGCTCAGCGCGGTGGTGCTCAAGGCCCTGGTCGAGCGCAACCAGCTCGACACCGCCGACATCGACGACGTGATCTGGGGTGTCAGCAACCAGACTGGCCAGCAGGGCAGCGACCTGGGCCGCATGGCGGCGCTGGACGCCGGCTTCGACGTGCGCTCCAGCGGCGTCACCCTCAACCGCTTCTGCGGCTCCGGCATCACCGCCGTGAGCCTGAGCGCGGCCACCATCATCAGCGGCATGCAGGACCTGGTGATCGGCGGCGGCACCGAGATGATGTCGCTGCGCACCGGCGCACCGGCCTCGCCCTTCCTCGACGTCGGCAACCTGCACCTGCGCGAGCTGCATCCGCAGCCGCAGCAGGGCGTCGCCGCCGACGCCATCGCCACGCTCGAAGGCATCGGCCGCGAGGTGCTCGACCAGCTCGCCGTGGTCAGCCAGGAGCGCGCCGACCACGCCATCCGCAACGGCTACTTCAAGCGCTCGCTGATCCCGGTCTACCACGACGACGGCACGCTGGCGCTCGACCGCGAAGAATTCCCGCGCCCCGGCACCACGCTCGAAGCCCTGGCCAAGCTCAAGCCCTCGTTCGCCGACATGCTCGACCAGCCACTGGACGAGCAGGGCACCACCTACCGCAAGCTGGTAGCGATGAAGTATCCCGATCTGAACATCATCCCCGTCCACCACGGCGGCAACTCGTCGGGGGTGGTCGACGGTTCCGCCGGGGTACTGCTGTCCTCCGAGTCTTACGCCAAGGCGCACGGCCTCAAGCCGCGCGCCCGAATCGTCACCGCCGTCAACATGGGCGACTCGCCGACGTTGATGCTCAACGCCCCGGTGCCGGCGGCGAAGAAGGCGCTGCAAAGGGCCGGCCTCGCTCTCAAGGACATTGACCTCTTTGAAGTCAACGAGGCCTTCTCCGTCGTCACCGAAAAATTCATTCGCGATCTCGACGTCGACCGCGACAAGATCAATGTCAACGGCGGCGCCATGGCCCTCGGCCACCCGATCGGCGCCACCGGCGCCATCCTCATCGGCACCGTGCTGGACGAACTCGAACGCCGCGACAAACAGTTCGGCCTGGTGACGATGTGCGCAGGCGGCGGCATGGCGCCGGCGATCATCATCGAGCGGATTTGATGCGTTTGGGTTGGGGTCGGCGTCGGCGACACCAACCGAGCCTCGGGGGGACCACCTTCCAGCTACTCGGCGCCACGTAGCCTGAAATGGTGGAGACGAAGGGGATCGAACCCTCGACCTCCGCATTGCGAACGCGGCGCTCTCCCAGCTGAGCTACGTCCCCACGAACAACTCTCGACGGACATTGAGCCCGATTCGAGGGCGCGAAGTATAGCCAGTGGACGGGGTGAATACCACCCGAAGCGGGGCACCGAACGAGCGCTGCGCGACATGCCGCGGGGCGGCTGGCCCTATGATGCGTCGTCTCTTTTCAGCAAAGCGTTCCATGCTCAAACCCTCGACTCGGCTGCTGCTGATCGCCTGTTGCCTCGCCAGCACGCCAGCGTTGGCGAGGCACGACGACGGCGCGCTTTACCGCGAGTCCGAGCTGATCGTGAAATATCGCGACATCGGCGCGGCCAAGTCGGCGAGCAGCGCGCTGGGCATGGTGGCCAAGCGCAGCCTGCAGGGCGGCCGCCTGCAATTGCTGCAACTGCCCGCGATCACCACGGTCGACGAGGCGATCTCATTGCTGATGCAGGATCCGCGAATCGAATACGCCGAGCCGAACTATCGCCGGCGCAAGTTCGACGTACGGCCCAACGACCCGCTGTTCGATTTGCAGTGGGGGCTGCTCAACACCGGGCAGGCCAATTTCGTCCCCGCAGCCGAGCCCGGTGTCGCGGGCGCCGATCTGAATCTGCCGCGGGCCTGGGACGCCGACAACGACGGTGTCGCCGATCGCATCGGCAATCCGTCGGTGATCGTCGCGGTGATCGATGACGGCGTCGAACTCAGCCATGAGGACCTCGCCGCCAACCTCGTGCCCGGCTACGACTTCAAGGACGACGACGCCGACCCCAGCCCAGTGGCCGAGGACGATGATTTTCACGGCACCGCGGTCGCCGGTTGTGTCGGCGCGGTGGGCAACAATGGGCTTGGCGTTGCCGGCGTGGCCTGGAACGCCCGCATCATGCCGCTGCGCTTCGATTACGACGTGATCACCCACGTCCAGGCCCTGGAATATGCGCGCGATCACGGCGCCAAGATCATCAATGCCAGCTTCGGCGGGCCGGGCTTCTCGCAGACCGAGCTGGATGCGATCAGGGCGCTGGCGGCCGACGACATCCTGTATGTCGCGTCCGCGGGCAACGACGATTCCAACATTGATCGCGGACAGATCAACTATCCCGCCAACTACGACGCCGACAACATCGTCGCCGTGGCCTCGACCAGTCGTCAGGGGCAGATCACCAGCTTCAGCCAGTACGGGCCGCTGACGGTGGACGTCGCCGCGCCCGGCCTGCAGATCATCACCACGGCGGTCGGCAACACCTACACCTCGCCGGATGACTTCGGCATTTCCGGCACCTCGTTTTCTGCGCCCTACGTGGCAGGCGTCGCGGCGCTGATCCGCTCGCATGTTCCCGGTGCGGACTTTTCCCAGATCAAGGCGCGGCTGATCGAAAGCGGCCAGAACGGCGCGAACGCGCGCGACCTCACCATCGGCGGCCGGGTCGATGCGGACCTGGCACTGGACATGGCGGCGCGTCCATCGCTGGTCGTCGAGTCGGTGCAGATCGACAGCGCCGGCAACGGCGTGCTCGATCCCGGCGAGACCGCGACCGTGAACCTGGTGGTGCGCAATCTCTGGCAGGCGGCAAGCGACGTGCGCATCAGCGGCAGCGCTGACAGCGGTCTGATCATCGATGGCGGGCCGATCGCACTCGGCACCCTGGCGCCGGGACAACGCGCCACCGCGCGCTTGCGCGTGCGGGTGCCGGCCGACATTAGCGGCCACCAGTACGTGCACTTCGCATTCGATCTGAGCGCCGCGGGCGGCTATAGCACCCGGCGCGCCTATGTCGATGAAGTTGCAAAGCTGACGCTGGGCCGCACCGTGACGCAGACCTTCGCCGGCCGAGACGTCGATCTCTACGACGAGTACCAGGCCTGGCATGTGCAGGTGCCAGCCGGACCGCGCGCGCGCTTTCTGGTCGTCGACGGCACCGCCGACGCCGATATCGATCTGCTGGTCAAACGCGACCAGCCGCCGCGCTACGACATCACTGTGGGCATCGATCCGGAAGCCGACGACGGCTTCTTCTGCACCAGCGGCACCGCTCCCGGCTGCGCCGACCCGGGCACCACGGTCGCGACCACCACCACGTCCGGGCTGGAGAGAGCCTGCATTGAGCTGTCGGGAGCCGGCACGTACCACATCGTGGTGGTCAACTTCGCGCAGCTCGATCGCCCTCTGAGCTACCAATTGCGTGCGTATCGCGCCAACACCTGCGGCGGCGCGTCGCTGGATCCGGAGATCAGCGCCGGCGGAGGTGGCGGCGGTGCGCCCGGCCCGCGCTTCCTGCTGCTGCTGGCGCTGGCCGCGGCGCTGCGAGCGGGCGCGCGGATCGCGTCCAGCCTGCGCGCATCAGGCCGTCTGGAAGGCGCTTGCGACAGACCTGGCGACGAAGCTCTTCCCGCCTGCGGGAAAGCCTGATAAATAGGCGCCGCACCGAACCGATGCTTTTCGCACCGACGCCCATTTCTGACTCCACATGGCCCGAAAGCCGAAACCCAAACCGCAGGCAGAACCGGTAAAGCCCTTCGAGGAATTCGTCGACGAGTCCGAAGGGCTTGATGACGACGATGCCGAAGAACCCGTCGAAGTCACGGCCGCCAGCCGTTCGCGTGACTGGCGCGACGTCGAGCGCTATCGCGAGATGCGCGAGCTGCGCAAGCTGGTCGGCGACGACATCGATTTCGACGTCGAGATCGGCAGCCGCCGCCGGTAGCCAAAGCCCGCGCTACTTCGCCTTGGCCACGCGCTTGAACGCGCGCGTCGGTTTGGGCTCGGGCATCGCCTCGGGCGAATGCAGGCCGTCGCGCAACAGCGCGAAAGCCTCATCCACACTGTCGGCGATGGTGAACAGTTCCAGATCCTCGGGGCTGATCAATCCATGCCGGGCCAGCAGCGGCAGATTCACTGCCTGCTCCCAGAACTCGCGGCCGTACAGAACGATCGGCATGCGCGACGACTTGCCGGTTTGAGTCAGCGTCAGCAATTCGAACAGCTCGTCGAAAGTGCCAAAGCCGCCGGGCAAGATCACCGCCGCGCGGGCCAGGTTCAAGAACCAGAACTTGCGCATGAAGAAGTAGTGAAACTCCAGAGCGCGGGCGCGATCGACGTGCGGATTGATGTGCTGTTCGAACGGCAGTGAAATATTGAGCCCGATGTTGAGCCGCCGGTCGACGCGCGCCGCGCCGTCGTGTACCGCCTGCATCAGCCCCGGGCCGCCGCCGGTGACGATGTAATGCCAGTCGCGCTTGCGATGCGCCTGCACCGTCCACGCGGCGACTTTTTCCGCGAGGTCGGCGGCGGCCTGATATTCCGGCGTCTTGGCGCCGAGGCGCGCGGAGCCGAAGAAGATCACCGCGTTGTCGATACCCGCCAGCTTGAAGCGACGCTTGGGCTCCAGATATTCGCAGAGGATGCGGACGCCGCGGGCTTCTTCGCTCATCAAGAATTCGCGGTCTTGGTAAGCCTTGGTGAGCTTCATTGGATGATCCTTGGTACGGCAGGAGACGCCGTTGGCCCTTACAGCTGGGCGGCGAGGTCGGCGTCGAGTTCTTCGGGCGTCACCACCGGCTCGTACCGGCGGATGACCTGGCCGTCGCGGCTGACCAGGAACTTGGTGAAGTTCCACTTGACCGCGTCGGTGCCGAGCAGCTCCGGATAGTTCTTCTCGAGATGACCGAGCAGGCGCTCGGCGTTGGGCGTGCTGTCGTCGAAGCGGCCGGGCTGCTGTGCGCGCAAATGCCGGTAGAGCGGATGCGCATCGGCGCCATTGACCTCGATCTTGGAAAACAGCGGAAAGCTCACGCCGTATTGGCCCGTGCAGAATTCGGCGATCTCCGCCTCGCTGCCCGGCTCCTGGTGTCCGAACTGGTCGCAGGGGAAGCCGATGACCTGCAGGCCGCGCTCGCGATACTTGCGGTACAGAGCTTCCAGACCGGCGTATTGCGGTGTCAGCCCGCACTGGCTCGCCACGTTGACGATCAGCAGCAACTCGCCGCGAAATTCGTCGAGCTGGCGGTCGCTGCCGGTGATGTCCCTGGCCTGATAGTCGTAGACGTCCATATCCGCTCCGGTGGGTGCGGCTGGCGGGCCGCGCCGCGATTCTAGCCCGCGGGTGAAATCAGCATGGCGTCGCCGTAACTGAAGAAGCGATAGCGCCGCTCCACCGCGTGGCGGTACGCATCCATCAGGCGCGCGTGCCCGCCGAAGGCGCAGACCAGCATCAGCAGCGTGCTTTCCGGCAGATGGAAATTGGTCAACAGCCGGTCGACGACCCGGAAGCGATAACCCGGCGTGATGAACAGCCGCGTCTCGCCATCGCCCGGCCGGGGAGCGCCCTCGGCATCGGCGGCGGATTCGAGCGCGCGGCAGACCGTGGTCCCCACCGCCACGGTCCGGCCGCCGGCGGTCCGCGTCTGCTCGATGGCGTCGCACAGACTGGCGTCGATGTGATAGCGCTCGGCGTGCATGCGGTGCAGGCTCAGATCATCAACCCGCAGCGGCTGGAAAGTGCCGGCGCCGACGTGCAGCGTGAGCGCGGCGGTGCGCACGCCGCGTTCGCGCAGGCGATGCAGCAGCAACTCGTCGAAGTGCAGGCCCGCGGTGGGTGCGGCGACCGCACCGGGCTTGTCGGCGAACACGGTCTGGTAGCGCTGCGCGTCTTCCGCCTGCGGTGCGTGCTCGATGTAGGGCGGCAGCGGCAGGCGGCCAGCTTTCTCCAGCAACTGCATCAGCGTACCCGGCGTGTCCAGGCGCAGATGGAACAGATCCTCGTCGCGATTCACCATCGTCAGGCAGGCCTGCGCGCCGTCGTCGACGTCGACCAGGATCTGCGAGCCGGGCCTGGGCGTTTTTGACGCACCGATCTGCGCCAGTGCCTCGCGTTCGCCGACCAGTCGCTCGATCAGCATCTCGACGCGGCCGCCGCTGGGCTTGCGGCCGATCAACCGCGCCGGGATCACCTTGGTGTCGTTGAAGATCAGCAGATCGCCGGGTGCGAGCCGCGAAGGCAGGTCGAACATGCGGCGGTCGACGAGGCGCTCGTCGCTCAGATCCAGCAGCCGGCTGTCGCTGCGTCGCGCCGTCGGCTGCTGAGCGATCAGCTCCGGCGGCAGCTCGTAGGCGAAATCGGACCGCCGCAAGCAGCGCGCGCCTGTCCTAGTTGCGAGTCTTGTCGACCAGCTTGTTCTTGGCGATCCACGGCATCATCGAGCGCAGCTTGGCGCCGACTTCCTCGATCTGGTGCTCGGCGCCGATGCGGCGCTTGGCCTTCATCACCGGATGGCCGGCGGCGTTTTCGAGCACGAAGTCGCGCGCGAACTTGCCGGTCTGAATGTCGGTCAGCACGCGCTTCATCTCTTTCTTGGTTTCTTCGGTGATGATGCGCGGACCGGTCATGTAGTCGCCGTATTCGGCGGTGTTGCTGATCGAGTAGCGCATGTTGGCCATGCCGCCCTCGTACATCAGATCGACGATCAGCTTGAGTTCGTGCAGGCACTCGAAATAGGCCATCTCGGGCGCGTAGCCCGCTTCCACCAAGGTCTCGAAACCGGCCTGCACGAGCGCCGTGGCGCCGCCGCAGAGCACCGCCTGTTCGCCGAACAGATCGGTCTCGGTCTCCTCGCGGAAGTTGGTTTCGATAATGCCGGCGCGACCGCCGCCGTTGGCGCTGGCGTAGCTCAGCGCGATCTGCTTGGCCTGGCCGGACGCGTCCTGGTGGATCGCGATCAGGCTGGGCACGCCGCCGCCCTGGGTGTAGGTGCTGCGGACGGTGTGGCCGGGACCTTTGGGCGCGATCATGATCACGTCCAGATCGGCGCGCGGCTCGATCAGGCCGAAGTGGATGTTGAAGCCGTGGGCAAAGGCCAGTGCGGCGCCCTGCTTGAGATTGGGCTCAACCTGCTCTTCGTAGATTTTCCGCTGGCCTTCGTCGGGAGCGAGAATCATCACCACGTCGGCGATCTTCACTGCCTCGGCGACGTCCAGCACCTTGAGGCCGGCGTTCTCGGCCTTGGTCCAGCTCTTGGAGCCTTTGCGCAAGGCAACCGTGACGTCGACGCCCGAATCCTTGAGGTTCTGAGCATGGGCATGGCCCTGCGAGCCGTAGCCGAGGATCACCACCTTCTTGTTCTGGATGATCGAAAGGTCGGCGTCTTTGTCGTAATAAACCTTGATGGTCATGTCTGGGCTTCGCTTGCTGAGAGTGGACTGCGCCACGAGCGAGGCTTTTGGCCCCGCACGCACGATATGGTTATTCCGGCAGAGCCAGCACGCGATGCCCGCGCGCCATCGCCGCCACGCCGCTGCGCACCAGCTCCAGCACGCGCGCGATGCCGCCGATCTCGTTGATGAAGGCGTCGATTTCGGCGCCGGTGCCGGATACCTGCACGAGGATCCGGGTGTTGTCGGACTCGTCGAGAATGGCGCCACGATGTCGCGCCACGCAATCGCCGATGGCGCCGGCTGATCTTTCGGTGCTCTCGACCTTGATCATCAGCAGTTCGCTTTCGACATGCTCCAGGCTCGACATGTCGACGATCTCGACCACGTCGATCAGCTTGCGGGTCTGCTGGATGATCTGGTGGATCACCGCGTCCGAGCCGGCCGTGACCAGGGTCAGGCGCGACACCGCGGGGTCGTGCGTCGGCGCCACCGACAGGGAGTCGATGTTGTAGCCACGGGCAGAGAACATGCCCGCCACTCGGGCAAGGGCACCCGCCTCGTTCTGGAGCAGGATCGAGATGATATGGCGCATAGAGGGCGCGCAGGATAATCGCCGCTCCCCCCAGGCGCAACCAGGGCACTGGCGAGCCCTGAAGGCGGAAGACCAACGTCCTGGAAAAGGCCGTGATCCGGCTCCGGGCGCCGTCGACGGACGCTATGCAGCCGCAGGAGTCCGGTCGTCACGACGATGACGTCGTGACGACCGGCCGCTCAGCCGGAAGACCAGCCTACGGCTTGAGGATGACCTTGGACGGCTGGATGTACTCGTCGTCGCAAAGCTTGCCGTCCTTGTTCTTATCGCGGGTGGCAAAGCGCTTTTCGAGCTGCGAGCCGGGCTTGGTCTCGGTGTGATCGATGCAGCCGTCACCGTTCTTGTCGACATAGTCGGTGTTGTTGGGGAAGATCGGGCCAGCGCCGACCGCGCCGCCACCGGCGGCTTGGCCGAACGCGGCAAACGGGGCAGCACAGGCAACGGCGGCGCAGAAAAGGAACTTCTTGTTCACGCAAACTCTCCCGAGAGACTGATGATGTGGATAGACGCGCAGCTTTGCGCCCCAGGAAGCGGCCGGACCATTCCGGCTGAGAAATATCTGGGCTGTCGCGGGCCGCATTGCCCGTCGACCACTTGCCTAAGCAAAAACCGAACCGCACTGGGACCGGGCCGCTCAATTCGCCCTGACTGGATGGGTCGTCAGCTGATTTGCCCGTCGCCCCGGCCCTGTCGGCGCCGGGCGTTCGCCCCTATAATTCCGGCCCATTTTTGTTCACCGGTACTTGACCGGTTCGGGCCCCCGCCATGAACGCCGCACATCCCAACGCAAAACATCCGCTCTCCGGCACCACCCTGATGGGCGCGGAGATGGTCGTCCAGGTGCTGGCCGACGAGGGCGTTGACGTGGTCTTCGGTTATTCCGGCGGCGCGATCCTGCCGACCTACGACGCCGTATTCCGCTACAACCGCACCCATCGCGTTGCCGACGGCGTCGATCCGATGCCGCTGATCGTTCCCGCCAACGAGCAGGCCGCGGGCTTCATGGCTGCGGGCTACGCGCGCGCGTCTGGCAAAGTCGGCGTGGCGCTCGTGACTTCCGGACCCGGTGCCACCAACACGGTGACGCCGGTGCGCGACTGCATGGCGGACTCGATCCCGATCGTGGTCATCTGCGGCCAGGTGCCGACGGCGGCGATCGGGTCGGACGGCTTCCAGGAGGCGCCGATCAGTTCGATCATGGGCGCCTGCGCCAAGCACGTGTTCCTGGTCACCGACGCGTCCAGGCTCGAAGCGACGCTACGCACTGCCTTCGAGATCGCCCGCAGCGGGCGGCCCGGCCCGGTGGTGGTCGACATCCCCAAGGACGTGCAGAACTGGCAGGGCATCTTCCGCGGTGAGGGTGTGCTGCCGCTGCCCGGCTTCCGTGCGCGGCTGCGCGAGGTCTACGGCAATCGTCTGACCGCTAACCATGCGCAGGCTTTTGCCGAACTGCTGGCGGCCTCGAAGCGGCCGCTGATCTACGCCGGCGGCGGCGTCATCAACGGTGAAGCATCCGACAGCCTGCGCGCTTTCGCGGACGCCTTCGGCATACCGGCGGTCACCACGCTGATGGGCATCGGCGCGGTGGATACCACTGCGCCATTGAGCTTGCAGATGCTGGGCATGCACGGCACGGCGTTCGCCAATTACGCCACCGACGATTGCGACTTTCTGATCGCGGTGGGCGCGCGCTTCGACGATCGGGTGGCCGGCGTGCCGAACAAGTTCGCGCCCAATGCCAAGGCGATCGCCCATCTGGACATCGATGCCTCCGAGATCCACAAGGTCAAGCGCGTCGATTGGCACCATGTGGGCGAGCTGAACCAGGCGCTCACCACCCTGCTGGACAGCGCCCGCGCGCATGGCATCCAGCCGCGGCACGCCGCCTGGCAGCCCTGGCGCGCGCATATCGCGCAGCTCAAGCAGACGTATGCGATGGACTACGACCGCTCATCGACAGCGATCCAGCCGCACGCGGTGATCCAGGCGATCAACCGCCTCACCGGCGGCACCGCGGTGGTGTCGACTGGCGTGGGTCAGCACCAAATGTGGGCGGCGCAGTACTTCGATTTCAAGGAGCCGCGGCTGTGGCTCACGTCGGGCTCGATGGGCACGATGGGCTTCGGCCTGCCGGCGGCGATCGGCGCCGCGTTTGCGCGGCGCGACCGCGTGGTCATCGACATCGACGGCGACGCTAGCATCCGTATGAACCTGGGCGAGCTGGAGACCATGACCACCTACCACCTGCCGGTGAAGGTGGTGGTGCTCAACAACTACGGCGACGGCATGGTCAAGCAGTGGCAGCGGCTGTTCTTCGAAAGCCGCTACTCGGGCTCGGACAAGAGCCTGCACCGCAAGGACTTCATCAAGGCGGCCGAGGCCGACGGCTTCGTCTTCGCGCGCCGTGTGGAGCGCAAGGACGAGCTGGACGCGGTGGTGAAAGCCTTTATCGACTTCGACGGCCCGGCGTTTCTCGAAGTGGTGATCGACCCGGTGGCCAGCGTCTACCCGATGGTCGGGCCCGGCATGTCCTACGCGCAGATGATCACCGGCGACTGGATCGCCTCGCGCCAGACCGCCAAGGTCGACGCCAGGACCGACAAGGCCGATCTGTTCTAGGCATGCGCGTCGGCTCCGCGCTTCGCGTCGGAGCCGACCTACAATGGCGCTCCGTTTTCGCAGGAGCACCTCATGAGCGAGTCCCACGTCGTCACCGAAATCCAGGACGCGGTGATGACCCTGCGGCTGAACCGCGCCGACAAGAAAAACGCGGTCACCGGCGCCATGTACGCCGCGGCCGCGCAGGCCTTGCGCCAGGCCGCGACCGACCGCGCGGTGCGGGTGCTGGTGTTCACCGGCGCCGGTGACGCCTTCTGCGCCGGCAACGATCTGGTCGACTTTCTGGAGCACACGCCCGCCAGCCTCGATGAGGCGCCGGTGATCGCGTTCATGACCGAGCTGGCGCAGTTCCCCAAACCGGTCGTGGCCGCGGTCAACGGCCTGGCCATCGGCATCGGGGTGACCCTGCTGATGCACTGCGATCTGGTCTACGCCAGCGACCAGGCGCGATTCCAGCTGCCGTTCACCAACATCGGCATCGTTCCGGAATTCGCCTCGACCCTGCTGCTGCCGGCGATGATCGGCCACCAGCATGCGGCGGAGCTGGTGATGTTCGGCGAATTCTTCACCGCCGCGCAGGCCCGCGACGCCGGGCTGGTCAACACCCTGCTTCCCGCCGACGCCGTGCTGTCGCATGCCATGGAGCGCGCGCAGAAGCTCGCGTCGCAGCCGCCCAATGCACTGCGCGCAACCAAGGCCCTGCTCAAGCGCTGGCCGCAGGCGCAGGTCGCCGAGGCCATCCGCATCGAGGCCGAGCACTTTCTGGCGATGCTGAAAATGCCGGAATCGCGCGAGGCCATCGGCGCCTTTCTGCAGAAGCGCAAGCCCGATTTCTCGCGCTTCGACTGATACGCCCATGAGCGCGGACCGCAAGGCGCGCTTTTCCTGGGCAGTTGCTGTGCTTCCGGCGGTCGCGCTCGTCGCGGCCCTGGTCTACAGCGACGCCTGGCGCGCCATCGGCGTGGTCCTGCAACGCGTCGGCGCACCGGTCTGGTGTCTGGCGCTGCTGGGCCAGGCGCTGAGTTACGCCGCGCGCGCCGCACGCCTGCAGTGCGTGGATCGCGGCCGCTTCGGCGGTCGCTACGGGCTGTGCCTGCGCCTGACCCTGGTCAACACCGCGCTCAACCTGGCGCTGCCGCTGCGCGCGGGCGAGGCCAGCTTCCCGCTGCTCCTGCGGCGCTGGTTCGGCGTCGAACTCGTGCAGGGCACCGGCACCCTGATCTGGATGCGCCTGCTCGACCTGCAGGTACTGTCCCTGGCCGGCCTGCTGTGCCTGGTGCTGCTGGGCCAGGGGGCGCTGCCGGGCCTTGGCCGGTGGTGGATGCCGGCGATGCTCCTGCTGCTGCTGGCGCCGCTGCTGCTGTGGTGGCTGCGTCGACCGCTGGCCGGTGCGCTGCGCGAACCTCATGGCCGGCTCGCTGCGTTGATGCTGCGGCTGCTGACCGGCCTCCCCGACCGCGCGCGACTGTTTGCCGAGGCCTGGCTATGGACCCTGCTGGCCTGGGCGATCAAGCTCGCGGGCTTGGGCCTGCTCCTGGCCGCGCTGGCTCAGGCACCGCAGTCGGTGGGCATGCTTGGCGCCATCGGCGGTGACCTGAGTACGGTGTTGCCGCTGCATTCGCCCGGCGGCTTCGGCAGCTTCGAAGCCGGTGTGCTGGCCTTGACCTCGGCCTATCGGCCGCCGACCCGGGAGCTGCTCTCGGCGGCGCTGAGCTTTCACCTGTTCGTACTCGGCTGCGCCCTGAGCGCGGGGCTGGCGGCCTGGATCATCCCCGGCGCGCCGCGCGCGACGCCGGCCGAACCGCTGCAGTCATGAACACTCAAACGGACGTTCCTTCCACGAGCTTGCCGATGAGCCCGCCCGCGCCGAGCCTGTCCCTGGTCATCCCGCTGCACGACGAACAGGACAATGTCGAACCCCTGCTGGCGCGCGTGCACCAGTCGATGCGGTCGTATGCGGGTCGCTGGGAACTGATCTGCGTCGACGACGGCAGCCGCGATGCCACCTGGGCGCGTCTCGAAGCGGGCGTGCACCGCTACGGCCCGCACCTGAGACCGGTCCGGCTGGCGCGCAACTTCGGCCAGACCAGCGCCATGCAGACCGGCATCGAGATCGCGCACGGCACGCTGATCGCCACCCTCGACGGCGACCTGCAGAACGATCCCGCCGACATTCCGTTGATGGTCGAAGCCCTGCGGGAGCGCGAGCTGGATCTGCTCTGCGGCCTGCGCGAGAACCGCCGCGATCACTGGCTGACGCGGCGCCTGCCGTCGGTGATCGCCAACCGGCTGATCGCGCGCGTCACTGGCGTGCGGCTGCACGACTACGGCTGCAGCCTCAAGCTGTTCCGCGCCGAGATCATCAAGCAGGTGCACCTCTACGGCGAGATGCATCGCCTGATTCCGGTGTGGGTGGCGATGGTCACCTCGCCGGAACGCATCGGCGAGATGCCGGTGCGCCATCATCCGCGCGTGCACGGTGAATCCAAGTACGGCTTGTCGCGCACCTTCCGCGTTCTGCTGGATCTGCTCACCGCGTTTTTCTTTCTCAAGTTCCAGGCGCGGCCCGGGCATTTCTTCGGCGCCATCGGCATGGTGCTCGGCGCCATCGGCAGCCTGATCCTGGCTTATCTGGCGGTGCTCAAGTTCGGCATGGGGCAGAGCATCGGCGGGCGGCCGCTGCTGTTGATCGCGATCATGCTGGTGGCGTTCTCGACCCAGTTCATCACCACCGGCGTGCTCGCGGAAATGATCAGCCGCATCTTTCACCAGCGGCGCGCGACGCCCGGCGGGCTGCCGCTGGCCCCCGCGCCACCGCCGGTATGGCATTCGCCGGCAGCGGACCCGATGCCCGAGCACGCGGATGCCTGAGCGGCCGCTGCACCTGTCCACCCGTGGCGGCGACGCGCTGCTGCTGCTCGCCGGCGCGCTGTTCGTCTTCGGCTGGCGCGCGGCGAGCCTGCCGCTGTTCGATCTGGACGAGGGCGCCTTCAGCGAAGCCACTCGCGAACTGCTGGCGCGTGGCGACTGGCTGATGCCCACTCTCAACGGCGAGCCGCGCTACGACAAGCCGATCCTGATCTACTGGCTGCAGGCCATCGGCGTGTGGTTGCTGGGCGAGCGCGAGCTGGCGTTCCGGCTGCCGTCGATCCTCTGCGCTGGCGGCTGGGTGCTGCTGGTCCACGGCTTCGTCTACGAGCGCGGCGGCAGGGTGGCCGCGGCTTTCGCCGCCGCGTCGCTGGCGCTGTCGCTGATGGTGGGCGTCATCGGCCACGCCGCGACCGCCGACGCCCTGCTCAATCTGTGCATCGCCGGCGCGCTGCTCGATATCTGGCGCTGGCTGGACGCGCCGCGCCCGCCCCTGCTGCTGCGCGTCTATCTCTGGCTGGCGCTCGGCACTCTGGCCAAAGGGCCGGTCGCGGTGGCAATTCCACTGGCGGTCGCGCTGCTGCAGATCGTCTGGACGCGGCGCTGGCGCGATGGCGCGCGGGCGGTGTTTTTCTGGCCGGGATGGCTGTTGTATTTCGCTGTTCTCCTGCCCTGGGCGCTGAGCCTGAGCCTGCGCGACGGCGGCGACTTCCTGCGCCACTTCCTGTTCGATCACAACATCGGGCGCTACAACCAGACCCTGCAGAATCACGGCGGCCAGCTCTGGTATTACCTGCTGTGGCTGCCGCTGATCCTGCTGCCGTTCGCGGGCCTGCTGCCGGCTGCGTTCGCCGGCGCCTGGCGCTCACGGCGTGATCCCTTGCAGGCATTTCTGCTGAGCTGGTTCGCCCTTGTCTTCGTGCTGTTCTCGTTTTCTTCGACCCAGTTGCCGCATTACCTGCTGTACGGCTGCACGCCACTGTTCGTTCTGCTGGGACGTGGCTGCCAGGCGCAGCGGTCGGCCGGCGCGGCACTGCTTCCGGGCCTGATTTTCTTGGCGCTCCTGAGCTTGCTGCCGTGGCTGCTGCCGGCGATCGCGCCGCCGTCCAGGCGCGCTTTCGAGGCCGGCATCGTCGAGGTGGCCATGACGCAGCTGGACGGCGGCTATATCGCGATCACCTTGAGCGCCCTGGTCATCGCGGCGCTGATCGCGCTGCAGCGCCGTCAGCCCTTGTGGCGGCGGCTGCTCGGCATCGCGCTGATGCAATGGCTCGCCGTGTGGAACGGCATCGCGCCGGTGCTGGCGGCGGCGCAGCAGGAGCCCGTCCGGCACGCCGCGCTGCTCGCCGCGGCCAGCGGCGCGCCAGCGGTGAGCTATCGCACCGACCTGCCGAGTTTCAGCGTCTATCGCCGCGCGATCACGCCGAGCCGTGTGCCCGGGCCAGGCGAATGGGTGCTGGTGCGGCGCGACCGCATCGGCGATCTGCAGCGCAAGCTGCCCGGCGTCGAGCTGGAGCCGGTCTATGTCGGCGGCGGTATCGCGCTGCTGCGCTATCCGCCGCCTTGAGCCACGTGCCTGCAATCGGCTGGTCATCCTCTACGACTAGTCTTGGTGCGTGGACATCCAGAGACCGACCCTGCTTCCGCAGCCGCGAGCGGCGCTGATGCACCCGCTCTACGACAGTGCGAAGAACAAACCGGCGAAGTGGCCGGCCGGCCGATGGGCGCAGCTGCGCATCTGGCTCGGCATGCTGTTTTTCGATCACGGACTGGCGCGGCTGATCATCAACCGGGTCACCGAAGTGGCGCCAGGCTTCTACCGCTCCAGCCATCCGCTGCCATTCCAGATCCGACGTGCCAAGCGCATGGGCGTGCGTACCGTCATCAACTTGCGCGGCCAGGGACACAGCGAAGGCAGCTACGTGCTGGAGAAACGCGCCTGCGATCAGGCCGGCATCCGTCTGCTGCAATTCCGCATGCGCTCACGCGACGCGCCCTGGCCGGCGGAGGTTCTCGGTTTCGCGGACCTGTGCAAGCAGATCGAATATCCGGTGCTGATGCATTGCAAGTCGGGCTCCGATCGTGTCGGTCTGGCCAGCGCGCTGTACCTGATGCTGCGCGAAGGCCAGCCGGTTACCGAGGCGCGGCGTCAGCTGAGCTTGCGCTTTGGCCACATCCGCCAGGCCAAGACCGGGATTCTCGATCTGTTCCTGGAGCATTTCGCCCGCGACCAAGCAGAGTATGGCGAATCCCTGGAGCAGTGGGCGTCGACGCGCTACGACGCGGATGCGGTGCGTCGCGAGTTCCGCGCCAACTGGTGGGCGAGCTTCATCACCGACAGGATTCTGCGGCGGGAATAGGTCGGCTCGCGCTTCGCGTTGAGCCGACCCCTGCCGCTACCCCACGCGCTCCAGCACCGTCGCCACGCCCTGGCCCATGCCGATGCACATGGTCGCCACGCCGTAGCGCGCGTTCTTCTCGGCCAGCACATGCGCCAGCGCGCCGGTGATGCGCGCGCCCGAGCAGCCCAGCGGATGGCCCAGCGCGATGGCGCCGCCCTTGATGTTGATGCGGTCCATGCGCTCCTGCAGCTTGAGATCCTTGATCACCGCCAGCGACTGCGCGGCAAAGGCTTCGTTGAGCTCGAAGTAGTCGACGTCCTTGATGTCGATGCCGGCGCGCTGCAAGGCTTTCTTGGTTGCCGGTACCGGGCCGATGCCCATGATCGCCGGATTGCAGCCGGCGGCCGCGACACCGATGATCTTCGCCAGTGGCTTGAGGCCGAGCGATCGCGCGCGCGACTCGCTCATGATCAGGGTGCACGACGCGCCATCGGAAATCGCCGAGCTGTTGCCCGCGGTCACCGAACCTTTCGGATTGAAGGCGGGCTTGAGGCCCTGCAGATTTTCCAGACTGGCATCGTGCCGCACCACTTCGTCGAAGTCGACGATCATCGGCACGCCGTCGGCGTCGTGGCCTTCGAGGCTGACCATCTGGTTCTGGTACTCGCCGTTCTTCCAGGCGGCGTACGCGCGCTGATGCGAAGCGAGCGCGAACTCGTCCTGCTCCTTGCGGCCGATCTGATGGGTCTGCGTCAGCATCTCGGCAGTGAGGCCCATCATCGCCGAGGCCTTGGCGGTGTGGACCGACAACTCGGGGTCGCCGTCGAAGCCATGCGTCATCGGAATGTGGCCCATGTGCTCGACACCGCCGCAGAGGAAGATGTCGCCCAAGCCGGCCTGGATCTGCGCCGCGGCGATGTGGATCGCGGTCATCGACGATCCGCACAGACGATTCACCGTCTGCCCCGCGACGGTCTGTGGCAAGCCCGCAAGCAACAGCGCGTTGCGTGCGATGTTGAAGCCCTGTTCGAGCGTTTGCATCACGCAGCCCCAGATCACGTCCTCCACGTCGGCCGGCTTGATCGCCGGATTGCGCTTGAGGATTTCCTGCATCAGATGCGCCGAAAGACTCTCGGCGCGGACATTGCGGAACACGCCGCCACGGGAACGGCCCATGGGCGTGCGGATCGCATCGACGATGACAGCTTGCTCGGTCATGTGTGGCTCCAGGTAAGCGCGAGGCTCACTTCGAATAGAAAGTTTGGTTCTCGGCGGCCATCTTCTTCATCGACTCGGTGGGCTCGTAGAGCTTGCCGAGGTGCGCGTATTTCGCGCATTTTTCGAGGATGGTCTTGAGGCCGATGGTGTCGGCGTAACGCAACGCGCCGCCGCGGAACGGCGGAAAGCCGACGCCGTAGAGCAGGCCCATGTCGGCTTCGGCCGGCGTCTCGACGATGCCGTCGTCCAGGCAGCGCACGGTCTCGATGATCATCGGCAGCATATGGCGGTCGATGATCTCCTCGTCGCTCATGTCGGCCGCGCCCTTGGGCTGCGCGGCCTTGAGCAATTCGTAGCTCGCGGGGTCGGCGGTCTTCTTCGGTTTGCCTTTGGGATCGGTCTCGTACTTGTAGTAGCCAAGTCCATTCTTCTGGCCGTAGCGCTTGGCTTCGAACATCACGTCGAGCGGCGACTTGCCTTCGCCCCGGCCCATGCGGTCGGGGTAGCCTTCGGCGAGCACGTCCTCGACGTGATGCGCGGTGTCGATGCCGACGACGTCGTTGAGATACGCCGGCCCCATCGGCCAGCCGAACTTCTCCATCACCTGATCGACCTTAACGAAGTCCGCGCCGTCACGCACCGCCGCGTTGAAGCCGAAGAAGTACGGAAACAAAATGCGGTTGACCAGAAAGCCCGGGCAGTTCTTCACCACGATCGGCGTCTTGCCCATGGTGCTGGCGTAAGCGGAGACCGTGGCGATGGCTTCCTTGCTGGTCTTGGTGCCATAGATCACTTCCACCAGCGGCATGCGGTGCACCGGGTTGAAGAAGTGCATGCCGACGAAATTTTCCGGCGCCTTCATCGCGGTGGCGAGTTCATCGATCGAGATCGACGAGGTGTTGGACGCGATGATGGTGCCGAGCTTGACCGCGGCCTCCACTTCCGCGAGCACGCTTTTCTTCACCTTGACGTTTTCCACCACGGCCTCGACGACGATGTCGACGTCGCCGAAATCGCTGTAGCTCAAGGTCGGACGGATCGAGGCCAGCGTGGCGCCGGCTTTCTCCGGCTTGAGCTTGCCGCGCACCACTTCCTTGGAGAGCAGCTTGTTGGCCTCCGACATGCCAAGGTCCAGCTGCTTTTCGGCAATGTCCTTCATCGTCACCGGCACGCCCTTGACCGCGCTGGTGTAGGCGATGCCGCCGCCCATGATGCCGGCGCCGAGCACCGCGCCATGCTTCACCGGCCGCGCCGCCTTGGACGCGCTCTTGGCTTTTTTCTTGAGGAACTGGTCGCTGAGGAAGATGCCGATCAACGCGTCGGCAACGCTGGTCCTGGCGAGGCGCGCGAAGCCCTGGCCTTCGATGATCAGTGCGCCGTCGCGATCCTTGGTGGCGGATTTCTGGATCACCTTCACCGCCTCCAGCGGCGCCGGCATGTTCGGCCCGGCCTGTCCGGCGACGAAGCCTTTGGCGGTTTCAAACACCATCGCCGCTTCCATCGCGTCGAGCTTGAGCGGCCCTTTCTTCTGCGCGCGCCGCGCCTGCCAGTCGAGCTTGCCGTCGATGGCGAGTTGCAGCGTCTTCAACGCCGCTTCGCGGATCTTCGCATCGGGCACCACACCGTCGACGGCGTGTACCTTGAGCGCCGCGTCGGCTTTCTGCTGGGTGCCCGAGGCGATCCACTCGATGGCATTGTCGGCGCCGGTGAGACGCGCCATGCGCACCGTTCCGCCGAAGCCCGGAATCAGGCCGAGCTTCACTTCGGGAAAGCCCACCTGCGCATTCGCCGCGAGCACGCGGTAGTCGGTCGACAAGCACATCTCGAAGCCGCCGCCGAGCGCGATGCCGTTGATCGCGGTAATCGTCGGAAAAGGCAGGTCTTCGATGGCGTTGAACGCCTGGTTGGCGTTGAGCGCCCAGGCTGCGATCTGCTCTTCCGGCAACTGGAACTGCGGACCGAACTCGGTGATGTCGGCACCGACGATGAACACGCTCTTGGCGCTGGTGACGATCAGCCCGCGTATCGATGCATCGGCCTTGAGCGCGGCGGCGGCGGCGGCGAGTTCTTCGACCGTCCTCCGATCGAACTTGTTGATGGCGTCGTTCTGCCGATCGAAACACAGTTCGGCGATGGCGCCGTCGAGTTTGGCGACGCGAATGGATTGGCCTTGGAACATGGCGATGGCGATCTCCTGAGGGACTGCTGACGGGTTGATGGTTTAGCCGGACAAAGAATCCGCAGCCATACTCATCAGTATGGAACAGACCCGCATGATAGCCCTCGCCGTCCGCTCGCGTAAACGGCGGCATCAAAGCGCCACGTGTTTTGCGTGACGCGGCGGCGGCAAGCACCTACACTCCGGCCACGCATCCTCTGCCCATTGGGAGATCAGTTTTGAAAACCAAAGATCGTTTGGAACAGCTCAGGAAACAGTTCGAAAGACTCAGCAAGGACTCGCTGTCGGCCGCGGGCACCGCCAACGCATCGGTCTACAGCGGCATTCAAAAATTCGCCGACAAGGAACTCAAGGCTCTGCACGATTACTACGACGACGCGCTCGCCGCGCTGCGTTCGCAGAAGAAGAGCGGCAGCGGTTTGAAGACGGTGGTCGAAACCCAGTTCGACCTGTTGCAGAAAACCATCACGCGGCTGATCGATCACGGCCGCGAATCGCTTGAACAGGCGATGTCGGCCGCCAAGCGCGAAGCGTCCAAGACCGGCGCCACGCTCAAGAGCACGGTGCCACCGCGCAAATCCAAGAGCAGCGCGCCGAAGAAAGCCAAGAGCACGGTGCCGCCGAAGAAGGCTGCAAGCACCGTATCGCCCAAGCCCGCCAAGAGCACGGTACCGCCGAAGAAGACCAGCAGCGCGGCACCGAAGAAGGTCAAGAGCACGGTGCCGCCGAAAAAGGCCGCAAGCACCGTCCCTCCGAAGAAGGCCGCGACCACCGTACCGCCGAAGAAGGCCGCAAGCACGGTGCGTCCAAGAAAGAAAAAAGCGGCTGCCTCGGCGCCCGTCGTCACGGAAGCGCCGCCGTCTGCTAGCGAAACGCCAAGCGGCGACAGCTAGCTTCGCGAAGACGCCTCACGCGCTCGGCGCGTGTGCCTGCAATCAACAGCCCGCCGCGCGCAACCGCCGGCGGGCTTTCCTTTGTCGCATCGTCGTAACACCGGTCGCCGCCCAATCCGCAAGCCTGCATGACGCTCTCACTCGAACAAGGCACCGAGCTTTGCCGGCTGCTGGCGGATCCCAGCCGCTGTCGCCTGCTGCTGTTGCTCGAATCCTTCGAGCTGTCGGTGGCCGAACTCACCGACATCACTGGCCTTGCGCAAAGTCGCGTCTCCACGCATCTGTCGCGGCTCAAGCGCGCGGCCCTGGTGCAGGACAAGCGCGTCGGCAGCGCGGCGCTGTATTCGTCCAGCGGCAACGGTGGCGCGGCGGGCGAACTGTGGTCGCATCTGCGCCAGCAGATCGACGACCGCCAGACGCGTATCGATCGCGAGCGCGCCGAAGAGGTGTTGCTGTCGCGCAAGCATGGCCAGACCTGGGCCGAATCGGTCGCCGGCCGCATGGACCTGCACTACTCGCCGGGACGCACTTGGGAGGCGACCGCCCGCGCGCTCAGCGGCCTGCTCGAATTCGGCGACGTGCTCGATCTGGGCTCCGGCGATGGCGTGCTCACCGAGCTGATCGCCGGCCACGCGCGCAGTGTCACCTGCCTGGACATCAGCCCCACCGTGATCGCGGCCGCGCAGAAGCGGCTCGGCGGCTTCGCCAACGTGCGCGTCGAGGCCGGCGACATGCATGCGCTGCCTTTCTGCGCGGCGCACTTCGACTACGTATTCGCGATGCACGCTCTGCCTTACAGCCACGCGCCGGAAGCCATGCTCGCCGAGGCGGCGCGCGTGCTCAGGCCGGGTGGCCGTCTGGTGGTGGCAACGCTCAACGCACATCACCATGAAGAAGCGATGCGGGCATACGACCATGTCAACCTGGGGATCGCCGCAGCTGCGCTCGACAAGTTGCTCAGGCGCGCCGGCCTCAAGGTCGAATCCTGCCACGTCAGCTCCAAGGAAACGCGGCCGCCCTACTTCGAAGTCGTCACGGCGCTGGCGACAAAGTAGCCGGCCTCTCTGGCGGCGGCGGCAAGTCGTCCGACCACAGCAGTTTGCCGCCCGACTTTCCGACGATGGTCAGCAGCCGCGCCTGATGTACGGCGGTCTCCTGCGCATCGGCGAGCAGCACGCGCAGCGGCCGGTCGGGCAGCGCGCCCAGCAGATCGACGAAGCGCGATCGCTGCACTGTGGCCGATCCGCGCGGGCCGTCGTCGAGCATCAGCGCAGATTGCCCGCCGGTCATCGCCAGATACACGTCCGCCAGCAGGCCGGCGTCGAGCAGCGCGCCGTGATGCTGGCGATGCGAGGCGTCCACTGCGTAGCGCTTGCACAGCGCGTCCAGATTCACCTTCTGCCCGGGGTGCAGCCGCCGCGCCAGGGCGACGGTGTCGATCACCGTGCACACCTCGTCGAGCCGGCGGGCGATGCCGGCGCGGCGGAATTCCTCGTCCAGAAAACCCAGGTCGAAGCTGGCGTTGTGGATTACCAGTTCGGCGCCGGCCAGATAGTCCCAGAGTTCTTGCGCCAGCTCGCGAAACTTGGGCTTGTCGGCGAGAAATTCGCGGCTGATGCCGTGGACTTCCTGGGCGCCGGGATCGATCGCGCGATCCTCCGGATGCACGTAGCGGTGGAAGTTTTCGCCGGTGGGCCGGCGGTTGCGCAGTTCCACGCAGCCGATCTCGATGACGCGATGCCCGAGCTTCACTTCCAGGCCGGTGGTTTCGGTATCGAGAACGATCTGGCGCATGACGCGATCTATCCGCCGCCGACTCTGGCCATCGCCGCGACGCAGCCGAGGTTGGCCAGTTCGTCGGCGAGTTCGTTACCGGGGTCGCCGGCGTGGCCCTTGACCCAGCGCCAGCTCACCTGATGCAGCGCACACGCCGTGTCGAGCCTCAGCCACAGGTCCTGGTTCTTGACTGGCTTGTTGTCGGCCGTGCGCCAGAGACGACGCTTCCAGCCGGGCAGCCATTCGGTGAGCCCTTTCATGACGTAGGTCGAATCGGTGTGCAGCAGCACCTCGCAGGGTTCGCGCAACGATTCCAGCGCCTGGATCGCGGCCGTCAGCTCCATGCGGTTGTTAGTGGTGCCGGCTTCGCCACCCTGAAGCCGCTTCTCGTGGCCGCCATAGCGCAGCACCGCGCCCCACCCGCCCGGGCCGGGATTGCCCTTGCAGGCACCATCGGTGTAGACGACAACCGGTTTCACTGCGTGACGGGGGGAGTCGGCACCCGGCTGGCAGGCGTGGCGGACGTCTGCGCGCCGGCCACCGCACCGCCGATCAGCGGCCTGATCTGCGCACGCTGCACCCGTCCGACCAGATTCACCGGCAGCACCCGCTTCTTGGCGATCAGCAGATAGGACTCGGCCAGTGGCGCCAGCAACGCGGCCGGGCTCCAGACCCGGCCCTGCGACAGCGGCGCCAGCCAGGGAAATCCCACGCCGAAGCGACGCACTTCACTCACTTCGAAATCCAGCAGCTCCAGCCAGTCACCGAGGCGGCCGGTGCCGTAGTAGCGCGACGGCGGCGGGAACGCGCGATAGCCGAAGCCGATGCGCTGGCGCATGGCCCAGCCGCCCCAGGGGTTGAAGCCGATCACGAACAGCCGGCCGCGATCGGTCAGCACGCGCGAGGCCTCGCGCAGAACGTTATGCGGCGAATGGGCGAACTCCAGGGTGTGCGGCAGGACCACGCCATCGACGCTCTTGCCCAGGATCGGCAATTGTTCAGGGCTGACCAGCGCCTGCGCGCCGAACTCGCCGACCGTGCCCAGCACGGCGCGGTGAAGGGTCTCGCAATGCCGCAACAGCTCGTCGCCATAACCCCAGGAGCCGATCTGCAACATGTGGCGGCCGAACACTTCGGGCAGCACGCGCTTGAGTTCCGCGGCTTCCAGACCGAGCTGGCGCTTGCCGCGCAGCGAGCGCAGCCATAGCGACAGGGTGTAGCGATTGAAGGGGCTGCCGGTGCGGCGGCCGTATCCGAGGGGCATCGTCGACTCGAAGAGAACGGACGCGGCTATCTTATGGGCGCGTTCATCCGAAGTCGAAGGTCGGCGCGGTCGCAGTAGATCCGCCCGCTGCACGATCACCTCTCTTGGCGGTCTACCGGTTCTATCGCCCAGCGCGGCGGATGCGCTCCGCTTAAGCTCCTCGCCTTGATCAATCGATGGCCGCCTGTCATGCCGAATTCCGATCTTCTGAACGTTCTCTGCGTGCCCGCTTTTGCGGACAACTACCTTTGGGTCTTGCATCGCGGTGGCCACGCCGCGGTCGTCGACCCCGGCGACGCGGCAGCGGTGAAACGCGCGCTCGAAGCCCATCAGCTGACGCTCGACGCGATCCTGGTGACCCACCACCACCCGGATCACATCGGCGGTGTCGCCGAGCTGAGCTTGAACGGGACGATCCCCGTGCTGGGGCCGAGGGCCGAGAACAGCCGCATCTCCGGCCTGACCCGGACGCTGGTAGAAGGTGAGCAGATCGAGGTGCTCGGCGCCCAGGCGCAGGTGATGGAAATGCCCGGCCACACCTTGGGGCACATCGCCTATCACTTCGCCGACGACGGCCTGCTGTTCTGCGGCGACACGCTGTTTTCCGCCGGTTGCGGACGCCTATTCGAAGGCACGCCGGCGCAAATGTTGGGCTCGCTGTCGCGCCTGGCGGCGCTGCCGGAGGCCACCGCTGTCTACTGCGCGCACGAGTACACGCAGGCGAACCTGGCGTTCGCGCACGCGGTGGAGCCGGACAACGACCTGATCGCCGACACCATCGACCAGGTCGCCGCGCTGCGACGGCAGGGCACGCCGAGCATCCCGAGCCGTATCGGGCTGGAAAAAAAGATCAATCCTTTTTTGCGGTCGCGTGAGCCGGCCGTTGGCGCGATGGCGCAGCGTCATACCGGCGAGCAGCTGGCCGACGAGGTATCGGTATTCGCCGCGCTGCGCGCCTGGAAGGACACATTCCGCGCACCAAAAACGACATGAGGTGGTCTTCGGCGGTGCAGCGGCGACCCGCAATGCCCGCTCGGCAGATCGGCCCTGCTAAACTTCAAAAAACGACGACCCCTCGATCTCCCTGATGCCCCAATCCCGCGGTCATACGACCCTGAGACGGATTTTCTCTGCGCTGTTCCTGAGCCTGGCCTGCGGCCTCGCGATGGCGGCGGAGTCTGAAACCGAATCGACGCTGCGCCTCGACCAGAACATCCAGGTGCTCAAGGACGAAGCCGTGCTGTTCAACCGCGACGCGCAGCTGGCGGAAGAAGAACTCACGTATCCCCCGCATTCGCGAGTCGATGTCTATGTGAGCGTCGAGACCGCGGCGCTGCTGATGCAGAAAATCACGGTGAGCGTCGACAGCCGCGACAAGGTCAGCTACGACTACACCGAGTACGACGCCCTGGCCCTGCTCCGGAGCAAGGGACTGCAGCGGCTGGTGCGCTACAACGTCGCCAAGGGCAGCCACCGTCTGCGCGCCAGCTACGTCGCCCAGTACGCCGATGCCAAGCCCGACGACAAACCGCTGGAAGGCGAAGCGGAACTGGTGTTCGACAAATCCAACGCGCCACTGTCGCTGGAGCTGATCGTCGGGAAGACCAGCCGCGGCGCCAGGCCCACGCTGCGCCTCAAGGAATGGAGACCCGCCAAGTGACCGTTTCGCTGTCGAGCTTACGGATCAAGCTCACCGCCCTCGCCATCGGCTACGCACTGCTGGCTGCAGGCGGCGCCGAGGCTGCGGTAGCGGTCTACAAACCCGGCGACGCCAACGACCCGCGCGTGCGTTCGGCGCGCTTCCTGGGCGAGGACAAGCGGCATCTGTCGGCGCTGACCGAGCTGCTGAAAATGCAACAGGAGTCGCCTGAACCCCAGCGCGCGCAATACCCCTGGCTGCTGGCCGAGAACTACCTGTCGTTCGGCCTGCGTGATCGCGCCGATGCCATCTACCAAACCTTGGGTCGCACCGAGGAAGAGCCCCTGCAGTTCGACCGGGCGCGCCTGCGCATGGCGCAGTTCGAGTACACCCGCGGCTACTATCCCGAGGCCTACGCGGTGCTGACGCAGATGCGCGATGGCCTGGCCAAGCCGCTGCTGCTGGAATGGCAAGACCTGCTCGCCAAGGTGCTGATGAGCCAGGGCAAGACGGCCGAGGCGATCGAGGTGCTGACCGCGCAGAAGAATGGCGACGATCAGACGGAGTACACCCGCTACAACCTCGGTATGGCCCTGCTCGGTGAGCGGCGCATCGAGCAGGGCCGCACCGTGGTCGATCGCGTGGGCCGCCTGAAGCCCATCGACGGCGACACCCTGGCCCTGCGCGACCGCGCCAATCTCACGCTGGGCTGGCAGTTCCTGCAGAACAGTCAGGGCGCCGCGGCCAAGCCGGTGCTGAGACGGGTGCGCATCGAGGGCCCTTATTCCAACCGCGCGCTGCTGGGGCTGGGCTGGGCGGAACTCACCACGGACGGCGCCGCCGCCCGTCGCAAGGGGCTCGACGATGGCTCCACCGAAAAGCAGGACAGCTCCTTCGTCTCGTTCTCCACGCTCGGCGTCCTGCTCCGGCGCGGACTGGTCGATGAGCCACCGAGCAACTTCCGCCGTTCGAGTGCGCCCTCCGACAGCGAGCAGGCGGTCGAGAGCGCTCTGGTCCCATGGCTGGCGCTGATCGATCGAGATCCGCAAGACCCCGCGGTACAGGAGGGCTGGCTGGCGATCCCCTACGCGCTCGACCAGATCGGCGCTCACGACCAGGCGCGGCGTTATTACGAGCAGGCGGTGGAGCGACTCGAAGCGGCGCGCAAGCGCACTCAGGCGGCGGTCGAGGCGATCAAGTCCAGCCGCATGGTGGAGACCATCGTCAAGCGCGACCTCGACGCGGAGTCCGGCTGGAACTGGGAGCTGAAGGATCTGCCCGACGCCCCCGAGACCTATTACCTGCAGACCCTGATCGCCGAACACAGCTTCGCCGAGGCCTTGAAGAATTACCGCGACACGCGGCTGCTGACGCGCAACCTCGACACCTGGAACTACCGCCTGGCGCAGATGGAAAAATCCTACGCCGGCACCGAGCGCGCCAGCGTCGACCCCGAGGTGTTGTTTGCCCGCGCCAGGGAATCTGGCGCGGCACCGCTGCACATGGACGTCAAAATCCAGTTGCCGCTGGAGACCAAACTCTCGGAGCCCGGCCGCTACATCGCCAAGACCACCGCCGGCGCGCCCCTGAAAGCCAGGCTCAGGCTGGCCGCGGCACCGACCGAGTTCAATGGCAGCTATGAGCGCCTGGGCAATCTGCGGCGTCGGCTGGGATCGCTCAAGCCCGCGTTGATCAGCACCGGCGACCAGCAGGGCAAGCTGTTGCAGACCATAGCCACGCGCGAACTGCTGGCGCAGAAAAACCGCATAGAGAAATACCTGGTCGAAGCGCGCTTCGCCCTGGCGCGTCTTTACGACCGTCAGACCGGCCCGAGCGGACCCGACGAATACGAGATCAAGAAATGACGCGTCACCGCCGCGCCTGGATGCTCCCCCTGCCGCTGGCCGGCGCCGCCAGCGCCGCGCTGCTGCTGGCGGCTTGCGCGACCACGCCCGACGAGGTCAAGAACGCGGCGCCGTCGATCAAGCAGGCGCTGCGCAAGCAAGCGCCGGTCGATCAAAAAATCCCGCTGGCGCGAACCGAGCCCACCGCGCCCGATCCCGACAAGGCGCTGAAGAACTACCAGCAGCTGCTGGACCTGAACCCGGACGAAGACACGCGCGCCGAAGCGCTGCGCCGCACCGCGGACCTCGAAGTCCAGGGCGACGATCTCAAAGGTGGCGGCGAAGGCAGCGCCGCGGCCCTGGCCAAGTCGATCAAGATCTACGAGCAGTTGCTCACCGAGCGTCCTGGCGATCGCAACAACGATCGCGTGCTCTACCAGTTGGCGCGCGCCCAGCAGAACGCCAATTCCACCGACGCGGCGATCGACACGCTGGCGCGGATCAACAAGGACTTCCCGGATTCCACCCTGGCCGGCGACGCGCATTTCCGCCGCGCCGAGCTGCTGTTCCTGCGCACGCGCTACGCCGAGTCCGAAGTCGAGTACGGCCTGGTGATGGCCTACCAGGACCGCACGCCGTTCTTCGAACCGGCGCAGTACAAGTACGGCTGGTCGCTCTACAAGCAGAGCAAGTACGACGCGGCCATCGGGAGCTTCTTCAACATCCTCGAACGCGAGCTGCCGCCCGGCGAAGTCAGCGATTCGGAAACCGGCCTTGCCGGTGTCAAGAAAGGCAAGACCGACCTGGTGCGCGATTCGCTGCGCGTGGTGTCGCTGTCGCTGGTCACCCAGGGCGGTGGTCCTGCCGCCAACGAGTATTTCCAGAAGCATGGCGATCCGCGCTTCTTTCCGATGATCTACGACGCGCTCGGCAAACTGCTGATCGAGCGCGAGCGCTACACCGACGCCGCCGAAACCTTCGCCGCCTTCACCACGCGCTACGCCAAGCATCCGCTGGCGCCGGCGTTCCAGACCCAGGTCATCGCCGCCTACCAGGCCGGTGGCTTCCGCGATCTGGTGATCCGCGAAAAGGAACGCTACGCCACGGTCTACGACCCGCGCGCCGACTACTGGGCCGGCAAGCCGCCGACGCAGGAGGTGCTCAACGAGCTGCGTAAGCACATCGAGGATCTGGCGCGTCACCACCACGCGCTGGCGCAGGCCAGCAAAGCCGATCGCGCCAAGGCGCAGCCGGAATTCCTGGCGGCGGCGAAGTGGTATCAGCGTTTCATCGAAGTCTTCCCCAACGATCCAAAGTCGCCGGACATCGGCTTTCTGTTCGGCGACGCGCTGCTCGATGGCGGCCGCACGCGCGAAGCCGCCGAGCAGTACGCCCACGTTGCCTACGACATGCGGCCGCATCCGCGCACGGCCGATGCGGCGCTGGCTTCGTTCCAGACTTTCGAAAAATTCCAGAAGGAAGTCGCACCGGCGGATCAGCCGGCGGCGCTGCGGCTGGCGGTGGATTCGGGCATCCGCTTGTCGGAGGCTTTCCAGTTCCATCCCGAGAAGATCGCGGTGCTCACCCAGGTGGCGAAGGATCTCTACGATCTCAAGTCGCTGGATGAGGCGATCAAGATGGCGCAGCGCATCCTGTCGAACGTGCCGGTCGCGGCGCCGGAATTCCGGCGCGTCGCCTACAGCGTGATCGGCGATTCGCAATTCGAGCAGAAGCGCTACGCCGAGGCCGAAGCGGCATTCGCAGAAGAATTGAAGCTCACCCCTGCCAACCCGCAGCGTCACGAGGTCAGCGATCAGCTCGCGGCGTCGATCTACAAGCAGGGCGAAGTGGCGCGCGACGCCGGCGACCTGCGGCGCGCGGTCGGCCATTTCCTGCGCATCGGCGAGGTGGTGCCGGATGCGAGCATCCGTCCCAACGCCGAATACGACGCCGCGGCCAGCCTGATCCAGATGGAAGACTGGCCCACTGCGGCCAAGGTGCTGGAAGGTTTCCGTTCGCGATTCCCCGACAGCAAGCTCAGCGCCGACGTCGACAAGAAACTCGCGGTGTCCTACCAGAAAGACAACAAGCCCGCGCAGGCCGCGGGTGCCTACGCGCGCATCGCGCAGCGCCAGGGCGAATCGCCGGCGGTGAAAGTGGAAGCGTCGTGGCTCGCAGCCACGCTGTATGACGAGTCGAAGATGTTCGCGCAGGCGGGGCCGGCCTATGAGTCCTATGTCAACGCGTTCCCGCGGCCGGTCGACCGTGCGATGCAGGCACGCTCGCGCCTGGTGGATTTTTCGCGCGACGCCAAGAACGGCGAGCGCGAATTGTTCTGGCTCACCGAGATCGTCAAGGCCGACGCCAGCGCCGGCGCCGAGCGCACGGACGCCACCAAGTCGCTGGCCGCCAAATCAAGCCTGCAACTGGGGCGTATCAGCTCGGCGCAGGCGCGCTCGGTGCGCATCACGCTGCCGATCGAAAAATCATTGCCGGCCAAACAGAAAGCTGTGGAGAGCGCGATCGAAGCGCTCAATCGCGCCGGCGCTTTCGGTTTTGCCGACGTCACCACGGCGGCGACTTACGAGCTCGGCGTGGTGCATCAGGATCTCGCCAAGTCGCTGATCGATTCGGAACGTCCCAAGCTATCCGGTCTGGAACTGGAGCAGTACAACCTGCTACTCGAAGAGCAGGCCTTCCCGTTCGAGGAGAAAGCCATCCAGGCGCACGAAACCAATCTGCGGCGCATTCCCAACGGCATCTACGACCAGTGGGTCGCGCAGAGCGCCAAGGCGCTCGCGGTGATCGCGCCCGGCAAGTACGGCAAGCGCGAGAAAAGCGAGGAAACGTATGAATCGCTCAAATAATTTTCCGCGCAGCGCAGCGCTGCGTTGGACGGTCCTGGTGTTGATGCTCAGCCTTGCGGCGTGCCGGACGATGCCCAAGCGCGAGAAAGCGGAGACGCCCGCGGCAAGCCCGACGACAACCGCGCCAGTTGTCGATAAAGGCGATCCGGAGTCGCGCTTCAAGGCGGCGCTGGACTTGATGAAGACCAAGAAAACCGCCGAGGCGGAAGCGGCGTTCCTCAAGCTGGCGCAAGACTTCCCGGACTACACCGGCCCGCAGACCAATCTCGGCATTCTCTACGCCAAGTCCAACCGTCGCGACATCGCCATCGCCGCGCTGGACAAGGCCACCCGCGCCAATCCGAACAATGCATCGGCCTTCAACTGGATGGGCGTGGTGTATCGCGAAGCGGGCGATTATCCGCGTGCGCAGAAGTCCTATGAGAAAGCGCTGCAGGTCAAGCCCGACTACGCCGCGGCGCAGCTCAATCTCGGCCTGCTGTTCGACGAATATCTGAAGCAACCCGTCGCCGCGGTGCCGCACTATCGCGAATATCTGCGGCTCTACGGCAAGGAAGATCTGCGCGTGCTGGCGTGGATCGCGGAGATCGAATCCGCGCAGAAAGCGGCGCAAGCCGCTGCAGTTGAAACGGCGGCTCCCGTGACCAACGCAAAGGCCAAACCATGACGCGTCCGATCCTCATTGCGGCTTGCCTGTTGCTCTTCGCTGGCGCTTCTTCGGCGCAGGCTCCCGGCGAACAACCCGCGGTGTCGACCAACCCCGACGAGTCGCCGTCGGTGACGACATCCGCGGCAAAACCATCTGTCGCTCCAGCGGCAACGCAGGGCGCCGCGGGCAACAAGAACAACGAAGGCACGACGATCATTGGCGAACGCGAATCGCCGATCGGCCTTTACATCACGCCCTGGCACAACGCCGCGGCCGAAACCGATATCGATCGGCCGGCACGATTGTTGTCTGTGGGACTCGAAGTGCTCGACCGCCGCGTGTTCGCACGTCAGGTCGAGTATTACGAAGCTTTGTCCGCCGCGCAGAAATCCAAAGGCGCTGCGGCCACCACTCCGCTGTCGTCGCCGACGCCAGTACCTTAGTTTCATTCTCACGCTGAAGCTGTTTTTGTTCACGAGACCCGCAGAGGAGCGAGCTCCATGGAGTTTTTCAATCACGTCATCCGGTTTTTTCAGGGCGGCGGCGCGTTCATGTATCCCATTGCACTGGTGCTGGCGATGGCGCTGGCAGTTGCCTTCGAGCGCATGATTTTCTTGCGCAAGACGGAGCGCCAGAACCGCGCTTTGTGGGCCAAGGTTTCGCCGCTGCTCAAGTCCGGTGACTTGCATGGCGCCGAGGTGCTGGCGGGTGATTCGGAAACCGCCATCGGCCGCTTGCTGACGACGGGTTTCGCGCAGGCACGCATCGACAATCGCCGGTCGGAAGTGGAAATCGCCACTGAAGAAGGTTTGATGGAAGTGCTGCCGGCGATCGAACGCCGCACGCACTATCTGGCGACCTTCTCCAACATGTCGACGCTGCTCGGTCTGCTGGGCACGGTACTCGGTCTGATCGGCGCGTTCGCGGCCCTGGGCAGTGCGGATCCAGCGGAGAAAGCGGATCTGCTGTCGGCTGGTATTTCAGAGGCGATGAACTGCACCGCGTTCGGCCTGATGGTGGCGATTCCTTCGCTGCTGGTACATGCCTGGCTGCAGAGCCGCACCACCGAGCTGATCGACACGCTCGAGTCGGTGTGCTCGCGTTTTGTCTCCGCTGTCTGCAACCGCAACCGCGTGGCGCGCTGAACATGTCCGACCCGGCAGCACTGGTCCCGGATGACGGCGACGATGTGCCGCGCAAGGCGCGGCGCAGTCGGCGACTGTCCCGCCACCTCAAACGCGGTGGCTCCGAAGAGCTGAACATCGTGTCGATGATCGACGTGTTCGCGGTGCTGGTGTTCTTCCTGCTGGTGAGTTCGTCGATCACCGCATCGCGCTTGAACGTGCTGACGCTCAATCTGCCGTCGAACGATCAGACCGAGCCCGACAAGGAGCCGCCGCTGCAATTGTCGGTGACCATGCTGCCGGACGCGCTGGTGGTGTCCGATCGCAACGGCGCGGTGCGCAAGCTCGACAGCACGCCTGCGGGCTACAACATCGAGGCGCTGTCGGAGGTCCTGGTGTCGATCAAGAAAGCGGCGCCCAAGGAAACCGTCATCACTTTGCTGATCTCGCCGGACGTCGCCTACGACAATGTCGTCAAGGTGATGGACGCGGCGCGGCTGGCGCCGTCGGACGCACAGAAGCTGGGTTTGCCGCGCGAGATGTTCCCGCAAATTTCCATCGGTGACGCCGCAGGTTCCGCGACGACGCCCGCCACCCGGCCTGTCCCGTCCGGACAGCCTGGAGTCACGCCGTGAGTTCACGCCGCAGGGCGCGCCGCAAAGACCGGGCCGGGCGCCGCAAGATCCGCGCAGTCGCCATCAACATCGTGTCGCTGATCGACATCTTCGCGATCCTGGTGTTCTACCTGCTGGTGAACGCGCTGGTGGTGGAGGTGATCCCGAGTCCGCGCTCGATCAAGCTGCCGGAATCGGCGATCGAAGACGAGCCGCGCCAGGCCGTGACGATCATCGTCACCAACGCCGACATTCTGGTCGACAACCGTTCGGTGATGACCGTCGAGCAGGCGATGGCGCCGGACGCCAAGCTGCTCGCGCCGCTGCAATCCACCTTGCTGGCCACGCCGCTGATGCAGGTCGAAGGCGATCCGCAGAACCGCCTGACCCGCGGAGAGGTCAATATCGTGGCCGACAAGAGCATTCCCTACAGCCTGCTGAAAAAGGTGATGGCGACCTGTACTGAAACGCGCTTCGCGCGCATCTCGCTGGCGGTGATCGAGAAGAAAGGAGGCGGGACGTGAACCCCGCGGTCTCAGACAACCGGTTCATGGGCGTCGACGCCTGGGGCTTCGCCAGCGAAACCGATCGCCGCTTCAGGCGCGTCTCCAGGATCATGCTGGTGCTGTTCTTGATCCTGGCCGTTGTCATTCCCTTCCTGCATCTGGCCGGACTGAAAAAAGGCGACGAGGTGCTGGAACAGCGCTTCGTCACCGTGCTGCCCGCGGCCGAGAAAGCGGAGAAGGTCGAAGAACCCAAGGCCGCGGAGGAAGATTCGCCCAAAGCCGAGGAACCCAAGCCCGAAGAGCCCAAGCCGAAACCCAAACCCGAGCCGGCCAAGCCCAAGCAGGAACCCAAGCCCGAGCCCAAAGTGGTCGAAGCGCCTCCGCAGCCTACCCGCGAACAGCAGGTCGCCGTGGCGCGCGAGAAGGCCGCGTCCACTGGTGTCATGGCGATGGCCGACCAGCTCAAGGCCTTGCGCGACAACTCGCTGCAGGGCATCGACTCGGCGCGGCCGCTGAGCAGCGACATCGTCACTGCCAAGGCCGGCGCCGGCGGTGGTGGCGCGCCGGCCAGCAGCATCGCGCAGTCGGTGGCGTCCAACTCGGGCGGCATCTCCGGTGCGGGCACCGGCGAGACGCGCCGGTCGCAGACCGGTTCCGGCCTCGGCCAGCGCCGTACCTCGGTGGTGGAAAGCCCGATCGGCGTCGGCCCGGAAAGACGTCCCGGACAAAATGGCGACAAGCCGCTGGCCGGCCGCACCGCCGAAGAAATCCAGCTGGTCTTCGATCGCAACAAGTCGGCGTTCTTCTCGATCTACCAGCGCGTGCTGCGCGACAAGCCCGACATCCGCGGCAAGCTGCTGCTGAGCATCACCATCGCGCCGGACGGATCGGTCACTGCCTGCAGCGTGGTATCGAGCGAACTGGGGGATCCGGAGCTGGAGGAGCGGCTGGTGCAACGCGTCAAGCTGCTCAACTTCGGCGCCAAGAGCGTGCCGCCGTTTACCTATCCGAACTACCCGCTCTATCTACAACCGGCGTGAGCCGGGCGAAGATCGCGGTTCATAAAAATAATAGCGACGACAAGGGGTGATCGAATGGGGTTTCTAGCAGGCAAGAAAGTGCTGATCACCGGCGTCGCCAGCGATCGGTCGATCGCCAACGGCATCGCCGAGGCTTTCCATCGCGAGGGTGCGGAGCTGGCGTTCACCTACCAGACCGATCGCCTCAAGTCACGTGTCGAAGAAGTGGCGCAGTCCACCGGTGCGTCGCTGGTGATGCCACTGGACGTGACCGACGACAGCCAGATCGAAGCGGTCTTCAAGACGCTGGAGCAGAGCTGGGGCGGCGTCGATACGGTGATCCATTCGATCGGCTTCGCGCCGCGCGAGATGCTCGCCGGAAAATTCCTCGACAACCTCACGCGCGACGGATTCAAGCTGGCGCATGACATTTCCGCGTACAGCTTCGCGGCACTGGGCAAGGCGGCGCGGCCGCTGATGCTGGGCCGCAAGGCGTCGCTGCTGACGCTCACCTACATGGGCAGCGTGCGCGCCATGCCGCAATACAACGTGATGGGCGCGGCCAAGGCCAGCCTGGAAGCCTGCGTGCGCTACATGGCCGCCGATCTGGGGCCGGACGGAATCCGCGTCAACGCCATTTCCGCCGGGCCGATCAAGACGCTCGCGGCAGCCGGCATCACCGGATTTCGCACGATGCTGGCGATATCGGAGAAAGCCGCGCCGCTGCGCCGCAACGTCACCATCGAAGAAGTCGGCAACGCCGCGGCGTTCCTGTGCTCGGACCTGGCCTCGGCCATCACCGGCGAAATCATGATGGTCGACGGCGGCTTCAACATCGTCGGCGTGGCAACCGAGTAAGGCGGGTCTATCCGCCAGACTGCGCCCGGCCGGGCAGTGCCGGTTCGCCCAGCACACCGGCCTCGCCTTCCAGCCGCGCGACGACGATGGTCGCGCAGGAATCGCCGAAAACGTTGACCGCGGTGCGGCACATGTCGAGCACGCGGTCGACGGCGAGAATCAGGCCGACCCCTTCCAGCGGCAAGCCGATCGAGGTGAGGATCAACGCGATCGCAACCAGGCTGGCGGAAGGAATGCCAGCAACGCCGATCGATGTGAGCAAGGCCACCAGCACGATGGTGAACTGCGTGGCCAGGGTCAGCGGCAACCCATAGGCCTGGGCGATGAACATCGCCGCGGCACATTCGTAGAGCGCAGTGCCGTCGGTGTTGACGTTGGCACCGATCGGCAGCACGAAGCCGGTGATGCGCCGCGGCACGCCGGCGCGCGTCTCCAGACATTCCAGGGTCGACGGCAGCGACGCGGCGGAAGAGCTGGTGGAAAACGCCGTGAGCAGAGCCGGGAACATCGCCCGGTAGTGCCGCATCGGCGACACGCGAGCCACCAGCTTGAGGACGACGGGCAAGGTCACCAGCACGTGCGTTGCCAGCGCGCACAACACCGCGACGCTGAACCACGCCAGGGGCTTGAGCGCGCTCCAGCCCGTCTTGGCGACGATCGGCGCCACCAGCCCGAGCACGCCGATCGGCGCGAACGCCATCACCAGCTTGGCGATGCCGATCATCACCTCATATACGCCCTGCCAGAACTCGCGCTGGGTGCGATGCAAGTCCTTGGGCAGGCGCGAGACAAAATGGCCGAACAGAAAGCCGAACAGCACCAGGCCGAGCATGTCGCCTGCAGCCGCGGCGGCAAACACGTTTTCCGGCACCAGGCGCAGGATTACCGCCAGCATCTCGCCAGCGCCTTTGCCTTGCACCTTGGCCATGACATCGCCGGTGCTGGCGTCCAGGCCCAGGAGCGGCCCGGCCGGTTTGCCGTCGATGATGCCCGGCTGGAACAGGTTGACCATCAGCAGACCGGTGAGAATGGCGATGAGCCCGGTGCCGAGATAAAACGCCAGTGTGCGCAGACCGTAGCGGCCCAGCGAAGCGGACTCGGTGAGAGCGCCGACGCCGCCAATCATCGCCGACAGCACGAGCGGCACCACCAGCAGCTTCAGGCCATTGAGAAACAGCTTGCCGACGAAATCGCAGAACGCGAGAAAGGCGGGGACGTCTGCCAGCCAGGTGCCGAGAACCGCCGCCAGCACCAGTGCGATGGCGATCTGCCAATGCAGGGCTGGGAGGCGCATGGCAGCCTGGCTTAGGAACCGCCGCCGGGTTCGCCTTCGGCCGGTGCGGGGGTCGCCGCTTCTGCCGGCGGGTTTTCGATCTTGATCTTGAAGTCGCCTTCGAGCACTTTGCGCAGCGCGGTGAACTCCGCCCCGGCGACGACGTCGCGCAACTGCTTGCGTTCGGTTGGGTTGGGGGTGGCAAGGCTGGGATCTTCGACCGAGCGCAGCAGCAGAACCGCGAGATCGCCATTGGCCAGCGTGACTTGCCCGACACCCGGTGTACCGGCGGCGGGCCGCGGCAGCTTGAAGACCGCGTCAAGCACCGCCCGCTCCGGCGCCGAGTCGCGACGCCTGACCGGCGCGTTGTAGACCACGTCGGCGCCCTGCGCCGCAGCGGCTGACTCCAGTGACTCGCCCCCGCGAAGCGCGGCTTGCAGGGCCGTGGCCTTGGTCGAGATCTGCGCTTTGGCCAGTTCCACTTTGACGTCTTCACGCACCTGCTCGACGACCTCTTGCAGTGAACGCTGCCGCGGCGCCTCGTATTCGCTCTTGCGAACGACAACGACGTGGCCCACGCCGGCCGACAGCGGCTTGCTGTTCTCGTTGTCTTTGAGGATCTCGGGCGAAAACGCCGCCGTCCTCACCGATTCTTCGGAGGCGATACCCTTGCCACCGGTACGCGCGAACCAGTCGGTGGTCTTGATCGGCAATTCAAGCGCTTTGGCGACCGGCTCCAGCGAAGCCGGATTTTCGAACGCGAGCTGTTCGAGTTTTTCCGACAATTCCTGGAAGCGCTTTTCCGCCTCGCGCTGCTGGTAGACCTCGAGCAGTTCGGACTGCACGTCGGCGGCTTCGAACGGCCGCAGGGTCGGCGGCTTGATCTCGTCCAGGCGGATCAGATGCCAGCCGAATTCGGTCTGTACCGGTTCGCTGGTTTCGCCGGCCTTGAGGTCGAACAGCGCTTTTTCGAAAGACTGGGTCATCGTGCCGCGCTTGATCCAGCCAAGATCGCCGCCCTGCGGCTTGGAGCCGGTGTCGTCGGAATTCTGCTTGGCGGTATCGGCGAAGTTGGCGCCGCCCTTGAGCAGGGCGGCGATCTTCTCAATCTTGGCCTTGGACGCCGCCTTGTCGGCACCGAAGCTCACCAGGATATGTCGCGCATGCCGCTCTTCCGATCCGGTGAAGCGGCTATCCTTCTCGGCCTCATACGCGGCCTTGAGAACCTCCGGCCCGGGGTTGGCAGCTTTGGGCAGCTCGGCCATGTCGAGATCGATGTAAGCCAGCTTGAGCCGCTCCGGCGCCTGATATCGGGACTTGTCCGATTCGTAACGGGTCTTGATCTGCGCATCGTCCGCGCTCATCTGATCCTTGAGCCTGGCGATCGGCAGAACCGCAACGCCGATGTCGCGGCTCTGCGCCTCCATGCGGCGCACCAGCAGCGCCTCCTGATCGGTGACGAAGGCCGAATCGATGACGCTCTCGCGCAACTGGTCGATCACCAGGGACTGACGCATCTGCGACTCGAAAGCCTGTGCCTGCATGCCGCGACGGGCCAGCAGGTCGCGATAGATCTGAACCGAGAAACGGCCGTTTTCCTGGAAAGCCGGAACGCTGCCGAGATAATCGAATACCGCCGCATCAGTGGCGCGGTAGCCCGCATCGCGGGCGTACTGGCGCAGTACCTGCTCCTGGACCATGTCGTCGAGCACGTTCTGCCGGAAACGCGCGGTGTCGATCATTTCCGGCCGGAAATTATCGCCAAGCAGCGACTGCAACTGTTGGTAGCGCTGATCGTAACCCTGGCGGAATTCCGCCTGCGTGATCTCGTGGTCGCCAACCTTGGCCACGATCGGATCCGCGCTTCCGCCGCGAAAAGACTGGATGCCCCAGAAAGCAAACGGAATACAGATCAGCCCGATCACGAACCAGATGATCGGGCCGGAAAGGCGGTCGCGGATGGACTGGAGCATGGCGGTCTTTGGATAGTCCTGCGTTTCTGGCGACAGAAACAAACGAGGCACCTTTTAAGGTGCCCCTTGCTGTTACGAGTGGCGGAGCGGACGGGACTCGAACCCGCGACCCTCGGCGTGACAGGCCGATATTCTAACCAACTGAACTACCGCTCCACTTGAGATTGGTGGGTACTGACGGGCTCGAACCGCCGACATTCGCCTTGTAAGGGCGACGCTCTACCGACTGAGCTAAGCACCCCTGAAGACGGCTGAGAAAACATCCCAGCGACACCACCGGCGTCGCACTCAGCACCCCACGAAGTCGGCTACTTTATAGCATCCTTGAGGGCTTTGCCAGCCTTGAAAGACGGCGTTTTGCTCGCCTTGATTTTCAGCGCCGCCCCGGTTTTAGGGTTGCGGCCGACACGCGCCGCGCGCTCGCGAACCTGGAATGTACCGAAGCCAACGAGCGCCACCTTGTCTTTTTTCTTGAGCGCTTTGCCGATAACCAGAATGAGCGCGTCGAGCGCTCGCGCTGTGTCTGCTTTCGAGAGATCTGCCTTGTCAGCGACAGCCTGGATAAGCTCGGATTTATTCATGTACGACATCCCCTAGTTGATTGGAAAACAGCAAAGGAACTCCAGGCGCATGGCTCCCCGAGCCTTGCCTTTACGAGCTTCAAACGAGCCGTTCCAGCGATGAGTGAAAACGTGCCTGCCGCACGCCGTCTAACGACTGATATCTAGTTTTTTCATCGCAACGGACAGGACTTTATAGCAAGCGCCTCGCCGCTGCGTCAACCGATACCAGACCAGACAAAATGCTCCATAGAGCATGAAAAACTCAATAAGTATGCGGGCTGCAAGCCCTTTGCGATCTGCGCTGAGTCGCAGGGAATTAGTGTGGGCGAACCACTTCGGCAGCGGCGGCAGCCACCGGCGATGGGGCTTCGGCAGGCTTGGGTTCGGGCATGCTTTCCAGCGCCGTTTTCAGCACGTCCTCGATCCAGCGAACCGGCTCGATCCTGAGTTCCTTTTTGATGTTCGCCGGAATGTCCGCGAGATCCTTGGTGTTTTCATGCGGAATCAACACCGTGCGAATGCCGCCGCGTTGAGCAGCAAGCAATTTTTCCTTGAGACCACCGATCGGCAAGACCTCGCCGCGAAGAGTGATCTCGCCCGTCATCGCCACTTCAGCGCGCACCGGGATGCCGGTCAAAGCAGAAACGATGGCGGTGCACATGGCGACGCCGGCGCTTGGACCATCCTTCGGCGTGGCACCTTCCGGAACGTGAACGTGGATGTCGTTGGACTGATGGAACGCCGGATCGATACCCAGCGTACGCGCACGCGAACGCACTACGGTCAAGGCGGCCTGGATCGACTCCTGCATGACGTTGCCGAGCGAGCCGGTCTGCGTCAGCTTGCCCTTGCCGGGCGATAGCGCCGCTTCGATCGACAGCAACTCGCCGCCCACCTCCGTCCAGGCCAGGCCGGTCACCTGGCCCACCTGATTCTTTTCCTCGGCGCGCCCGAAACGGAAGCGTTCTACCCCGAGATACTTGTCCAGGTTTTTGTCGGTAACCTTGATCGCCTTGTCGCTGGGTTTGAGCAGCACCTCCTTGACCACCTTGCGCGCGATCTTGCTGATCTCGCGCTCCAGATTGCGCACGCCGGCCTCACGGGTGTAATTGCGGATTACCGAACGGATGGCGGAATCGCTGATCTCCAGTTCTCCCTGATCCTTGACGCCATTGTTCTTGAGCTGTTTGGGCAACAGGTATTGCTTGGCGATGTTGAGCTTTTCTTCTTCGGTATAACCCGCCAGACGAATCACTTCCATCCGGTCCAGCAAGGGGCCAGGAATATTCAGGGTGTTGGCCGTGCAGACGAACATGACGTCCGACAGGTCAAGATCGACATCAAGATAATGGTCGTTGAACGTCGAGTTCTGCTCGGGATCCAACACTTCCAGCAGCGCCGAGGAGGGATCGCCGCGGAAGTCCATGCTCATCTTGTCGATCTCATCGAGCAGGAACAGCGGATTCCGGACGCCGACTTTCGACAGGTTCTGCACGATCTTGCCGGGCATGGCGCCGATGTAGGTGCGGCGATGGCCGCGTATCTCGGCTTCGTCACGCACGCCACCCAGCGACATGCGCACAAACTTGCGGTTGACCGCCTCGGCGATCGAGCGGCCCAGGCTGGTCTTGCCAACACCGGGAGGACCCACCAGACACAGAATCGGTCCACGCAGCTTTTTGACTCGTGCTTGTACCGCGAGATATTCGAGGATGCGCTCCTTGACCTTCTCCAGCCCGTGGTGGTCCTCGTCGAGCTTGGTCTGCGCAAGGTTCAGATCGATCCGCGTCTTGGTGGCTTTTTTCCAGGGGACGGTGGTCAGATGGTCCAGATAGTTGCGGACCACGGTCGCTTCCGCGGACATCGGCGGCATCATCTTGAGCTTCTGCAGCTCGCCTTTCGCCTTGGTGCGCGCCTCTTTGGGCATACCGCTTTTCTCGATCTTACGGGCATATTCCTCCTGCTCGTTGGGCGCCTCTTCGCCCTCGCCCAGCTCCTTCTGGATCGCCTTCATCTGCTCGTTGAGGTAGTACTCGCGCTGATTCTTCTCCATCTGCGACTTGACGCGGCCACGGATCTTCTTTTCGATTTGCAGCACATCGATCTCGCTTTCGAGCTGCGCGAACACGTGTTGCAGGCGCGCGTGCGGATCGTCGATCTCGAGCACCTGCTGCTTGTCTTCGAGCCTCAGATTCAAGTGTGCGGCGATGGTATCCGCCAGGCGACCCGGCGCATCCATACTGGCCAGCGACGGCAACAACTCCGCGGGTACTTTCTTGTTGAGCTTGATGTACTGCTCGAACTGGGAAAGCGTCGATCGAACCAAAGCGTCGACCTCCTTGCCTGCCGATCCCAGTTCGTCCGCAGGCAGCGGCTTGCAGTCAGCCACCACGTAACTGCCATCCATTTCGAGCTTGAGAATCTGCGCCCGCTGAACGCCTTCGACGAGGACTTTGACGGTTCCGTCCGGCAGCTTGAGCATCTGCAAGATGCTCGCAAGGGTACCCACCCGATAGATGTCTTCGGCAGCGGGGTCGTCAGTATCAGCGGTACGTTGCGCCACGAGCAGAATGCGTTTGTCGTCCTGCATCGCAGCTGCCAGGGCGCGGATGGATTTTTCACGGCCGACAAAAAGCGGAATCGCCATGTGGGGATAGACCACCACATCGCGCAACGGAAGGACGGGAGCTTGACGATCTTGCGTGGCTTCCACGGTTTTCTCTTTGGACAAGGCGAACCGCCCCAGATTACTGGAGTTGCGGTCTCGCCGCCGGATTTCAAGCTGGTGCCGGGTGGGCGGCAGCCATGACCACAAATGAAAACGCCCCGTCTGGACGGGGCGTTTAATAGCGGATGGCGGCGCTACGCGCTGTTCTTGACCTCGCGTCGATTTTCCATGTTCTCATAAACGATGAAGGGCTTGGCATCACCCCTGACCACCGCCTCGTCGATCACCACCTTGGATACGTTCTGCATCGACGGAAGGTCGTACATGACATCGAGCAAGATGTTTTCGAGGATCGTGCGCAAACCGCGCGCACCGGTCCTGCGCTCCTTGGCCTTGCGCGCCACCATGCGCAGCGCGTCCTCGCGCCATTCGAGCTGGCAACCTTCCATCTGAAACAGCTTGGCGTACTGCTTGACCAGAGCGTTCTTTGGTTCGCGGAGGATCGACATCAGCGAAACCTCATCCAGCTCTTCGAGCACGGCTGCCACCGGCAACCGGCCGACGAACTCCGGGATCAGGCCGAAGCGGATGAGATCGTCGGGCTCCAGGGACGACAGCACTTTGTTGATCTGCTGAACGTCCTTATGTGACTTCACGTCAGCCGAGAAACCGATGCCCGTCTTCTCGGTACGCTGCTGGATGACGCGCTCGAGACCCGAGAAAGCGCCACCGCAGATGAACAAAATGCTCGCCGTGTTGACCTGCAAAAATTCCTGCTGCGGATGCTTCCGGCCGCCTTGTGGAGGCACCTGGGCAATGGTGCCTTCGATCAGCTTGAGCAGGGCCTGCTGTACGCCTTCGCCGGATACATCGCGGGTGATCGAAGGGTTTTCGCTCTTGCGGGCAATCTTGTCGATCTCGTCGATGTAGACGATGCCTCGCTGCGCCTTCTCGATGTCGTAATCGCACTTCTGCAACAGACGCTGGATAATGTTTTCGACATCTTCGCCAACATAGCCCGCTTCGGTCAGCGTCGTTGCATCGGCGATGGCGAACGGCACGTCGAGCAGCCGAGCCAAAGTCTCGGCGAGCAAGGTCTTGCCGGAGCCCGTCGGCCCGATCAGCAGGATATTGGACTTGGCAAGCTCGACGCCGTCCGTTGACCCCTTGACCGACAGACGCTTGTAGTGGTTGTACACCGCTACCGACAATACTTTTTTGGCCTGCTCCTGGCCGATAACGTACTCGTCCAAGACCGCGCGAATTTCGGCAGGCTTGGGCAACCCCTTGGTCTGCGGTTTGGCGTGGACTTCTTCCCGAATGATGTCGTTGCAGAGGTCAACGCACTCATCGCAAATGTAGACCGACGGGCCCGCAATCAGCTTGCGCACCTCATGCTCGCTTTTGCCACAGAACGAGCAATACAAGACTCGCCCGTTGTGCGTGCTACCGCGCAGATCTCCGCTCATTTCTCAATACCCTCGCACCGGCAGGCACTTACGCCCGGCCGCTAGACACCGGCAGCCGTGTATATAGCACGGCCCCGATCAATCACAAAATACGCAAAAAGCACGGGCCGCCAAGGCACGGGCTAGATCGACACGGCTCCGCGGGTCTCGAGAATACGGTCTACCAAGCCATATTCCTTGGCCTGCTCCGCGCTCATGAAATAGTCCCGCTCCACGTCCTTTTCGATCTTCTGCAAAGGCTGGCCGGTGTGGTCCGCCATCAGCTGATTGAGACGCTCGCGCAGGTAGAGAATCTCGCGCGCCTGGATCTCGATATCGCTGGCCGCACCGCGTGCGCCGCCGGACGGCTGATGGATCATGATCCGTGAATGCGGCAACGAGTAGCGCTTGCCCTTGGTCCCTGCACCCAGCAGAAACGCACCCATGCTCGCGGCCTGGCCGATGCACATGGTGGCGATATCGGGCTTGATGAACTTCATCGTGTCGTAGATTGACAGGCCGGCCGTGATGACACCGCCAGGCGAGTTGATGTACAGGTGAATGTCCTTGTCCGGGTTCTCGGATTCCAGGAACAGCAGCTGCGCCACTGCCAGATTGGCTACGTAATCGTCGATTGGCCCGACAATGAAAACGACTCGCTCCTTGAGCAGGCGCGAATAGATATCGTAAGCACGCTCACCGCGGGCAGTCTGCTCAACTACCATCGGAATCAAGCCCTGAGCGCGGGCGCGCAGGTCAAATCGGTCGCTGTAGTCGGCGGTCATTTCACTGAACACATGAAGGTTGAAAGGTTGAAAGTCAGGCTTGCGACTGCGGATTCAAGAGCTGTTCCAGACTCATCGGCTGATCAACCGGCGTGACACCCGCGAGCAACTGTTCGATCACCTGATCTTCCAGCACCACCGCGCTCAGACCCTGCATCATCTGCGCATTGCTCCGGTAGTACTGCTTGACTTCTTCGGGCTGCTCGTAGTCTCCCGCCAGATCGGAAAGCGCCTTCTCGACGCGAACCGGATCAAGCCGAATCTCGCGAGCCTTGATAATTTCGCCAATCAGCAAGCCCAATGCGACGCGTCGCCGTGCCGGCTGTTCGAACAGCGTCGTCGGCAACAGTTCCAGCTTTTTCTCGGGCGGCAGATTGCTCATGTTCATGCGCTGAGCGGCGTCCTCGCGCAAGCGCGGCACCTCCTGCTCGATAAGAGCCTGCGGCACGTCGATCGGATTGATGGACAGCAGCTGTTCCAGGGTTTGCGACTTCAGCCTGTTGCGGATCGCCTTGTCACGCTCGCCTTCCAGCGCGGCGAGGCCCTTCTGACGCAGGGCTTGCGACGAATCGACGTTGTGTGCCGAGAGAAAGTCCGCGTCGCCCACATCCGGCAATTGCGACTCCTTGACCTCGTGCAGCAGCACATCAAACTCGGCGGTCTTGCCCCTGAGTTCCTCAGAGCGATAATCCTCGGGAAAGCTCACCGCCACCGAGAATCGCTCACCTGCAGCATGCCCGACGATACCGTTCTCAAGATCGAGCAAAAACTGTCCGGCACCGAGGTCGACCTGCACCTTCTCACCCTTGCCGCCCTGGACGAGCACTCCGTCGAGCTTGCCCTCGAAATCGATGCTGACCTGATCGCCCGCTTGTGCCGGACGGGTGACCAACACCAGTACGCGACGGGCCTTGCGAAGGTTGTCGACGAGGCGGTCGATATCCGCCTCACCAATCGAGACCAGCGGCTTCTCGATTTTCAGTGCATCGAGCCCGTGCAGCACGATTTCCGGGAGCACCTCAAAGCTCGCTGTATATTCCAGAGCCTCTCCTGGAGCTTCCGCCGTAACGTCGATCCTCGGCTTGCCGGCAGGGCTGACATTGACTTTGTCGAGTGCCTCTGGATACGACTTTTGGACCAGATCGCTGACGGCGTCCATGCGTGCGGAGGCGCCGTATTGCTGCTCGATTACCTTGCGAGGCGCCTTGCCTGGCCTGAATCCCGGCACCTTGGCGCGCGATGACAATTGCTTGAGCCGCTGATCGACCGCCTGCGTGACGTTCTCCGCAGGGATACGGACCTTCAATTGCCGCAACAGTCCGCCAGGAGCTTCTAGTAGAACTTCCATTAATACACTCGGGTTGTCATTAAAAACGGCGGGAGACCTTCCACCTGCACAATTACGCCGGCCGGCGTCTAACGAACGCCGTCGAAAATTCCGGATATATGGTGCGAAAGGCGAGACTCGAACTCGCACGCCTTGCGGCACGGGTACCTAAAACCCGGGCGTCTACCAATTCCGCCACTCTCGCTTTGCGACCACCGCCGGACGATCAGTATATCAGCCGCCTCGCCCTGCTAACTGGTTACAACATCCTCGACACACAGCGCCGACTTGATTCATTTTCGATAATGATTATCATTACAGTACGCCAAAGCAGGACTGTCCCATGCCCTTGTCCACATCACCAGAAGTCGTCCGCCAACATTCTCCGGAGCGCCCTCAATCACAGTTGCGGCTCAGGAGCCAGGATCTGTTCCGAGGCGGCTCCAACGAGCTGATCATCGAACACCAAGGGTTGGAGTACCGTCTTCGGCTCACCCGCAACGACAAGCTCATTCTCAACAAGTAGCGGGCACGAGAGCATGCGGCCTCATGCACAATGATGCCGCATGCTCTTCATCCAACGACGCGGTCCTGTTCTGCTGATCCTGGGCTCGGCGGTCGTTCTGGTCGCGGTTCTCGGCTTGGCTCTGGGCGGCATCGACATCGCCGTGCAGCGGATCCTTGGCGTGTTGTTCCCGCCACTGCGGACTTTGTTTCAAATGACGCCGAGCCGCTTCGAGACGAGCACGATCCTCGAGTTGCGCCTGCCCAGAGTGATTCTCGCCCTGTTGATCGGCGCAAGCCTCGCTCAATCCGGCGCCGCGATGCAGGGTTTGTTCCGCAACCCGCTGGCGGATCCCGGGCTGGTCGGCGTCGCCGGCGGCTCGGCATTCGCGGCCTCAGCCACCGTGTTGATCGGTCAAGCGGCACCGATCTGGCTGCAGCCGCTGCTGACTCCGGGTGCGGCTTTCGTTGGCGGGCTGTCAGTGGCTTTCGCCGCCGGCCGGCTTGCGCAGTCGGAAGGCTATACCCGCGTCACCACCTTGCTATTGGCCGGACTAGCAGCCAATGCCCTGTCCTCGGCAGGCATCGGCTTCATCGTCACCGTCGCCGACCCCAGCGCGCTGCGGAGCATCAACTTCTGGATGTTCGGATCACTCGCCAAGGCCGGTTGGAGCGAAATCGCAGTCGGCGCCCCGCTGCTCCTGGGCGTGCTGCTCTGGTTGCCGCGGCAGGCGCAGGCTCTCAACGCGCTGCTCCTGGGTGAGGCCGAGGCGCGGCACTTGGGCATCGACGTCGAGCGACTCAAGCGTCGCCTGCTCGTCACCATCGTGCTCGCCGTATCGTGCTGCGTCGCCCTGGCCGGGCTGATCGGCTTCGTGGGTTTGCTGGTGCCTCATTGGATCCGCCTGTGGGCGGGCCCGGATCATCGCCTGCTCCTGCCGGCTTCGGCTTTGGGTGGCGCCGCCCTGCTGGGCGCGGCAGATCTGGCTTCGCGGCTGGCGTTCGCGCCGCAGGAGTTGCCGGTGGGCATTCTCACCGCCGCGCTCGGCGCACCTTTTTTTCTGATTCTGCTGATGCGGCATCGCGATCGCGTCGAGACCTGGTAGCCGTGCTTCGGGCGGAGAGGCTGGGCTTGACCCGCGACAAGCGCGTTCTGCTTGGAGGCGTTTGCATCGATGTGATTCCGGGCGAAGTCCACGCCGTTCTGGGCCCCAACGGCGCAGGCAAGTCGACTCTACTGCGCCTGCTCGCCGGCGATATCGAGCCGGACGAGGGCGGCGTGACACTCGACTCCCGGCCTTTGCCAGCCTGGCCCTTGCACCAGCTGGCACAACGCCGGGCCGTGCTGCCCCAACACGATTCACTGCGCTTCGGCTTCACCGCCAGACAGGTCGTGGCACTGGGCCGCTTGCCTTTCGCGGGCGCGGGAAGTGCCGACGACACGCGCATCGTCCACGAAGCATTGACCGCGACCGGCGTCGAAGTGCTGGCGAACCGTCGCTACCCAACGCTATCCGGCGGAGAACGTGCCCGTGTGCAATTGGCCCGCGTGCTCGCCCAGTTGTGGCCGGATGCGCGAGACCCGTCGCCACGCTATCTGTTGCTGGACGAGCCGACCGCCAGTCTCGATCTGGCGCATCAGTACGAATGCCTCAAGCAGATGCGCCGCTTTGCTGCCAATGGCGGTGGCGTGCTGGCGGTGTTGCATGATCCGAACCAAGCACTGATTTTCTCTCACCGCGTGACTTTGCTATCCGGCGGTCGCGTATTCGCCAGCGGCCGCGCGGCAGACGTACTGACCGCCGACCGGCTTTCCGAACTGTATGGCCTGCCCTTGGAGATCCACACGAGCCTTAACGGCTACCCGGTCATTGGCGTTGCGCACGGCCAGACTCTTGCGGACTCCTCAAGCGGGCCAGGCGCGCTGGATCAATAGATCGAACGGCGCCTCGGCCGGCAAGGTGCCGTATAGCCGGCCACGACCGTCGCCGAGCCGCGCTGCACAGAAGGCGTGGCCAATGGAGGCGTCCGCAAACCGAAGCAACAGCCCGGCTTGCAGAGTCACCGCGATGCGCTCGACGACATCGCGAGCGCACAATTCCATGGCCGGCGAATCGTCGAGCGCGGATTGGACGCGGCGCCGCTCGCGATCGTAATCGGCGTCGATCCCAGTTGCGATCGAAAGCTCGGCCACAAGCGCGTCGCGCGATGGCCGGCTGCGTGCCAGCGTGCGCAGCAGATCCAGACATTGAACGTTGCCGCTGCCTTCCCAGATCGAATTGAGCGGGGCCTGACGAAACAGACGCGGCAGGATCGATTCTTCGACATAGCCACCACCGCCGAGGCATTCCTGCGCTTCATTGACCAGGCCCGGCGCACGCTTGCAGACCCAGTACTTGCCCGCCGCGGTCAAGACGCGCAACAGGTCCGTCTCGGCGTCGTCGACCGCGCGCGCGGTGCGCATCGCCAGCGCCGTTGCCGCCTCCACTTCCAATGCCAGGTCGGCGAGCACGTTTTTCATCAGGGGCTGATCCACCAGCAGACGCCCGAATGCACGACGGTGCCGGCAGTGATGCAGCGCCTGCACGAGCGCCTGGCGCATCAGCCCCGCGGAACCGGTCATGCAGTCGAGCCGGGTCAGCGCGACCATTTCGAGAATCGTCGCGACGCCACGCCCTTCGTCCCCGACCCGCTCAGCCCAGGCATCGCAAAATTCCACTTCGGACGAGGCGTTGCTCCAGTCGCCGAGCTTGTCCTTCAAGCGCTGGATGTGGATGGCATTGCGGGTGCCATCTGGCAGCACTCTGGGCATCAGAAAGCAACTGATTCCAGCCGGCTCGCGAGCCAGCACCAGCCAGGCATCGCTCATCGGCGCCGAGAAGAACCACTTGTGGCCGACGATACGGAAAGCCGCTCCGTCGGCCGAAGCCGTCGTGGTGTTCGCGCGCACGTCGGAGCCGCCCTGCTTCTCGGTCATGCCCATGCCGATCGTGCAGCCACGCTTTTGCGTCATCGGCAGCGGCCTTGGATCGTAGTCACGCGCGGTGATCTTCGGCAGCCAGGCTCTGGCCAACACAGGGCAATGGCGCAGTGCCGGCACCGCGGCATAGGTCATGGTCAGCGGACAACTGCTGCCCGCTTCGGCCTGATAGTGCAGATAGGCCATCCCGGCGCGCGCCACTTGCGCTCCGCGGCGCGGCTCGTTCCAGGCCAGGCTATGCACGCCGTGCGACATGCCAAGCGCCATCACCTGATGGTAGGCCGGATGAAATTCCACCTCGTCGATGCGATGGCCGAAGCGGTCGTGGGACCGCAGCCTCGGCTTGTTCTGGTTGGCGACGAAGCCAAGGTCGACCAGCTCGCCCCCGCTGATCGCGCCATAAGCTTGCAGCTTGTCGACGGCCCAGCCAGCGTGCTCGCGCTGCATCGCTTCGCGCAGCGGCAGGTCGCAAGTAAAGGCATTGTGATTCGCCAGCGGTGGCGGCTGATTGTCGACCTCGTGCGTCGCAAAACGGCTGCGTTGATTCATCGCGGATCTCCAAAATTCGGTGCCCGGGGAAAGCTTGTGGCACACAAACGGGTCGCCTATACTGCGCGCCCTCGGAAACGGGGCTATAGCTCAGCTGGGAGAGCGCCTGCATGGCATGCAGGAGGTCGTCGGTTCGATCCCGACTAGCTCCACCAAGTTTCCTCGCGGTTGTCGCGGCACGACGTTCCCATCGTCTAGAGGCCTAGGACACGTCCCTTTCACGGATGTAACCGGGGTTCGAATCCCCGTGGGAACGCCACTTTTATCGCGGTATCCGCACCGCATCCGCAGCGGCAAAAAAGAAGCCCCGATCGCGGGGCTTTATCGTCTAGGTCTAATTAACCAATCCTAGAACGCTTCGAGTTCCATGAGCCGGAGCATCGCCGACGCGGGCACCATGCCCATCTGCTCGACGGATAGCAGCACTGGTGAATCATCGGGAACGATCGGCATCCCAAAGTCGTTGCGTGGCTCGAGATTGGCCGGGAAGAACTGGCGATCGTCGAACAGCACTTCTTCCAAGTTGTAGAGACGCATGTCGGTCGCCCATCGCAGTTTTGATGCGCGACGATAACCGCTGAAGATGAGCCTTCGATGACCATCAACGCATGGGCCGGCAATGGCCGCTGATCGCGCCCAACACCCCCGCCATCGGCCGCAGCTGATCAGCCGACACCGACTTGCCGGTGTTGACGAAACCCACCGAGATGTCCCGCGCCGGGTCGGCCCAGCAGATGGTGTTCATGAAGCCGAGATGGCCGTAGGCCCTGCGGCAGTTCTTGCCAAACAGGCCCACCGGCCATTCGCCGAGCACGAAGCCGGCACTGAAACGCACCGGCACGAACAGCGTGCGGTCGAAGTGGATCGGGCCTTCGGGCCGCACCGACTCGGCCACGGTTTCCGGCTTGAACAGTTGCCGGTTCTGCCAGCGCCCGCCTTGCAGCAGCATCTGGTAGAACGCGCCGGCTTCGTCGGCCGTCGCATAGATGTTTCCGGCGGGAATGATCGAGGCCAGAAATTCCGGCCGGTTGGAGACCTCCACCACTTGTTCGAAAGGCACACTGAGAATGTGCTCGATGTAGCGGTTCACCGGGAACCAGGACAGTGGTCCGGTGGCGTAATTGCGCGCCGCCAGAGAACGCTGTTTCTGCGGCAGGCCATAGGTCATGAAGCGCAGACCCATCGGCGCCGAGATGAAATCGTGCAGTAGCTCCTGCAACTCGCGTCTGCTGGCGCGGCGTGCGACTTCGCCGAGAATGAAGCCGCCGGTGATCGCGTGATAGCTCTGTGCATCGCCGCTGGTGTTCACCGGCTTGGCTGCGCACAACTGTTTGATCACCTCGTTCCAGTCGAACACGATCTCCGCCGGCAAGCCCGCGGCGACTCTTGGAATGCCGGCGCGATGCGCCATCAGATGGCGGATCGTCGTTCCCTGCTTGTTCTGCGCCGCATACTCCGGCAGGTACTCGACGATGCGATCGTCCAGACTCAGCTTGCCCAGTTCGGCGAGCTTGTGGATCAGCATCGCCGTCACCGCCTTGGATGCCGAGAACAGGCACACCGGCGTGTCGGGCGTGCAAGGCTTGCCGGGATCGCGTTCCGTCGGCAGAAGCGCGTGGCCGATGCTGCGCTTGAGCACGATCTGGCCGCGGCGCCGCAGGCACAGCGAAATCGCCGGGTGCAGACCGCTGCGATACAGCGACTCGATGCTGCGCCAGATCGCCTCGATCTGGGCGCGCGTCATGTCGACTGATTCGGGCGCGACTTCGGCGTCGGCGTCGCGATGGATCAGCGGTCCCAGCTTGCGTGGAACGTCGATGCGGTTGGGTTTAAAAAGGGTTCGGAGCATAAAGGATTCACTTCGATGTCAGAGTCGAGCCAGAAAAAAGGCCACCGGGGATGCCGGCGGCCTTTCACGCGAACGCAACGCGATCTACTTCGTCGTCAGCTTCTGCACCGAAGCAGAGTTGAAATAATCGTCGCTGTATTTCACCGACAGGTCGTAGGGCTCATCTTCGTTGAACGCAGCGGTGATGAAGTAACGGCCGGAATCGAAGTGATAGATCACTTCGGGGACCGTCGCCGTCGCCAGGATGTTGTAGCCGATCACCAGATGGCCCTCCTGCAACTGCACCAGCTGATCGCGGTTGTCGTAGTTGTCGGTGGCGACGATGTTCCAGGTGTCCTCGTCGATGTACATCACGCGCTTCTTGAAGGTGTGGCTGGTGCCGGCCTTGATGTTGGCCTCTACCACCCAGACGCGATGCAGCTCGTAGCGCGGCAGATCCTGGTTGAGATGCTTGGGCCGCACCAGATCCTTGTACCTGACGCTGTTGCCCGCGATCTTGTTGCTGTCGTAGGGGATGAACATCTCCTTCTTGCCGATCAGCTTCCAGTCGTAGCGCTCCAGCGAGCCGTTGAACATGTCGACCTGGTCGTAGAACTGATGACCGTCGGTGCCCTCGTAGGGATTGTCGCAACACACGGTCGGCGCGCGGCGGATGCGCTTGAGCGCCGGCGTGTACAGCCAGGCCGAGCGCCCGGCTTCGCCGATACCGGCCTTCTCATGCACCAGGATGAAAGTCCCGGCCAGACGCGGCGGCGAAACCGTGTGCGACAGATAGCGCAGGAATTCGCCGGAGGTCTTGGTCAGCGGCACCTGCTTTTCGATCGATCCATAGTAGAACGCCGCGTCCTCGATGATCTTGGTGAGCTGGAACTCGCCGTTACGCTGAACGATCATCTGATTGTTGTAGCGCTTGGCATATTCGCCGCGAAATTTCAGCTTGTGGTTCCACACCGGCTCCGGACCGGTCTTGGGGATCGGGAACGGAAAGCCGAGCTTGCAGTTGTCGAGCGTGTCGCTGCCGATCATCTCGCAGGTGCTCGCGTTCTTGACCGTCGCGTCCTTGATCACATCCGGAAAGTTCGCCACGCGATGCGTGGGATACACGTTCATCTTGTAGGTGTCGTACGTCGTCAACAAAAACTTGTGCCCCGCGGTGAGCTTGTCCGCGTACTGGGCCATGTTGGCCTTGGTGATGGTGAACTTGGGCTTGTCGCCGTCGAGCGTGGCGTCGTTGGGGTATTCGCCCTTGAGATTGCCGCGCTGCGCGGCAGGCTTCCATTCCGGAATCGTGCCGTCCTTGTTGCCGGCTTTTTCGGCGCCGACCGGCGTCAGCTCCTTGCCGAGCCTGGCCGCCTCGTCAGGCGCGACCTTGGCCACGGTCAGACTCGTGCAGGCCATGCAGATCGCGCCGATCGCCAACACCATGCGTTGTCTCATGCAGCTTCTCCTAGAGCGGGCAGACGGTCGATATGCCGTCGTATTTTTAGATGAATCGCGGCGATGCTAGCCCGGTTGCAGTCACCTGCCATTGGCTCGAAAGCCCTCAATCGCTCACGCCAGAGTCAGCGTATCGGCCAACCCTCAAGCGATGCCGTCGAGCGCCTTAAGCACCAGATCGCGCGCCGAAAATTCGGTCTGCAGCTGCGCCAGCATGACGAACACTCCGGCAAGCCGGCGATGCAGGAAAACGATTTCGCGCGGCGGCACGCGGAAGTAGACCGACAGCGCATTGCGCGCGCCCGCCTGGGTGGCACGCATCGGCAGATCGCTCCTCCCCCAGAGATATTCGTTCTTGGCGTTGAGCAGACGCTCGGGAATCCGTCCCTCTTTCGGATCGGTGAAGGGCTCGACGATGGTTTCGCACAGCTCGTCGAAGGCGTCGAGGACACTGCGTGGAAACTTGGCCTGCATCAGCCCGATTTCGGTCGCGCCGCGTTCGATCAGACCACCGTCGCGGTCGATGCCGCCGCGGACGATGCGCGCATACGACTTGATGAAGCGCTTGTCGAAATGTTTGGTCGCGCCGAAATCCAGCAGCACGATACGGTCGCGGCCATGCTCGTCGGGGCGGATGCGGTAGTTACCGAAATGCGGATCGGTCTGCACCATCCCCCAGTCGAAAAACTCGGTGAGGAACAATTCCATGAAATTCTCGCCGAGGCGATCGCGGCGCGCTTGCGACAAGGCCTGCACCGAGCGGTGCCGGCCGCTGACGCCGGCCTCGAATGTGGTGGTCAGCACCCTTGCGCCGGAATATTCCGCCAGCACCTGCGGCACGACGAAACGCGAGTCCTTCGCCAGGCGTTTGCCGAAGTCTTCGGTGAAACGCCGCTCGGCGACGTAGTCGACTTCCTGCTGCAGCATCTCGCGCAGCTCCGCGAAGATCGGCCGCACATCCAGGCCCTTGGGCGTCAGCCTCGAGAGCATGAACAGCCGGGTCAGGGTCTTGATGTCGCTGTCGATGGACTCGGCGACGCCGGGGTACTGGATCTTCACCACCAGTTCCAGGCCGTCGCGCTTGCGCCGCGCGCGATGCGCTTGCCCCAGCGACGCGGCAGCCAGAGGCCGCTCGTCGATGTCCAGCTCGGCCAGCCGATCCTTGCCAAGCATGGACTCGAGCACCGGCGAGACGAATTTCCAGTCCACCGCCGCGGTGTCGTCCTGCAGTGTGCTCAACACCTCGACCGCTTCGGGTGGCAGGAAGTACTGGGCGTACAGGCTCAGCATCTGCCCGGCTTTCATCACGCTGCCCTTGAGCTGGCCCAGTTCGTCGGCCAGCACCTGCGCCTGCTGCTGGTAGAAATCGCGATTGGCCTCGTCGCGCGACACTTCGCCGCGAAAGATGTTGCGGATGCTGTGGGCGACGATGCTACTGCCCGCGCCGAAGCCGAGCCGCGTCAGCGCCAGATTGCGTTCGAAAGGCCGCGTCTTCAGCCGCTGCAGATCCTTGCGCGTCGTCGGCTCTTCCGCCATCGCCGTCAAAATCGCCGGGGGCACTGCTTCATTGCGCTGCTTCTTCATGGTCGACCTGTTGGACCCGGATGGTCGCCTGCATTGTGCCGCGACAGGCGAGCGGGCACGTGACGGCCGCCGGGCAAGGCTGGCGTCATGGCGTCGAATGGGCTCTGAACGCCACCGCCGGTCCCCTCAGAAGCGGTTCAGGCATAGACTCTTAGCGTCCGTTTTTCTAAGTCAAACGAGCGAGGAGAATCATGAAAACAACACCGCGGTTTTTGATCGGCCTGATGCTGGCATCCGCTGCCCTGCCCGCCTTGGCCGCGGCGGCGCCGACCGGTCGCTGGCAAACCATCGACGACGCGACCGGCAAGCCCAAGGCGATTGTCGAGATCACCCAGACCGGCGAGGAACTGAGCGGCCGCATCGTCAAATTGCTCAACCCGTCAAGGCCCAATCCCACCTGCGACAAGTGCGACGGCGAGCGCAAGGGCAAACCCATCGAAGGGATGGTCATCTTGTCCGGCCTCAAGGAAAACAAAGGCGTCTGGACCGACGGCAAGATTCTCGACCCGGAGAAAGGCAAGGTCTACGGCGCCAAGCTGACGCCGGCTGCCGATGGCAAGTCCCTCGACGTCCGTGGCTATCTCGGCTTCTCCGCGCTGGGGCGTACCCAGAAGTGGATCAAGGCGCCCTGAGGTCTGGCGATGAGCGACGCGCATTCGCCCGGTTTTCTGCAGCTCGTCACCGCCGCGCGCAGCAGGATCCGCGAGATCAGCGCCGAGGATCTGCCCGCGCGGCTGTCGGCGATACCCGGCGCCCAGTTGGTGGATGTGCGGGAACAGAGCGAATTCGCCGACGGCCACGTCGCCGGCGCCCATCACCTGAGCAAGGGCGTCATTGAACGTGATGTCGAGGCCCGCTTTCCCGACCGGTCGACGCCGCTCTATCTGTACTGCGGCGGCGGCTACCGATCGGCGCTTGCCGCCGACAACCTGCGGCAGATGGGCTACGCCAACGTCGTCAGCGTCGACGGCGGCTGGCGCGCCCTGAAAGACATCATGCCGCTGGAATAGCGGCAGGTTTCAGACGTCAGAGACGCTAGCTCTTGGCAGGCTGCGGCCGGGTGATGGTCGCCTCCAGGTTGGACTTCACCTCGCGCGCATCGAAAGCCTTGACGTCGGTGGCGGGCTTGGCGCCCTTGAACACCAGGATGTTCGCCTGCGCCTCGTACTCGGTGCGCGGGATCGCCGTGCCGCTGCTGAGGCCGATGCCCGATCCGTAGTACGGCCTCCAGAAGTAGGAGCCGAAGCCGCCGCTGAAGGTTTGCGAATAGCGGGTCTCGGACTCGGTGTTGCTGTCGGCGAGCACGAAGTAGTCGAAGCCATTCTGCAAGGTCACTTCCGCCGATCGATACAGCAGATAGTTCTCCACCGTCTGCCGCGGCGTCAGCGAATTGCCGGAGAAGCGGACCTTGTAGCGATTGCTTTCGATCCGCTGCTCGGCATAGCCCTGTCCATCGTGGATGGGCTGGTAGGGGGTTGCGGTGGCGCAGGCGGCAAGCGCCAAGCCGAGGCTGGAAATCAGAAGACCTGAAACGAGGGAAGTACGCATGAGAACTCCTGGAACTTAGGCTTGGAACAGGGGCTTGGAACAGGGACTATGGCCGCCCGCTGTAAGACACGAAACCAGCATGCGGGTTTCATCGCGGCATTCAAGCCGTCTGTAGCGCGTCGGGGTCATTCATACGTTACGTCGACGATCTCCAGTTCGGATTCACCGCCGGGCAAACGCAGGTGTAACACCGCTCCGACGGTCTGGTTGAGCAGGGCGCGCGCCAGCGGCGAGTCGACGCTGATCGAGCCCGGCGTCACTCCCGCTTCGTCGGCCCCGACGATGCGGTGCCGACGGGCGTGTCCGTGCTCATCGACCAGTTCGACCGTAGCGCCGAAGAACACCCGGCTGGTGTTGCCAGGTTTCTGCGATACCACCATGAGATCGGGCAGGCGCATCTGCAGATAGCGCACGCGCCGGTCGATCTCGCGCAATTCCTTCTTGCGGTACTGGTACTCGGCGTTCTCCGATCGGTCGCCCTCGGCCGCCGCGGCCGCCAGCGCGCGCACGACCTCGGGGCGGCGGCCGCGCCAGAGCTGCTCGTATTCCTCACGCAGCCGCGCATAGCCTTGGGCGGTGATGTAGAGCGACGACTTCTCCGCCGGCGGCCGGTAGCGCGACATCAGGGCGCCGGAGAGTCTGGCCGGGTCATGCCGGGTGTCCATCGCTGCGGCTGGAAGTTTCCTGCAGCAGAGCCGTCATCCGCGCCAGGCGCTCGGCCTGCACCCGGTTGAGATTGCGGAACACGGTGGCCGCGATCCTGGGATAGCGGCGCCGCAGGCGCTCCAGATCTTGCGAGTCGAAGCGCAGCATCCGCGCCGGGACCAACGTCTGCGCGTTGGCGGTGCGGGTCTGGCCGAAATAGCCCGCTTCGCCCATCACCGCGCCTCGCGTGAGATTGGCCAGCGACTGGCGCTCGCCACCGCGATCGATCCAGACATCCACTTCGCCGTCGATGATCACGTACATGTCGCGCGCTCGGTCGCCATGGCGGATCACCAGATGGTCCGCCGGATGGTGCTCGATCCGGGCCACCAGCGCGAACACACGGGCCTGCCGCAGCGACAGGCCGGCGAACAGCGCGATGGTGTGTTGCGGCGACTGCCCCAGATCCAGCCGCACCAGGTCCCACAGGGTGACGATGCGCAGGCGCGTCGCCAGCGCCGGCGTCAACGTGATCTCCGACAGCCAGGCCACAAGGAGAGTGAACGATGCCAGCAGGCCGAACTGGACCTGGCTGCGCAGCTCGCTGCCGACGAACATCAGCAGGCCCAGGCACAACGCGAGGGTGTTGAGGCTGGTCGGCCGCAGCGTCCCGGCCAGGGCTTTTTCCACCGCCGCCGACTCGCTGCCGAGCGCGCGCGCGTCACGATTGAAGCGCGTGAGAAAGTGCACCGTGTCATCCACCGCGATGCCCAGCACGATGCTCGCGATCAGGCTGTTGGTGGGGTTGAGCGGAATGCCCAGCAGGCGCAGCAGCCCGAAGTAGATCGCCACCGGCAGCAGGTTGGGCAGCAGCGCCCACAGGCCGGCGCGCGGCGACATGAACATCAGCGCCAGCAGCGCCCAGATCACCGCCGCGGCAACCGCCAGCGACAGCCACTGCCCCTGGCCGATCGCCTCGACGGTGCGTGTCGCCAGGATCGAGCTGCCGGTGAGCTGCGCGTCCAGTGCCGGCGGCAGCAGCGCCAGGCGCTCGCGGGTGCGCTGCGCGAACGCGGCGATCTGGGCGGAGTCGTTGACCTTGAGTCGCACCGATACCAACGCCTCGTCGAAGCGCGGGTTGATCATGCGGCGCAGTGGCTCACCGCCGCCGAACATCAGCAGTTGCTTGGCCGCCGCCGCGCCGGCGGGCAAGGCGTAGGCCGCGGCCGCACCGCCGTTCATGGCGTGATTGATCAGCCTGAGATGATCGACATACGACACCACCGCGCCGACTTCGGGCTGCGCACGCAGCCAGGCTTGCAGATCATCCACGGCCCGCAACAGCTCCGGCTCGAGCAGCGCGTCGGCCAGATGCGCGTCGACATTAATCGCCACCAGGTTGGCACCGCCGAAGGCGGCGGCGATCGCCTCGAAGTCCTGTCGCGCCGGATGGCTGGCGACAAAGCCTTTCACATAGTCCGCGCCCACCGGCAGCGTGGTGGCGAGCAGCAGGCTCGACGGCACCACGACCAGCGCCGACCAGATGATGGGTGCGCGCCAGCGCGTGTCGAAACGCGCCAGCGGCGCGGCGACACGCAGCGCCAGACGCTGCCCGAATTGCGACCGGTCCCGGCGTCCGCAGCGCAACACCATGAGCATCGCCGGCATGAAGCACAGGCTCAGCACCAGCAGATAGGTGACGCCGGCCACCGACAGCCAGACGAACTGCGCGACCGAAGGCAGCGCGTTGATCAGCAGCGCGAGGAATCCGGCGATCGCGGTCGCGGTCGACAGCAGCAGCGCCGGCGCCAGCTGGCGCACCACCTCGGCCACGTGATCGCGGCGCTGCGCCGGCGTCAGCACCGGCTTGGAGAAAAAATCCGACAGCAGATGGATCGAATAGGCCAGCCCCAGGGTGATCACCAGCGGCGGCGTGATCACCGTCATCAGGTTGAGCGGAATGCGCAGCAGTGCCGCCGTCGCCAGCGTCCACACCAGGGCGATGCTGACGCCCAGCAGCGCGGCCAAGGTCGCGCGCAGCGAGCGGAATGCCAGCAAGGACAGCATCACGATCATCGCGTAAATCGTCGGGATGGTGAAAGCCAGGGTGTCGAGCAGGGCGCGCGTCGTCGCGGCGCGGATCACCGGCGCGCCGCTGACGCGGACCTCCGCGCTGCCGGTCTGCTCGACGGCGATCCGGCGCAGTCGCAACTCGAGCTGCTCGCGGCGGAAGCGCGCCTCGCTCATGTCGTCGAGAGAAATCACGAAGGCGGCGTAGCGTCCGTCGCGCGACACCAGCGCGCCGCGATACAACGGATTGTCATCGAGCGCGCCAGCCAGTGCTGCCAGGTTTTGAGGATGCGCCGCGGCCTGCGCGGTGAAACTGTCGACCAACAGATCGTCGCCGCTGGCCACCAGGTTGGGCGCGGTGGCCAGCGACAGCACGCTCCTGATGCCGTCCACGCGCAGCAGCGCGCGGCTCAGGCGCTCGATCGCGGCCAGATGCGCCGCCGTCCACACCGGCTCGAAGCGAACCGCCAGCAGGACCACGTCGGTGTCGCCGAACGTCTTGCGCAGATGCTCGAAGTTGCGGCGGTCGACGTCGTCCTGCGGCAACAGCTTGTCGGTGGACGCATCGATGATGATGCGCAGGTGACCATGACGGTCGAAGCAGCTGGCGGCGGCGAACAGCGTGATGGCCGCCACCAGCACCAGGCTGATCCAGGGCCGACGCGCGAGCTGATCCGTCAGACGATGCAGCACGATGCCTCAACCGCCAAGATAAAAAGTGCTCGGATCAAAATAGGTATTGGCCAGATGATCACCGCTGACAATGCCTTCCACGATCAACTCGGTGCGGCTGTGCGACACCAGATCTTCCATGGCGGATTTCGCCGCGTACCAGTGCGTGAGGCTCTGGCGCAGGTCGGCCGCCGACGCGCTGTAGCGCTTGCGCACGGTCTTGTCGGCGACAAAATCCGCGCGCAAGGCGACGCAGGTCTTGACGTCGACCCAGGCGCGGATCATCGAGTACTGCGACTGCTGGGCGGGGTCAGGCTTTAGTGCCAGGACGTAGACCTCGCGTCCGTCGATGGACTGCGGCGCTTCCATCATCACCTGTCCGCCGCCGAAAGCCTGCGAGATCTGCCGCAGGTCGGCGTAGGAGATGTCCGTGCCGAACATCGGGCTCTGCTGGCTGCCGCCGACGATGCGCTTGGCCTTGTTGAGCGCCGGCAGGAACGCATACATGGCATCCGCCTCGCCTCGCGCTTCGCGCAGCAGATAGGCGGCGCCCTTCATGTCGAGCGGCGCCTCCAGCTTGAGCATGCTGCGCAGCAAGCCCTTGTCGCGCGTCGCGTAGACCCGGCCCCTGAGCACCCTGTTCTGTCCGTTGCCGTCGGTGGTGCTCAGCGACAGCTGCCTAATCTGCAGCGCCTGCGGAATGTTGGCGCGCATGCAGGCGTCCACGGCCTGCGCATCCGCCAGCTTGGGAACGTCCGCCGAGATTGCCGGTGACTCGCACACCAGCACAGCGCACAGCGTGCCGAGCACAACGGCCAGCGTGGTTGCAGTCTTCATTGGTGCCCCTTGCTTATCTTCCCGGCGCCTAGCTTATCTGGCCGGCCTTCCCGGCATTGAGACGCTCAGCGCAGAGGCGGCGGCATCACGCGCAGCAATAAAAGATGCGCCGGGCCATACAGCAACAGCGGGAAGCCGAGCAGCGTCACCAGCAGCCATACCCAGGACGGTACCCAGGTCTGCGGCGCCTCGTCGGACAAACCCCAGACATAGTTGATGTTGACCGGCTCGATACCGCGACCGGCAGAGGGCGACGGCGGCGGCATGAAGAAATAGCAGATCAGTATGAGCACGCCCGCGATCAGCGACCAGACCAGCAGTGCGCGGCCGTCGTAGCCGGTGCGATGCACCAGGACCAGCAGCAAAACCGGCAGCCAGCCATGAAAGGCCGACAGCGCGCGCAGCATCATCGAGCGCTGGCTGTCGAACATGTAGGCGGTCATGCCGCTGATCCGAAAGCCGGCCAGATTGGCGAGATAGTCCGCTAGCCAAAACACCTGCGGCAGCAGCAAACCGACCAGGGGGATCGACAGCAGCAGCGGGCTTTCCATCCAGATGCCCACCAGAGTGAACAGCAGTGCGATGTCGCAGAAGTAGAGAAAATTGCCGGGCCCGTAATTGCGCAGGTACACCGGCACCAGCAGCAGCATGAAACCGGTGTAGAGCAGCTTGATGCTCAATGGAATCAGGTTGACGGCGCCGCCGGTCACATCCATCGATACTGCTCTCCAGATTTGCGACACCTCGCCATCACGATGGCTCAGGCATCATGCGGACTCGCCATTTTGGCATTCTCCGGGATCACCATGAACCATCGCCTGCCCGTTCTGAGCTTTCTCGCGCTTGCGCTGAGCCCGGCGATCGCCAGCGCCGAATCGATCGGCGATGTCAGCACGGTGTTCCGCTTTCTCGGCCCCAACAACAAGATCGTGGTGGAAGCTTACGACGACCCCAAGGTCGCCGGCGTCACCTGCTATGTTTCACGCGCCAAGACCGGCGGCTTCAAGGGCGCGGTCGGCCTGGCCGAAGACACCTCGGACGCCTCGATCGCCTGCCGGCAGGTCGGCGCGATCAGCTTCAAGCAACCGATTCCGCAGCAGGAGGAAGCCTTCAACGAGCGCCTGTCGATCCTGTTCAAGAAACTGCGCATCGTCCGCATGGTCGATCCCAAGCGCAATGCGCTGGTGTACCTGACGTACTCGGACAAGCTGATCGACGGCTCGCCAAAAAATTCGATCACCGCGGTGCCGGTGCTCGATCGCAAGATCCCGGTCGAGCCCGACTGAATTCTCACCAGTGCGCGAGGATTCTGCGCGCGGCGTCAGGCGATGATCTGCCTCGTATGAAGAACAGGCAGGAGTAGAAGGACTCGCAACAGCGGCCTGGCACGCGCCGTGTACTGGCCTGGCGCCGTACGACAGCCTTGATCGCAAGACACTCGATCAGGTTTACTCCACAGCAATGCCATGGGCATCGGTCGTTAGACCATCAGAGATCTACTGAACCTGGCCCACTGTGCAGAAGAGCGGCAGCTCTATCTGTTCGCCGCCACATGTCACATTAGGAGTTCTTATGCTGCAGCAGCACGCTTCGGTGCTCGTGATGGGCGCTGGCATTCAGGGATCGTGCATCGCACTTGAGTTGGCGAGACAAGGGCTTGAGGTGACGCTGCTCGACCAGGACGAGGTACCGATGAATCGGGCGAGCTTGCGCAACGAAGGCAAAATTCATCTCGGGCTGATTTACGCGAACGATCGCACACTGGAAACCGCGACGCTTCAGTTAAAGGGGGCGATGCACTTTCGTTATCTTTTGAGTCGATGGCTCGGTTCGGCGGTGGAACAGCTCCACTACTCAACGCCTTTCATGTATCTGGTGGCTCAAGATTCGCTGCTGACGCCTGAAGAACTGACCCAACACTATGCCGCACTTCAATCCATCTACACCCAGCTCCTTGCTGATCATCCCGAGCTGGATTACTTGGGCCAAAAGCCGGGACGACTTTATCGGCGACTGGCCTTCAACCAATTCGAGCAACACTTTCAGATTGATCGCTTCATAGCCGGGTTTGAAACGGCAGAGCTGGCGATCGACACCGATCAGCTGGCCCGGCTGCTGCGTCAGGCCATCGCCGCTGCTCCCAATATTCGCTTTTTGCCACGGCGACGAGTCAAAGCCGTGGAACGAATCAACGGCATTCTGCGAGTCGAAGGCACCGGTGTAGACGGTCAGTGGTGCGTCGATGCTCGGCAGGTGGTTAATTCAACCTGGGAAAGCCGCCTGGCAATTGATCAGGGCCTTGGGCTGGAACCTCCCGAAAACTTGCTGCATCGGCTCAAATATCGAGTGATCGCCCGAGTGCCCGAGGCGTTGCGTCGATCACCCTCGGCAACGATGGTGTTGGGGCGCTATGGCGATGTCGTGATTCGACCCGATGGAACCGCTTACCTGTCCTGGTATCCGCTGGGGCTACGGGGATGGACCGATGCACTCTCGCCGCCAACCTCGTGGAACGCGCCCTGTCGCGGAGTGGTCGAGGCGTCCGATGCCCGAAGTTTCGCGGCTAGCGTAATGGCGGAAATAGATACCTGGTTTCCGGGGATAGGCGCAGCGCAGCCGCTGTTGGTGGATGCAGGGGCGATCGTGGCCTACGGGCGGACGGATGTGGACGATGCTTCGAGCGGGCTGCACGATCGCACCAGAATTGGCGTCACTTCCGTGAATGGTTATCACACGGTCGATCCGGGCAAGATGACCACCGGGCCATTGTTTGCAATGGTCGCAGCGGATCGAATCATTGAGTTCGCGGCTCAAGACGGGTTGTCCTCAAAGGGTCTTGCAGTCGAGCACTCTTCACTTCCTTCAATGGCTGGACTTCAGTCATGAGGCGCGCGATCAAATGACCCGACCATTCCCCCTGGTCGTGGCCTGTGTTCCAACCTGGAACGCTGAGTCGTTTCTCGAACCCACACTAGAGTCCATCGCAGCTCAGACGTATCCCAACCTCAAAATATTGATCTCAAACGATGCCTCCAGCGATCGCACCTTGGAGATTTGCGAACGCTTTGCCACGAGGGATTCCCGCTTTCACGTGATGGACCAACCGCAGCGGTTGGGATGGGTGGGCAATGTCAATGCCCTGCTAAGAGCCGCTCGAGGCGACTATTTTTTGTTTGCGTTCCATGATGATTTGCTGAAGCCGACCTATGTGGAAAAACTGGTCGAAAAGCTGGAAGAGAAACCAGAGGCAATCTTGGCATTTTCCGATATCGAGTTAGTGCAGCTCAGTGGCGATGGCGAGATTTTGCAGCACACGGCACTGGAGGGAGTCACTCAGCGCGGGGATCGGGCAGCGCGGGTGATTCTTCAGCAGGGCCAATGGTGGATTCCGCATCGGGGCGTGTTTCGGGCGATCGCAGCCGAGAAGATTGGCGGGCTGAAGCGACACCTGGCTGGTGAGTTTTCGGCAGATTGGCCCTGGCTGCTGCACTTGTCTTTGCTCGGTCAATTCGTTCGAGTGCCGGAAGTACTGTGTTGCAAGGTTTATAAAAAAAGCAGCCTCTCAAGAAGCTGGGATTTTTCAGCGCGTGCTTGGATTGCAGTCGCGCTATCGTGTGCCAACGAAATCCGACTTTCCGGTCTGCCTTTTGCCGAAGCAGTGCCACTGTATGGGCTGTTGCTGCGTTCTTGTTTACACCGGTATTGGAAGCGATGGCGGAGCCGCCTGGCCTTCGATCACCTCTCAAAAAAGACTGTTTGAGTTGTAGGCGAAGAACCTGGCCGTCCGAGGCGAACCGGGAAGCCGGGCGGCAACGGCACCGCCTCAAACCAAAACGGCTGCAAGAGGCGAGGTGATCACTCAGATCTTCACGGTAACGCGTCCCCTGAGAATTCAGTTCTCGAATCGAATTGCTCCGTTACAAGATCTCTTGTCGCCAGCTCAGGCCGCGAAAGTTCGAATCAGATCTCGCGCCACGTTGTTGCCCCAGGCGACCGCCGAATTCTGGCCGGCGGTCGAACGGTAGTCACCGACCAGCTGCACGCGGTCGGTCGGGTCCACGGCCCGGTTCACGGCCTGCATCGCCTTGTAGATGCCCAGGCCGGGATTGGTCAGCCCCGGCGACCAGCGCGTGACGTGTGACATCGCCAGGCGGCCGGCGAGCTCCGGCAGGATGTTCTCGACGACGGTAGCGGTGTGCGCGATCAGGGCCTCGTCGCCCATCGCCCAAGGCCGGTCGATCGTGGTCTCGTCGAAGAATACGGTGATCATCGAATGGCCTGCGGGCGCGCGGTCGGGCGCTTTGTTGTGCTCCAGGAACAGCAGCGCGATTTCCGGCTGTTCGCTGGGCGGCATCATCACCATCAAGGCGCCGGTGCGCGTCGCCGCGGAAAAACCCAGGTGCACGCAGAGCCCGCGGTTGTAGGTGATCACGTCGGCTAGCGGCGCGTAGTGCGTGCGCGCCGGTGGATAGAGTTGCAGGGCCTGCGGCAGCGGTGTGGCGATCACGGCGACGTCGGCCCGCTCGGTGATAGAACCCTGCACCGGATCGCGATACGTCACCTCGACGTGGCCGGGCTGACGACGGACTTCGAGCACCTCGGTGTCGAGCCGCAGATCCATGCCCTCGGCCAGTTTCCGCGCGAGCACCGCCACGCCACCGCGCAGCGTGACGAACTGCGTGTCGAACAGCCCGGCCAGCGCATTCATCAGCTCGAGCTTGGAGATGTTGGCCGCACGGTTGAGATTGAGCGTGCGCAGCATCGGCTCGATGAAATATTCCAGCAGCTCGGGATTGAGCCGCCGCCGCGCGTAGGTCTCCACGGTCTCGTCATCGAACTGCGCGGCGGCGGCGACGTCGCGGATGTCCAGCTGCGGCCTGATCTTCGCCAGATCGCGGAACAGATTGACCAGCTTGAACTTGGCGCCGAGCGACAGCAGCTTGGTGGTGACGCCGGTGATCGGCCGGGCGGCGTCGATCTCATGCACGCGGCCGCCGCGCAAGGTTGCGGAGACCGTACTGGATCGCACCACCTGGTCGCTCAGACCCAGGTCGGCGACCAGGCCCATGAGATCCTTGTAGACCGTGCCGATGCCCACCGCGCCGGAATCGAACAGGTAGCCCTGCTTGCTCACCGACACGGCGCGGCCACCGACTTCGCCCGCGCGCTCGATCAGCTTCACCTGCCAGCCCGCCTGATGCAGGCGGTAGGCCGTAGTGAGTCCCGCAAGCCCGGCGCCGACGACGATGGCCTTGAGTGTCATCTGAATCTCCTTGGTCTGCCGATCGCAGGACGGCCCGATGGCGTCGGCGAATCCTTACTTGACCAGGGCCACTGCAAAATTCGGATGCGCAGGGTTCACGACCATCTTCTGCGAGCGCGGATCGACTATCACATCCATTGCCTCCATCGGGATGCATCCGATCAGAGGCTCGTCACCGAGAACGAGCGCTTCGGTCATGTACGAGCGATTTTCGAATTCGATGGTCACCGGTCGCACGAGGGGTACCCGCCGCGTGGAGCCGTCGGCCAGCGTCACCACGCGCGATTGCACTTCGGATGTGTCGAATCCGAGCTGAGCAGCAACTGCCTCCGGCACGCACAGGAACAGCGCGCCGGTATCGACGAGCGCCGATACCTCGACGGTCAGATTTTTGAACTCATTGGTCAATCTCAAGCTGGCGTAACTCAGGCCCATAGACCCTCCGAAGCAGGCGTCCGCACTCTAGCAGTTCGTGGCATTACCCAGACGGCAATGCATTGGGTGCGAGACGGCTACTCAAGAAGTCGCGGAAGCGGATAGCCGGACGCCCGGTGATGTGCTCCACCGTGTCGAACGTATCGGCGATCTCCGGCACCTCTCCGCGAGAAACCGCGTCGACATATTCGACCAGCGCCAGCGCGTATTCCGGCTCGCGGCCCTGCGCGGTCAGGCGCTCCATCATCTTTTCGCGCGGCGTGATGCCGACGCTGTGCGGCTGGCCGGTCGCCTCGGTGCACCATTGCGCAATCTGCGCGACCGACGCCGCTTCCGAAGCCAGCGGATACGTCTTGCCCACATGCGCGGACGGATCGCGCAGCACCGCCGCGGCGACCGCGGCGATGTCCGCAGCCGCGATCCACGACACCGGCACGGTGATGCGGTTGTAGATCGTATTGGTGGCAGGGTCGCGCTGCACCAGCACGTTGTCCATGAAGTAATTCGGCTGCAGGTGCGTGAAGCCGAGACCCAGGCGCTCGACGTAAGCCTCCACCAGAAAATTCCAGGCGATCACCGGCCACGGCGTCTCGGGGCGGCCGTAAGCGCCGATGCTGACGACATGACGCACGCCGACGCGTCTGGCGGAATCGGCGACGAGCTTGCCCATCATCATCTGCCGCAGCGTGTAGGGACGCAGCAGGAAAACGCTGTCGACCCCTTTCAAGGCCGCATCGAAATCCTGCCAGCGGTGGAGATCGAAAGGATGCGGATCGAGCCCTCGGGCGCGGACCTTTTCCGCCGATCGCGGCGAATGCACGCCGACCTTGACGCGGAGTTTTCGGTCAGCATGATCGGCCTGCAGTTCGTCGAGCAGAGAGTTGCCGATCTGGCCGGTGGCGCCGATCAGGAACACGGTTTGTCCGGCCGTGCCGGTCATGGCATTTCTCCCGCCAGCGTGCGCGCGGCGATGTAGCCGAAGGTCATGTTCTGCGAATGAAAGGCGCCGTTGGCGAAGCCCACGCCCGACCACAGCGAGTTCATGTCCAGTCCGCAGACATGCAGACCGGCGATCGGCGCGCTTTCGGCAGTCAGCGGCTGCGCCTGTTCATTGACGCGCAAACCCCAGGAGGAGCAGACATCGCCGGGGAAGATCTGCACCGCGTAGAACGGCGCGGTCCCGATCGGCCCGAGACAGGGATTGGGCTGATGCGCCGCGTCGCCCATGACGCGATCGAAGGAGGAAGCGCCACGGCCGAAGTCCGCGTCCACACCGCTGCGCGCGAATTCGTTGCTGCGCGCCACGGTGCGCTCCAGGCCATCCGCGTCGACGCCGATGTTTGCAGCCAGCTCGCGCAAGCTGCCCGCACGCCTGAGGTACCCGGCACGCCGCATCTTGCGCAGGCGAATGCCGAAGGGATACACCAGCCCCATGCCGTAGCGTTTGATGAAGCGGTGATCGCAGATCATCCAGGCCGGCACCGATCCGGTGGCGTGCATCGCCGCGCCGAGTTCCAGGTTGGCCTCGTTGCCAAAGCGCATCCCGCGGGCGTTGACGACGATACTGCCCGGCTTAGGGATGTCGGTGAAGAAATGCGGCACCTTGACGATACTGCCGTCGCGCTTTTCGAGCTTGGAGACCACGCACCAGAAGCCGTTGCGCGCCGCGGCCGGCTCCATCACCGCGCCCATCGTTTGCGCCATCGCCTGGCCGTCACCGGTGTTGCCTTCGGTGACCATGCTCAGGTGATGCTCGGCATGCGGATAGCGCGCGGCGCGCAGCTCCGCACTGCCGGCGAAGCCGCCGGTGGCGAGCACCACGCCCTTGCGCGCATGGACGAGCTGCTCATTCGATTGCTGGCGAACGATCAACCCCGTCACGCGCTCACCGGTCTTCACCAGCCGCACCGCCGCCGTCTCCGGACACAGCGTGACACCGGCGTCGATCGCGGATCGCAGCAGGCGCGCCGCCAGTGCATTGCCCATCGTCAGCCGCGTGCCGCGACCGAAGCGCAGCAGATCCATCGCGTAGCGCGCGAACAGCCTGGCGATATAAACGAAGGACGTGCGCGAGCGGAACACCGCCACCGCGTGCATCAGATCCAGCGGCGACATCATCATCCCCCACGGCGCGTTGAAGCTCGTCAGCGGCGGATTGAGCTGCTTGAGAAACGGGCCCAGCAGGCGGCCGTCGTAAGGCACCGAGCCTAGCGAGCGGCCGCCGATTGAGGACCCCGGCGCGTCCATCCGATAGTCCGGCGCCGGCGTGCGCGGCATGAAGCGCACTTCGGTGTGCGCAAACATGAAGTCCAGCATCTTCGGCGCGGTATCGAGGAACACGCGGTACAGATCCTTGCGCAGGTAGGGTCCCACCACGTTCTCCGCGTAGGCCTCGGCCGCTTCGCGCGTGTCCTGCAGACCGACCTGCCGCATCAGCTTGTTGCCAGGCACCCAGCAGCCGCCGCCGGACCAGGCGGTGGTACCGCCGAAGTAGCGGGATTTTTCCACCAGCAGCACGCTGAGCCCGGCGTGCGCGGCGACGATCGCCGCCGTCATGCCGGCACTGCCGGAGCCGGCGACGATGACGTCGTAGCCCGGCGCCAGCGCGGGCTGCATCGTCAAGAGGTCAGGACCGGAATGTGGTGCGTCAGCGATTCCGGATCGGGCACCGCCTGCCACAGGTCGAAGCTCGCCGGCGCCGACGACATGCGCCGCGGCTCGCGCGCGCCCAACTCCGGAAACTGTTCCATGCCCAGCGTGTATTCCCAGACCATGTGATCGGGATCGTAGATGTACAGATGGATGCTGCCCGAGGTGGGATGCCGGCCCATGCCGAACTGCACCTTGACGCCCATGCGCTTGACGCGGTTGAACAGCAGGCCGATGTCGTCGATGCTGTTGACCATGAAGGCGACGTGATGAAAGCCGAGCTTGTTGACCGGCGAACCCACCGGCGCGAACGTGTGATGGTTGGGATTGGGCTGCGCGCGCAGCAGCGAGATGCGCCAGCCCTCCAGATAATCCGAGTTGGCGAAGCCCATGTGTTTGATCATCGACTCGGTGGTCGCCCGGCAGTCCGGCACCCACAAGCCGAAGTGCCCGAACTCCTTGAAGCTGGTGGTGCGATTGGCCAGCGGCAGATTGTTGTAGGTGATGCGCGCGAAGTATTCCCAGCAGATGCCGTTGACCGGCTCGTTGATACGGAACGCGCGCTCGAGCCCCAGCTCCTGGGTCTCAGACTCGGCGACCCATTTCGGCTGCCAGCCGAGCTGGCTGTAATGCGCAAAGGCCTTGTCGAGATCCTCTTCCGTCTCCAGTTCCAGCGCCGCGCGGACGAACGCCGCCTGCTTGGCCGGGCGCAGCAGCACGTCGTGATGCTTGGTGCCGCAGCGGAAGAAGCGCCCGCCGTCGGCGGTCTCACCCGCGGCGCTCAGGGCGAAGACTTCGGTGGCGAAGTGCGTGGTCTTTTCGACGTCGGTGACATCGAGCACGACATAGCCGAAACGGCGGTGACGGAAAGGCAGCGTGGACATGACAGGCTCCGGGCAAGGGCTCACAGGATGATGGTCAGACGGCCCTGGTTGTACAGGCTGTTGAGATCGAGAATGACGCGCTTCTGCAGGATGCGAATGCCACCGGCGCCGGCCAGCAGGCGATAGCGATATTCGCCCATGTAGACCGTCGTGGTGTCTTCCTTGGTGCGATAGACCGCGAAGTTGGCGCGCACGTTCGTCTGCCCGCTCTTGCCCGCGCTCGGGCGCACGTTGCTGACCATGTGCCGGGTCTTGGAATGCGGATACTCGGCGTGCGCGGTTTTCTTCATCAGCCGCGCAGCGCGGCCGCGGATACGGTCGATGCGATCGGCGACCAGAAACAGGCTGGTGCTCGAATCGCTGTTGACCGGATCGGCGGACGAGGGCGAGGTCACCTCGTACATCGCGTCGTCGGCGTAGAGGCGCGTCCACTCCACAAGCTTCCAGTCGTCGAGCAGCTCGGCCTCGGCGAACAGGAAGTCTTCCACCTGCTCGCGTGTCGGCGTGCTCAAGACGCCTCCAGGCTGTCGATCCCGCGGATCACCCGGTCCCACTGATACCAGTAGGCCTGCATGTGCACCTCGCTATCGGGCGCTCCGGTGACGCCGCTGCGATCCTGGTTGCCATCCATGCCCTTGGACAGCTCGGTCCATTCCACCGGCGTGTGCTCGATGCCGCGCTGGCACATCTCCAGCATCTCGATATCGTCGGGCGAGCCGAAGCCGGCGGGGCCGAGAAAGGAAATGAAGTTGTCGAGCCTGATCGCGCGCAGCGCGGCGGATTCTTCCGATGGCCCCAGTGCCCAGGCGCTGACGCGCATGAAGTCCGGGCCTTCGGGCTCGATCACGCGAACCGTGACGGCGAGGATGTCGTTGATCACCAGGTTGGGGAAGATCACCAGATTCTTTTGCACCTCGGCGATGTAGTCCGCGCGCTGCTTGCCGTGTTTCTCCTCAAGCCAGGCGCGCTTGGCGTCGATCTCTTGCTTCAGCACCGGCCCCCACGACGGAATCCAGCGCGCCACCGGGCGCCCGGTCGGCACATAGGATTCGAGCACCGCGTGGCCGTTGCCGAGCGCGCGTGCCTGGCCTTGCGTGGAAAACGCGGCCATGGTCTGGTCGATCAGACCCGCGGCAGGCGTGCCGGCAGCCTGGTCGCGCAGGAAGTCGATGTAGGAGGCGTGCACGGACGTGAGGTGATAGCCGTCGTAACTGTTCTCGCAGAGCAGCTTGTAGTTGGCGCGCACGGTGTAGCTGTGCTCGCCGGGCAGGATCACCTGCTCGCCTTCCGCCTGATCGAAAATCGCGTCGATCTGCGCGCGTGCGCCGGCGAGATAGTCATGAAGACTGATCGCCCCCGGGTTGAAGTTGACGAAGTAGAACCCGCGGTAATCTTCGAGCCGCGGCACCGCGCGCAGGTTGAGATGGCCGTCGGCGTTGAGGTCTTCGCTGTAGCCGCCCTGCGAGCTGGTCGAGCGCAGCTCGCCGCTGTTGGAAAACACCCAGCCGTGATACGGGCAGACGAAGTTTCGCGCGCTGCCTTGCGCCTCGCGGCACACCGGCGTGCCGCGATGCGTGCAGCTGTTGAACAACGCGCGCACCTGGCCCAAGGCGTCGCGCACGAAGATCAGGTCGCGGCCACCGACGCGGCGCGTCAAGAAAGCGCCCTTGCTTTTCAGCTCCGTGCCGTGGCCCAGATACAGCCAGCATTTGCCGAAGATCAGCTCCTTTTCGCGCTCGTAGACCGCCGCGCTGCGATAGGCACTGCGATGCACGCGGAAGCAGCTCTGCTCCGGATCGTTCTGCACCAGGACGGGCACGTCGTCGAACTTCATCGCTGGTCTCCTTGCCGCGGTCCACTACGCTGCGCGGCAGAACTATTACCGTATATTATAGGGCTGTCAATTAAGCCGCCGTGACGCCGTCTTCGACGACGTGAAGGAGTTTTTGATGCGCCTCGCGAACCAGGGAAAACTCAGCGGCCAGGCCGTCGTCGTCACCGGCGCCGCACGCGGGCTGGGCGTGGCCATCGCCACCCAATTCGCAACCGACGGCGCGCGCGTGCTGCTGGTGGACCGCAGCGCCGATACCCTGCCAGAGGTCGCGGAACAGTGCCGCGCCGCCGGCGCGCCCGACGTGCAGTGGACCAGCCAGGATCTGAGCGTCGAGCAGAACGCGGAGGACGCCATCGCGCTGGCGATCACGCACTGGGGCCGCGTCGACGCGCTGGTGAACAACGCCGGCGGCGGCATCCTGCGGCCCTTCATGGAGCACACCGGCGACACTTTGCGCGAGACCATCGACCGCAACCTGTGGACCACGATCTGGTGCATCCGCGCGGCGCTGCCGCACATGCTCGGCCGCGGGTACGGCCGCATCGTCAACATTTCGGCGGATTCGGTGCGCACCGGCATCTGGTCGCACGCGGGGTACAACGCGGCAAAGGGCGGCGTCAACGGGCTGACCACGGGCCTGGCGTTCGAATTCGCGCGCCGCGGCATCACGGTCAACTGCGTATCACCCGGCGGCATCGCCACCGACGAGGTCAAGGCCATGTTCGACCCCGGCAGCGCGGTGCACGCCAAGCACCGGGCCATCGACATCCAGGCCGCGCTGGACCGCATTCCCAACGGACGCCTGACCGAGGTCGGCGAGGTCGCCGCGCTGGTGGCCTTCCTCACCTACGACAACACCGCCGCCATCAACGGCCAGATCTACAGTATCAACGGCGGACAGTGGATGATGTGATGCGCCGGTGTCGAGTCTGAAAAATTTTGCAGCCACAGGAGTCGCCATGTCCGCCTATGTCATTTTCCTCATCCGCGGCTCGCATGATCACGATGCGCTGCAGCGCTACCGCGTCGCCGCGCGGCCGACCATCGGCGCACACGGCGGCCGCGTGCTGGTCGCGCGTGGCGCGCAGACGGAGCTGGAAGGCGGCGCGCCGCAGGAGACCGTGGTGATCGAGTTCGACAGCCGCGAGCAGGCTCTCGACTGGTATCGATCCGGCCAGTACCAGGAGGCCAGCAAGCTGCGCCGGCTGGCCGCCGAGGTCGACGCCTATGTCGTCGAAGGCATCGCGCCCGCGCGCTGAAAACGCTGCCGCGGTCAGGTTTTGCGGGCGGTGACCAGCACGTAGATTTCACCGATGTCGATCAGCCGCTGCAGCTTGTCGGCATGGCGATGCAGTTTGTCGCGCGCCTCTCCGGACTGCCGGTCGGCGTAGACATGCAATTGCGGCACGAACCTCGCCAGCGTCCACTCGGTGATGGCTTCGATGCGCACGTCGGTGAAGCCGGCGTCCCGCAGGTACTGCGCATACACATCCTGGTCGTAGGCGTTGGCGCGGTTGTACATGTCGATGTCGATGGCCAGTGTGTTGGCCTCGCTCACATAGCGCTGCAAATCCAGCCCGCGGCTGGGGATCAGGTCGGTGAGCGCCAGCGTGCCGCCGCTCTTGAGCACGCGCGCCGCCTCCCCGAAGAAATCGCGGCGCGTGTCGAAATGGAACGCGCATTCCACCGCCAGCAGCTTGTCGAAACTCGCCGCTTCGAACGCCATCCTGGTGGCGTTGCCGAGACGCAGGTCGATGACATGATCGAACCCGCATCTGGCGACGTATTGCCGGCCGTTTTCGATCCGCGTTTCCGTCACGTCGATGCCGGTGATCGATGCCGGGGCGAAGCGCTCGGCGGCGACCACCGCGCAGGCGCCGTAGCCGCAGCCGACATCGAGCACGCGATCGCCCTCGGCCAGTCCGGCATTGGCGGCGACCAGCATCGCCATCGCCTCGGACGCCTGCGCCATGCTCAGGCCGGGGCGCGTCCAGTAACCGTAATTGGCGAAAGGCTGGTCGCCGAAAAGATCGGCGCGCTGATCGTGCCGCCGTGTGTAGTAACGGGCGATGCCCTGGGTGTGTTCCGACAGCATGCTGCTCCCCTTCTCGTTTGCGCGGATGGTTTCCGCATTCGCTGGCGTCTGCCCCCCGGCGATCGCCTTTCCAACTGCAAGGATTCTGCCTGACACGAACCGGTCTTACATCGTCTGCCGCCAGCCTTTAGCGTTTGCCACGCGCGCCGGCCGGCGACGACCGCGCGGGTTTCGCGATCGCGACGCGCTTGGCGCGCTCCTGCGTCAGTCCGCTGAGGGTCAGGCTCAGGCCTTCGGCGAACGCCGCGTCGCCGCTGAAATGCGCGAACTGCTTGCGCACGAAAAAGGTGTGAGGGAATTGCTTCTGGTCCAGCTGCGCAAACGCCCGTTCGAGCATGCTGCCGTGATCGCCGGGCCAGCGATGTCGCACCGTGGCATAGGCGGCAGAGACGATCTGTTCCATCAGCAGGTTGGACACCATGCCCGTGCGCCGCGCGTCGAAGCCGGCCTCGCGCACCAGGCCGACGAAGCGCTCGAACAGCAGGATGCCGTAGTCGGTTTCGCCGCCATGATCGAGCTGCACCAGGCGGAAGCGGTTGTGCGCCACCATGTAGGCGGCAACGCCGGCGTAAGTCACCAGCCGGGCATAGATGTGGTGCGCCAGGGTCTCGATGTCGGCGCGCCAGCGGCCGCTCGGCTCGGGCCACTCGCGCTGCAGATCGCGGAAGAAGGAATTCATCACGCCCGAGGTCAGCGCATCGCGGCCGGCGAGGTAGTAATGGATCAGGGCGGGTGTCACACCGAGTTCACGCGCGACCCGCACGATCGACAGCTCCTGCAGCGGCACGCTCTTTGACAGTTCGAACGCGCAGCCGATGATCAGCCTGCGGTCGAGCAGCGCGTTCTCGCTCACCGGCGGACGCCCGCGGCTGCGCGCGATGCCCGGCTTGACCGGCGTGCCGACCGACTTGCTGGTTGTCTTGTTCGGCATCGATCGGCGTGCGGTGACCGGGCTTTTTCCGGAATGCTAGTGTACCAAGCGCGTCCAGTGGCTCCCGCAATCAACGATCAATCTTCGAGGAGAGATTCGAATGCTGAAAATCCATCATCTGGTGCTGTCGCGTTCCGAGCGCATCGTCTGGCTGGCCGAGGAGCTGGGCATCGCCTATGAACTCGAGCGTCACGATCGCGACCCGGTGACGTTCTTCGCGCCGGCGGCACTCAAGGCTTACTCGCCGATGGGCAAGTTCCCGTCGATCCAGGACGGCGAGCTGACGCTGGCGGAGTCCGGCGCGATCATCGAATACCTGCTGGTGAAGTACGGCGAGGGGCGCCTGCAGCCCGCGACCGATTCGCCGGACTACCCGGTGTACCTGCACTGGATGCATGCCGCCGAATCGACGCTGATGCTGCCGATCCTGTTCGATCTGCTGAGCGGCATGATGCAGGTGGAATCGGCGACGCTCGCCGGCTTCGTGCAGAAGGAATACCAGACGGTCTTCGAATACCTGAACCACGTGCTGTCGGCCAGCGATTACGTTGCGGGCGCGAACTTCACCGCCGCCGACATCATGGTTTCCTATTCGCTGCAGCTCGCCGACGGCCCG
>CAXTSJ010000005.1:137479-146433 GCA_964246995.1 uncultured Hydrocarboniphaga sp.
GTTCTCGGGCATGTCGATCGACCTGGCGAGCTGGCGGCGGCTCGCCGACGGCTCGGCGATTCCGATGATGCATTCCAAGGCGCCGTTCGAACGCTTCCCGGCGATCACCGCCTATCTGCAACGCGTCGGCGCGCGTCCCGCTTTCATCAAGGCCCGCGAGCTGTGCGCGCCCTGAAACGCGGTCGGATCGCCAGCGCGCGAAACTGATTCACGCAGCTGGCTTGCGGGCATCCACCATGCTCGCGGCCAGCTGTTCGTTTTCGCGCTGCAAAGCGGCCCAGGCTTCACCGCCGATACGCCCGAGTTCGCGAATGCGATCCGGCACCACGTGGTGCGGCGGGCGGTTGGGGCCCGCGCGCAACCAGCCGGCCGCGTCCATGCGCAGCTTCTCCAGCGCAATGTTGTGCATCTGGAATTCGTTGAAGTCGCCGTAGGCGATGGTCGGGAGAATCGCCTTGCCGATCGCCTCGCTCAAGGCATCGGCTTGCGACCAGTTGCCGCTGCGCCTGGCCTGCGCCACCCGGTCGCGCAGAACGATGACAGGCGCCGGGCCGCAGGACGCGCTGCTCGACCAGAAAGCCCGCGCACCGTCCGGGTCGAGCCGGGCCGCGGCGGTGTACTCGGCGTCGATCGGCATCAGGCGGATGCGTCCGCCGCAAGCTTCGAGATCGCGGATGTAGGTGCTGGCGCTCGCGGTCTTGGCGCAGACGATCTGCGGGATCGCCGCAAGCTGCGCCCAGAACGGCGGCGGAAAATCGAACTTGAAGACGAAGGGATTGGCGTAGACGCAAATCGCCATCTCCGGCACCGCGGCCGCGACGTCTCGGAAGAACTGCGCGGCGGTAGCGACATCGGGCTTGTTCCACATCGGCGGGCCGATCAGGGTGCCGTCGACGCCGATGTCGAGCGCCTCGCATGTCTGCCGCACGGTCTCGCGCGTGCTCAGGGACGAGGTGCCACCGAACACCGGCACGCGGCCGCGAGCGGTCTCGACCAGCGTCGCCATGAAGGCGCGCTTTTCTCCCCATTGCAGCGTCGCGCATTCGCCGAGCGTGCCCAGGCTGAGGATGCCGTCGACACCGGAGGCGATCAGCGCCTCGACCACGCGCGCGGTCTCGATCAGATCGACCGTGTCGGTCACGCGCCAGTCGCCGGCGTTGTCCCTGGCCGGAGTCGGGATGATCGCCCAGCAGCCTTGAATGTCGTTGGCGGTGAGGCGGTCGCGTCGCTTGCTCATGCTGTGATCGTGTGTGGAAAAGCTCAGCCAGGCGTCTGCAGGAAACGCCCGACGTTCCGGCAAGCCGCGAGGCCGCTCTGCGTGGCGCCTTCGATGCCGCCCGAGAAATAGTCGCCGGCGAAGAACAGCGGCTGGTCCAGCGGCTGGGCGTTGACGAAGTCGCGCAGCTGCCGATAGAAGCCGGGCCAGGTTTTCGGGCAGACATAATCCCAGCGCTGGACGACGGCTTCTTCGACCCTCCCGCGCAGCGGACCGACGTGCGGTTCGGCGAGCCGCGTCAGCTCGGCGATGACAGTCTCGTCGCTGGAATCGGCATGCGCCGCCGACCACGCCAGCGTCGACTGGATGGCGACCGCGCCCCTGCCCGGCGGCGCGCGGCCCGGGCCCTTGTTGTGATCGAACAGGATGTCCAACAGATCGGCGCTCTCCCTCTCTGGAAACATCACGATCGAATCCGGCACGTCGGGGCGATAGCTCAGGCCCAGATGCAGGCTGATCATGCGCACCGGTTCGATGCCGCCGAAGAAAGTCTGCTGCTGCGGTGTAAGCGCCGGCGCGATATCGCGCGCGAAGACCGGCGGCACGGCGAGGACGCAGGCGTCGAAGACATCCTCGGAGCCGGCCAGCGTCAGCAGGGCGCGGTTGTTTTCGATCCGCACGCGTGTGACGGGCGAATTCAGATGCACGTCCAGCCCGCGCGCCAGCGATTCGGCATAGAACACCATGCCGCGATCGAGCTGGAAGATGTGCGGCGAGTTGTAAGCCCACAACTGCCAGAACCATTCGCCCACCGGTGCGCTGCGGGTGTCGGTGAGCGAGTTGATGCGGATGAAAGGGTTGGCGACGTAATCGTCGATGCTCGCGCTCAGATGCTGAAGACACCAGTCGCGCGTGCTGATGTGATCGAAAAGGTCGAGATCACCCATGCTGCGGTAATGGAAGCGCGCGCGGTGGCGGATCATCAGCGGCAGCAGCTTGAGCATGCGCAGCTTGTCGGGCCAGGACAGCAGCCGCGTGCCGAATGCCGATGACAGCGGATATTCGTAGTCGAAGCTGTGGCGCTGGCCGTCGCGCACGATCGCAAGCCTTGGCTTGGTCTCGTGGACATGCGATTCAATGCCCAGCTCCCTGATCAGGCCGTAGACGCTCTTGTAAGTCGGCAGCATCACCAGCGCGCCGACGTCGAAAGTGAATGCGCCTTTGCGGATCGAACGCGTGCGCCCGCCCACATGATCGTTGCGCTCGAACACCGTGACCTCGGCGCCCTGCTGCTGCAGGCGATACGCCGCCGCCAGTCCTGCGGGGCCGGCGCCGACCACCGCCACACGCCTGCCGCCGAGGCTCATCGGTGTATCAGCCCGGCTCGCCCGACCATCAGCCAAAGCGCACCGGCAAAGCTTCCAGCCCGCGGAACACCGGGTTCAACTGGAACACCAGGTCGCTGGTATCGGCCTGCATTGTTGGAAAGCGCTGGACGAGGCGGCGGTACAGGCACTCCAGCTCGACCCGCGCCAGATAATGGCCGACGCAGTGATGAAAGCCCGGGCCGAATACCGCCATGCGATCGATGTTACGGCGCGAGAAATTCATCACCGCCGGATCGTCGAACACGCGCGGATCGCGGTTGGCCGCGGCGATCATCACGAAGGCGTACTGGCCCGGCTCGACGCGCTGGCCGTGCAGCTCCATCGCTTCCAGCGCCACCCGCGGCTGCATCGCGGCGACGTTGACGTGACGCAGCAGCTCGGACATCGCGGTCATGCCATCAACGCGGCCCGCCTTGTAGTCCGCCATCTGCTGCGGATGCGCAAGCATCGCCAGCAAGCCCAGGCCGATGGAATTGGCGGTGGAATCGTGGCCGGCGATGATCACCAGCTGCAGGATGCCCAGCAGTTCTTCCACGCTCAGCGCATCGCCGTTTTCCTCCCGCGCCTGCGACAGAGTGGTGATCACGTCCGCGCCCGGCGCGGATTTGCGCTTGTCGATCTCGATCATGAAGATCTCGTCCATCTCGGCGATCGCGGCCTCGGCGGCGATGAGCGTCTCGCGCGGCGGCTGCACGCCGGCCAGCGCCGCGGTCACCGCATTGGCCCAGCCGCGCATCTTGCCGATGTGTTCCATCGGCACGCCGAGCAGTTTGAGAATCACCGCGGCCGGCAGCGGAAACGCGATGCGGTCCACGAAATCGAACTCGCGCTCCTGCGCCGCCTGCTCCACCAGCTCGTCGCAGATCTGTTCGATGGCCGGGCGCAGCTGCTCGATGGCCTTGCGCGTGAAACCCTTGAGCAGCAGGCGGCGCACGCGATCGTGCTGCGGGCTGTCGATGTTGTTGACCCAGTTCGGCACGAAGCGGATCAGGTTGGGGATCTCGGCCTCGCGCTGCGCCTCGGGGATGGCGTGGAACTGGCTGCCTTGCAGGCGCTTCTCGGACCAGCGCCTGTCGTTGAAGACGTTCACCACGTCCTCGTGTCGCGAGATGAACCAGCAGTGCTGGGAGTCGCTCCAGAACATCGGCGCCTCCTCGCGAATGCGGTCGATGGCGGGGAAGAACACGCGGTCGTCGATGTTGCGGCGATCGCCGAGAAAAATATCGAGAGGGCTGGGGGTCATGGTGTTTTTCGGTCAGGTGCCGACGAGCCCGACCTCGCGGGCTTGCGCGGCTGCGGGTCGCAGGCTAGAACTAATTAATATGGGTGTCTATAAGCCCTGAATCAGCCCGCGCAGGGCGAGGACGATGCGACATGAGCAGCCGCAACCACGGCGCGCCGCGCTACGGATTCGCCGGCATCGGCATCGAGCCGGCGGCGGCGCGCGCCTACCTCGTCAACATCGCCGAAGCCCTGCAGCACACGGTGCTGCCGCAGGTGCAGGGGCCGGCGCAGTCGCGCACGCTCGAGTGCATCCGCAGCGCCCTGCACATGGCCGCCGCGCTGCGGCCGCCGCAGTCGGCGCTGGACTGGCTCTCCGACGAGGACCCGGCCGGCCGCGCGCGCTCTGAGGGCCGTGCTTTTGAGGCGGCTTTCGCCGAAGCCGAGCGGCTGATCGCGTCGGTGACGCAATCCGCGCCGCCGGTCGGGCGCAGCTGCGATGCGGCGCGCATCGAGTCCTGGCTGCGCGCGCAGCCGCGCGGCGGCGATGCGCTGCGTGTGCTCGATGCGCGGATGCTCGCGGGCGGCCGCTCCAAGCAGACCATCCTGGTGGGCATCGACGGCGCACGCGATCTGCCGCGCGAACTCATTATTCGGCAGGACTGGGCGGCGGCGGTCACCGGAACATCGGTGGCGATGGAATTCGAGATCCTGCGGCGCCTGTTCGCGGCCGGCATCCGCGTCCCCGAGCCTTTGATGATCGAGCCGAATGCCGCGGCGCTCGGCGCGCCCTTCATCGTGGTGTCGCGTCTGCCCGGCACCATGGAAGGCAATCTGTTCGATCCGCCGGCAGGCGCGCAGCCGGTGCGCGAACTGGCCGAACAGATCGGCCGCACGCATGCGCTGCCGGTGGAAGATTTCGAACACCTGTCCGGCATGGTCGAACGCAGCTTCAGCACGGCGCAGCTGCGTGCCGACCTGGCCAGGTTCCGTGCGGTGATCGAAAAGCTCGGCAGCCCGCTGCCGCATCTCATGCGCTTCGCCCTGGACTGGCTCGACGACACCGTCGCCCGGGTGCGGGGACCGCGCACGCTGGTGCACGGCGACATCGGCTTCCACAACAATCTCTGCGACGGTACGCGCCTGAGCGCGGTGCTGGACTGGGAGATGGCGCATATCGGCAACCCCGCGCTCGACCTGGGCTATCTCAAGGTGATGGTCGAGCAGCGCCTGCCCTGGCCGGAGTTCATGGAGCGCTACCGCGGCGCGGGCGGCGCCGAGGTCGATGCCTTCGTCGTCGACTGGTACGGCGTCTACACCAATGTCTGGTTCATGCACCTGGTGTTGCAGGCGCGCGAGGCGGTGGTGAGCGGCGTGCTGCACGACATGGATTAGGTGCAGGTCTGCGCGCACTACGGGCCGTCGGGCCATGCCTATCTTTCCAGGCGGCTCGCCGCGGCGCTGAGCCACGGTTAGCACCATCGCGGCTGAAGCCGTTCCTACAAAAGCGTGGATTCGGTAGGAGCGGCTTCAGCCGCGATCGTCATCGGTGATCAGGAATCCGCGATCGAATCCACGCGGCTCGGATAGAACGCGAGATGCTCCTTGATCGCCGCGACTGCGGGATAGGGCGACTCGTAGGTCCACACCGCATTGACCGAACGCGGGCCGCCGATGGTGATGCTGTAGTAGCTGCAGTCGCCTTTGAACGGGCAATAGCTGCTGTGTTCGGTGCGCTGCAGCAGGCTCATGTCGACGTCCCGGCGCGGGATGTAGAGCACCGCGCCCATGCTGCCTTCACGCAGGTCGAGCGCGTCGCGCGTGTCGGCGACGACGCGGCCGGCGACGGTCACCAACACCCGCGCGGAATGCGGCTCGATGCTGATCGGATGCGCACCGCCGGGTTGCTTGATCACTTTTTCCGCCATGTTCGTTCTCACGATGAAATCGTCTGGGTAAGATACGCCATGGCCCAGATCATCAACCTCAACAAGGCACGCAAGCGCCGTGAACGCGAGGCCGCGCAGGCCAAGGCCGCCGAGAATCGCGCGCGTTTCGGGCGCAGCGCCGCGCAAAAGGCGCGCGACGCCGAGCTGGAGCGCGAGGCGGCGCAGCGCCTCGACGGTCTGCGCCGCGAACCCGGCGCCGATGTGGACCCGCGTTAAGGCGAGCGCCATGCGGCGGTCGCCAGACTCAGCGACACTTGTTGTTTGACTGCAGGAGCGTCCATGTCGAGTTTGACCCAACGCATGCTGGGCGCCGCCCGGCTCGATGTCGCGATGTTCGAGGAGGTCGAAGCCGACCGCAGCGCCACGTCGCAGGCGCTGATCGTGGTGCTGCTGGCGTCGGTGGCCATGGGCATCGGCGGCATGTACTACGCGGGCCTTGGCTTTGTTCTCACCGGCGTGCTCGGCGCGGTGCTGGGCTGGGCGCTATGGGCGGCGCTGATCTGGCTGATCGGCACCAAGCTGTTGCCGGAGCCGGCGACGCAATCGGACTGGGGCGAGGTCGCACGTACCACCGGCTTTGCGCAGACGCCGGGACTGTTGCGCTTCTTCGGCTTTCTGCCGGTGGTGGGTCCCTTCATCGTCGCCGCGGCAACGATCTGGATGCTGGTGGCGATGGTGATCGCCGTGCGCCAGGCGCTCGATTACCGCCAGACCTGGCGCGCCGTGCTCGTGGTGGCTATCGGCTGGGTCGTCAACCTGGTGTTGATCGGCTTGCTCGGCAGGATCAGCTAGCTTCTTTTTCACGGCCCGCAGTCCGTCTGAGGACTGCGCAGCTGTGCTCGTCGTACACTTCTGGCCGCGCACGGTTGACCAAAACGCGCGATCAAGTCAGGAGATTGAAAAGCATGTCCATCCGCCTCGGCACTTTGCTGTGTGCGATTGCCGCGTTGAGCGTCACCGCCTGCTCCAACAGCCTCAGCGGCGACGACACCGACACGCCGATCGGCCCTGGCCCCGCGAGCTGCAGCGCGCCGACGCCGGCCGGCGCCACGCAAGGGACGCTGCAGATCGCCAGCCCTTCGGACCTGGACCCGACCGCGAATCCGGCGCCCACCACCACCATCGCCTACACCCTGCTGACGCCGCAGCGCTGCCCGGGGCAGAGCTTTCCGCTGGTGCTGCACAGCCACGGTCTGGGCGGCAAGCGCCAGATGGCGCTGGCGGCCGACGGCACGCTGCATCCGGAACAGGCGCACTTCGATTCCGTCGATGCCCTGGCGCGCGCCCTGCCCTTCCGCGGCTACGTGGTGATGAGCTTCGACCAACGCGGCCACGGCGGTTCCACCAACGCCAAGGCGCGCATCATCGATCCCAATGCCGAAACCCAGGATGCGCGCGCGCTGCTCGACTACGCCTACGACCACGCCGAAGAATTCAACATCGAGCGCCAGACCGACACCGGCATCGCGCGCGATCTCAAGGTCGGCACGCTCGGCTACAGCTATGGCGGCGGCTTCCAAATGCCGCTGGCGGCGCTGGACCCGCGCATCGACGCGGTGATCCCCAACGGTACCTGGCACGGCCTGCTCTACAGCCTGATCCCGGGCGACTCGGTGAAAATCGGCTACGGCGGCCTGCTGTGTCTGCTGATCACCACCGGCGGCGTGCAGGCGACGCCGGTGGTGCAGACGCTGTGCAACACCATCGGCATCCAGGGCCTGGGCCTGGCCGGCGGCGCGTTCAACATCCGCTCGCGCGGCGATCTGGTGCGCGCCACCAGTGGAACGCTCGGCGCGCCGGTGGTGCTGCCGCGCAAGGTGCTGGAAGACGAGCTGATCGGCTTCTTCGACACCCATGGCATGAGTTATTTCCGCCGCCAGGAACGCGCCGGCCAGCCCTGGGGTTTCGGCGAAACCGATGCGCATTTGCGCGCGGTGCCGGCGCTGTTCGTGCAAGGCAATCGCGACGTGCTGTTCAACCTCACCGAGGCCTACTGGAACCAGCGCTACTTCGCTGAGGCCGGCGGCGATGCGCGCGTGCTGTCCACCGAAGGCGGGCACATGAATCCGCTCGCCAACCAGACCGAGGGCAGCGCCGACTGCGGCAAGGTCGTCGGCGTCGAGGCAATGCTCGGCTGGTTCGATCACTACCTCAAGGGCGCGTCGCCGGCGTCGTTCACCTCGCTGCCGACAGTCTGCATCTCGGTAGCCGACACCGTCGGCGCGCCCAACGTGACGCCGGTGGGCTTGAAGCTTGAGCAGTTCCCGGTGGGCTCGCTCAGCGGCAGCGGGTCGGTGCCGGCGCAGCTGGCGACCGCCACGGTACCGGTTCCGGTGCCCGCGTTGGGGCCGGTGTTCGTGCCGATCACCACGATCACCGGCAACGACAAGGTGCTCGCCGGCGTGCCCACCATCGGCCGCATCGACGTGGTCCGCGGCTCGCCGGTGGCGCCGGGGCAAAGCACCAACGCCTTCGTCGGCGTCGGCATCCTGCGCGGCGGCACGCCGTTCCTGGTGGACGACCAGCTGACCGCCTTCACCGAAGGTACGCACACCAGCAATCGCAGCATCAATGAGGACGACCGCGTACTGCTGCCGGCGGTGGGCGAGCGCCTGCGCGACGGTGATCAGGTCGGGTTGCTGTTCTATCCGCGCAATGTCCAGTACGCCGCCATCGTCAGCGCCGAAGGCCTGACCGGGCTTACCGGCCTCGCGCGTTTCTTCACCAAGCTGCCGATACCGCCGGTGACCTCGTCGCTGGAACCGGTGCTGGGGCAGGTCTATGTCGATCCGTATACGGCGACGGTGAGCGACGTGCAGCTGCCGATCCTGGTGCCGGGCACCTATGCCGGCAGCCAGTTGTCGCAGTAGCGCCCGACAATCGCATCAGGACCCCCGATGGACCCTCGCTTGTGTCTCACCGCCGTACTGGTTGCCTGTCTATTGCTGAACGCCTGTGCTTCGAGCCGTAGCTACGTCGCGCCGCCGGGCGTGCCGGAATCGGCACTGGCGGCCGATCACCGCGCCTGCATCGAGGAATCCGGCATCGAGCGCCTGCGCGACGACCAGATCAACTGGGAGCAGCAGTGCATGATGGCCCACGGCTATACGCTCAAACCCTAAGGCTCGACGCTTCAGGCCAGCTGCTTGTCGAGAACTCGCTTGACCTCGCTCTCGATGC
>CAXTSJ010000005.1:146443-155293 GCA_964246995.1 uncultured Hydrocarboniphaga sp.
CGGCCCTTCAGCGGCTTGAGCAGCAGGCCGAGCTTGGCGGTGATGTGCACGTCGCTGGGCGTGATCGCCATTTCGCCCTTGAGGCCGCTGCGTTCGAAGCGCAGCGTGTCGCCGTCCCAGCGATGTTTGACGTCGAACTCGCTGGCGAGCCGTTCGATCAGGCGGTCGGCGATGGTCCTGGCCTCCGCGACGCTGCGTCCGTGGGCGCGGGTGATGCTGATATCGGCCATGAAGGCTCCCTGGCAAATGAAGTGAGAAAAGAGATCTGAAGAAGTGTCGCCGGACGCGGCGTCACGCGACCCGCAGCACCAGCTTTCCGATGTGTTCCCCGGCCTCCATCATACGGTGGGCCTCGGCCACTTCGCTCAATGGCAGCACCGCGTGGATCAGCGGGGCACAGCGGCCGGCGTTGAGCAGGGGCCAGACTTTTTCACCCAGGGCAGCGGCGATCGCTGCCTTATCCGCGACGCTGCGCGGGCGCAGCATCGAGCCGGTGATGCGCGCACGGCGCTTCATCACCTGGATTAGATCGAAGCCGTCGATCTTCGCGCCCTTCTGCGTGGCGATATGCACCAGCCGGCCGTCGAGCGCCAGGCTGCGCAGATTGCGCATCAGGTAGTCGCCGCCGACCATGTCCAGAATCACGTCGACGCCGCGCTTGTTCGTGACATCAGCGAGCACGGCTTCGAAATCTTCGCGTCGATAATCGATTGCACGCGTCGCGCCCAGGCGCTCGCAGGCCGCGCATTTTTCTGCGTTGCCGGCGGTGGCGTAGACCGTGGCGCCGAACGCATGCGCGAGCTGGATCGCGGTGGTGCCGATGCCGCTGCTGCCGCCGTGCACCAGCAGCGATTCGCCGGCGGTGAGTTGCGCCATGTCGAATACGTTGGCCCAGACGGTGAAGAAAGTCTCCGGCAACGCCGCTGCGCGCACGGCGTTGTAGCCACGCGGCCACAGCAGGCAATGCGAGGCGGGCGCGACGCAATACTCGGCGTAGCCGCCGCCCGGCGTGAGCGCACACACCGCATCGCCAGGTTCGAAGCCGACCGCGCCGTCGCCCACGCCGACCACTTCACCCGCGACTTCCAGGCCCAGCATCGGGCTGGCGCCGGGCGGCGGCGGATACAGGCCCTGGCGCTGCGCGATGTCCGGCCGGTTGACACCCGCCGCCTGCACGCGGATCAGCACCTGGCCCGCGCCCGGCTGCGGGATCGGCGCCGTCTGCAAGCGCAGAACTTCTGGTCCGCCGTGGTTCTGCATCTGCACGCATCGCATGGTCTGCATTGGCTTCTCCACTCAGGACGGAACGCGGGACCCGGCGGCATGGACCGCCGTACCCAACAGCCCGGCCTGCGGATGCACGATCACCTGTGTCGGGATCGCACGCAGGATCGCGCCGTGCCGGCCCTTGTCGTCGAAGCGCCGGCGGAAGCCGCCGCGTTCCAGCCAGGGCAGCAACTTCTGGGTGACGCCGCCGGGCAAAAAGACGCCGTCCCAGGCGCCGAAACACAGCGCCACATCGCCGGCGAAACTGCCGAGCAATTCCGCGAACACCTGCAGCGTGCGTGCGCATCGTCCGTCGGGTTCGGCCTCGGCCGCCGCGCTGATCTGCTCGGGCGTCAGCGACGGTGCCGCCTGGCCCTCGATCTGGCACACCGCGTCGTGCAGGTTCACCAGCCCAGTGCCCGACACCAGGCGCTCGGCCGACACGCGCCCGTAACGCGGGAGCAGCACGCGCAGCAACTCCAGCTCGTAGGCATTGCCGGGCGAAAAACCAACGTGGCCGCCTTCGGATTCGATCACCACCGCGCGCCCGTCGCGCACGATCACGCCGCCGACCCCTAACCCGGTGCCGGGCCCGACCACCGCGTAGCAGCGCGAATCGCTGAGCTTGCGCGCCTGCGCCTGGCCGATCCCGCGCAGATCATCGATCCCCAGCACCGGCAGCACGCTGGCCATGGCGGTGAAGTCGTTGATCACCGACACCGGCATCGCCAGCGACTGCGACAGCTCGGCGATGGAGAACGCCCAGGGATTGTTGGTGATCTTGATCGCATCGCCGGTGACCGCGGACGCCACCGCCAGCACCGCGCGCGATGGCCGCTGACGCTGCTGTTCGAGGTAAGCGCGCAGTGCATCGAGCAGGCTCGGATGGTCCACTGTTGCGACCTGCCGCAGCGCCTCAAGCTCGGGCCGCTCGGGGCCGTCCGCACGCGTCAGCGCGAAGCGCGCATTGGTACCGCCAATGTCGGCGACCAGAATCGGCGAGCGGGGTGAACTTTGCATAGGGGAACTCAAGCCCAAGCGGTGCGGCAATCTCGGCGCCGACAGATCAGGCTGTCAACGCCACCAGCCCACAGTCTGCCGCGCACGCGCTTGAGTAAACCTGAAGCGAGGTCGGGCACGAATGCGACGCGCATCGCTGCTAACGGATTGCGCATCGCGAGATAATGTCGCGGGGCGTGAAACGGGGAGAACGGGATGCGATCGACAGTGTGGGCAACTGCAGGGCTGGCGCTGATTGTGTGGATGAGCCCGCGCCCAGCGTCTGCGACAGAGCCATTGCCGCTATCGGCATACGGGCAACTGCCCGGGCTGGATCATCCCAGCCTGTCACCGTCGGGCAAGCGCGTGGCGATGATGGTCACGCTGGACGACGCAAGCCGCATCGTCGTCATCGAACTGGAAACCAGCAAGGTCTTGCTGTCGACGCCGATCGGCGAAGTGAAGGCCCGTGACGTGAAGTGGGCCGGGGAGGATCTCGTCGTCGTCACCACCAGCAACACGCGGGATATGGGTTGGGAGTACTACCACCTGCATGAAGTCTGGGGCCTGGTGGTGCTGAACCTGAAACAGGCCAAGGCGACATGGCCTTTACGACGCAGAGATGTGTTCGACGGCATCGGGAGCCTGCGGGCATTGCGGCAGATCGACGGAAAATGGATGGCGTACGTCGACACCTTTGCTCTCGACCGAGGCTTGCAGACCGGTAGTCTGCATCTCGATACGACCGCCCTTCAGTTGACCCGGATCGATCTGAGCGAGAACAAGGTGGACCGGGTGGCAAGAGTAGGCCGGGAAGGCAGAGGCTGGCTTGTCGGTCCCGAAGGGGAACTACTGGCCAACAATCGCTACGATGATCGGGAGCAGAAATGGACGCTCTATGCAGGGGCCGATTTCAGCCACGTTCTGTTGGAAAAACAGGATCGCTTCGGCGGTGACGGGATCATCGGCTTGGGTCGGACTCCGGGTACCGTGCTGTATCAACAGTACGACGAGAACAACGACAAGCACGTGATGGAGGCGGCGCTTGACGGCTCCACGCCGACGCAAGAAGTCTTTGCCGGGATCAATATTGATCGATGGCTTTTCGATCCTCGGACTTGTCTGCTGTCGGGCTATGAGCGTCAAAGTGAGGCGTCAGAACCGGAATTTTTTTAACGCTCGTACGCAGGCCCGTGTGCATGCGATCTACGCAGCCTTCCCCAACCTCAAAATCAGCCTGAACTCCTGGACCGATGATTACGGCCGCCTGATCTTCTACAGCGACGGCCAGGATGACGCGGGAACCTGGTGGTGGGCCGACATCAAAAGCGGATCAGCCAAGGAACTTGGCTGGCTTTATCCATCGGTCAGCGGCGAGCGTATCGGTCCTTACCGCATGGTTCGATACAAGGCGGCAGATGGCTTGGAGATGGAAGGCATACTGACGCTGCCGCCAGGAATCAACCCGACCAAGCTGCCGCTGGTGGTGTTGCCGCACGGAGGGCCGGAGGCACGCGACGAGATGGGCTTCGACTGGTGGGCACAGGCTTTCGCGAGCCGTGGATATGCGGTGTGGCAGCCGAACTTTCGAGGTTCGTCCGGCTACACCGTCGCCTTCCGCAATGCCGGTTTTGGCGAATGGGGTCGCAAGATGCAGACGGACATTTCCGATGGTGTCGACGAGCTGGCCCACCAGGGCATCGTCGATCCCAGGCGGGCGTGCATCGTCGGCGCCAGCTACGGCGGATACGCGGCGCTTGCTGGTGTAACGGTGCAACAAGGCTTGTATCGATGCGCAGTCTCGGTCGGTGGCGTGGCTGACCTCAACGCGCTGCTCTCACGAGAGCAGGAGGGCGATCGGACCGGCACGCTGCGCTACCTGAAGGACTTTCTCGGCATCAAGTCCTTCTTTAACCAAAGCGTCGACGACATCTCACCCCTCAAACTCGCCAAGCGCGCTGACGTCCCCGTTCTGCTGATCCACGGCAAGGACGACACCGTCGTGCTCTTCGAGCAATCCAAGGCCATGCAGCGCGCGCTCAAGTCCGCTGGCAAACCGGTCGAGCTGGTCGAACTCAAGGGCGAGGACCACTGGTTGTCGCGCAGCGTCACGCGCAAGGCGATGCTGGAGGCGGCGGTGGATTTCGTGCAGCGACACAACCCACCTGGCGCATTGCAGGCCGATTCCGCGGACGAGGTCTCGCGCTAAAACGCCGCTACTGCGCCAGCACCCGCACCGCGCGCGCCGCGGCCGAGGCACGATTCTCCACGCCGAGTTTTTCGAACACCGTCTCCAGATGCTTGTTCACGGTGCGCGGGCTGATACCGAGGATCTCGCTGATGTCGCGGTTGGATTTTCCGCGGCTGATCCACAGCAGCACGTCGGCCTCGCGCGCGGTGAGCGCGAGCGACTGTTGCAGCAACTGCATCTGCTCCTGCTGCACCCGTTCGGGGTCGCCGATCTCGCGCAGGCGGTAGAGATATTCGTCGGCGCCGGTGGAACTCACGTAGGAGAATTCCAGGCGCCGCGTACCCAGCTGAAGCACCTGCTGCGCGCCGGTGCTGCCCTCGTCGCGCAGCTGGCTCAAGCGTTTGCAGACCTCGTCGGGAAAGCGCAGCCCCAGCGGACTCGACGGCAGCAGATCCGCCAGCAGGCGTTCGGCGCGGGGTGTCGACCACACCAGATGTCCGGCGCGATTGGTCGACAGCAGGAAGCGTCCGGTGGCGTCGAGCGCGGTGCGCGACGCGTGCGCCATGCGCGCGTTGGCCAGGTGCACGCGGATGCGCGCGAGCAGTTCGTTGACCACGATCGGCTTGGGCACATAGTCCACGCCGCCGGCCTGCAGGCCGCGCACCACATGCTCGGTCTCGGTGAGGCCGGTCATGAAGATCACCGGCACATGCGACAGCAGCTTCTCGTGCTTGAGGCGGCGGCAGGTTTCGAAGCCGTCGATGCCGGGCATCACCGCGTCCATCAGGATCAGGTCGGGCGTGATCTCGTCGACCAGGGCCAGACAGGTATCGCCGCCGGTGGCGACGAGCACGGTGATGTTCTCCGCCTCCAGCGTGTCGGTGAGAAAGCTCAAGGACTCCGGCGTGTCGTCGACCACCAGCACGATGTCGCGACGCACATGGATCGACTGGGTTGTGGCGCCGGTCATCGGTGACTCTCCTGCGCGGCGCACGCGCGCGCGCGTTCCAACAAGGCCAGGTAGGACTTCAGCTCGAACCGCGTCACCAGCGCCTGAAGATGCGCCACGAACGCGCCATGCGCCGCGTCGGCCGCGGCGATCTGGCTCAAACGTGTCTGGATGCCGCGGACGTGGCCGATGCGGCCGAGCTGGATCAGCTCGTCGAGAAAGCGTTCGGCGCCGGCGGGCACCGCGAACGGCGCGGCGGCGACGGGCTCGGCGGCCGGCTCCTCGAGCATCCATTCCAGCCGCAGCAGCAGGCCGACCCGCTCCAGAAACACGTCGACGTCGAAAGGCTTGGCCAGAAAGAAATCGTGCGGCACTTCCGCGTCCGGCCGCTGCGCCAGCTCATGAGCGTTGGCCGACACCATCAGGATGCGCAGCGCCGGCTGCTCGGCGCGCAAGCAGTGCGCCACCTCCCAGCCGGTGGCGCCGGGCATGGCGACGTCGAGAGTGACCAGATCGGGATTCCAGGCGCGCGCTTGGTCGAGTGCGATCAGGCCGTCGGCGGCCAGGCGCAACTCGAAACCCAGGGGCAGCAGCAGGGCTTCGATCAGTTGCAGATGCGCCGGATCGTCGTCCGCCACCAGCACCCGCCGACGCTCGCCGACATAACCGGTGATGCGCCGCTTCACCGGCGCGGCCTGCCCCGGCGAGGCCTCCGACAACAGCAGCCGCACCAGGAACCGGCTGCCCTCGCCCGGCGTGCTGCGCACCGAAATCTCGCCGCCCATGATCTGCACCAGCACCTTGGTGATGGTCAGGCCCAGGCCCGCGCCCGGCGCCGAGCGCGCGCCCGGCATGCCGCCGCGCTCGAAGGGCTTGAAGATGTCTTCCATGTCCTCCGGACGGATGCCGATGCCGGTGTCGGAGATCTCGAACTCCGCGACCTGCGTGCGATAGCGCAGCGTCAGCGCGGCATGGCCCTGGTGCGTGAACTTGACGGCGTTAGACAGCAGATTGATCAGCACCTGTCGCAGGCGCTTCTGGTCGGCGTTGACATAGGCCGGCAGCCGGTCGGGGCACAGATAGCGGAATTCAATGCCCTTGGCGGCGGCCTGCACGCGAAACATGTCGACCAGCTGTTCGAGCAATTCGTTGAAGGCGACGCGATCGCGGTTGAGCCGCAGCATGCCGCTCTCGATTTTGGAGATATCCAGCAGGCCGTCGACCAGGTTCGACAGGTGCTCGGCGCTGCGGCGGATCACCCGCACCGCGTTCTTCGGCGGGTTGGCCGGCTCGCGCTCCAGCAGCTGCGCGTAGCCGAAGATCGAATTGAGCGGCGAGCGGATCTCGTGGCTGATGCCGACCACGTAGCGGCTCTTGGCCTCGTTGGCGGCTTCGGCGATTTCCTTTGCCTTCTGCAGCGCGGCGTCGGTGCGCTCGTGGGCCTCGATCTCGTCCATCAGCATCGCCGTCTGGCGTGTCGATTCCACCACCGCCGCGTTGCGGCTTTCGTTCGCCAGCACCATCAGCCAGGAGGCGACGCCGGAGATGATCAGCAGGCTCAGGAACACGATCGACAGCGTGGTGCCGATCACCTCGCGCGACGCCGGCATCAGCGAGCCGTACTGCAGATAGATGAAGGACAGCAGGCAGCCGATGGCCAGTGTGAACAGGAACAGGATGCCGAGAAACTGGCCGATGGCGCTGGCGCGCACCGAGGCGGTGAGGCGCGTCGGGATGACGCGCGCCAGCGCCACCGCGATCTGCTGGCCGAAGCGGCTGTCGGTCTTGCAGACATCGTGGCAGCGCGCCTCCAGCGTGCAGCACAGCGAACAGATCGCGCCGCTGTACGCCGGGCACAGCGCCATGTCGGCGCGCTCGAAAGCGTTCTCGCAGATCACGCAGCGAATTTCGTTGACGCCCTCCGGCAAGCCGGTCGGCTGGCGTGCGAGGTAATAGCGGCCGCGCGTGGCGATCGCGATTACCGGCGCCAGCGCGAAGGCGACGCCGAAACCAATGAAGGGCGCGAGCGCCTGCGGCAAGGGCCCGAACGCGCCAAAAAAAGCCGCGGTGGAAACGATGATCGACACCAGCATGCTGCCGACGCCCACCGGGTTGATGTCGTAGAGATGCGCGCGCTTGAACTCGATGAAACCCGGCGACAGCTTGAGCGGCTTGTTGATCACCAGATCGGCGGTGAGCGCGCCGATCCAGCCCACCGCGAAGTTGGCGTAGAGCACCAGGATGCTTTCGATCACCCGGAAGATGCCGATCTCCATCAGCAGCAGCGCCAGCAGCACATTGAACACCAGCCACACCACGCGGCCGGGATGGGCGTGCGTCAGCCGCGAGAAAAAATTCGACCAGGCGATCGAGCCGGCGTAAGCGTTGGTGACGTTGATCTTGAGCTGGCAGGTGACGATGAAGACGCCGGTGATCGCCAGCGCCGCGCCTGGGGATCCGAGCATGTCGCGGAACACGGCGAAGAACATCTGCGTCGGTTGCGTCGCGTCCTCGGCGGTGACGCCGCGCTGCATCGCGTAGTACGCGAGCAAACCGCCGGCGGCGAGCTTGATGCCGCCCATGAACACCCAGCCCGGACCGGTGCTGATCAGCGCGGTCCACCAGCCCAAGTGGCTGCCGCTGCGGCTGCGGTCGGGCAGAAAGCGCAGGTAGTCCGCCTGCTCGCCGATCTGCGGCAGCAGCGACAACAGCGTCGAGGCGGCCACCGCGAACAGCAGCACGTCGATCGAACCGTCGCTGCTGCCGTGCACGCCGGAAAAATGACGGAAGTCCTCGACCGATTGCGGCTGCGCGACCGCCAGATACGCCAGCGGCGCCAGTTGTAGGATCAGCCACACCGGCTGCGTCCACATCTGCATGCGGCTGATCACCTTGATGCCGTAGATCGCGATCGGGATCACCACCAGCGCGCTGCACAGATGCGCGATCCACAGCGGCATGCCGGTGACCATGTGCAAGGCCTGCGACATGATGCTGGCTTCGATCGAGAACAACAGGAAGGTGAAGGACGCGTAGATCAGCGAGGTGATCGTCGAGCCCATGTAGCCGAAGCCCGCGCCTCGGGTGAGCAGGTCGATGTCCAGGCCATAGCGCGCAGAGTACGTGGCGATCGGCACGCCGATGACGAACATCAGCGCGCAGACGATCGCGATCGCCAGCATCGCATTGGAGAAGCCGAACTGCAGCGTCAGCGATCCGCCGATCGCCTCGCAGGCGAGAAACGAGATCGCGCCCAGCGCGGTGTTGGCGATGCGGAACGCCGAGCGCTTGCGCGCGCTCGACGCGGTGTAGCGCAGCGCGTAGTCCTCCAGCGTCTGGCTCGCCGCCCATTTGTTGTATTGGCGGCGCTCGCGGACGATGCGTTGCAACGCGTTCATCTCGCTGCCATGCAGGCCGCCCATTGGTTGATGCGCTGTCCGTGCTC
>CAXTSJ010000006.1:0-119134 GCA_964246995.1 uncultured Hydrocarboniphaga sp.
CGCCAAAGCGGCGTGACTCACACCAACGAGCCTCCGGGATAACCGGGGCGGTTCAATCCATGGAGGATCACCAATGAAAACATTTCGCCCCGCTATTGCACTCGTTCTCGTCAGCACATTTCTGAGCCTGCCGCTGCACGCTCAGAACGCCGGACCCAATTCCGAAGCCTCGCCGCCCGCCGACAAGGTCCCTCTGGGTGGCCAGGCCAACCCCACCAAGCACGATGGCACTGACCTGGGCACCACCGAGGGCATGACGCCCCACGACGGCGACACCAAGGGGGCGCAGCTCAACACCGGCAGCTTCCTCAAGGAAGCCGCGCTGTCCAACATGGCGGAACTCAAGGCGAGCACGTTCGCAAGCACCCATGCCAGCGATCCGCGCGTCAAGGAAATGGCCACGCACATGGTTGCGGATCACCAGCGCATGGCCACGGCGGCTTCGCAGATCGCTAAGCAAAAAGGCGTGGTGCTGCCGACCAAGCTCGACGCGTCGCGCGCGGCCACCGACAAGCGTTTGGAGAAGATGACCGGCGCGGCCTTCGACAAGGCCTATGTCGCGCAGATGGTCAAGGACCATCAGGACACCGTGAGCTACTTCGAACGCATGGAAAAGGAGACCACCGACGCCGACGTGAAGGCTTTCGTCACCGCGCAGCTGCCGGTGCTCCGGCAGCATTCCGAGATGGTGCTCGCGCTCAACGACGTCGAGAAGCCGAAGAAGTAGGCACCTCTGCACTGGTGACATCTCGGCCGAGGCCACTCCTGCAGGTGAAGCCTTCGTAGGAGCGGCTTTAGCCGCGATGTCGCAACCGGAAACTGAGACCTTCCTTCAAAGGCTCATTTTTCACTCCGCGCCGAACACGCGGAACACCAGGAACAAACCGGCGGCGAACAGGCTCGCGCCGAGCAGCACGCACACCGGCAGAGTCAGCACCCAGGCCAGCAGGATGTTGCGGATGGTGCTCTTCTGTACGCCAGCGCCGTTGGCGACCATGGTCCCGGCGATGCCCGACGACAGCACGTGCGTGGTGCTCACCGGCAGGCCGAGGATGTCCGCCGCTTCGATCGTCGCGAACGCCACCAGCTCGGCAGAGGCGCCCTGTCCATAGGTGAGATGCGCCTTGCCGATGCGCTCGCCGACGGTGACGACGATGCGCTTCCAGCCGATCATCGTTCCCAGGCCCAGCGCGAGCGCGACCGCCACCTTGACCCATACCGGGATGTACGACGTCAGGCTCTTGACGTCTTTGTTGTAAGCAGTGAGCAGCGGCTTGTCGATCGAAGCCGGCAGCTGCTTGGCCTTGTCCAGACGCGTCAGCGATTCGGAGATCAGGTACAGATCGCTGCGCACGCTCGCGCGTTGCTCGGGCGTGACCGCGTTGAGGCTCTGCATGCCGCCGAGTCGATGCGCGAGTTCGCCGTTGAGCGCGCCCAGCGCCGGCAGCGTCGCCGCGTCGAACTGCTTCTTGCGCAAGTAAAGGGTGACGATCTTGCGCGCCTCGTCGGCAGCGGGCTGCGCCTGCGAGCCGGCGAGCGCTTTCTGCACCGCACTCGCCTGCTGCTCGATGTGCTGCAGCGTTTCCGGCTTGGCGTTCTGGTTGAGCGCAAAGGCCACCGGCGCCGCGCCGATGCAGATCAGCATGATCAGGCCCATGCCTTTCTGGCCGTCATTGGACCCGTGCGCAAACGACACGCCGGTGCAGGTGGCGATCAGCAGCAGACGCACCGGCAAGGGCGGCGGCGCATCTCCGGTCGGGGCCTGGAACAGCGCCTGGTTGCGGATCAGCTTGCGCGCCAGCAACAGCAACAGGCCCGCGCCGACGAAGCCCACCAGCGGCGATATCAGCAGCGCTTTGCCGGTGTCGGCGAGCTTGGCCCAGTTGACGCCGTCGCCGAACGCCGAGTCCGCGGACAGATACGAGTTCATCAGGCCGACGCCGACGATCGAACCGATCAGCGTGTGCGAACTCGAAGCCGGCAAGCCCAGATACCAGGTGCCGAGATTCCAGATGATCGCCGACAGCAGCAGCGCGAAGATCATCGCGAAGCCAGCGCCGGAACCGACGTTGAGCACCAGCTCCACCGGCAGCAGCGCGACGATGCCGAAGGCCACCGCGCCGCTGGAGGTGAGCACGCCGATGAAGTTCCACAGGCCCGACCACACCACCGCCTGGCTGGGCTTGAGCGCGTGCGTGTAGATCACCGTCGCCACCGCGTTGGCGGTGTCGTGAAAGCCGTTGACGAACTCAAAGGCCAGCGCCAATGCGAGCGCCAGACCCAGCGTGATCAGGGCCGGCGTATCGATCCCGAGAAATTCCAGCATCACTCGACTCCCGTCGTGAGCAGCGGGCCTGCGGCGCAGGCCTCCGCTGCAACGCTAGAGCGCGCACATGTCGATCCGGTGACATGAGGCGATGGATTAAGATCGGCCACATGAGCGCTCAGGCCGATCTCATCGTCGAGGCAGGTTCCGTGGTCGCGCTGCGGCTGTTCGACATCGCCTATGAGATCGACCTGGCGCGCGCCGAGAACGTGTGGTCGGCGCAGGCACTCATCGGCAGCCGACGCAGCCAGCTCAGCGCAACGCCGGCCAAGGCCATTGCCTTCGACGTGCCGCCGGTGCTGCTCGATCTGGGCCTGGTCGCGCTGCCGCTGGCCAGCGGCGTGACCACGGCGCAGGTCACCGCGCGTCTCTACGATTTCGGCGTGGTGGCCTTCGCCCTGCGCGTTTCCGTCGCCGGGCTGCCATGGCGCGAGTTCAACGACACGTTCGAGTCGATCAACAACGCGGTCGGCATCGGCAGCGCGACGCCGGTGTGGAGCGCGCTGCTGGAGCGCATCCGCTCGACGCTGGCGCCAGCGCTGGTGCGCCCGAGCGAATCGGCGATCCAGGAGGATTATCTGCTGGGCATCGTCACGCGCTGGAACGAGCCGCTCTCCGCCACCGCCCTGCAGGAGCGCATCGACCTGGTGCCGATGCTCTCGGGCGAGCGCCGCAGGCTGTCGGAAGGCGCACGCCGCGACCTCCTGCGGCAGTGCTTCTCCTACTACGAGGACGATCTGGTGGTACTGACCTGGGACCGTGCCTTCATCTACGAGCCGCGCGGTGATTCCGACGTTCTCGACGTGCTAGAAGTGGCGAACGCGCAGCTGCTGGAACTGCGCTACTACGACGAGCTGCTGGACGACGAGCTGCCGCGCATGAACGATCTGGTCACCGCGACGCGCGGCACCACCTCGATCCTGGCGCCGCGTCGCTTCGCGCATCTGGCGCGGCGGCTGTACACGCTGGTGGCCGAGGTCACCGAGCTGACCGAGAAAGTCGACAACGCGCTGCAGGTCACCGAAGACGTCTACCTGGCGCGCATCTACAGCGCCGCGCTCGACCTGTTCCGCGTGCCGCTGGTGGGCGCCGCGGTGGATCGCAAGCTGTCGATCATCCGCGACACCTACACCGCGCTGTACGACGAGTCCTCACATGCGCGCGGCGAGCTGATGGAACTGGCGATCGTGCTGCTGATCCTGGTCGAGATCGCGCTGGCGCTGCTGCGGCATTGAAGCGTTACCGATGCTTCTTCTTGACCGCGACCGGTGCCGGCGCCGGGCAGGGCGCGTCCTGACGTTGCGGCTGTCCTCGCGCGTCCACGCAGACGTGCTGGGTGCGCTGCTCCTCTACCACCACGGGTGAAGCCTGATCGGCCTTGGCGTCGGCCGCTGCAAAAGGATTCCAGCCGTTGTGGATGGCCTCGGCGCCCTGCACCAAGCCCGCCGTCAAGGCCAGGAAAGCGATGGCCCAGACGGCGAGCATCGGATCGGCGCGACGACGCGGCCGCGGCGCACGGACCGGCGGCCGGATGGTGTTGCCTGCGTGAATCATTGGCGTTCCCGAACGAAAAAGTGCGCCGAGTATGAAGTGCACCTCGGGATCGAACCGCGCTCGCTGCCAGGCGGTGGCAGCGGAGCGGTCAGCGGCGAACGGACGCGCTCAGCGGTCGGATCCCAGCAGTTCGGCGAACGAGCGGAAGCGGTCGATGTGCTCGCAGACCACCATCGTCGCCATCATGATCGGAATGCCCAGCAACAGCCCTGGCACGCCCCACAGCCATTCCCAGGCGATCAGCGAAACGAAGGTGGCGACGGCATTGATGCTTCCCATGCGCTCGGTGAGCCAGGGCACCACGCCCAGGCCAACGACGCCGGCGACGGCAAAGGTGCTGCCGGCCACCAGGAACACCGTGTGCAGGCTGTCGAACTGCAGATAGGCGAACAACGACGCCACCGCGACCACCAGCGCCGTGCCGATGTACGGGACCAGATGCAAGACCGCCGCCGTTACGCCCCAGAAAATTGCGCTGTCGACGCCGATGAGCGCGAAAGCGATGCCGGTGCCGATCCCGACCAGGGCGCTGGTGCCGATCTGGATGACGATGTAGCGCTGAATCTGCAGATCGATCTCATCGAGGATCTGCACGGTGATCTTCTTTTCGCTGAGCGTGCTGCCGCTGATCCGCACCAGCCGCCGCTTGAAGGCGTGGCCGGAGATCAGCAGAAAATACGACAGTGCCAGCACCACCACGGCCTGGCCGAAGCCCGCCGCCGCGGCGCTGATGCCGGACCACAAGTAATCACGCAGCTTGACCGGCGACGCGCCGGCGAGTGATGCGGCGGCGTCTGATCGTGGATCCGCCGCGCTGCGGTTGGTCGCTTTGCCGATTTCGTCGGCGGCGACCGTGAGCTTGCGGATGGCGCCGGTCTTGTCGAGCGAGGTTCTGTGCAGCAGGCGCTCGATCTTCTTGGTGGCCTGTGGAACCGCATCGAGCATCGCGCTGGCCTGCGGTTGCAGCACGGCGACAGCGTACCCGACTCCGGCGACCAAGGCCGCGAGAGCCAAGGCCGCACCGATCGATTCCGGAAGCCGCAGGCGACGCTTCAAAAAGCGCACCAGCGGCGTCAACGAATAACTCAGGAACAGCGATAGCGCCAGCGGGATGAACACGTCCTTGGCCCACTGCAGCAGATAGACCACCGCCACGACCGCAATCACCGCGAGCGAGGTACCACGCACGTCGAGCGGCCAGCGCGTCACTGGCACCATGGTCGGATGATCGTGCGCGCGCGCCGCCGGATCGCTTGCTTGTATGTCGAGCCCCACCCGAATCTCCCCCTAGAGAACCATCACTGCCGCAGTGCGCCGCGCGAACCAGCGCGCGGCGCCTGTCGATCATTTGATCGGCGTGCACACTTGACGGGTGTCACCGTTGTCTTCGGTGCGATTGTCGTTGTACTTCTTGCCGGCATACGCGCCGCCAGCGGCACCGACGCCCGTGGCAATGTTATTGCCCTTGCCACTACCGAACTGATTGCCGACCACGCCACCGGCGATCGCGCCGATCACCGGGGCGGCGATCGGATGATCTTTGTTGCCTTTGACTTGTTCGTAATGGCATTCCACCTGGCGGCCGTCCTTGTCGGTGAAGGTATCGGCAAGAGCCGGTAACGAGACGCCGGCGACGCAGGCAACGAGCAGGATGTTTTTCGTGAGCTTCATGAAGGTTCCTCCTGGAACTTTTTTTGGGCCGGCCGAGCTGTGTGCACTGAATGCGCAACGGCTGCGGTGTGATTCCACGTTAGAGCCTGGGCGATGAATTCGTCGTGAACTCCGCCGGTCTATCGCATATAACAAAAAGGCACCGGGAGGGGATCCCGGTGCCTTGCGCATCCTTGCGTTCGTGGAAGCCTTCCGTGGCGACCACCAACAGATTGCAATGCGGGCAATGAACTCGTCGTGAACCGCGCGCAATCCCAAACCCATCGATGATTTTTTCAGCGATTGGATGCCTGCGTCCGCAAGCTGCGTAAAATGGCGGATGATTTCTGCCTCTCGCCTCACCCTGCGTCGCGGTCCGCGTGCGCTTCTCGAAGATGCCTCCTTCTCCATACACGGTGGCTGGCATGTGGGCCTGATCGGCCGCAACGGCACCGGCAAGTCCACTTTGTTCTCCGCAATTCTTGGTGAATTGGCGCCCGACAAAGGCGAAATCTCTTCGCTCAAGCATCTGGCAGTGGCCACCGCGGCGCAGGAAACGCCGGGGCTTCCGGATATCGCCATCGAATTCGCGCTCGATGGCGATATCGAACTGCGCGACCTCGAACGCCGCTTGGTCAAGGCCGAGAACAGCGAAGACATCGACGCGATCTGCGCGATCCATGAACGTCTCGGCATGATCGGCGGCTACGCGGCGCGCGCGCGCGCCGCCTCGTTGCTGCATGGCCTGAGCTTTTCGCAGGAAGCGCAACAACGCCCGGTTTCAAGCTTCTCTGGCGGCTGGCGCATGCGCCTCAATCTGGCGCGAGCGCTGATGTGCCGCTCCGACGTGCTGTTGCTCGACGAGCCGACTAATCACTTGGATCTCGACGCGGTGATCTGGCTGCAGGGCTGGCTTGCGCAGTATCCGGGCCTGCTGATGGTGATCAGCCATGATCGCGAATTTCTCGACGCGGTGACCACGCACACCCTGCATCTGGAGAGCAACAAGGCCACGCTCTACACCGGCAACTATTCGCAGTTCGAGCGCCAGCGCGCCGAGCGCCTGACCTTGCAGGCCGGCGCCTACGTCAAGCAGCAGAAGCAGGTCGCGCACCTGCAGAAGTTCATCAACCGCTTCCGCGCCTCGGCCTCCAAGGCCAGCCAGGCGCAGAGCCGCATCAAGGCGTTGGAGCGCATGGAACTGGTGTCGGCGGTGCATGCCGATTCCGAGTTCAACTTCGAGTTCCCCGAGCCCGATCGCCTGCCCTCGCCGCTGGTGCGCTTCGACGATGTCACTGCCGGCTACGGCGAGAAAGTGATCCTGTCGAAGCTGCGTGTGCTGGTGGCGCCGGGCGAGCGCATCGGCCTGCTCGGCCAGAACGGCGCGGGCAAATCCACCTTGGTGCAGACCATCGCCGGACAACTGCCGGCGCTCGGCGGCGACCTGATGCGCGACGGCCATCTGCGCGTCGGCTACTTCGCCCAGCACACCACCGAGAGCCTGGATCTGGATGCCTCGCCGATCCTGCACTTCAAGCGCATCGATCCCAAGGCCAGCGAACAGGCGCTGCGCAGTTTTCTGGGCGGTTTCAACTTCCGCGGCGACCGCGTGTACGAGCCGGTCGGGCCGTTCTCCGGCGGCGAGAAAGCGCGCCTGGCTTTGGCGATGGTGGTCTATCAAGCGCCGAATCTGCTGCTGCTCGACGAGCCCACCAATCATCTCGATCTCGACATGCGCCACGCGCTGGAAACCGCGCTGATCGGCTTCGCCGGCGCGGTGATCGTGGTCTCGCATGACCGCCATCTGCTGACCAGCACCTGCGAAACGCTATGGCTGGTCGCCGACGGGCACTGCGTGCCGTTCGAAGGTGATCTGGATGATTACGCGCGCTGGCTCAACACGCGCGACATCAACGGCGCGGCGAAGAAACCGTCCAAGAAGCAGCTCAGCGCCGCGGCCTGATGGCGCTCAAATCGACGATCTTCAAGGCGCAGCTGTCGGTCGCCGACCTGGATCGTCAGCACTACGCGGACTACGCGCTGACGCTGGCGCGGCATCCTTCCGAAACCGACGAACGCATGATGCTCCGGCTGATCGCGTTCGCGCTGCATGCGCACGAGCGTCTGGCGTTCGGCAAAGGCCTGAGCGATCCCGACGAGCCCGACCTGTGGCGACACGATCTCACCGGGCTGATCGAGGAATGGATCGAACTTGGACAACCGGACGAGCGGAACCTGATCCGCGCCTGCGGTCGCGCGCAAGCCGTCACGGTCTACAACTACGGCAGAAGCGCCGAGCCCTGGTGGGCGGGCGCGCAGGCCAGGCTGGCGCGAACCAACAATCTGTCGGTGAGACGTTTGCAGGTGTCCGGCGACACGCCGCTGTCCGCGCTCGCGCAGCGGATGATGAACCTGCATTGCACGATCCAGGATCGCCAGGTCCTGCTCGCCGCCGGCGAGACGACGCTGACCATCGATTGCCTGCAACTGCGATAGCCTTGCTGCGCGACGGAACCGGTGCACGCATCGGGCGTCGAAACCTTCCGATACTGTCAAGGATGACCATGTCACGCGCCATCATCACGCTGCACCTGCCGAGCCACCGCGACCGTGCTCTGCAAATCGAGAGCAACACACGCGAAGCCGAAGAAGCCTACGACGCGAACATCGGCGGCTACCTGCGATTCCTGCAGGAGCAGGCGGAGCAGCAGGACTTCGTGGTCAAGACCGATACGCGCGAGCATCCCGCGATTTTTTCGATCGACGAGCAGGACCACGCTGCCAAAACCGCCGCGCATGGCTGGCTGGAAGAGCAGCCGGACATCTGGAACTGGATTCCGTAAATCCTGCTGCAAAAAAACGCCGCCCCGAAGGCGGCGTCGTTGTCGGAAAACCTCGACGATCAGGCCGCGGCGGCCTTGTACTCATTGCGCAGATCGCGGATGCGATCGTGGTTTGCCAGCACGCTCTGATACTGCTTCTCCACCACGCTGCGCACCTGCGGCGGTAGGGTCGCCTTCAGCGCTTTGCCGTAGCGCGCCTTGGCGACATCCTCGCCGCGCTCCACTTCTTCGAGCACCGCGATGTTGCTGTCGGAGACCGAGCTCTTGACCTTCACCCAGCCGCGATGGGCGGCGCCGGCGATCGAGCCGGACTTGGCGGGTTCGGCGCCCAGGGCCGTGACCAGCGTCTGCAACTCGCGCACGCTCTGGCTGCAACCCTGCGCGCGTTCCGAAAACAGCTGTTTGAGCTGCGGCTGCGTGGCTTGGTCCGATGCTTCGTTGAAACCCTTCAGACCATCTTCCGAGGTTTCAATCAGTTCGTTGAGAATCTTGACGGTGTCATCCATGACTTTGCTCCTTTGATGTTGGCGGCGACGATTGACGCCGCTTTTTCGAACACAGCCCGCAACGATAAGTTCGGCTGCGATGCGGCCCGGCTGAGCTGGCTCAGATACCGGGGCCGTATTCCATCGCCGTGACGGGTGTCAGCGGCTCGACCGGAAGATGGGCGCACAGATCGCGCAGCGCGGTGCGCAGGCCCTCCTCCACGGTCGGATGATAAAAAGGCAAATAGAGAAGGCCGCGCGCGGGCAATTCCAGCTGCACGGCCCAGGCGACCAGGTGCGCCAGATGCTCGACGCCGGGGCCGATCATTTCGGCGCCGCTGATCCTGCCGGTCTTGGAATCCGCATAGAGGTTGATATGGCCGCAGGCCTTGTGCATGACCTTGGCGCGACCCTGGTCAGCAAAATCGACGCGGCCGGTGACCTGATCCCCAGCGTCGACCCGGCCGACCACCGCCACCTGCGGATCGCTGAAAGTCACCGCCATCGGCGTGCGCCGCGGATGCTCGACCACGCCGGGAAACGCGGCGGCGTTGAGCCCGGCGATGCGGCCCTCGTCGCTGGCCTCGTGCAGGACCGCGCGGTCGCTGTCAGCGTCGCCGGCGATGAAGATCGAACTCGATCCGCAACGCATGGTGTGCCGATTGAACACCGGCGTGCCATGGTCATCCATGACGATGCCGGTCCGCGCCAGCTCCAACCCCTGCAGATTGGGCGGCCTGCCTGCGGCGATCAGCACGTGGCTGAAGCTGGCGGAGCCGGCGTCCTTGTCGCCTTTCCAGTGCAGGCGCACACCGCCGCCGGCCGCGGCCTCGGCACGCGTCTCGACGCCTAGACGCAGTGACAGGGACTCGCCGAACATGCGCGCGGCACTGGCGTTCATCTCATCCGACCGTAGTCCGCCGATGCTCAGCCCCTTATCGAAGAGATTGACCTGGGTACCGAGCCGATGCAGCGCCTGGCCAAGCTCAAGACCCAGGGCGCCGGCACCGATCACCGCGACCGACGTGGGCAATTCGGCGAGCTCGAACAGATTGTCGTTGGTGAGCACGCGATCGCCGACTGCGTCGAAGCCCTCGGGAATCGCCGGACGCGAGCCCGTGGCGATGATGATGGTCTTGGCGGCGACGCGCGTGTGATCGCCCACCTGCAAAGTGTTGGCGTCAATGAAACGGGCGAACCCGAGCAGGCGGCGGTCGGCCGGAATCGATTCGTAGGACCGCATCACCGCCACGACGAAGCGATCGCGCTCGCGACGGACCCGCGTCATCACTGCGCGGCCATCGATGCGGATCGGCGCGGTCTGGATGCCGAAGACGCTCGACGTCGCAGCGCAGTGGGCCACTTCGGCGGCGGCGATCAGCAGCTTCGAGGGCATGCAACCGACACGGGCGCAGGTAGTGCCGGGATGCGCAGATTCGATCAACAGCACCCGCCGGCCGGCCTTCGACGCCGCGCTGTAGGCCGCCATTCCCGCCGAGCCCGCGCCGATCACGGCGACCTCGCATTCAGTAGTGTTCATCGGCGCAGCGTCTTGGGGCCCGTCATGCCGGTAGAATCGTGGGACTTGCCTTGGCTTGCGCTGAATCAGCCGCCATGCAGCCGGCACTCATCCGCGCCTGCAACACTTCCGCCCGGCTTGCGGATCCTCCGGAGCTGTCCATGGACACAATGCAATTGACCGACGATGACTGGCAGTGGCTACACCGCTACGAGCACGACGACCAGGCCGAACCGGCTTCGCTCGAAACCCTGGCCCGGCTGGAATCCATGGGCCTGCTGATGCGGAGCTGGGGCCGCCGCTATGTCATTACCGACAGCGGCCGCAAGGCCTTGCGTGAGCGGCCACGCTGAGAACTCTCGTCGCGCGGTTTGATGAGCCAGGAACGCGTTGACCCGCCTTGCCGCCACGAGGGTTGCTGCGACGACAAGCGGCGTAGGTCGCAGCACCCAAAAACACCGGGCACGTCTTCTTGCAAGTCATCGTATGCTTACCTACCATCCCGGATCAAAGATGGTCGCCCGAACGGGTGCACTCTCAGGAGGGGTAATGGCATTCTTCAAGTCGCTGTTCGGTCCCAAAGAAGCAAAGATGGTCGAAGTGGCGCCGTTCGGGGCGAGCTTCGAAGTGCCGTCGGGCGAGACGATGCTGGAGGCAGCGCTGAAAAATGGCGTGCCCTTCCCCCACAACTGCACCGTCGGCACTTGCGGCTCCTGCAAGTGCAAGCTCAAGGCCGGGCGCGTCAATGCGCTTACCGACTTCGGCTACACGCTCTCGCAACAGGAGATCGCGGCGGGTTTCATTCTGGCCTGCCAAGCCATTCCTCGCGATGCGTTGACGCAGGTCGAGGTGGAAAGCCAGGCTTCCGATGCGCCGCCGCCCGAACAATTCGTCGGCAAGCTCAGCGCCACCGAGTCGCTGACTCACGACATTCTCAAGATCACGGTGGAGCTCGACCGGCCGATCAAGTTCATCGCCGGCCAATACGCGAACCTCAAGTATCCCAACGTGCGGCGCGCGCGTAATTATTCGTTCGCCGATGCGCCGGATCGTGAAGGGCGCAATGTGATCAGTTTCTTCATCCGCAAAGTGCCGGGCGGCGCCTTCACCGAGGCGCTGTTCAAGGACGAGTTGAAGGGCGTGCCGATCGACGTCGAAGGCCCGCACGGAAACTTCCACCTGCACCCCGGCGCGGCGCCGATGATCTGCATCGCCGGCGGTAGCGGCCTGGCGCCGCTGCTCAGCGTGCTCGAGGACGCGCGCAAGAATCGCGTCAAGCGTCCCTGCGCATTCCTGTTCGGCGCCAGAACCCAGGCCGATTTGTACGGCCTCGAGCAGATTCAGCAGATCGCCTCCAACTGGGCGGACACTTTCGTCTTCATGCCAGTGCTGTCGCACGAGCCGGCCGACAGTTCGTGGACGGGCGCGCGCGGTCTGGTCACCCAGTTCATCACCGACGCGCTGCCCGACGTCGACTGGAACACCGCTGAGGGTTACATGTGCGGGCCCCCGGGCATGATCGACGCCGGCATCGCCTCGATGACTGAAGTCGGCATGAAGCTCGACGCGATCTTCTACGACAAGTTCACCGACGAAAGTCACATCGCCAAGATGCCCTAGAAGGATTTGGTCGACGTCCCCATCCCTAAGGGGGCGTGTAGCTTTTGAAGCACCGAGTCATGTTGGAATGCGCCGGAGGAGACCTGCGTATCGTCCCGGCACGCTGCGACCGCCACCGCCACACGGTGCATCGTCGCGGCAGGCGACGGGTATTTGATAGAAGAAGTCGAACCTGCGGCGGATCAGCTGGCCGCATCTGAAGTTGGCCGCCGTGCGAATGGAGCTGACATGATCATCAACAAGCCGGCGCGATTGAATCTTTTCATGTCGATCGCGATGGCCGCCGTTTCCCTGTCGGCGTCGGCTCGTGACATCGAGCGGCAACTGCATTTCGTCGTGACCATCGACGCCCAGCAGACCTGGAAGAAGAACGACCCTCAGTACCCGGGCGACCAGTATTCCAAGGCGACGAGCAAGCATCGTTACGAGGTCACCACCCGGCTGCGCTCGGATGGCAAGCTCGAGCTGCGCAACCTGCTTGACCCCGACCTCAACACGCGGCTGGAAGCCAAGACCATTTTCCTGGCGCGTCAGGTCCTGAAGATGCGCGACGCTTCGGGCAAGCCGTACCAGATTCCGCGCACGCCGGCCGAGGAAGCCGCGATGACGCGGCGCATGCAGGAGGAGACCGTCGCCTGCAAGGCCGAGCCGGCCTGCCTTCACGCCGCCGACATGCGCAACGCCATCATTTTCGCCGCCATGCAGTACCCGGAAGCCCTGCAAGAAGAAACCGAGCCCGGGACCTTCCTTTACTTCGTACCGTTTCGCGGCTGCCTGAACCAGTCACGGGTAACTCTGGAACTGCAGATCGACGGCGTGCGCTACAACAAGACCTCCGACAAGCTGGTGCCCTTCAGCGAACACCACTCGGCCGACACGGTGAACGCCAGTGACGGGCTGGAGCTTTGCGATCACTACACCGCGGTGATCGATACCGCCGACAAGGCCAAGCTCATGTACCAGGAAACGCTCTTCGTGCCGCGACCCCTCGGGGTCACCACCTACACCGAGAGCGGCCACACCAGCACCACGACCGAGCCGCAGCCCATCATCACCGCGGTGCTCGACTGGCTCGGCGAGACGCTGCGACATGCGCCGATGTCCGGCTCCACGGCGGTGACGCTGCCGCTGCCGCTGCCGCTCAACAGCAACGCCACCTGGCTCGGGCTCTGGACCGGAACGGCCAAGGTCAACCTGCAATGGAGCTTCACCGACGTCCCGGCGGCACCATCGCAACACCCAAATGAGTCTTTCCATGACAAGACCTCGCTCTCTCGCCGCACTTCTGCTGGTGGCCTTCCTGACGGCGTCCTGCGCGGGTCAGCCGAAGATTGAGTTCACCGGGATGCTGGCCCCCCTGAAGAACTGCCGTGCGCGCTATGCCGAGATGGATGCGCGAATCGATGCGGCCGGTGTCCGCGATGCCGGCTACTACCGCGTGCCCGGGTTCCCCTACCTGCGCACCGACCGCACCCTGGCTTCGTTCGTCCATGAAGTGCACACGGTCGACGAAATCGGCGGCTGGGAACGGCGCATGCGCGAATTCGATCAGGAGGCGCGGGAGTTCGAATACCTCAACCTGGGCCTGTCGCAGGCCGAACTGGCGGTGTGGCGATACGACCTGCTGAGCTGCGGCCGCGGCCTGGCGTCCTATGAGCTTGACGACCCCGCGGTGTTCGCCAGCCTGCAGAAAGTCGTGAAGCCGCGCGACGATTACTCGTCGGACACGGCGCGTCTGTTCAAGGGCTACCCGTTTAAGTTTCCTGCGATCAAGGCGCATGTCGCCAAGCGTCAGGCGCAGATTCTCGAAGACTTTGCGCGCCCGCTGGCGGAGGTGGATTCCACCGCAGCTCTGGTGCATTGGCAGGTGAAGGCGGTGGAAGACCGCGAGCTGGTCGCCGACGGATTCGTCAAGGCGATCCCTGACGAACTGGGGTTTCCGGCGCTCACCGATTCGCATTGGCGGGCGTTTGCCGAGAGCAATGCGCCGCAGCTCGTGGTCGAAACCGCCGGTGAGCGCGACCGGCTCGGCACTCCGGTGTGGCTGAGCAACGGCGCCAATGTCGACACCTCGCGGCCGCGGGTCAACTATCAGGTCACTTTCACGCGCTTCGGCCACGAGCGGCTGGCGCAGATCGTCTACTTCATCTGGTTCAAGGCGCCGCAATCTTTGAGTTCGGCGGATTCGGCGGCGCAGGCGGCGGCCGATATCGACGGCCTGATCTGGCGGGTGACCCTGGACAGCTTCGGCCGACCGCTGATTTACGAAAGCCTGCATGCCTCGGGTCGCGATCACCTGTTCTTCCCCGCCCAGCCGCTGGTGCCGCGCGACAAGCCAGGCACACCGCAATCGGCCCTGATCCCGCAGGCCGACGTGCCCGCCACCGATCCGGTGCTGCGCATCCAGGCCGCCAGCCACGCGTTGCGCAGAGTCGTCGCCGCTGATCAGATCGGGAGCAGCGAGATCCAGGAATACGAGCTGCGTCCGTATGAGGATCTGTTCGTCCTGAGAACCCCCACCGGCAGTACCCGCAGCCTGTACGACAAGAACGGCCTGATTCCGGGCACCGAACCGGCGGCCACGCCCTCGTGGATGAAGAGCGTCGGCATCCTCAAACCCGGCGCGCTCCGGCAACTGGGCCACCATCCGACGTCCTATATCGGGCGCCATGAATTCGATGATGCCTATCTGCTCGAGTCGACATTCAAGCGAGCCCCGGTGACCGTCACCGCCGTCCCGCCCGGCGCTCCTCCGGGTTAGGCGGGCCGGGCGGATCCATCGATGCGATCGGCGGCCGTTGATCCTCAGCGTCTCGCCGAATTGCTGGCGGCCACGGCTGACGGCGACCAGAACGCGCTTGTCGCCTTGTATGACGCCACCAGCCCGATCCTCTACGGCCTGCTGCTGCGCATGCTCAAGCAGCCGGAATGGGCCCAGGAAGCGTTGCAGGATTGCTACATGCGCGTATGGCGGCGCTCTGGCACCTACTCGCGGGACAAGGGCGACCCGATCGGTTGGCTGATCGGCATCGCGCGCTACCGGGCGCTCGACCTGTTGCGGACACAACGCCATGGGCTCGACCTGCTCGATGATGGCCAGATGGCATTGCAGCAGGCAGTGGATCAGGGGCCGACACCCGAAGACCGGGCCGTGGAGCAGGAGGGCCTGCGCCGCCTCAGCCGCTGCATGGACGCCTTGCAGGACGATCAGCGGCGAAGTGTACTATTGGCTTACTACGAGGGTTATTCCCACCAGGAGTTGGCACAGGTGATGAATGCGCCCTTGGGGACAGTCAAAGCCTGGGTACGCCGCGGTCTGGCGCGTCTGCGCGAATGCCTGGCCCAGTGAAGTCGCGGTGAGGAGCGTGCGATGAACTTCCAGAATCCCGAACAAAACCGGCAGCTAGCCGCCGAATACGTGCTCGGCACCATGCGTGGTGCCGCAAGGTGCCGTTTCCGCCGGGCGATTGAGGGCAATGAAGGCTTACGCTGGGAGGTTGATTTCTGGGAGCAGCGCCTGGGCGATTTCGCCCGGACCCTGACCCCGGTTGCGCCGCCAGCGAACTCGCGTCTGGCTCTGCAAGACGCGTTGAGCAACCGTCACGGCCAGCCGCTGACGGTCACACCCCACGCAGCGCAGGTGCCGAGCCGCAGAAGGCCGATGCCGTCCCGTCGCATGATCGCCGGCCTGGGCCTGGCGGCATCGCTGCTGCTGGCCTTCGTTGTGGGCCGGCACTATCCGCAGACTGCTGCCGAGCCTTCACAAAACGCGAGCCTGGCAATGGCCTCGGACAGCCGGGCGCACTGGGCGCCATCAGCCCGCGGCCACGCGGGTGTTGCCTCGGCGCTGCCGATGTACGTCGCGTCCATGAGAATGCCGACGTCGAGCATGCAGTGGCTGATCAGCCTGTCACCCAACCGACGTCACCTGAGCGTGGTCGCCGCCGACGACTATCTGCAGATCGGTCGCGCCACGCTGGAACTGTGGTGGCTGTCGCCGGATCGCGGGCCGGTGGCCCTCGGCGTATTGCCGGTGACACGCGACGCCACCACCCTGATTCCGATTCCCGAGGAGCTTGCGCAGCAGTCGCAAGTGAGCTTCTCGATCAGCGTCGAGCCGCAAGGCGGATCCCCCAATGGCCAGCCCTCGCGCGCGATGGTGGATTCGCGCTCGGATCTGGCGATCTAGATCGACTCAGTCGGAACCGCTGCTCAGCGCTTGGCGCGCCAGCATGAACACGGCGATCAGCGAGACGAAGGCGAACAGCAGGGCTGGCGCCAGCCCGATCACCGAGGCCAGGTTGGCCGGTCCGTAGCGGTTGTCGGCAAAGCTGATGGCGCGGTTGGGCGAGATCATCGCCGCCCAGTAGAACAGCGTGTTGGCCCAGCCCGTGCCTACCAGCATCCAGTAAAGCTTGTGGGCGGTTTTGTCGGTGAATCCCAGGCCAGGAATCATCAGTGCCACGAGGAAGATCAGGAAGGCATTCATCATCCCGCCGATGTGGGTGCGCACCCAGGCCGAGGCGTCACCGGGGATGGCGAACTCAATGATGTGCCCCGGAATCAACTCCACTCCGCCGAGCCGGCTGACTAGCAGGCCGATACCAGCGAGCATGCCGACGAACAAAATCAAGGCGCCCTGCCCGATCATTTTTTTCTGCAGCTTGGTAAACATCTTCTCTCCCCGTGTGTGTGAGTGTGTGTGTGTGTATGTATATATGTGTGTGTGTGTACAAACCGCGTCAGCCGATAGCGCGTGAAGCCCCTTTCCAGAACTGGTCGCGCACTGCGCGCTTGAGCACTTTGCCGGTCGCCGTCATCGGCAAGGTTTCGACGAAGTGCACTTCCTTGGGCACCTTGTAGCCGGCGATCAGGCTACGGCAGTGCGCGATGATTTCTTCCGACGTCGGCGCCGGCGTCGTTGCCGGAATGATGACGGCGGTGACGCGCTCGCCCCACCGCGCATCGGGCACGCCGATCACCGCGGAGACGCGCACGCCCGGGTGCTTCTGCAGCGCCTGCTCGACTTCGCCGGAGTACACGTTCTCACCGCCGGTGACGATCATGTCCTTGACCCGGTCGACGATGTAGAGCAGGCCGTCGGAGTCGCGATAACCGGCGTCGCCGGTGCGATACCAGCCATCGCGCAGGACTTCGGCCGTGGTCTCCGGCTGGTTCCAGTAGCCGCCGAACAGAGTCGGCGAGCGCACCTGGAATTCGCCGGTCATGCCGTCTGCCACGACCTGGCCGTCTTCGCCGACGATTCTGATTTCGATCAGCGGCAGCGGCGTGCCGCAGGAACGCAGCTTCGCCTCGTTGTGAAGATCGTGCTGCTCGGGGCGCAGCAGGGTCAGCGCGCCGGAGGATTCGGTGGCGCCGTAGAACTGCATGAACTGGCATTTCATCTCGACCAGGGCGCGCTGCAACAGCCGCGAGCTGATCGGCGAGCCGGCGTACATCACCAGGCGCAGCGACGAGAAATCGGCGGTCGCCGCGTCGGGGTGGTCGAGAATCATCTGGATCGCCGTCGGGACCAGGGCGCAGATCGTCGGACGGTCGCGGGCGATGTACTGGATCAGCTTGGCCGGCTCCAGCGCCGGCAGGATCGACAGCGTCGAGCCGTTGTACAGCGCCTGCACCGACAGGCCCGTGCCCACCAGATGGAACACCGGCATGACCACCAGCATCACGTCATCAGCGTGCCATTGCAGCGCCGGCTCCAGGTGCTCGCAAAGCCGCATGTAGCCAAGCCCGCCATGGGTCAGCTGCACGCCCTTGGGCCTGCCCGTGGTGCCCGAGGTGTAGATCAGCACCGCGGTGTCCTGCGGGTGGATCTGGATTTGTGGATCGCGCCCGTCGCCTCGCGCCAGCCAGGCTTGCAACGTCTCGGATTCGGCGGCAGTGGAATCGTAGACCACGGTCTCGAAGCGCTGGGCGCATTTTTCGGCGACGGCCTTGACGGTATCGACGAATTCCTTGTCGACGAAAATCACCGGGCACTGCGCGTCTTCGATCACCGGCACCAGTTCGGCAACCGACAGGCGCCAGTTGAGCGGCGCCAGAGCGCAACCGGCCTTGTTGGCGCCGAACAGCATTTCGTAATAGCGCCCGGAGTTCTTGCCGAAAAACCCGATGTGCGATTTAGGCCCGACGCCGGCGGCGATCAGCGCGCTGGCGACCTGGTTGCTGATCGTGTCCAGCTCGCGGAAGCTGCGGCTGCCGGAAACGTCGATCAGCGCGGTCTTGTCGGGCGACGTGCGGCCGTAATAGCGCGGAATGTCCGCCAGGTTCTTGATCTCGGCATGCAACCACATGCTGCTTCTCCTTGACGATCCTGTCCGCTGCCGGCAACCCGCCGACGCAGGCTTCAGCGCCCTTTGAACTGAGGCTTTCTTTTGTCCATGAACGCCATGATGCCTTCGCGCGCATCCTCAGTCGACGCCGCGCGGACTAGGCCCTGGGCCTCGTCTTCCAGCTGCGCTTCATACGGCTGGCCAAACGCGCGCGCGAACACGCGGCGCACTTCGCCGTAAGCCCGGGTCGGGCCCTGGCTGAGCCGGATCGCCGCCTTCTCGGCGGAAACCATCAGCTGATCGTCGTCGACGACATGGTCCACGAGGCCGACGCGGCCGGCTTCTTCGGCGTCGAGCATTTCGGCCAGCAGCAGAAACCGCCGCGCGCGCGCCAGGCCCATGCGCGATGACAGCGCAAACGACGCACCGGCGTCGCAGCTGTAGCCCAGCATCGAATACGCGGCGCCAAAGCGCGCCGAGCGCGCTGAGAACACCAGGTCAGCGCTGGCAACCAAGGCGCAGGCGCCGCCCATCGCAGTGGCATGCACGGCGGCGATGATCGGCGCATCCAGGCGCAACAGCCTGGCCATGCCCATGTGCAGGCCCGAGGTCCATTCCCGAATCTTCGCCGGCAGCACATCGATCTCGCGCTTGAACATCGCGACGTCGCCGCCGACGCTGAAAAACTTGCCGTTGCCGGTGAGCAGGATCGCCCGCAGATCGGTGCGGCTCGCCAGATCATTGGCCACCAGCGCCAGCTCGGCGCAGAAGGGCGCGTTGAAAGGGTTGCCGATCTCGGGCTGGTTCAGGACCAGCCGTGCCAGACCATCGGTCACCGACAGATCAATGGATTCGTAGGACAAAGGCTCCCCCTTAATAATTTTTATGGACACCGTAAAAACAATGCCACTGATCTTCCTGGAAGATCAGTGGCGTGACGCGTACAACCCAAAAGCTTGGATGCCAGCTTAGACGCCGACGGTCGCCGCGTTGCCGACCTGTACGCCGGGCTCGCGCTGCCAGTCCGGCCAGCCCGCTTTCTCGTTGGCTCTGGCGGCCATCTGCCGCTCCTCGGCAGTGGCGAACTCAAGGTCCCAGCGCTTGAGCGCCGGCTTGATGATGACCTCGTGCCACAGCGGCGGAATCAGCGCCGACAGGAAGCAGACGAAGACGCTGGGCATCGGAATCGCTTCCTTATGCGGCACCAGCTTGTAATACACCTGGTAGGAATTCAGGTGATGGTCGGCGTGGTTGGTGATCTCGAAAGCTACCGTGCGCGAGAACCAGCCCAGGTGATTCCACAGATGGCGGCGACCGATCGGCGCGCCCTTGGCGCGGACGATGCCGTAATGCTGGAAGTAGTTGAATGACTCGACCCAGAAGCGGGCAACGAGCTGTCCGCAAAGGCCAAACAAATTCGCTTGCCAGCCGCCGATCAGGAACAGCACGACATGGAAAAGCGCCAAGGCCAGCAGCGCGCGATAGGCGCGATGGCGAATGTTCCAGGGCGACAGGCCCTTCTTCTTGAGCGCGTTGCCCTCCATGTTCATCGCGTATCGGGTGGACTCCAGCACCGCGTTCGCCGTGAACAAATACAGGTTGGTTCCACGCGCCGCGGTGTCGCCGTCATCGACCGTGCCCACGTCGATGTGATGGCCGACAACGTGGCCGATGTCGCGCGTGCAATCGAGAATGCACAGGTGCGAGTAGCGGCCGACCGTGCGCGGCAAAGCGCCGCGCATGTGATACAGCTCATGCGCCGCAGGAACCAGCGGAATGACGCCCATCCAGCCCACGCTCAGCACGCCGCCGAAGACCTGCCAGGGGGTCAGCTCTTCGACCGACAGGCGCCAGGCGAAAGCGAAATACAGACAGACCGGGCCGACGGCGCAGATCCAGATCGGGATGTTGGCCAGCGTCGCGTTGCTCATCTTGCGCACGCTGTAATCGCGCCCGACGACGGTGTCGAGAACAGCCAGCGTCGGGAATGTGGCGATGCCCAGCCAGACCCAGTCGCCACCCATGAAAAACCCGGCGTAAGCCACACCGAGAACGAAGACGGCAACCCAGTACTTCAAGTAATCAAGCATGACTTTTCTCCTCAACTGCACACTGACACCAGCAAGGTACACCCAAATCGCGTTCCGTAATCCAGTCACAAGTATGGGCGGAGGCGCCGGAACCCACGCCGTCAGCGCCGATCCTATTCGGCGGCACCGCTTTTATTCGGCGGCGCCGGTGGCGATCGGCAAAACGTTCTGGTGCTTGTACCCCTTGAACATCGACTTGCCGATGATGTGCTTCATGATCTCGATCGACCCGCCGGCGATCTTGACGATGCGCGCGTCGGCGAAAGCCCGCGAGATCGGGTACTCCCACATGTAGCCCCAGCCGCCAAACAGCTGCAGGCATTCATCGGCGATTTTGCAGTGCAGGTTCGACAGCCACATCTTGGCCATCGCCGCGTCGACCTCGTCGAGCTTGCCTTCCATGAATTTGGCGATGCAGTGGTCGGTAAACACGCGCCCGATCACAGCCTCGGTCTTGAGTTCCGCGAGTTTGAACTGGGTGTTCTGGAAATCCGCGATGGTCTTGCCGAAGGCCTTGCGGTTGGCGGTGTAGTCCACCGTGATGTCGATCAGATGCTCCGACACCGTGGCCGAGCGGATCGCCTGTGCCAGCCGCTCCTGCGAGAGCTTGGTCATCATCAGCTTGAAGCCTTCCCCCTCGCCGCCCAGCATGCAGCTGGCTGGGAGGCGCATGTCTTCGAAGAATAGCTCCGAAGTGTCCTGTGCCTTGAGGCCGAGCTTTTCCAGATTCTTGCCGCGCTTGAAACCGGGCGTGCTGCAATCCACCAGAAACAGGGTCACGCCCTTGCTGCCTTCCGGGCTCTCGGTCTTGGTCGCCAGCACGATCACGTCGCACATCTGGCCGTTGGAGATGAAGACTTTCTGGCCGTTGATGATGAAATCGTCGCCATCGCGGACGGCCTTGGTGCGGATCGCCCGCAGATCCGATCCGGCGTGGGGTTCGGTCATTCCCAAAGAACCGATGGCCTCGCCCGCCACCATCTTCGGCAGCCAGTGCTTTTTCTGCTCCTCGGAGCCGAAGGACTTGACGTAAGTGGCCACCAGATCGCAATGGATCAGGAACCCAGGGCCGGTGAAGCCGCTGCGCGCCATTTCTTCAAAGACGATGACATCGAACAGATAGTCCAGCCCCAGGCCGCCGTACTCTTCCGGAATCGTGCAGCAGAGCATCCCGGCTTCACCGGCTTTGTGCCACAGCTCCCGCGGCACCAGGCCGTCGTGTTCCCATTGCGCGTGAAACGGCGCGATCTCGCGCTCGATGAACTTGGCGACGGAATCACGGAACATTTCGTGATCTTCGCGGAATAACTGACGCTGGAACATGGAGAGTTCTCTGGAGTAATACGACATCGTAGGGAACACTACTACTTAAGTAAAGCGACTAAACTGGCCTCGCCGGAGGGGTCGGCAAGACCATTGCTACGATGCCTCCGGTGGCGATGGCGACAAACATTTTCGGTGCCGATATAAGGAGTTTTTTTATGCCGCTCTATGACAAAAACGCGCTTTCCGGCAAACGCATCCTGATCACCGGAGGCGGTACCGGCCTGGGCAAAGGCGTCGCCGGTTTTCTGGCGGCTCACGGTGCGCAGGTTCATCTCTGGGGACGGCGGCCCGAGGTTCTGCAAGGCGCCGTCGACGAGATCAACGACCTGTATCCGGGGCACGCGCAATTCCAGGCGGTCGACATTCGCAAGGCCGATCTCGTCGACGCGGCCGTCGAGCAGATCTGGCAGCAGCACGGCCCGCTGACGGGCCTGATCAACAATGCCGCCGCGAACTTCATCGCACCGACCAAGGATCTGAGCCCGCGTGCGTTCGAGGCAGTGACCTCCACCGTTATGAACGGCGCGTTTTTCACCACCCACGCCTGCGGCAAACGCTGGATCGACCAGGGGCTCAAGGGTTCGATCGTCTCCACCCTGGTCACCTGGATCTGGACCGGCTCGGCCTTCGTCGTACCCTCGGCCATGGCCAAGGCAGCGGTCAACGCCATGACCATGTCGCTGGCGGTGGAATGGGCGCGCTACGGCATCCGCATCAACGCGGTGGCGCCGGGGCCTTTCCCCACCGAATACGCCTGGCAGATGCTGAGCCCGACCGACGACGTGAAAGTCGGCGCAACGTCCGCGGACGAGGTGCCGATGGGCCGTTATGGCCAGATGGAGGAACTCGCCAATTTGATGATCCTGTTGCTGGGAGATGGTTGCGACTACATCACCGGCGAGACCATCTGCATCGACGGTGGTCATCACCTGGCGGCGCCCTCCACTTTCGCCGGACTGACCAAGCTCAGCGACGAGGCCTGGCGCAAGATCCGGGAAGCCAGCCAGGCCGCCACCGCGGCGACCAAGGCGCAGCGCAGCACCTGATCCGCGATGAAATTCGACGCCACCCGGCTGCGCGGCTTTTGGACCGGGCGCCGCATCACCCGGACTTTCATCACCGGCCTGGCCGCGGTGCTGCCGGTGCTGGTGACCTTCGCCCTGGTGATGTGGATGATCGGCGCCGCCGAAACCATGCTCGGCGGACTGTTGCGCGTGCTGCTGCCGGGCGAGTCCTACCGACCCGGCATGGGCCTGGTGTTCACGGTCGTGCTGATCTTCGTCACCGGCATGCTGATGCAGGCGATCTTCTTCCGCGAGCTGGTCAAATGGCTCGAAGAGCAGCTCGAACGCATCCCGCTGATCAAGACGGTCTACGGCGCCGTGCGCGACCTTACCGGCTTTTTTTCCAAGAGCGAGAAGAGCCGCTTCGGCCAGGTGGTGATGGTGTCCTTGCCAAACCTGCCGTTCCGGCTGCTGGGCTTCGTCACCGTCGACGATCTCGCGGCGGTGGGCCTGTCGGACACCCCGGACACGGTCGCGGTCTATCTGCCGATGAGCTACCAGATCGGCGGCTACACCATCCTGCTCCCGCGAAACTGCCTGGTGCCGGTGGACATGAGCTTTGAAGATGCCATGCGCTTCCTGATCACCGCCGGCCTGTCGCGTTCCAGCGAAGCGGCGCACGCGCCGGATGCCGGCGACGGCCGCATCATCGTGCCGCCCGGCACGTCGTAGTCCGGCCTTGCTTCGCTTGCGCGACGCGGAACCGACGGACGTTCGCAGGGTCCGTCTGACGAAGGCCAGGGATTGGCCTCGCCCGCAATCAAGGAACGATTCATGAGCCAACACCCGCGCCACACGACAACACCCATCGACCCGGACTCCAATCACGGTGCGGATCCGGGCGCCGAATCCGCCACCGACGCGGTGCGCGAACGCGACATGCCTGGCAACCCCCTCGGCCCCGATCAGCCGGAGAAAGCGCGCGGCGCAACCCGCCAGGACAGCGAGCCGGCCGAGACGCCGCGCAACTAACGCGCAACTAAAGGGTCGCCGCGCCGCTAGCCATCGGGCCTGGAACGCAGCAGCCACGCCGCGATCGCCGGCAGCAGCACGATGGCGCCGATCATGTTGGCAGTGAACATGAAGAGCAGCAGCAGGCCCATGTCGATCTGGAATTGCAGTTGCGAGAACAGCCAGGTCGAAACCGAAATGCCCAGGGTGAGCCCGGTGAAGATCACCGCCTTGCCGGTGCCGCGCAGGGTTTCGAAGTAGGCCTGTCTCAAGCTCAAGCCCTGCTTGAGCCCGCTGGCCATGACGCCAAAGACGTAGATGCCGTAATCGACGCCGATGCCCACCGCCAGCGCCAGCACCGGCAGCGTCGCCACTTTCAGGCCGATGTCGAGCCAGGCCATCACCGCGTAGCCGGCCTGCGAGACCAGCGCCAGCGGCAGGACGATGCAGGCGATCGCGCGCCAACTGCGGAAGCTCATCCACAGCAGCACCAGGATCGCCACATAAACCCACAGCACGATGCGGCCCTCTTGCGCCGCCACCACCTCGTTGGTCGCCGCCATGACGCCGACATTGCCGGTGGCCAGCGCGAAGCGGACCGGGCAATCGGGCGGCGGCTCGTCGTCGCGCGAGACGCCGGCGGGTGCGTTGCGCGCCTGCTTGAACGCGGCATAGCGCGCGTCGCAGATCGGCGGCGTGACGTCGCGGTGGCGAGCATAGAAATCCGCGCGATTGGCCGCGTCGAAACGCTTCACCTCGTCGACGATATGCGCGATCGTCGCGGCCTTGTGATCGCGCGTGAACAGGAACACCGCGAGCGCGTCGCAGTCGTCGCTGAGCAGGCCCGAACTGGTCGGCACCAGGGCCGTGGTCTGCGCCAGCGCGTAGCGATTGCGCGGCAGAACCAGGGCGTTGAGCCGGCCTTCCGACAAACCCTGATGCACGATCTTGGCGAAGCTCAGCAGCGACAGCGCGGAAGCGACACCCGAGGTGTTTTCCATGTGCCAGGTGAAGCGGTCGATCTGGCTCATCAGCTCGTAGTCGACGCAGCCGTCGGGCCGACTCTCGGCGATGACCTTGAGCTGATCCACCGCGATGTCGAAGTTGCCGGTGATGGCGCGGAAGTCCTGGTTGAGGCGCGAATCCGGACGCAGCTCGGGGATGCCGTCGAGCGCGTCGCCGATGATCAGCTTCTGCGATCCCCATAGCGAGCCGCCGAGCACGACCAGGCTCGCGGCGAGCACCGCGGCGGCGACATCCCGGCGCGTCACCGCCGACAGCCACCACCAGAACTTGTCGAGCACCGCCGCGCGCCGCGCCTGGCGGGCGCAGAACAATTCGACATTGGGCAGGCGCACCATCGTCAGCCAGATCGGCACGAACATCTTGTTGGCGACGATGATCGCCAGCCCGCCGAGCACGGCGTTGATCGACATCTCCTGGATGATCTGGATCTTGATCAGGTAGATGGTCGCAAAGCCGGCGACATCGGTGAGCAGGGCGATGGTGCCGGCCACGGCGAGGCGGCGGAACGTGCTCAGCGAGGCGTCGTAACTCGATTCTCCCGCATGCACCGCGTCGACCCACGCGTTGACGTACTGCACCGCGTGCGACACCGACACCGCGAGAATCAGGAAGGGCACCAGCACCGCGAAGGGATCGAGCCCGTAGCCGAAACTGCGCAGCAGGCCCAGCTCCCAGATCACCGCGACGAAGGACGAGCCCAGCGGCACCAGCGCCAGCTTGAACGACCCGCAGTAGATCCACAGCAGCAGGCCGGTGATTATCAGCGTGAGCGCGAAGAATCCGCCGACCTGCAGCGAGGCCGCGGTCATGTCGTCGACGATCTTGGCGAAGCCGATGACGTGGACCTTGATGCCGCCGTTCTCGTACTTGGCGCGCAGCTTTTCGAGATAGCGGCCGATCTCGCGATAGTCGAGCTGGTCGCCGGTCCTCGGATCGGCGTCGAGCAGCTCGGTGATGATCATCGCGCCGCGCTGATCGTTGGTGACCAGCCGCCCAACCACCTGGGCCTTGGCGACGTTGGAGCGCACCTTCTCCAGCACGTCCGGCGTCGGCCGGTAGTTCGACGGGATCACCGTCGCGCCCGACAGCCCGCCCTCGATGTTCTCGACGTAGTTGACGTTGGGCGTGAACAGCGAGACGACGCGCGCGCGATCGACGCCGGGGATGAAGAACACGTCATCGGTCGCGCCTTGCAGCGCCGCCATGAAGCGCGGGTTGTAGATGTCGCCCTGCTCCTGGATCAGCGCGAACAGAACCGTATTGGCGCCGCCAAAATCACGGTAGTAATCGCGGAAGGTCTGCATGTAGGGATGATCGAGCGGCACCGACTTGAGCCATCCCGCGTCCGGTTTCAGACGCGCGGTCTGCCCCGCGAACAGCAGGGTGAGCAGGATCAGGATCGCGTGCGTGAGATGCCGCCGGCCGTAGATGACCGGCTCGGCGACGCGCAGGATGCGGTCGGCCCAGACGCCGCTGATGGCCGACGCCGCCATGCCTCAGCGCACCGGCGGCAAGCGCCGCAAACCGAAACTGCCGACGACGATCAGCCCGTCGCCGGCGTCGACACCGGCGCTCAGGTTGGCCCCATTCGTCACCGGCAGGCGTTGCAGGTGTCCGCCGGCGAGATCGGCTTCGACGACGCGTCCGTTGTTGCCGAACAGCAGCACGCGTCCGGCCGCTGTCCGCGTACCGCCGAACAGGCTTTCCCGGTCGCTGCCCGCCAGATGCGCCCAGCCCGGCACCGCGCTCACCGGATCGATGCTGCGCGCCGAGGATTCGGGATCGTCGGCGGCGCGGCGCAGCGCGTCTCGGTCCGCGGCACTGAGTCTTGGCGCTGATCGCAGGTCGTCGGCGTAGAACGCGTTGCCGCGCAAACCGAACACCAGCGCGCCGTGTTCGCCAATCGGCATCGCGCCGAAATAGGCGCCGCTGTAGGGCGACTTCAGGACCGACCAGTTCTGGCCGGCGTCGGTCGACTGCGCAAGAAAACCGCGCTCGCCCGCGAGCAACAGGCTGCCGTCGCCGAGACGCTGGAGCGCGTAGAGGTTCGGCTGGTCCTGCAGGACCCCGTCGGCTACCGGCGCCCAGCTCGCGCCGCCGTCGGCGCTGCGCTTGAGCACGCCGTTGGCGCCGGCGAGCCAGCCCTGCACCGTGTCCACGAACAGCACATCGAAGTAAGGCCGGCCCGCCGCGCCCTCGTACTGCGCGAGCCGCCAAAGCCTGCCGCCATCCCGGCTCTCCAGCACGCTGCCGTCGTAACCGACGATCCAGCCATGATGCTCATCGAAGAAGCGCACGCGGTTGAACGTGATATCCAGCGGCGAGGCGATTTGCGTCCACTGCCGGCCGTCTTCGGAGCGCAGGATCACGCCGTGATCGCCAACCGCGATCCACGCCGTGCCGGCCCTGGTCACGTCCAGCAGCAGCCCCGCCGTCGCGCGCGCCACCTTTTCGGCGGGACGCGGCTTGTCTGCCGCATCGTCCTGCGCAATAGCGGAAGCAGCTCCCAACGCCGCCGCCGCCAAGGCCACCGCCGCGGCGATGCGTGCCGCCCGGCGCATCACTTGCCGAGCGACTTGTGGCTGAGATTGGCCGGCGAAAAATAGTCGTCCTTATAGTCGATCTTGAAGTCCACGATCTTGTCTTCGTTGACCATGGTGGTGATGAAGGTGCGGCCGCTCTGCAAGTCGTAGATCACTTCCGGAATGCCCGACACCGTCGGCACGAAGGGGAAGCTCAGCAGATGCGCCTCCTGCACTTTCCACAACTGATCGCGATTGTCGTAGCAGTCGACCACCGCGATCGCCCAGCCATCCTCGTCGATGTAGAAGCGGCGGCGCTTGAACTGGTGGCGCACGCCGGCGCGCAAGCTCGCCTCGACGATCCACACCCGATGCAATTCATAGCGCGCCAGGTTCTGGTTGATGTGGCCGGGGCGGATGATGTCGGCGTACTGCAAGGTCGGCGTCAGCATGTAGTAGGAGTTGTAGGGAATGTACAGCTCCTTCTTGCCGATCAGCTTCCAGTCATAGCGATCGAGCGCGCCGTTGAAGACGTCGATCTGGTCGTTGAACTGCTCGCCGTCGGTGCCGAGCGCGGGGTTGTCGTAGCCCACGTCCGGCGCGCGATTCACACGGCCCAGCCCCGGATTGTAGAGCCAGGCGTCGCGACCGCTGCCACCGGCGCCGGAGGTTTCATGCACCAGCGTCAACTGCCCCGCCAGACGCGGCGGCGACAGCACTTCGGACAGGTAATAGAACAGGATCTTGGTGCCCGGATTGCTCTCTCTCAGATTGCAGTACTTGAACTTGATGTCTTCGAGCAGCTTGGTGATCTTGTAGGTGCCGTCGGGCTTGACGATGGCCTGGTTGTTGTAGCGGCGGATGGCGGAACTGCGGAAGCGCACCTTGTGATTCCAGATCGCCTCGGCACCGGTTTTCGGAATCGGGAAAGGAAAACCCAGCACCGCGCCTTCGAGATCGTCGGGCGTTTTCAGCTCGGCGCTCGTCGCGTTCCTGATCGTCGCCTGTTCGACTTCGGGCGGATAGAAACCCGAGCGCAGGCTCGGGTAGATCACCATCTTGTAGTCCGCGTACTTGGCGAACATCGCCTTGTGGCCATCGGTCAGGCGATCGGCGTACTGGGCGAGATTGTCCTTGGTGATGACGAATAGCGGCTTCTCGTATTTGCCGCCACCGCCCATCTGCCGTTCAAGACTGTGCGAGCGCACCTGGATATCGGCCGGCAGCTTGAGAATCACCTTGTCGAGTTGCGCGCGGATCGCCGGATAGTTCTGCGGGCTCATGGTTTCAAAGGCCTTGGTGAGCGCGACGAACTCCGCCGGGTCGGCCTTGCGCGCCTTGTCGACGGCTTCGCGCAGAGTGTCCAGCGATTGCGGCGTCTCCTTGAGGATCGACTCGTCGAAGAAGCTCTTCCCCAGCCAGGGGCCGATGCTGCCATCGGCGTTGCCGGCCGTGGTCGCGCCGACCGGAGTCAGGTCCTTGCCGAGTCTGGCGGCCTCGGCGGCCGACACTTTCGCCGACGCGGGCGTCATCGTCAGCGCACTCGCCAGGCTCAGCAGCGCCAGCCCCGCATTCTTGATCGTCATCGTCGCTCGCTCATCAAAAAGTGTAGGCCAGGCTCAAGCCCAGCGTGTCGCGATCTCTTGCGGCGTTGACGGTACCGCCGCCGGTCGAGCCCTGGTAATAGATCTGCGCGCTCCACTGATCGCTGAACTCGACGATATTGCCCACCGCATACAGCTTCAATCCTTCGACGAAACCCTGGATCGGCTGCGGCGCGATGCCGTCGATGTCCTGGCCCCACATCAGCGAGGGCTTGAAGTTGAAACCCGACAGCAGATTGTCGTATTCGAACTGCACCAGGACCCGGTAGCCGTAGGCGAAGCTCGTGGCGAAGCCGCTGGTCTGCTGCGTGGGCGTGATGCGGCTGGCGTCGGGCACGCCGCCGCTGCCGGTGCCGTCGGCGCCAGGGCTGGCGTGGGTGTTGTCGAAGTCGCCGCCCTCGATCTGCAGCTTCGAGCGTGACGGCAGGTTCCAGATGTGCGTGGCACCGGCTTCGAGCAGCACCAGGATCTGGTCGGCGCCCACCGGGTTTTCACTGTTGCCGATGGCGCGGATCGCGGTGAAATCGATCTGGTCGACGGTGAAACGCTCATAGCCGTGAACCCGCTGGCCGGGCTGCACCTCGTCGCCGCGATACACCGACAGAAAATCCGGCGCCGCGCGGCGCGCGCCGGGCACCGTCACCGGGCCGCTGATCCCGGTACCGAGAATCGCCGGCAGCCCTCGCAACAGCGCGAACAGATCGCTGCGCAGTTGCTGCGGGTTGCTGGACGCGATGCCGCCGAGCACGCCGTCCAGCGAGGTCGCGGTCTGCGCCAGCGTGTTCGGGTCCAGCCCCAGGGTGAGGTCCTGGCGCGGGAACGCCGGCTGCCAGCCGGAATAGACCACGTCCACCAGGCTCACCTGCAGCGGCAGGTTCGGCCGCAGCGAATACTCGCCTGCCAGCGACCACCTGCCGATGTTGGTGTTGAAGCTCATGCCGAACATCTGGATGTTCTCGGGATACTCGAAGCGGCCGACGATGGTGTCGATCGGCACCGGCTCCAGGCCGCTGCCGGGATTCAGGCCGATGAAGCCGCGGCAATCGATGAAGCCCTGCACGAAGCTGGTCGAATCGCGCGCGCAGGATTGCTGCGCGGCGTCGACGCTGAAGTAGGGCAGCTGGCTGTGATAGTTCAGCGCGTAGAAGCTGAACTCGGTGCCGCCGTTGACATCCGCTGCGTACCAGCTGAGCTTGCCGCCAAACTGGCCGAAGTCGCTGGGGTAGCCCTTGGACTTGTCGAGCAGGCGCGCGGTGAAAGAGGTTTCTGAAATGACACCGGCCGGGTAGCCCAGACGCGCGCGGCCGTCGGGGTCCTCATGCGCCTGGCCTTCGGTGAGATACAGCACGTCGTCCTCGATCACGTCGTAGCTGACATTGCCGATGACGCCGAAAGCGCCGCCCGGATCGGGCTGCGCGTGGCGCCAGGCCAGTTCGTAGACCAGCTGCAGCGACAGCCCTTCCGCCACTTGTGCGTTGAGCACGATGCTCGGCGTCGGCAAGAACACGTCGCTCACCTGCGAGCCCGGCTGATGCAGCAGCACCGCGCTCGGCGGATTGATCTGGTCGAGGCTGTTGAAGACGTTGAAGGTGGCTTCGCCCCAGCGGATGCGCTGGTAGCCGATAGTGCTTGAGAAATCGCGGTCGAAGAGATCGAAATCCACCGACACAAGCGCGCGTTTCAACTGCGCGCTCAAGCCAAGCTGGCGGCTGACCTCGTCGGAGCGCGAACTTCTCGCGTCCTGAAACGTGGTGTCCGGATGGCGCTCGTCAAACGAGTGGTTGACCGGATCGAAGTAGGCGAAAACGCCCAGCTCGAACTTGATGCGCTCGTTGACGGCGCCGGACAGGTCGCTGCTGATCTTGGACACCGCCGACACCACGTCCCATTGCCGATAGTTGAGATCGCCATCGTCCTTGTTGGTGCCGAAGAAGGCGCCGGGCGCGTCGACCAGCCTCTGGTTGGGGCGCGGGTCGCCGGTGAAGGACATGCAGTTGCTTTGCCCGCACAGATCGGGATTGAGATTCTGCTTGGCGATGAAACGCGAATCGGGCTCCTCGGTGCGCACCGCGGCACCGATGGATGCGCGGCTGTTGAGCGTGCCGCTGATGCCGCCGATGTCGAAGTCGATCGCCTGCGCCGGGCCGGCCATGACGCAGCAGAGCAGGAGCAGCCGCGGTGATCTCATTGGCGCGCGATCCAGTTGCCGTGGAATCCCATCGGCACCGCGCAGGGCAGATGGATCAGCGCCTGGGGTTTGGCGCCGAGGTTCCGTGCGTCAAGTATCACCAGATCGCTACGCCGGGTGTCGGTGTCGTAGACATACGCGATCAGCCAGCCTTCGTCTTCCGCCGCGGCGGCATGGCGCGGCACGAACACCGCCTCGCCACCGACGCGTCGCGGTCCGTGATCGTGGAACTCGATGCTCCCCGCATGCAGATCGTGTTTGAAAACGAACTGCCCGCAGGCCGGCGACAAGGATTCGGGAAAGCGGAAGCCGACAGTGTAGGCATAGCGATACGGCTGGCAGGCCAGGCGCTCGTCGAAGCGCGGAAACTCCTGCGCGCGATCCGACAGCACGCGGCGCTGCACATGCTCGCCGTCTGCGGCCAGTGTCCAGCGTTCGAAACTGGGCCGCGTTTCTTCCGGCACCTTGAGCGAGCGCCGGCCCGGCATCGGCAGGTGCACGATCACGTCCATGGCCACGCCGCCGTCCGCCAGATCGAAGGCGTTGCAGACATGAAACACCAGGCAAGGCTCGACGCCGTACCAGCGAATCGCGTCCGCGTTGCCGGTGCGCGGCAGCAGGCCCACTCGCGGTTGGTGATGCGGATTCCAGCAATAGGGAAACGTGCTGCCGCGCAGGAATTCGCGGTTCGAAAAAGTGAAGGACAGATCCAGCACCGCCACCCGTGTCGCGGTCAGCACGCAGTCGTGGATCATCGGCCCGTCCTGCACCGCGATGTCGGCGATGCGCGTGACGCGGCAGTCGCGGTCGACCACGATGTGCTGCACGCGATTCCTGTTCAGCGTGTCGTAGCAGATCGCGTGCAGCTCGCCGGTCGCCGGGTCCAGACGCGGATGCGGGGAATACGCGGCCGAGATCGCGCTGTCAAACAGGCCGCGTTTCAGTGTGTTGAATTCGCCGTCCAGCTCCGCCGGATAGGGGCCGGATTCGATCAGTGCCCACAGCCGCCCGCCATGGCCGATGATGTTGGTGTTGACCACGTCGGGCACGCCGCGGCGCGGGCCGGGTACGCGGGGTCTGTCGAGCCGCTTGTTGACGCCATCGGAACCCACCCAGCGGTTGCGGTACCACAGCGCGTCGCCCCCACTCATGTTGACGCCGTGCACCATGCCGTCACCGGTAAACCAGTGATAGGCGGCGGGGTTGTCCACCTGCATCGGATTGGGACCGATGCGCGCATAGAGCCCTTCAAGCTCGCGTGGAATCTCGCCAGTCACGCGCAGCCGGGTTTCGGTGCGCTCCTCGACAACCGGCGCGAACGGGCCTTCGAGCGCGCGGTTGGACGCCGCGTGCGGGACGCGCTTCTGCAACTGCCTGGATACCCAGGCCACAGTGCTTTCCTTTAGGCTGAGGCTCGACGCGAAGGGCATGGTCTTCACTCTGCTGGCAATGCAAGGCTCTGATCAATTTGAATCGGCATGGTGGCCTCATGCAATTTATGTGCACACTGTCAACATGACGCGAAGAAAAAAATCCGCGGCGCCCGAAAAGGCCGGCTATCACCACGGCAATCTTCGCGCGGCGCTCGTTGAGGCGGGACTGCACCACCTGGAATCGGCCGAGCATGTGGAACTGAGCCTGCGCGAACTGGCGCGGCGTGTCGGGGTTTCGGCCAATGCCGCCTATCGCCACTTCGCCGACAAGGACGCGCTGCTCATCGCGCTGGCGGCGGAAGGCTTTCGCCGGCTCACGGCCGCGCAGATCCAGGGCGCCAATACGCAGACCGATGCAACCGCCGCGCTACGCGCCGCGGGCCAGGCCTATATCGGCTTCGCGCGTACCAATCCGGCCTTGTTCCGCCTGATGTTCGGGCGCTTCTCCTCCGCCAACCGCAATGAGGAATTGATGCTGGCGGGTCTGACCTCGTTCAACACCTTGCTGGCGCAGGTGGGGCGGGCCAGGCAACTGCAGTCGGACGATGCCCGCGTGATCAACGGCGGCGTCTACGCCTGGGGCCTCGTCCATGGCCTGAGCCAGCTCGCCATCGACGGACAGTTCGCGCACCTGGCCGAAGACCCGGGGCCGTTGCTGGAAAACGCGATCCAGATGGCGGCCCTTTAAAAGCACCGCCAAGAACAGCACCGCTGACAGCCTTGACCTGTCGTCGGACCCTTATCTCGGAAAGCAGGCCGCAAAGCGGTCGAGCAGCGCACGCCGTCCGCGGATTTTCAGGCGTCCGCGCAACACCGCGGCCACCGGGTTGCGACGCTTGTTGACGATGTCAACCCAAAGGCCGCCGTCGGCAAGAACGCTGACATCGGCATGGCCGACCAGCCCGTCCAGCACTTCGAGCCGGCCATCGTTGATGCGCACCGTCGCCCGCAGCGGATCGGCGCCACTGAGGTCGAAGTGAAAGCTCGCCTGCCAGCCCTTCGCGGGTCCGCGCTGAAACGTGAGCGGCAGGGCGGCAAACAGGCCGCGCGCGGTCGTGGCGCGCAGGCTCGACCGAATCACGCGCACCGTTTTGTGCGGGAAACGCTTTTTGACATGCGCCTCGGCGTCGGAGCCGGCGACCACATAGATCGTCTCCTCTCGCCGGGTGAGGGGCTTGACGACCTCGCGCAGGTGCTGCGCGCGATTCTGGTCGATATAACCGCCGAGCACGTCCTCGCCCGCGGGGCAGACGGCGACGCAATACGCCGCCTTATAGCTCGGCGCGTACGCCAGGCTCTGCCAGGTCGCCATGGCTTCGCCCATCGGCACGCGATCGCGAAAATCATTGCGGGTCTTGCTCTCGACAACCTCCTCGACAAAGTCGGTGAAGCCGGTCATGAACTCGCGATAGTTGTGGTCGTAGCAGGCCGAGAAGCGAAACCCGCCGTCGGCCTCGATGGCGCCCACCGGGCAGGCGGCAACGCAGAGTTTGCAGACGATGCAGGGGTTGTACGTGAGCGGTTCGGGCGCTCCGTCGACCTCGCCCGCCGTCACCACCGTACCGAGCAGGATGAACGAGCCGAAGCGTGGGTGGATCACGCTGCGGTGCAGGCCCATCTGCCCGAGTTGCGCCGCTACCGCGACGCGCTTGTGCGACACGATCCAGGACCGCTCGGGGAAGTCCTGCATCTCCATCGGGAAGGCCATCGCCGGATTGATCGTGCGGTGGCCCATCGACGACAGGGCCACCGCGATGCGGCTGGCCACCGCGTCCACCTCATGTCCGACCTGGTGGAACTCGACGTTCGCCACGCTGCGTCGCGGACTGCGGACATTGTCCGGATGCATGCGCAGCACGATCGCCACCAGCGAACGCGCCGTCGGCAAGGCGCGGAGGATGTGGGGCTTCTCACCCGCCAGGTCCGGGTGATCGATGGAAACCACCGCTGCGTCGTCGGCGCCGGCTTCCAGGGCCAGCGCACGCATCGCCTCGGCGGTCAGCACCGCGGGCTCGCCGCGTCGCACCCGAGCGCGAACCGCGACGATCGATGGATGCTGCAAGTCCTGCGCGGAAGCAGACCCAGGCCCCGCGTCGTTCATCGAAAGCTCGTCCAATGCCATGATGATCATCATCCTTTAAGTGATGTTGCAGCGGCGCGTACAGCGCCGCATTCAGTTGTGGGCAGCCTTGCGGCAGGCAGCGAGGATACGTTCGGCCAGAGCCTGATCCCGAACCAGGCGGGCGAGAATGACGCCACCGATCATGGTGGCCGCGCGCACCAGGCTGGCGTCGCTCGGGCTGGCGGCTGCGTCTTGAGAACCGCTGGTGGACTGCGAGAGCTCGATGAATCCGCGGGCGACTTCGGCGAAAGCCTTGCGCACGCTCAGGGGCTGACGGGCGCCGTCGGCGCCCAGTGCCGCGAGTACGCAGCCGGCTTCGGGATGATCGGCATGCGCCTTCGAAAGATAGCGCTCCAGAACCGCGGGCTGTGGCAAGCCTTCGGCGAAAACGCCTTGTCGGGTCTGTTTCGCCGCCGCACGAACCGCCTCGGCAACCAGCGCGTCGCGATTCTTGAAGTGGGTGTAGAAACCGCCATGGGTCAGGCCGACCTGCTTCATCAGGGCGGGGATGCTGATGCCGTCCAGGCCGTGCCGGCGCAGTGCCCGCGAAGCCTCCTGGACAATGCGTTCCTTGACCGCCTCTCGATGTCCGTCCGGGTATCGCATGACGATCATCATGGCATCGGCCATCATCCACGGCAAGGCATGGCCTGTCGTGCTATCGGATCAGGATCACGCGTGACGCGTCCGCAATTGCGGCACCTCTCCCGGCGCCAGCTCGCACTCCTTGAGCAGGAAGGACACGATCGCCGGCAGCACCAGGATCGCGCCGAACATATTCGCAGTGAACATGAAGACCAGCAGCAGGCCCATGTCGCGCTGGAACTGCAGGCCCGACCACAGCCAGGTCGCCACGCCAAGGCCGAGCGTAATGCCGGTGAAGATCACCGCCTTGCCGGTCATCTTCAAGGTGCGGTAGTAGGCCTCCTGCATGCGATAGCCGCCGAGCAGCGCGTCCTTCATGGTGGCGTAGACATAGATGCCGTAGTCGACACCGATACCCACCGCGAGAGAAACGATCGGCAGCGTCGCCACCTTCATGCCGATGCCCGCCAGCGACATCACCGCGTAGGCCATGAACGACACCAGCGACAGCGGCAGCAGAATGGCGACCAGGCTCGACAGCTCGAAGAACGACAGGAACACGCAGACGACGATGGCGATGTAGACGTAGAACAGCGTGAGCTTTTCCAGCCGCTGCACTTCCTCGTTGGTCGCCGCCATCACGCCGACATTGCCGGTGGCCAGGGCAAAGTTCACCGGGCAGGGCTTGTCGAGCCCGGCCAGTTTCTCCTGGGCGGCAGTGACGGCGCTGCTGGCCATCACGTAGTCCGACTGCCTGGCCAGATCGTCCTCTCGCATCGACGGATTTTTGAGCTTGAGGTGCTCGGCGATGCGCTGCAGCTCGGTCTTGTCGATGCCGACCTCGCGCCGTGTTTTCTGCTTGTCGACGCAGTACTGCGCGCCGACATCCTCGTGCCCGGCGTAGAACGAGATCGCGTTGTCGCGGTTGAATTCCTTGACCTGATCGACGACGCGGTTGATGGTCGTGGCGCGGTGATCGCGCATGAACACGAACACCGCCATCGCCGAACAGTTGGGGCTGAGCAGGCCGGTCGAAGGCGGCACCGGGCCGATCGCCTGCGCCATCACCTGCGAATTGCGCGGCAAGGTCTTGTACTTGGGATTGGCCTCCGAGAACGCGGCGTTGACGATCTTCGCCGCCTGCGGCAGCGACAGCGTCGATTGCACGCCGGCGATGTTGTCGAGATGCCAGGCGAAGCGGTCGATCTGGTCCATCACCTCGTAGTTGACACAGGCTTCGGGGTCGGTCTCGGCGATGATCTTGAGGATGTCGACGCCGATGGCGAAGTTCTCGTTGACCGCGCGGAAGTCCTGGTTGAAGCGCGAATCCGGCAGCAGTTCCGGCACGCCGGTCTGGCTGTCGCCGATCTGCAGCGCCTTGCCCTGCCACAACGCCCAGCCGAACAGCGCGGCTGAAATCAGGATCGCGGTGATCGCCGGCTTCGGCCGCACCATGTTCGACAACAAACGCCAGACGCCGTCGAACACCGCGTCGCGACGCTCCTGTTTGGCGGCGAAAGCTTGCGGATCGCCGACGCCGACCCAGGTGAGCCAGATCGGCATCATCACCTTGTTGGTGATGATGATCGCCGCCATGCCGAAGCAGGCGTTGATCGCCATCTCGCGAATGATGTCGATCGGGATCAGGTAAATCGTGGCGAAGCCGGCGACGTCGGTGAGGATCGCGAAGGTGCCGTAGATCGCCAGCCGGCGCCAGGTGTGCAGCGAGGCATCGAATGCATTGCGGCCGTTGTCGGCGATTTCGCCGACCCAGGCGTTGACGTACTGCACGCCGTGACTCACCGACACCGCCAGAATCAGGAAGGGCACGAGAATCGCGAACGGGTCGAGGCCGAAACCGAACAGCCGCAGCAGGCCGAACTCCCAGATCACGGCGGTCACCGAGCACAGCAGCGGCAGCATCGCCAGCTTGAGACTGCCGAGGTAAAGCCACAGCAGCACGAAGGTCATCACCAGGGTGATGCCGAAGAAGATCACCACTTCTTCGGTGGCGTCGATGACATCGCCGACGACCTTGGCGAAGCCGACGATGTGGACCTTGATGTCCTGGTCCTCGTACTTGTTGCGGATCGCCTCCAGTCTCGATGCCATCTGCCCGTAGTCGAGTTTTTCGCCGGTGACCGGGTCGACTTCGAGCAGCTCGGAGAAGATCATCGCGCCATGCTGATCGTTGCTGACGTAGCGGCCGATGTGGCCGCCCCTGGCGACGTTGCCGCGGATCAGATCGAACATCGGCTGCGTCGGCGCGTAATCGGCCGGAATCACGTTGCCGCCCTTGAATCCGCCTTCCACTACCTCGATGAAGCGAACGTCGGGCGTGAACAGCGAGGACACGCGCGAGCGATCCACACCCTTGAGGAAGAACACCTCGTCGTTGACCGCTTTCAGGCGGGTGAGGAATTTCTCGTTGTAGATGTCGCCGTCCTGCCTTATCAGCGCCACCAGCACGGTGTTGGCGCCGCCGAAGTCGGTCTGGTACTGCTTGAGCACCTGCATGTAGGGGTGTTCGAGCGGGATCGACTTGTCGAAGCCGGCATCGCTTTTCAGACGGACCATCTCGACGGCGAGAAACGCGGTGATCAACAGCAGGATGCCCATCGACAGCCGGCGCCGCGAATAGATCAGCGGCTCGATCGCGCGCAGGATTTTTTCGCCGCGGGTCGGCACTCTGTCGTGGTCGCTCATGCGCTAAAGACCCTGATCAAGACTCTTGTCCAGGCGCTTGAGGCCATTCTCTCCGGCCAGCACAACGCCGCCTTTCACCGGCAGCACGGCGGCCAGCGAACTCGACTCGCCGCTGGCAAGCGGCGAAGCATGGCCGGCGCCATCGATGACCAGCAGCGCGCCCGACGACCCCGCCAGCACCGCGCGGCCATCGGGCAACAAGGCGCCGCCGTAGAACGAGGCGAGGGTGTCGAGCGGCAGCCGCGTCCACACGTTGCTGCGCACATCGTCGCTGACATAGACGTTGCCGCGCAGGCCGAACACCAGCGCGCCTTTCGCGCCGTGCGGCAGCACGCCGAAGAACGTGCCTTCGTAGGGGGATTTCAACCGCGTCCAGTCCACACCGTCAGCGGACACGCCGAGCATGCCGGTCTCGCCGGCGATGAACAGGCTGCCGTCGTTGAGCCGCGCCAGGCCGTGAAAATAAAGCTCTTCTTCGCGCACCGGCTTGGCTTCGACTTCGCCCCAGCTGGCGCCGCCATTGTTCGTCGCATAGAACAGCCCGAACGCGCCGACCGCGTAGCCGCGCTGCGAATCAACGAACAGCACGTCGAGAAACGCCATCTCTTTTTCCGGCTCGAAGTTCTGCAGCGACCAGGTCCTGCCGCCGTCGGCGGTCATCAGGATGGCGGCGTCGTGCCCTACCGCCCAGCCGTGCCGCGCGTCGATGAAACACACGGCCGTCAGCGTCGAACGCACTGGCACCGTGACCTGCGCCCAGTGCTGGCCGTCGTTGGACGCCAGGATGTGTCCGCGCTCGCCCACCGCGATCAGATGCTCGCCGGTGTTGACGATGTCGAGCATCAGTTCCTGCGCGGCGCGCGGCATGATCTCGGCCGGTCGCGGCTTGGCCGGGGGCGGCGCCTTTGCGGCCGCCGCCTGCATCCAGGGTGCGCCCGCGGAGACGGTGATCAGCAACACGACCCCCGCCGTCAGCAACCCCGCGATCGCCTTCTTGAAGGCCACTCTCATCGTCTCCCCCGTCGCATCGCTTTCGCCGGGTCATGCGCCCGGCAAGCGATGCGGCAAAATCGCAGGATAGCTTTTAATCCGCAGGCTGCGATTCGCCGCAGCGACGCGCGATCGCGCTAGCGTGATCAGCCCAGCCACACCAGAGTCGCCATGCGCCCACAGCGACCATCGCGTCGATAAGAAAAGAAGCGCTGCGGGTCGGAATAGGTGCAGACGCCGCCGCCGTAGACCCGATCGACACCCAGGCGCCGCAAGCGCAGTCGCGCCAGACCGAACAGGTCGGCCTGAACTTTTTCTGGCGAACGACCTGCGGCGAAATGTGCGTCGGCCGCGGCGTCCCCGGCCACGAAGCGCTCGCGGACTTCGGGCCCGACTTCGAACGCATCCGGTCCGATCGCCGGCCCCATCCAGGCCAGCAGATCATGCGGCCTTGCCGGCAGCGCGCGCACCAGCGATTCGAGAACACCGTCCGCCAGCCCGCGCCAGCCGGCGTGCGCCACGCCCACGCAGCTGCCGGCGGTGTCGCAGAACAGGACCGGCAGGCAATCGGCCGTCATCACCACGCAGACTTCGCCCGGCTGGGTTGTCCAGGCCGCATCCGCGGTGCAGCCGGCGGCAGGTGGAAGCTCACAGGCGAGGGTGCCGTGCACCTGGTCCATCCAGCGAGGTTCGGCCGGCAGGTGAAGATGGTCGCGCAGCCAGCGGCGATTGGCGGCGACCACGGCCGGATCGTCGCCGACGTGTTGCGCCAGATTGAGCGCCGCGAACGGCCCTGCGCTGCCGCCACCGATACGCGTCGTGGAAGCGGCGCGCACGCGCGCCGGAGCCGGCCAGTCGGGACGCAGGATCATCTCCACGTCCGCGCGCCTTCGATCCGCTAGCGCCGGCGCCCGCCAGCACCGCCGGGACGCCGACCACCACCGCCACCGCCCGGACGCGGCCGGCGGTCGAAGTTCGACGGCGCGACTCTTCCGCGCACGAAGTCCTTGGGCATCCATTCGTCCTCGGCCTGCTGCACCGGGATGCGGGCGCCGATGTAGCGCTCGATGTCCGGCAGCGAGTAGACATAGGTTTCGCAGCACAGCGAAATCGCGTCACCGCTTTCGCCCGCACGCGCGGTGCGGCCGATGCGGTGCACGTAGTCTTCCGCGTCCTGCGGCAGATCGAAGTTGATGACATGCGACACCGCGGGAATATGCAGCCCACGCGCGGCGACGTCGGTGGCGACCAGGATCGGCAGGCGGCCTTCCTTGAAATCCTCCAGCAGGCGCATGCGCTTGTTCTGCGGCACATCGCCCGAGATCGTAGCCGCCTCGAAGCCGTTGACCTTGAGCGTGGCTTCGACCAGCTCCGCACCGCGCTTGGTGTTGACGAACACCAGCGTGCGAACCGGCGCGTGATGCCGCAGCAATCCGATCAGCAGCCGCAGCTTGTCGTCGTTGGAGACGTGGATCAGCGTCTGGCGCACACGCTCGGCGGTGACCTGCTCGGGCTCGATCTCGATCTTGGTCGGGCTGTTCATGTGCTCGTAGGCCAGCTCCAGCACGCGATGGCTGAGCGTCGCCGAGAACAGGTAGTTGCGCCGCTTGGCCGGTGGCGGCATGCGCTTGAGCACGTAACGGATGTCGTCGATGAAACCCAGATCGAACATGCGATCGGCCTCGTCGAGCACCACCACTTCGATGTACTTGAGCGAATACACGTCCTGCTTGTAATAGTCGATCAAGCGACCCGGCGTGCCGATGAGGATGTCGATGCCATCGCTGATCGCCTGCCGCTGCGAGTCGTAGCCGGTGCCACCGAAACACACCGCCAGACGCAGGCCGGTATCGGCACCGAGCAACACCGCGTCGGCATGGATCTGCAGCGCCAGCTCGCGTGTCGGCGCGAGCATGAAAGCGCGCGGCTGGCCGGCGGGGCCGCCTCCACGCTCGGTCAGCAGCTTGTGCATCGTCGCCAGCAGAAAGGCCGCGGACTTGCCCGTGCCGGTCTGCGCCTGGCCGGCGATGTCCGAGCCCGCAAGTGCCAGTGGTAGCGTCTGCGCCTGAATCGGCGTGCAGTAGTCGAAGCCCATTTTCTCCAGGCTCGACAGCAAGGTGGGATGCAAGCCCAATGATTGAAAGCTGACGTCGGAAAGGTGGTCGGGTCGCATGCGTTGGTGGTCGTTGATTCGGGCGTTGAGTCGGGCGTCGATCGGCCCGAAGCGCACCGGATGGCGATATCACCGCGATGGCGGCAACAGAACGATCAGACTTGCAAGGCTGACGGGAATGGGATCAAATAACGCCATCCCGTTCTGTGTTCACCGGCTGTCAAGCCCGCTTCGCACACAGTCACGGTCGCGTCGTTTCCCCTGAAATCGAATCATAACAATCGTCGTCTGATCCTGCGCGACGTTTGCTGTGGCGGCACCTTGGGTAAGGTGCTTGATCCTCCCCACAGCGACGTGGCGCCGTCTGATCCGATTCGATTCCTGACGATGGTTTTCGTTTTTTTGAGTGGTGATCGCGATCCCCGCCGTCCAATGAGGTTGAGCCATGAGCGAACATATTTCTCCCGTTACCGACGCGTCCTTCGAACAGGACGTGCTCAAGTCCAGTGTCCCCGTGCTGGTGGACTTCTGGGCCGAATGGTGTGGCCCTTGCCGCATGATCGCGCCGATCCTGGAACAGGTCGCGCAGGAGAATGCCGGCAAGCTCAAGGTCGTCAAGCTCAATGTCGACGAGAATCCCGGCACACCGCCGCAGTTCGGCATTCGCGGCATCCCCACTCTCATCCTCTTCAAGGACGGCAAGCCCGCAGCAACGCAAGTGGGCGCCGTGCACAAGGCGCAGCTCGCCGCCTTTGTCACCCCTCACATCACTACCCTTGCCTGATCAACGCATGATGAAGCACCGCCGCCGTCACTCCAATAATTCCAACAATCAATCGCGTGGTGGCCAGTCCGGAGGCAATCAGGACGGCCTTCCGGCCGACCTGACACTCGCCGAGGAAGAGGCGGAAGTCGCCGCTGCCGAGGGACGCACGGTGATGATCGCCCTGGAGCCCAACGCCCGCCGCGCGCCGAACGCGGGCGAGGGTCAGGACGAAGACGGCAACGTCGGCGGGCCCAACGAGGAGGGCAACGCCAACGGCAACGTCGGCGGCTACGCCAACGGCAATGCGAACGGCAACGGCCAGCATCAGAACGGCCGCGGCGCCCAGCAGCGCACGGCGCAGGAACCGCGATCGCTGGAACCGCCCAAGCTGGTCTACATCCCCGAGCTGAAGAAGAAAACCGCGGCAGAACTGCTGGAACTGGCCGAAAGCCAGGGCCTCGAGAACATCGCGCGGACCCGCAAGCAGGATCTGGTGTTCGCGATCCTGCGCGCCGCCGCGCGTCGCGGCGACATCATCATGGCCGACGGCGTGCTCGAGATCATGCAGGACGGCTACGGCTTCCTGCGCGGCCCCGACTCCAGTTATCTCGCCGGGCCGGACGATGTCTATCTGTCGCCCTCGCAGATCCGCCGCTTCAGCCTGCGCACCGGCGACAGCATTGCCGGGCGCGTGCGCAGCCCCAAGGACAACGAGCGCTACTTCGCGCTGCTCAAGGTCGACACGATCAACTTCGAGCCGCCGGAAGTCTCCAAGCGCAAGGTGTCGTTCGAAAACCTCACGCCGCTGTTCGCCGACGAGCAGTTCAAGATGGAGCGCGGCAATGGCACCACCGAGGACATCACCGCTCGCGTGATCGATCTGGTGGCGCCGTTCGGCAAGGGCCAGCGCGGTTTGATCGTCAGCCCGCCCAAGGCCGGCAAGACCATCATGCTGCAGAACATCGCGCAGTCGATCGGCGCCAATTATCCCGACGTGTACTTGATCGTGCTGCTGATCGACGAGCGCCCGGAAGAAGTCACCGACATGCAGCGCACCGTGCGCGGTGAAGTCGTGGCCTCCACCTTCGACGAGCCCGCATCGCGCCATGTGCAGGTCGCCGAGATGGTGATCGAGAAAGCCAAGCGCCTGGTCGAACACAAGCGCGACGTGGTGATCCTGCTGGATTCGCTGACGCGCCTCGCCCGCGCCTACAACACCGTCGCGCCCTCATCCGGCAAGGTGCTGTCGGGCGGTGTCGATGCCAACGCGCTGCAGAAGCCGAAACGCTTCTTCGGCGCCGCGCGCAACATTGAAGAAGGTGGCTCGCTGACGATCATCGCCACGGCGCTGGTGGAAACCGGCAGCAAGATGGACGAGGTGATCTATGAGGAGTTCAAGGGCACCGGCAACATGGAATTGCACCTCGAACGCCGCATCGCCGAGAAGCGCACCTTCCCCGCCATCAACATCAACCGCTCCGGCACCCGCAAGGAAGAGCTGATGATGAACGAGCAGGATCTCAACAAGGTCTGGATCCTGCGCAAGCTGCTGCATTCGATGGACGAGATCGCGGCGATGGAACTGCTGATCGACCGCATGAAGCAGAGCAAGACGAATACGGCATTCTTCGATTCGATGAAGCGGAACTAAAACCGCGCGCCGGACCGCCTCACTTCCGGCACTGCACTCCCAGCATCACGCCGCCATCCAGGCAACCCTTGTCGTCGATCCTGAGGGCCTGGGTCTGCCCGCCGATGGTGATATAGACCTTGCGGTCTTCAACCTTGTAGGTGCCGACCTGGGTGGCCCCTAGCAGGTCCATCTCGACCCGGTCGCCCTTGAACGTGAACACGGTGTCCCAATTGCCGTTGAACTCGTTCTTGCTCCCGTATTCGCCCGACACGCCGCTGCCGCAAGCCGTCACCAGAATGCAAGCGGCCATCGCCAACCCGGTGCGCGTCATTTCGACTTGCCCGTCGATTTACCCGAAAGGGCCTTGAACAATTTCGAAACGTCGCCCTTCAGATCGTCGACCGACGCAGCGCCCAGAACGCCGCCGCTGAGATCGGTGAAATTGAGCGTGAACTGCGCCTGGGAACTGACTTTCTGCTGGCCGGGAATCGCCTGCAGTTGTTCGACCGGAAAGTCCGCGGTGAAGACGTTGCCCACCGAGGTGTTGCCGGTGGGCCGGCTGAACACCAGGCTGGCGGAGCGCTCGCCGCCGGGCGCGATGACAAAGCTCGCGTTGGCCTCGCGGCCGTTGACGATGCCGATCCCGCTGATGTTCTGCGGATACCGCCAGTCGATGGTGTAGGCATTACCGAAGTTGTCGGTGAGCGACGAGGCGCTGCGCCAGGGAAAACCCAGCACGACGGGCTTGTTGCCGGTGTTGCGGAAGCGCAGGTTCAAGCGCACCGAGTGGATGTTGTGACGCTGGTTCCAGGACGGACTGACGCCGGTGACGTCGGCGGCGAACAGGCCGGCGTCGAAGCAGTGCGCGACGCCGACGCAAGCCCCATCGGCCCAGGCCGCGGGCGTGGCGAGCGCCGCGCCAATCAGAACCAGCCGGCTCAAGAATGCTGAAAACGAATGCTTCATGGTAATCACTCCGATCGTGGGTGTGCCAAGGAATTCTTCCGGGGTTTTTCCGGCGCTGCGGCTCAGAGCTTGGGCGCGCCGGCGGTTTCATTCGCCTGCTGCAGCTCGCCTTGCTGACGCTGCTTTTCGAGCGCGACGATCTCGTCCTGCAAGGCGCTGCCGAACGCGAACAGCCGGGCCTGATCGACCATGCCCACGCTCAGTTCGCGCGCCAGCAGAGGATTGCCGGGCGAGCGGAACAGCATCGCGGTGATCGACAGTCCGCAGGCCTCGCTCCAGGACTGGTCCTGATTGCCGCGTGCCCGGATCGAGCCGCAGCGATTGATCAGCGGGTTCTGCTCGGAGATCGGCTGGCCAGCCGGGTCTTGCATCCAGAACAGCTGCACCCAGCCGTTGTCGCCGTCCCCCTGTTGCCGCAGCTGTGGCGGGCCGTATTTCTTGATCAGCGCCGTCTGCACCGTGTCGATCGCGGGCGCGTCGCCGCTCTGGTAGTTCTGCGTGCGCCAGACGCCGACCACGGTCTCGCGGCCCGGCAGGCCCGGGGCGGCGATGGTCACCGACTCGTCGACGCGCTTCCAGACCCGGTTGCCGACGCCGCAGGCGTCCATGTCGGCCATGCTGGTGAACTTGCAGGGGCCGGTCTCGCCGGATTGCACGGTGAACATCTGCGGTCCCAGCTTCATCGACCCGGTCTGCAATTGCGCGAAGAAGCGATCCTCGTCGGCGACCACCGCGTCTTTCTGATCGCAGCGTGCGAGGTTCAGCGCCTCGTCGCGGGTCAGCCCCAGCCTGAAGCCGCCGATGTCGGGGCCCTCGGCCTTGCTTTTGATCCGCGCCGGGCAGCGCAGCTTGGGCAGGCCGTCGTCCGGCTTGGCGGCGCTGGCGGATAGGGATATTCCGGAAGCATCAGATTGGTTGCTCTTGCCGCAGCCAGCGAGCGCGAGGCAGGCCAACAGCAGCAAGGCCGATGTCAGTGCGAATGTCGAGACGCTCTTGTGCATGGGCTTACGATCTCCGGTTCGATTTCTCTTAGAAGTGCTTGCGGCTTACGGCGTCAGCAGATTCACCCGGAAAGTGAAGGGCGCTCTCGACGCCAAGCCGATGCGATAGGGCGTCACCACGCATTCGCCCGGCGTCAGCGAGGCGTCCGGCAGGTTCTGGGTGGCGCCGACACCGCTGGGTTCGCCGGCATTGGTCCGGCTCAGCTGCTGATTGCCGTTGCTCAACACCGTGGTCAGGCTGAAGGCATCGAGATAGGTGTTGGCGCTGCCGTTGCAGAACGTCGCCTTGAAATCGAAGGTGCCGGCCGGCCCGCCGGTGACCGGATTGTTGCTGGTGGTCTGGCCGCCGGTGGCGCTGGAGACCCCCACCGCGGGCCGTGGCGGTGGCGGCCCGACCGGCACTGGCGGCTGCACGCAGATGGCGCTGGCACTGGTCAGATCGGCGTTGGTGAGATTGCTCAGGCTGGCGCCGGTGGCGGCGTCGAGCACCCGCAGCACGCCGGCCTCCGGCACGTAGAGCTTGCCGCCGTCGGGCGACAGCGCCAGCTCGTCGCGGCCGAAGAAGCCAGTGCCGCCGGTCACGGTCGTCTGCCAGAGCTGGGCGCCGATCACGCCAGTGGCCGGATCGAAAGCCAGGGCGCGGACGACGCTGTTGAAGCTGCGCACATAGAGGCGCTTGCCATCGGGTGCAAACGCCGCCGACTGCGCCTGCACCGCGATGTTCGACACCGGCGTCAATCCCGGCAGCAGAAAACTATGCAGCGCGCCGCCGCCGGCTGCTGCGATCGCGCTGCGGCTGCCCGGCGCGCAATAGGCGTTGTGCAACGCGAGGCCGCCGGTCGGCACCGACTGGTTGGTGACGTCGCTCAGCACTCCGCCGGAGGACAGGCTCAGCAGACCGATCTTCTTGTTGGCGTCGTCGCCGATTACCACGCTGCTGCCGTCGTCGCACACATCCACCGACTGCGCGTCGCCCGAGGCCGGGATCTTGTTCTGGACGATGGTGTTGGTGCTGGTGTCGATCACCGACAACGGGCCGTTCTCGCCCACTGCGTTGAAGTAGGCCACCAGCAGAAAGCGCCCGTCCGGCGTCAGGTCGACGTCGTTGGGCGCATTCGGAACCACGATGCGCGGTCCCGCGCTTGCGGCCGGCAGGTTCAGCGGCACGATGCCGGAACCGCTGCCGAAGCCCACCGCCGCATAGCCGCGAGCACCGCTTGGGTCGATCGCGCAGTCGCCCCCGAGGCCGCCGGCGCCACTGGATTGCAGCTGCAGACCGGTCGCGCTGAGGACGTCGGTCGCGGTGTTCAAGCCCACCACGCGCAGGGGGCCGACGTTGTTGATCACCAGGGCGCTCTCCGCGCGGACACTGGCGCTCGCGCCCAGGCCCAGGCCCAGGCCGGCGGACAGGCTCAGGCAGACTAGGAGGGCATTCGACAGGGATGGCGTGTGGCGCATGGCGGGGCTCTGGTGATGGACGCCGGATGGCGGCATCCGCACTTCAGCGCACCGCCTGCGGCCGAGTCATAACGCGGCGATAACCAAACCGTAACGGCTGCGCCTCGATGCGCTGGCAGGATCGTGAGAAGCCGCTCACGCCGGGCGGCCGGCGGCCGGTTGACGGCGATCGTCGCAAACGAAAAGATCGAACCGGCGAAGCCGATCGGGCGCATCGCCGGGGGTTTTTGAAATCATGGAAAGGACAGCCATCGGCGGCGAGACGCCGCTGTACCGTTATCGTTTTGGCGCGGTGGAATTCGACGAGGCCTCGCTGGTGCTCAGCGTCGACGGTCAGCCGGTGGCGCTGGAGCAGCGGCCGCTGCAGGTGCTCGCCGAACTGCTGCGCTATCCCGACGAGGTGGTGACCCGCGAAGAGCTGCTGGACTCGGTCTGGGCCGGCCGGCCGACGGTGGACAACGTCGTCGGCAATGCCCTGGCCAAGCTGCGCCGCGCCTTGGGCGAGGCCGAGAGCGACCGCATCACCACCCTGCCGCGCGTCGGCTATCGGCTGGCCGGGCCGATCGAACGCCATGTTGTGGGCCGCAAGCGGGTCACCGCGCTACAGCTGCGCAGCGGCCAGAGCGTGCCGGGGCGCGAGCACTTTCGCCTGGAGGCGCAGCTCAATCCTTCGCGCCACAGCGAGGTCTGGCTGGCGCGCCACGCCAAGACGCGCGAGGCGCGCGTCTACAAGTTTTCGCCCGACGGCGAGCATCTGGCGCTGCTCAAACGCGAGGCCACCGTATCGCGCGTGCTGCGCGAGGCGCTGGGCGCGCGCGACGACATCGCCCGCATTCTCGACTGGAATTTCGAGACCCCGCCGTTCTTCCTCGAATGCGAATACGGCGGACAGGATCTGGCCTGCTGGGCCGCGGACGGCGAGCGCCTGGCGGCGGTGCCGGCAGTGCTGCGCATCGCGCTGTTCCTGCAGATCGCCGACGCGGTGGCCGCCGCTCATGGCGTCGGCGTGCTGCACAAGGACCTCAAGCCGGCGAACGTGCTGGTGGCGGCGCTCGCCGCCGGCGACGGCTGGCAGGTGCGCATCACCGACTTCGGCAGCGCCCGGCTGCTCGACCCGGCGCGGCTCAAGGAGCTGGGCATCACCCTGATGGGGCTGACGGTGACGCAGAACCTGGCGTCCGATCCGAGCAGCGGCACGCCGCTGTACCTAGCGCCGGAACTGCTGACCGGGCAGGCGCCGACGGTACGCAGCGACGTCTATTCGCTTGGCCTGATCCTCTATCAGCTGGTGGTAGGCGACCTGCGCCGGCCGATGACATCGGACTGGCAGCAGGATATCGGCGATGCGCATCTTCGCGAGGACATCGCCGCGGCGACGCATGGCAATCCCGCGCGGCGTCTCGCCAGCGTCGGCGAACTCACCGAGCGTTTGCGCGGCCTGGATACGCGGCGCGCGGCAGCCCTGCAACTGCGGGAGTCCGAAGCCCGCGCCGTGGTCGCGGAACGTCTGCTCGAACGCAGCCGCGCGCGCCGGCCGCTGGTGATCGCCACCATCGCCACCCTGGGCCTGGGCCTGGGCGCGAGCCTGTGGTTCTACCAGCAGTCGCAGCGGTCCCAAGCCGAGGTCCAGCGCCAGTACCGCACCGCGCGCGCGATCAACGACTTCATCGCCCAGGACCTGATCGGCGCCGCCAACCCTTCGGTGAGCGGACGCTCCGACGTCACCGTGCTGCAGGCCGCCAAGCTCGCGCTGCCGCGCATCGACAGCGCGTTCGCCGAGGCGCCGGAGACCCGCGCCGTGCTGCACCGCGCGATGCTCGATGCCTTTGCCGGGCTCACCGATTCGGAGGCCGCGGCGGACCAGGCGCGCAAGGCCATCGAATCGTACGCGCAGGTCGTGCCGCCCGATCTGCCTGGCCTGAGCGAGGCGCGGATCGGCCTGGCCTACCACCTGGCCAAGCTCGGCAAGCTCGACGAGGCGACGCAGACCCTCGACACCGTGGAAAAAGACCTGCCGGCATTCGTCGCCCGCAACCCGCAGACGCAGATCCGCTACTGGGAGGGGCGCAGCCTGGTCAAGGCCGAACAGCTCGACGTCAAGAGCGCGGTCGGTCTCGACCGCAAGGCCTGGGCGCTGATGCAGACCCAGGCCGACGCCTCCGACGTTTTTCGCGAGCGCATCTGGTTCAACCTCGCCGATTCGCTGGCGATGGACGGGCAGCTCGCAGAAAGCGAGACCCTGCTGCGCCAACTGATCGTGCAGCAGCAGCGGCACTGGGGCGAGCGCAGCGCCAAGGCGCTCTTCACCAGCGTGGTGCTCGCCAACAATCTGATGCTGCAAGACCGCACCACCGAAGCCCGCGCGATCCTGCCCGGCGTCATCGACGGCCTCAACCAAGCCCTCGGGCCCCAGCACCGGCGCACCTTGCTTGCGAAAAGCGTGCTCGGATACATCCTGATGCGCGAGCAGAACTTCGCCGCCGCGCTGCCGGTGTTCGACGAGGTCTACCAGGCCTTCGCCGCGAGTTACGGCGCGACCAGCCAGGGCACCCTGGCCATGCAGGGCAACGCCGCCATGGCGCAGCTCTACAGCGGCGATCCGCGCGGGGCCGAGCCCAGGCTGCGCACCGCGCTGGCAACCGCGCATGCCACTTTTGCGATCGACAGTCCGCAGGTGCAGATGCTGCGGTATCTGCTGGCAGACTGTCTGCTGACGCTGCGCCAGCCGCGAGAAGTTCCTCCGCTGCTCGACGGGCTGACCGTCGACGCGCTGTCGATCGCACTTCGGCAAGCGTCCTGGAACGGATTGCTGGCGTATCAGGCCGGACGCCTCGCCGGTTTGCAGGGCGACCCGGCGAAATCCGGCCGCTTGCTGGACCAGGCCCAAGGCGACCTGGCCACGACCGGCCCTTTGTGGCTGAAGACCTTCCGCGGGCGCGACGGCGAGCCGGGCACGGTCGCGGAGACCGCGCTGAAAATTCAGCCGTAGATCGAGGCGATCAGCGCAGCCGTTTGCCGAAGAACGCGATGATGTCGTCCACCGCCTGCCGCGTCGGCTGCCCCGCCTCGTCGATCAGGTGCTGGGTAACGACGCAGTGCGGATTTTTCTTGATGGCATTGGGCGCGGCGTGTTGGTCGTCGAGCACCGTGGGCACGAAGCGGTCACCGAGCGCCGCCTGGTAGGCATCGAAGCGCGCCGCCTTGCAGTAGCTGTCGCCGGCAAAACGATAGGCGAGCACGGTGAGATCTTCAGCCATCATCCGCGCCTTCACCGCCTGCAACTCCTCGGGCGCGATATGCAGCCCGGCGTCATCGTTCACCGGCAGCGAAGGCTGCGAGAGCACCGGCGCCAGCATCGCCGGCTCCAGCATCATCGACAGCGCGAAGTTGCCGGTGAAGCACATGCCGATCGCACCGACGCCCTTGCCGCCCGACTCCTCCAGCGCCAGCCGGGCGAGCGCGCGCAGCCACTGCGCGATGGGGCCGGAGGAGTCCGAGCGGAAGGCATGGAATTCGCGGCTGATGCAGCCCTTGATGATCGTGCCCATGCCGCGCAGGCCAAAGCTGATCGGCCGGCCGGGATCGCCGAACAGCACCGGCATGTAGACGGTGAATCCGGCGTCGCGCACCCAGCGCGCGAAGCGCGCGACTTCCGGCGATATCCCCGGCATCTCCGGCATCACGATCACCGCCGGGCCGCTGCCGGCGACGAACACGCGCTTGGCCCTGCCCAGCAGGTCGATCTCGCGGGCGGTGAAGTCGGTTAGCGGATCGCGGGTTGTGGCGTAGGGTTTTTGCATCGGAGTCATCGTCTGATTTGGAGCTTGGAGTTTGCCTTGCGATGCCGCTTCGGTGGCGCTTTGTTTCGAGTGTGACGCCTGTCCGGCGGGGCCTTACTCTTTTGCTCGTGCAAAGAAAGTAAGCAAAGAAAGCACACCCTGGTTCCGCAGTTTCGTTTTGCGAAAGTCCCTGCGCTGCTCGGTGCGACACAATGGGATCAACGTCAAAAGCAACAGCTACCGGCTCGCTTCGCATCGCTTTTGTAGGCTGGGGTTAGCGCAGCAAACCCCAACGATTCGAGGCGCCCTGTTGGGGTTCGCTGCGCTCACCCCAACCTACGAATGCTTTTGACTTGCCGGGCCCCTTAGGAGTCGCCGGGTGTTGGGGCGCGCGCAGTGGGTCAGGCGAACAGGATGTTCGCCTGAGGGGACTACGCGACAGGGACGTCGCGTTGGCCCCGACCCCGAGCACGTCTCAACACCCGGCTACCCTCGCCAAAGGCGAGGGCGACGACTCAGGGCGTGCTTTCTTTGGTGACTTTCTTTGCACGAGCAAAGAAAGTCACGCCCCGCCAGCGAGGCGGGCAAACCATCAAAACAAACCGGCCGAGAGCGACAGCCACAACCTCAAAACTGATACCGCACAAACGCCTGCGCACTATCCCGATCGCGATACAAATTCGTATAGCCCCCGCCCCAGTAAAACGAATACCCGACCCCCACCGACAGCGCATCGCGATAGCGCGTCTCCACCACCGCCTGCACCTGCTTGCGATCCTCGACGAAGTTCTCGGCCGGCCCCGGCGCGGTGCCCTGCACGTCGTGTCCGAACAGGATGAAAGGCTGCACGCTGATCCCCGGCAGCACGCTTTCGTACTTGATGATGGCGATGAGGCGATAGCCCCAGGAAAACTTGTCGACCAGGTCGTCGAGATCGGCCTGGTGTGGATTGAAGCGCGCGCCGTCGGGGCCGACGTTGCAGCTCGGGTTGGTGGAACAGGCCTGGCGCGACCCGTCGGCGCCGCTGCCGTCAGCGCCGGCGCTGGCGTGGTAGTAGACGCCGGGCGATTCGATCTGCAGACGGTCGTAGGACGGCAGGCCCGGCACGTGCGTCGCGCCGAGTTCGCCGACGAGCTGCACCTGGTCGGCACCGAGCCAGTTTTCGGTGGCGCTGAGCACGCGCGTCACGCCGAGGTTGTATTGCAGTACGTCGAAGCGCTCGTAGCCGCGGATGTAGGAGTTCGGCGGATTTTCGCCGATGACGCCGCCGCGGTACGGGATCACGAAGCTGGGGAACGAGCGCGCCGAGCCCGGCGCCGCGCCGACCACCAGATTGACCGTGTCGGGATAAGGATTGGTACCGCTGGCGTCGGTGAAATCGCTACTCCCGTAGGTGATCTGGTTGCCGCTGGCATCGGTGCCGCGGCCGCCGGTGGAACCGGCGCAGTGCAGGTTGGGATCGTGGCAGCGGGTGAGCGTGGGCCCTGCGGCCGCGAATTCCAGATCGGTGATCGCCACCTGCAGCGGCAGGTTCGGCCGGTACGCCAGCTCGCCCTGGAACGAGTAATCGCCATAGGCAGTGTTGAAACTGAAACCGTAGAGCTGGATGTTCTCCGGGTAATCGAAGAACACGTTGCCGGTATCCAGCGGCACCGCGTCCGACGCCGGCTGGTCGGGGTTGGGCAGCAGCGCCGCCAGTACCGCGCGCGGATCGGCGCCCAGATCGGCCACGGCCCCGGGCTTGTCGGCCAGCAGACGCACCAGTTGCAGGCCCACCTGCGTCAACGCCGCCGGATCGTAGCCCGGCAGGTTGTTGCAGGCGGCGAAGAACTGCGTGGTGTTGGTGGCGTCGATGCCCAGGCGGTTGCCCTCGCGCCGCGCGCAACTGGCGTTGGTCGAGGTGAAGCTCACGTACGGCAGGCGCGAGTGGTAGTTCATGAAGTAGAAACCGAACTCGGTGCCGCTGTTGATCTGCTCCGCGTAGTACTTGAACGAGAACCCGTACTGGCCGCCGTTCGATGGCTCGCGGTCACGCGCGCGATCGGCGTGCGAGGTGGTCGGCGTGATCAGCGCCAGCGGGCTGTCGAGCGGATGGCCCAGCGTCGCCGGATCGTCGGCCGATCCGCCGAAGCTGAAGTTGGCGTAGTCGCGCGCGTTGTTGGTGCCCAGGTCGGCGAAGGAGTAGTAGCTGCCGGTCGCGGGCGCCTCCAGCGGACGCCATTCGAACTGGTAGAAGACTTCATATTGCACGTTGGCGAAAGCCTCGCCCGACAGCAGCACCATGCCCACCGGCTGGAACACTTCCTCGAGCTGGGTGCCGACGCGGTAGAGGTTGTTGGCGTTGGGCGGATTGATCTGGTTGAGGCTGTTGACCACCAGCGAGGTGCTCTCGCCCCAGTTGAGAATCTGGCGGCCGACTTTCCAACTGACCTTACGCTCCTCGCCCAGCGGAATTTCGCCAAAGAGATTCAAATCCAGCAGCTGGAAGTCGCGGCCGATCTGGTCCAGGGTCTCGCCGTCGCGACGCTTCTGCTTCTCGCTACCACCAGGCCCGTAGACGCGGTTGAAATAACGGTTGGCCTCGCGATCGCCGGTGATGCCGACCTGGCCCGCGTTCTCCGGCGTGATGATATTGGGGCGGGTCTCGTCGAAGTGGGCGTTGACCGCGTCGTAGAAAACCAGCCAGCGGGCGAACAGGCCGATGCCGCCCCAGTGCAGGGTGAGATCCTGGGTGGCCTTGGCCACCGCCTGCGTCAGATCGCCGCGGTCGTAGTTGAGGTCGCCGTCGTCGGCGCGCATGCCCGACGCACCGGGCGCGGCGACCAGTTTCTGCGCCGGGAAGATCTGGTCCTTGAACACCGCCTGGCAGGCCTGGTAATTGACGCCGTCCACCACGCCGCAAACATTCGGGTCGAGGTTGGACTTGCCGACCAGATTGTCGGCGCGCGCCTCGGTGCGGATCGCGGCGCCGACGGTCAGGCTGGTGTTGAGCGTGCCGCTGACATCGCCGAAATTCAGATCAAGCGCATGCGCCGGCACCGTCGTTGCCAGCACGGCCGCAAACAGGACTGCAGTGGCCGCAAGCCTGCACAGCCGGTGTTCCCCGGCATTCGAATCTTTCGTAAGCATCGGAGCTCCCCACCCGGCGACGCGCGATTCTAGGGCGCCGGTTGCGGTTGACCTTTGACTTCACAGACAGCGCTGTGTGCGCAGCAGCCGTACCGCTGCTGTCTAGGATTTCAGCGCGCGATATCCGATGTCGCGGCGATACTGCAGCCCGTCGAATTGGATTTTCTCGACCGCCGCGTAGGCGATCTGGCGGGCGATCGCCAGGTCACCGCCGGCAGCCACCACGCACAGCACACGCCCGCCCGCGGTGATCACATCGTCGCCCTGCTGCGCGGTACCGGCGTGGAAGACCTTGGCGCCGGCAAGATCGGCACGCAGGCCGCGGACGACATCGCCGCGCGCCACAGCGCCCGGATAGCCCGCCGCGGCCAGCACCACGCCGAGCGCGGGCTGCGGATCCCATTGCAGCTGCATGTCGGGCAGGCGCTGGTCGAGCGCGGCGTTGAGCAGATCGAGCAGATCGGACTGCAGGCGGAACAGGATCGGCTGGGTTTCCGGGTCACCCATGCGGGTGTTGAATTCCAGCACCTTGATGTCGCCGCGCGAGTCGATCATCAGCCCGGCATACAGAAAGCCGGTGAACGGCCGGCCCTCGGCCGTCATCGCCGCGAGCGTGGGTTCGATGACCTCGCGGCAGACGCGTTCGTGCACCGCGGGCGTCACCACCGGCGCCGGCGAATACGCGCCCATGCCGCCGGTGTTGGGGCCGCGGTCGCCGTCGAAGATGCGCTTGTGATCCTGCGAAGTCGCCAGCGCGACGTACTGCGTGCCGCCGGCGACGACGATGAAGCTGGCCTCCTCGCCTTCGAGAAAATCCTCGACGACGACGCGGGCGCCGGCATGGCCGAGCCGATTGCCGCCGAGCATCTCGTGCGCGGCATCGCAGGCCTCGTCGACCGTGGTGGCGACGACCACGCCCTTGCCCGCCGCCAGCCCGTCGGCCTTGATCACGATCGGCGCGCCGTGCTCGCGGATGTGGGCGAGCGCGGCATCGAGTTCGGTGAAGACCTGGTATCGCGCGGTCGGGATGCGATGGCGCGCGAGAAAATCCTTGGAGAAGGCCTTCGAGGATTCCAGCTGCGCCGCCTCGCGCGTCGGTCCGAAGATGCGCAGTCCGGCGTTCTGGAACGCATCGACCACGCCGAGCGACAGCGGCACTTCGGGGCCCACGACGGTCAGGTGCACCGACTCGCGGCGCGCCAGATCGATCAGCCCGGCGATGTCGTCGACGGCCACCGCGGCGTTGCGGCAGCGCGGCTCGGCGGCGGTGCCGGGATTGCCGGGCGCGACGATCACCTCGATCACCTGCGGCGATTGCGCCAGCTTCCAGGCCAGGGCGTGCTCGCGCCCGCCGGAGCCGATGACCAGGACGTTGCCGCGGCTGACTGGGGCCATGTTCACTCTCGATCGAAGGCGCACAGGGTACCCAAAGCGAGGCAACCGGTGGCGGGAGTGGCGCGCCGGCGCCCTCGCGTATCATGACGCCACTTCCGTCAGTGCCATTTCGCCCGCATGAGTTCTGCACTCTTCGAGTCGCGCATCGACAGCCTGCCGCGTTTGCATCGCGGCAAGGTGCGCGACATCTACGCCGTTGGCGATGCGCACCTGCTGATCGTCACCAGCGATCGCCTGTCGGCGTTCGACGTGATTCTGCCGCAGCCGATTCCCGGCAAGGGCGCGGTGCTGCAGGCGCTCACCGAATTCTGGATGCGGCGCTTTGCGGCGCTGTTGCCCAATCAGATGGCGCCCGAAATGCGGCTGTCGGACTGGCTCACAGCAGACGAACTCGCGCAATGCGAAGGCCGCGCGGTGATCGTCAAGAAACTCAAGGCGCTGCCGATCGAATGCGTGGCGCGCGGTTATCTGATCGGCTCGGGATGGAAAGACTATCAGGCCACTGGCGCGGTCTGCGGTATCAAGCTGCTGGCCGGCCTGCGCATCGCCGACCGTCTGCCGGAGCCGATCTTCACGCCGGCAGACAAGGCGCCGGTCGGCCGCCACGACGAGAATATCGACTACGCCGAAGTGCAGCGCCGCATCGGCGCGGATCTGGCGCGGCAGCTGCGAGACACCACGCTACGCATCTACAGCGAGGCCGCCGATTACGCGGCCACGCGCGGCATCATCATCGCCGACACCAAGTTCGAATTCGGCGTCGACAATGCGGGCACCCTGCACCTGATCGACGAGGTGCTGACCCCGGATTCCTCGCGCTTCTGGCCCGCCGAGACCTATCGCCCCGGCAGCAGTCCGCCGAGTTTCGACAAGCAGTTCGTACGCGATTATCTGGAGCGGCTCGACTGGAACAAGCAGGCGCCCGGGCCGTCGCTGCCCGAGGCGATCATCGAGAAAACCGGCGCCAAATATCGCGAGGCACAGCGCCTGCTCACGCAACCGTAGCCACGCCTGGAGAACCGCCATGCAGATCAAGATCGAGATCGACGTCAAACCCGAGGAACTGCGCCGCTTCCTCGGCCTGCCCGACGTCGCCGGGCTGCAGGAGGACGTGGTGCGATTTCTGCGCGACAAGGTCAGCTCCGCCAGCGAGGGCTTCGATGCCGCCGGCGTTGTGCAGGGAAGCCTAGATCTGATCCGTCGCAATCCGGCCTGGCAGTTGCTGCGCAGCACGCTGTCGCCGCGCGAGCGCAGGGAAGCCGCGGCCGCCGACGAAGCCGCAGCCGCGGTCCTGAAACCGCGGCGACGCAAAGCGCATGTGGTGAGCGATGCGCCTGCGAAGAAGCAAGCGCGGCGCGCCTCCAAAGCAAAACCGGGCGCGGCATCGGAGTAGGTCGGATCAAGCACGGCGAATCCAGCGTGGCGCATCCCATCGGCTCCGTGATCGGCTGAGCCGACCACTCTCCGTCGATAACCGCGTGTACGACTCCCTCATCATCGGCGGCGGCCACAACGGCTTGGTCTGCGCCGCCTATCTCGCAAAAGCCGGTCAGCGCGTACTGGTACTGGAACGCCGCAGCCTGATCGGCGGCGCCGCGGTCACCGAAGAACTGGCGCCGGGCTATCGCTGTTCCACCGCGTCCTATGTCGTCAGCCTGCTGCTGCCCGAAGTGGAGCGCGATCTGCGCCTGCGCGATCACGACTACCGCGTGCTGCCGCGCGCGCCGTCGTCATTCACCCCTTTCGAGGACGGACGCTTTTTGATGATGGGCGCAGACGCCGCGCTGAATCATCGCGAGATCGCCAAGTTTTCCGCGCGCGACGCCGATGCCTATCCGCGCTACGAAGCCTGGTTGTCGCGCGTCGCCGAGGTGCTCGAACCCGCGCTGATGGACACGCCGCCCGATCTGCTGCCGCTGCCGGCGAGCTGGCGGCGTCGCGGACTGATCGACCGCCTGCGCAACCTGCGTCGCGGCGGCTCGCTGTATCGCGCGCTGAAGAAACTTAGCGATGAGCTGCCCGAAGCGATCGAACTGCTCACCGGTCCGGCGACGCCGATCCTCGATCGCTGGTTCGAGTCCGACGCACTCAAGGGCACGCTCGCCACCGACGCGGTGATCGGCACGTTCGCGCCGCCGTCCGCGCCCGGCACCGGCTATGTGCTGCTGCATCACGTGATGGGCATGGCCGGCGGCGCGCGCGGCGTCTGGGGCTATGTCGAGGGCGGCATGGGCGCGCTCAGCGCAGCGATGGCGCGCGCGGCAGAAAGTCACGGCGCCGTGATTCGATGCGACACGGCGGTCGAAGAAATTCTGGTGGAAAGCGGCCGCGCCGTCGGTGTGAGACTGGTCGATGGAGAACGCATCGCCGCGCGCCGCGTGATCTCCAATGCCACGGCGGCGGTGACATTCGGCAAGCTGCTGGCGCCGGGCAGCCTGCCGCCGCGCTTCGACGCAGCGGTCAAGCGCATCGACTACGCCTCGGCCAGCGTCAAGATCAATCTCGCCGTATCCGAGCTGCCGGATTTTCTCGCATGTCCCAACGACGGTGACGCACCCGGTCCGCAACACCGCGGCACCATCCACATCGGCGCCACGCCCGAGTACATCGAGCGCGCTTACGAGGACGCGCGCCGCGGCCAGCCCAGCGAACGGCCGGTGATCGAGATGACGATCCCGACCAGCGTCGACACCACGCTCGCACCAGCGGGGCATCACATCGTCGGGCTGTTCGTGCAGTACGCGCCTTATGCTTTATCCGGCACGACATGGGACGCGGAACGCGAGCGCTTCGCCGACCGCTGCATCGCCGAGATCGCGCGCTTCGCGCCCAATTTTCCGGCGTCGATCCTGCATCGCCAGACCCTTGCGCCGCCGGACATCGAAGCCCGCTTCGGCCTCACCGGCGGCAACATCTTCCAGGGCGCGATGCCGCTGCACCAGTTGTTCTCGATGCGCCCGGTGCCCGGCTGGTCGGACTACCGCACGCCACTGCGCGGGCTGTACCTGTGCGGCGCAGCGGCGCATCCCGGCGGCGGCGTGATGGGCGCCTGCGGGCGCAACGCGGCGATGGCGGTGTTGCAGGACTGATGCACCGGGTGCGTTTTTTTGACGCCTCTGCGAGGCGATTCTTCGACGAGCAGAACTCTGGAAACCAGGACCGCTTAGAAGCAAGTGACCCTTCGCATGAGCGACGACGTCGTCAGCTCCTTCAAGAGCATGGCGGATGAAACGGGGATTCCCTATCAGATCTTGATCAATCGGCGCCTGGCGGACGGGTCTGGCTTTCCAACGAGGCAAGCGGTCGTTAGTAGCTGACGATGGGGATCTCCCAGCGTGGGCATCGAATAGGTGAGCAACAAGCGTCTCGGCTACGACGCGGTCCCTGGCGGGGACGAGCATGTGATCTAGTTGAGTTGCATGGCAGTCTCGGCGATGCGATCGACTCGGTGGCTGCTTGAGGTGCCTGACGCGTTATAGAATCTGCCCGCTTATCGTCATTTCGTGGAATGAAATGTTCGCCCGCCTGGACCAGGCGTCACAAGCTCGCAGTCGGTGCCGCTTGCGCGCTTCGCGGAAGGTTGGACGCACGACACAGAACCTAAGCGAAGCGGGGATTTGTTTGGGGATGCAGGATGAGTTGTCATTTTATTTGTTCTCATGAATTTAATATTTAACAGACAAATGAAAATCGCCACCTGGAATGTCAACTCGCTGCGCGTGCGACTGCCGCATCTGCTGGACTGGCTCGCAGAAAATCCGGTCGACGCGCTCGGCGTGCAGGAGATCAAACTCGAAGACGCCAAGTTTCCGCACGCGGAACTCGCGGCCGCTGGCTGGCATGCGGTGGTCAGCGGGCAGAAGACCTACAACGGCGTGGCGATCCTCACCCGCGAGCCGCCGCAGGACGTGGTGCGCGACATCCCCGGCTTCGAAGACGAGCAGCGGCGCGTGATCGCCGCCACCGTCAACGGCGTGCGCGTCATCGACGTGTATGTCGTCAACGGGCAGTCGGTGGGCAGCGACAAGTACGCCTACAAGCTGCGCTGGCTCGCCGCCCTGAGGGAATACATCGCCGCCGAGATGGCGCGCCATCCGCTGCTCGCGGTAGTGGGCGACTACAACGTCGCGCCCGCCGACGTCGACGTCCACGATCCGGCGGCCTGGGTGGACGACGTGCTGTGCTCGGCACCGGAACGTGCGGCGCTGAACGCGCTGATCGACCTCGGCTTGCAGGATTGCGTCGCCGCGCTGCCACCCGAAGGCAATCGCTTCACCTGGTGGGATTATCGGCAGGCCGCCTTCCGCCGCAATCTCGGGCTGCGCATCGATCATGTGCTGGCGTCGGCCGCGCTGGCGCAGAAACTCGTCGCCACGCGCATCGATCTGACACCGCGACGGCTGGAACGGCCGTCGGATCACGCGCCGGTGATCGCGGATTTCGATCTCGGCTAGCAGCGCAACCTACTTCACCACTTTCGCCTGGCCCACGCCGCGCGGATCGGACGCCGCTTCCACGACGCCGGTCTTCGGGTTCCACGTCACCGCCTGCAAGTTGCCGTAACCATTCGCCACCGGCTTCAGCGTGTGCCCGAGCTTGTTCAGCGCCGCCTGTTCCTCGGCAGTAAACGCCGCGGGCTCGAACTCGACCACGTCCGGCAGATACTGGTGATGGAAACGCGGCAGCGCCACGACATGCGCGGCCGATCCGCCGTCGATCCAGTCGAGCAAGCCCAGCAGCACCATGCTGATGATGCGGCTGCCGCCCGGCGTGCCGAGAATCAGCAGGCCGCGCGGACCTTCGACGAAGGTCGGCGTCATCGACGACAGCGGCCGCTTGTTCGGCGCGATGAGATTGGCTTTGGATCCGATCAGGCCATAGGCATTGCTCGCGGTCTCGGAGGCAGCGAAATCGTCCATCTCGTCATTGAGAAAAACACCGGTGCCGGGCGCCATGTAGCCGGAGCCGAACGGCAGGTTGATCGACAGCGTCGCCGCCACGCGATTGCCGTCGGCGTCGAGCACGGAAAAATGCGTGGTGTGCGTGCCTTCCGGATACGGCGGTGCCGGCGGCAGCGACGCGCTCGGCGTGGCGCGATCACGCGATACGCTGGCCGCCAGCGCGAGCGCGTGGTTGCGCGACAGCAGTTCCGTCGTCTGCACTTGCACGAAGTCGGGGTCACCCAGATACGCCGCGCGGTCGCGATACGCGCGGCGCATGCTTTCGATCAGCAAGTGCTTGGCGGCCATACCACGCAGCGGCGCGCCCAGCACTTCGAGTTGCTGCAAAACTTCACCGAGCGTGATGCCGCCCGCACTCGGCGGCGGCGCGGTGACGATGCGGGTGTCGCGGAAATACAGCGTCATCGGCTTGCGCTCGATCACCTCGTAGCGCAGCAGATCGTCCTCGGTCCACAGCCCGCCGTCGCGCTTCACGCCGGCGACGAGCAGGCGCGCGGTGTCGCCGCGATAGAAGCCATCGGCACCTTGCGCGGCGATGCGTTCGATCGTCGTGGCGAGTTCGGTCTGACGCAACAGCGTTCCCGCCGGCGGCGGCCCGCCGGCCACGGTGAACGTGGCGATGGCGGCCGGCGACAGGCGCTTCCAGTTCTGCGCGAAAGCGCGCGCGAGCTTGTCGTCGCAGGCGAAGCCTTCGCGTGCGTAACGGATCGCCGGCGCCAGGGAACGCGCCAGCGGCAGGCGCCCGTATTGCTTCGCCAGATATTCGAGCGCCGCCGGTTCGCCGGGGATCGCGGCGGCCATCGCGCCGTCGCGCGAGCGCTCCGCCACCGCCTGCCCCGCCGCGTCCAGATACATGCTCGCGCTGGCTTTGCCCGGCGCGGTTTCGCGGCCGTCGATGAAAGTTTCGAAGTCGTCGCTGTTCCGATGCAGCAACCAGAAGCCGCCACCGCCGATGCCCGAGCCGGTAGGCTCGACCACCGCGATCGCGGCGCTGATCGCCACCGCCGCATCGAACGCATTGCCGCCCGCCGCGAGCACTTCCAGCCCGGCCTCGGTCGCCAGCGGATGCGCGCTCGCCACCGCCTGCGAGCCGGGCTTGTCACCGGCCCAACCGGTGCCCGCAATCGACCACAGCAACAGCAACATCCATGCGCGTTTCATCTCAGCTCTCCGGTGAGCAACCGATACTTGTCCAGCAATTGCTCGCGGCTTTCTTCGTGATCGGGATCGAGTGGAATGCAGTTCACCGGGCAGATCGCGACACATTGCGGCGTGTCGAAATGGCCGACGCATTCGGTGCAGCGATCGGGATCGATCTCGTAGATCTCCACGCCCTGATAGATCGCCTGATTGGGGCAGACGGGTTCGCAAACGTCGCAGTTGATGCAGTCGAAAGTGATCTTGAGCGACATCTCATGGACCCGGACGCGCCGCATAGCGCTTGGCCATCAGGGTACACACCAGGAGCTGAAGCTGGTGATAGAACATCAGTGGCAGCACGATCAGCCCCAGCGGCACGTCGCCGAGCAGCAGCTTGGCCATCGGCACGCCCACCGCGAGGCTTTTCTTGGAGCCGCAGAACACGCCGGCGATCTCATCCTCGACTGCAAAGCCGATGCGACGCGCGGCGAACCGCGTAAGCGACAACGCGCATCCCAGCAGCAGCGCGCTGAGCAACAGGGTCTGCAGCAGCGTCACCCAGCCGTATTGCGACCACAGGCCGGCGCGCGCCGAATCCGAGAACGCGTTGAACACGATCAGCAGGATCACCAGGCGATCGGACACCGTCGTGAGGCGCTTGTGGCGCGCCATCCAGCCCGCGATCCAGCGACGCGCGACCTGGCCCAGCAGCAGCGGCAGGAACAGTTGCTGCGCGATTTTCAAGAACTGATCGAACAGGGACCCGCCGTGGCCGCTGGTGTGCATCCACAGGTTCACCAGCAGCGGCGTGATGACCATGCCGATCAGGCTCGACAAGGTGGCGTTGAACACCGCGCCGGCCACATTGCCGCGCGCCAGCGAGGTCATCGCGATCGAAGTGGAGATCGTCGACGGCAGCGCGCAGAGATAGAAAAAACCGGTGAGCAGATCGCGCGGAAACAGCGGCTTGCCGGCGAGCACGATCACCGCGCCAATCAGCGGGAACAGCACGAAAGTGGACAGCTGCACTAGCAGATGCAGGCGCCAGTTGCTGGCCCCCGCGCGCAGGTTGGCGAACGACATGCCGGCGCCGGCGAAGAAGAACACCAGGCTCACGCCTAGGTCGGTGACCAGGCCCAGGTGCAGAGGCCCGTCGCTGGCGCCAAGGGTCGGGACCAGCGACGCCAGCAGCACCGCGCCGATCATCGCGGCGAGAAAGAAGTCGAAAGGCAGGCGTTTAAAGATGGACGCGCACATTGAATAGGATGGTCTTCGCTTGGCTGTCCCTTCTCCCGCGGGGATAGGTGCCCGAAAGGCGGATGAGGAACAGTTTGTGTTTAGACCCAAGCCCCTCGAAAGACGGACCTATCCCGCCGGGCGCCCGAAGCGCGCCAGCAGCGGCGCGATCACCGGCCGCGGCACCAGCTTCTCCACCGGCGCACCGAGCCCTGCGAGTTCGCGCACCAGGCTCGACGACAGGTGCGCGAATTCCGGCGACGGCGTGAGCATCACCGTGTCCAGCGCCGGATACAGGTCACGGTTCATCACCGCCATCTGGCGCTCGTAGTCGATGTCGCCGGTGGTGCGCACGCCGCGCACCAGCACGGTGACGCCGTTGTCGCGCGCGAAGTCGACGATCAGGCCGGAGAAATCACGCACCTCGACATTGCCCAGGTCGGCCACGCAATCGCGGATCAGCGCCACCCGCTCCTGGATCGAAAAGCGCGGGTTCTTGCTGACGTTGTGCCCCACCGCGACGATCAGCCGCGGAAACATGCGCGCGGCTCGATGGATGATGTCGTTGTGGCCCAGCGTCACCGGATCGAAAGTGCCGCTGTAGGCCGCGACGATGCTCAGTGCGGGGCGGCTCGGCGTTGAAGTTTTGCGGGTTGGCATGCGCGGAGTCTAAGGAAAAACCTTAGGCGTAGGTTGGGGTGAGCCGAAGGCGAACCCCAACATCGCGCGGGCAATCGTTGGGGTTCGCTGAGCTCACCCCAACCTACGGGTCTAATTCCACGGAGCTGTAGGTGGCCAGACCAAATCGGACCAGCCCGGCCTGCTTTTCGCGCAGCAAGGTCCAGCCCGCCGGCAGGACCAGCTCGCGGCTCTTCGGCCATTCCAGATAGACGCGATTGCCGGGCTTGAGCACGCGCGGCAGTGCGGCCAGGGCGTGGTCCAGCAGCGGGCTGTCGTAGGGCGGATCGAGCATCACCACGTCGTAGCGCTGGGCGCTGCGCGACAGCAGCGCCAGGCCGTCTTCGTTGCGCACGTCGGCCGCCTCGCTGCCCAGCTTCCGCAGCGCGCTGCGGATATGGCCCACTTGCTCGACGCCGGTTTCGACGAAGGTGGTGAGCCCGGCGCCGCGCGACAGCGCCTCCAGCCCGAGCGCACCGCTGCCCGCGAACAGATCGAGCACGATCGCACCTTCGATGCGCGGCGCCAGCCAGTCGAACAGCGTCTGGCGTACACGGTCCGGCGTCGGTCGCACACCGGCGCTGTCGGCGAAGTCGACGACCCGGCTGCGCCAGCGCCCGCCGATGATGCGCAGGCGCCCCGGGCCCCGGTTCATCCCTGCCGGTCCTGATCGGAGTCGAGCCGGCCGCGCTGCGCGCGTTCCAGTTCGGCGAGGCGCTCGCGCATCGCGGCGATGCCCGCGAAGTAATACGCCAGGCCGACGCCGCAAAGCACGCCGATCAGAAACACGATGGCGAAGGGCATGGCTAGATTTCCTAAGCCTGCGTGCCGCCGACGGTGAGGCCGTCGATGCGCAAGGTCGGCTGGCCGACGCCCACCGGCACGCTCTGGCCTTCCTTGCCGCAGATGCCGACGCCGCCGTCGAGTTTCAGGTCGGTGCCGACCATCGACACCGCGCGCATCGCCTCGGGGCCGTTGCCGATCAGGGTCGCGCCTTTCACCGGGCGGGTGATCCTGCCGTTCTCGATCAGATAGGCCTCGCTGGCACTGAACACGAAATTGCCGGAGGTGATATCGACCTGGCCGCCGCCGAAGTTCACCGCATACAGGCCGCGCTCGACCGAGCGGATGATCTCTTCCGGATCGTGCGGGCCGGCCAGCATGTAGGTGTTGGTCATGCGCGGCATCACCAGGGACGCGAAGGATTCACGGCGGCCGTTGCCGGTGGGCTCCATGTTCATCAGGCGCGCGTTGAGCGTGTCCTGGATATAGCCCTTGAGGATGCCGTTTTCGATCAGCGTGGTGCAGCGCGTGGGCGTGCCTTCGTCGTCGAGGTTGAGGGAACCGCGACGGCCGCTGAGCGTGCCATCGTCGACGATGGTGCACAGATCGCTCGCCACTTTCTGGCCGATGCGGCCGGAGTAGGCGGAACTCCCCTTGCGATTAAAGTCGCCCTCGAGCCCGTGGCCGACCGCCTCGTGCAGCAGCACGCCGGGCCAGCCGGGGCCTAGCACCACCGGCATGGTTCCGGCGGGCGCGGCCACCGCGTCCAGCATGACCAGCGCCTGGCGCACCGCTTCACGCGCATATTCCTCGGGCTTCTGCGACTCGGCGAAAAATTCCAGGCCGCTGCGTCCGCCGCCGCCGACATGCGCCTGCTCGCGGCGCCCGGCCTGTTCGACGATCACGGTCACGTCCAGGCGGATCAGGGGCCGCACGTCGGCGGCAAGCCGGCCGCTGCTCGCGGCCATCGCCACCACCTCGAAATTCAGCGACAGCGAGGCCATCACCTGCTGCACGCGGCTGTCGGCGGCGCGCGCCGCGGTGTCGGCACGGCGCAGCAGCGCCAGCTTGTCGGGCGTCGGCAGCGTGCCGATCGGATCGACGCTGGGATACAGCTCGCGCCCGCGATTCTCCACCAGCGCCTGGGTGAAGCTCTGCGCACCGCTGCTGGTGATGGCGCGCGCCGCGCCGGCCGCGTCCTGCAGCGCTTCGAACTGCACTTCTTCGGTGTACGCCAGGCCCTGCTTGTCGCCGGCCACCGCGCGCACGCCGACGCCCTGCTCGACGCTGTGGCTGCCGCTCTTGACGATGCCTTCCTCCAGCGACCAGCTCTCGCTCCGCGACATCTGGAAGTACAGGTCGGCCGCATCGATGCCCGGTTTCATCAGGCCGTCGAGGACCGCGCTCAGGCGCGAGTCGTCGAGGGCGGCGGGGGCCAGCAGCGTGGATCGCGCCACGTCCAAAGCATTGCTCATCCGTTGTCTCTTGGTGACTGCTCGTAAAAGTTAGATGCGCCGGTGCCTGAGCGCCGGCAGCGTGTTGCGCACCTGGCGCAGGCGGTCGAAGTCCAGATCCGCCAGCACCACGCCTTCTGAATCTTCCGTCCGCTGCGCCAGGATCAAGCCCCAGGGGTCGACGATCATCGAATGTCCCCAGGTGCGGCGGCCGCTGGCGTGCGTGCCGCACTGGCCGGGCGCGATGACGAAGCACTGGTTTTCGATGGCGCGCGCGCGCAGCAGCGGCTCCCAGTGCGCCTCGCCGGTCGTGTCGGTAAAGGCCGAAGGGACGCAAAGCACTTCGGCGCCGCGCTGGGCGAGGCCGCGATACAGCTCGGGGAAGCGCAGGTCGTAGCACACCGACAGGCCCAGGGCGCCGACATCGGTGGGCACCACCACGTAAGCAGGCTCGCCGGCGGCGATGGTGCGCGACTCGCGGTACTGCTCGACGCGATCGCCGCGATCCACATCGACGTCGAACAAATGGATCTTGTCGTAGCGGGCGATGCGCCGGCCGCTGGCGCTGTACACCAGGCAGGCGGCGTAGACGCGTGATGCGTCGCTGGGCACGGCGACCGGCACCGTGCCGGCGATCAGGGTGATGCCCAGCTCGCGCGCGGTGTGGGCGAGGAATTCCTGGATGACGCCGCCGCCGTCGGACTCCGCCAGCGCCAGCTTGTCGTTCTCGCGCCTGCCCATGAAGGCGAAGTTCTCCGGAAGGGCCGCAACCCGGGCCCCGGACGCGGCCGCCTGCGTCAGCAAGCGGCGGCTGCCCGCCAGGTTGTCGGCGAGATCGGCACCGGTGTTGAGCTGTATGGCCGCGACGAGGGTCATCCGCGATCGGACTCCATCAAGGGCACTCTGGGGCACTGTTCAAGGTCGTTATCTTCGCACGCCGTCGCAGCTGCGGCCCGGGTTCAGCCGCCGATGCAGAGCCGCCGACGATGGGGCGCCAGCAGGTCCGCCAGTTGCAGCAGCCAGGGTTCGAGCGTCAACCCGTGCGCGGGCAGCGACAGGGCCACCAGCGCCAGCACCAGCAAGGCACCGCCGGCCAGCGCATAGGGCGGACGCGCGCCGCCGCGGTAGCGATGCCGGAAGACCAGGAGCCCGGCACAGCCGATCGCCAGGCCCAGCACCACCTCTCCGGGGGTGTGCTCGCCGACCGCCACGCGCGAGATGCCGATCAGCACCACCCACGCGGCGATGGCGACCCGGAACACGCGGGCTCGCAGGCTGCGGCTGCGGGCCATGACGATCACGGTGAAGCCGCCGTAGACCATCGCCGCCGCGGCGCTGTGGCCGCTGGCGCTGCGGATGTCGACGATCTGCAATCCGCAGGCGGCGAAATAAATCTTGAGCAGGGCGATGGCCGCGCCGACGCCGGCGACGCAGGCACACCACAGCCAGGCATCGCGCCGGTCGGCGCGCGCGATGAGCCAGGCCGCTACCGCCAGGGCGAACGGCGCCAGCAGTGCGGTGGCGCCGAACAGCGTCACCAGGCCCATGAGCGATCTCATCGCGCGCTCCGGCTATTCGGCACGCTTGACCTGCGGGTTGTCCCAGCTGCCGGTGACCTGGTAGCTGAGCTGGGTGACCTGCTCCAGCGGCTTGTCGAGCACCTCCTGGGCGATCAACGCGATCAGCCCGCCCGCCGGACCGCCCAGCAACAGCGCGCCGAGCGTGACGCCGCCGGACACGTCGGGATACACCTTGACGTGCTGGTCGTAGTCGCGCGCGGCGAGGCCGATGCGGCCGCGCAGCTCGATCTTCAGCGACGGCGACTCGATCAGCAGATCGTCGGTGCGGGCATTGCCGTCGGCAGTCTCGAATCGGCCCTTGAGGTGGTCGAAGCCCAGGCCCTTGGACACCACGTCGCGGAAGTCCAGGGTCAGCCGGCGCGGCAGCGCGTAGAAGTTCAGCAGGCCGAGCACGCGGCCGGCGCCCGGCTCCACGGCGCGCAGGGTGCCGCGCTCCAGGTCCAGATCGGTGGTGCCGCGCACCTGCGTCCAGTCGAGTCCGCCGGCGGACGGCGCCCAGCTCAGGTCGCCGGTGAACTTGCTGCGCTGGGCCGACAGGTTGCGCACGTAGCCGAAGCCTTCGAGCATCTCGCCGATGGTGCGACTGTCGGCGGCGAAGCTGAAGCTGGCACTCGACGCGCCGGCGCGGCGCAGCCATTCGCCGCTGGCTTTCAGCGTCAGGTCCGCGCCGCCGGTCTGCAGCTTGCTCAGGCGCTGCCCGGCATCGATGCGCTCGGTGAGCACACGCAAATGCCCTAGATCGGCCTCGCCGACGCGGAAGTGGCCGATATCCAGATCCAGGATCGGCAGCTTGGCCGGATCGAGCACCGCGGCCGCGGGCTTCACGGTCTCCTCGGCCTGAATCGGATCGCGCGGACGCGGGCTGATGCTGAGCGTGTTGAGACGGGCGATCAGCTGGTTGGTCGGGCGGTTTTCCCAGTCCAGGGTGCCCTGCGCGTCGTCGCCGGCGAGCGTGGTCACCCAGTCGCCGTTGCTGCCGCGTGGCCGCCACGCCAGCTGTGCGCCGCCGATGCCGTAGCCCTGCAGGTAGAGCCGGTCGGCGTGCAGATCGATGGCTTGCAGGCGCAGACCGTCGGTGGCGCCCTTGCTGCTCACGCCCTCGGGCCGTGCCAGGGCGGCGGGATCGGTGCCGGCCTCGCTGCCGCGTCGCAGCGCCGCGATCCAGGCGCCGGCATCCAGCTCCGCCACCGATCCGGTCACGCGCACCCCCGGCAGCAGCGCCTGGGGCTGGGCGCCGCTGCCCAGATTCACCAGCACGCGCTGGGTCTGCAGATTGCCGCCCGCGCCCGCCAGCAGGATGTCGGCGCCCAGGCGCTGGCCGTAGGCGACGCCGATACGCAGCGGCTGCGCGCCGGCGTCGACCGCCGCCGGGTCCGGCGTCTGCACGGGCGCGCCCACGTCGGGCTTGCCGCCGCCGATGCGCACGGTCAGCGGGAGCGGCTCCTCGGCCGCCTTGCCCACTGGGGCGGGCAGATTCACCGCGACCCCGCGCAAATCGGTGTTGATGCGAACGCCGTCGGACGCCGGGCCGATCACCAGGTCGGTCCGCCAATGACTGGTACCGCTCATGTAGGGGCGCAGAAACGCCGGCAGATAGCGCGACAGCCGCGCGCCATCGCTCTGCAGGGTGTAGTCCAGATCGGCGACGAGCCGCAGGTTGCCCTTGCCCTCGGGCTTGAGCGCAGTGATCGCCGGCACGCCGTAGAAGTTGCCGGTGACCTGTTCGGCGGAGGCACTGTCGCCGGTGAAGGCGACGTCGCCTTGCAGGTTGGTGAAAGGCTCGTCGATGCCCTTGTAACGCAGTTCGACACCCTCGAGCCTGGCCACGCCCTGCAACTGCGGGTGCTGCACGTCTTTCAGGGGGAGTGCGAGCTTGATGTGCACCGACGCCGGACCCGTGACCTGGGTGCGGGTCAGCAGCCCGGCCAGGCGCGGCGCCAGCGGCGAGGCGCGCAGGAAGTCGTAGTAGCCGGCCGCCTCGCCGTCGACTTCACCGTCGAGGTCGAGAACGGCGTCCTTGAAATCGGGAATGCGCGCGACCAGGCGCTGGATGCTGTTGCCGGCGATCTGCCCGGAGGCGCCGACGATGGTCAGCGCACCGGCGCGGAACTGCAGCCGCGCCGCCATCTGCTCGGCCGCCGGCCAGTCGGGTGCGAAGGCGAGCTGGGCGTCGGCGACATCGACGTCGAGTTCGAACACACCGTCGCCGTCCCGGAACGGGAAGCTGCGCAGCGGCCCCTCCAGCCGCAGGCGCCCCTGCGGCACCCTCCCTGCAACGATGGCGCTGTCCATCCAGTGGCGCAGCGGCTCGCCCCACTTCACCGGCACATAGGGCTTGAGGCGCAAGGCGTCGCCAGCGGTGAATCGCGCCGCCAGCTTGATTTCGGGCGAGATCTCCGGCGCGGCCGGCAGCAACAGGTCCAGGTCGCCCTGGCCTTTGGACCCGGAAAGGCTCCAGGCGAACGACGGCAGAAGCACGCGCCAGCCGTCGCCGGAATGGGTCCATTCGAGCTGGCCTTCGAGCCGGTCGAAAACCACCGGCGCGGCGAAGATCTGCGCGTCGTCGAGCCGGAAGGGCTGCGCCGACAGCCCCAGCCGTCCGCCACTTTCGGTCGCCGACAGCTCGCCGCGCAGGCCGGCGAAACCCGGCGCTGTCGGCGTCGCCGCCAGGCCCAGGCCGTCGAGCTGGGCGCGCAGCGAATAGGTTGGCGTGTCGCCGCCCAACCGGCCGCGCGCGACCAGATTGCGCAACTCTCCGGAGACCCCGGTGAGCCGCGCCAGTGACGGATCGCTGCCCAGCATCAGCCAGGGCGCAAGGTCCTGCAGCCGCAGGAAATCGGTGTCGGCCTGCAGCTCGCCGCCAGGGCCGGCCGCCGCCGGCGTCCACTGCAGATGCAGGCGCGTGGTCGGCCAGGGGCCGGAGGCGCCGGTGAGACCGAGTCGAGAGACGTCGAGCGCCCAGCTCCCGGCCTTGCGCCGCGCCGTCGCGCTCACCAGCAGATCCTGGACCCTGGCCTGCCGGGCGTCGCGGCGGGCGGCGACGGAGGCGGCGCGCAAATCCAGGTCGACGCCGTCGATCCGCCCCTGATCGACGGTGCCGGACACCGCCAGGTCGGCACCCTCGAACTGCAGCCGCGGATGGCCCGGCAGCCGCGCTTCGAGCCAGGGCAGTCGTACCAGTTGGTCCAGGGAAAGATTCCAGCGGCCCTGCCAGGTTTCCATCCGCTGCAGATCGCCCTTGATACGGGCCTTGAACTCCGCGCTGCGGCCCATGAAGCCCGGCAGGTCCAGGCTCAGGCTCAGCGACGCGCCGTTGCGCCGCCGTCGCGCCTCGGCGTCCAGCAGGTGAAAGCGCGGGACGCTGCCGGTGAGACGGGCGTCGTCGATCAGCACCATGCAGTCCTGCAGGCGGATCGAGTCGAACCGCGACAGATCGCGCCGCCAGTCGTGCTCGGTGCCGGCGCGGCCGACGGTGTCCATGCCGCGCAGGCGGACCCGATTCTGGCGATCGATCTCCACCGCCAGCTCCAGCCCCGAGACTTCGACGTCGCTCGGAAACGTCTCACCGCGCACCAGGCGCCAGAGACCGAAGCCGATGCGCAGGCGCGTCGCCGACAGCGCCGGTGATTCGCCGTCGTCGCTGTAGACCACGATGTCGCTGAGTTCGAACTGCGGCTGGAAGCCTTGCCAGACCAGGGCGATGCCGCCGATCTCGATCGGCCGGCCGGCGACGCGCGAGATATAGGCCGACAGCTGGTCGCGGTAACCCGGCAGGGTCATCACCGCCACCTGGAACAGGCCGCTGAGCACCGCGCCGGCCACGACCAGCGCGGCCAGCAGGCTCACGCCCGTCGTCCACCAGCGCCGTCTTACCCGTTCCATGGGCTAGCTGAACCGCTCAACAAAAAGTAGTTCCGAAGTAGGCAACGCGCACGGCCCGATCAAAGCGGCACGACGTCGAAATTCTCCAGATGATAAGCGGCTTCCGCCTGCGCGCGGACGGGTCGGTGCAGCTGCGCCTCCAGCCCGGCCAGGCCCAGCACCTGGTCTTCGATCAGGTGCTCGACTACCCGGGGCGCGGCCAGAACGAGGAAGGATTTGGCCTCGAACTGGCGCGCGGCGCGTTGCACTTCGCGCGCGATCTCGTGGCAGATGGTCTCCACGGTCTTGGTGGTGCCGCGGCCTTCGCAGTGCTCGCAGGGCGAGCACAGGATGTGGCCGAGGGATTCACGGGTGCGCTTGCGCGTCATTTCCACCAGGCCCAGCGGCGAGAAGTCGTAGACCTGGGTGCGCGCCGGATCGCGGCGGAGACCCGATTCCAGCGAGCGCAGAACCTGGGCGCGATGATCGGGGCTTTGCATGTCGATGAAGTCGAGAATGATGATGCCGCCCAGGTTGCGCAGCCGCAGCTGGCGCGCGATCGCCTGGCTCGCCTCGAGGTTGGTCTTGAAGATGGTCTCTTCCAGGTTGCGGCTGCCGGTGAACGCGCCGGTGTTGACGTCGACCGTGGTCATCGCCTCGGTCTGGTCGATCACCAGATGGCCGCCGGATTTCAGCTCGACGCGGCGTGACAGCGCGCGGTTGATGTCGTCCTCCACGCCGTAGAGGTCGAAGATCGGGGCATGGCCTTCGTACAGCTCCACCCGCGGCGCGGTTCGCGGGACGAACTCTTCGGCAAAGCGCACCAGGGACGCGTACCCGGCGGCGTTGTCGATGCGCACACGCTCGACGTCGGTGCCCAGCAGGTCGCGCAGGATGCGCATCGACAGCGGCAGGTCGCCGTGCACCAGCATGCCGGCCTGGGCCTCGCGCGCGGCGCTGCCGACCGCGGCCCACAGCCGCAACAGGAACTCCAGATCGTGCGCCAGCGCCGCCTCGTCGGCGCCTTCGGCGGCGGTGCGCGCGATCACGCCGAACTTTGGACACAAGGCTTGCTGGACGTGGCCCACCGCCTGTTTGAGCCGCACGCGCTCGGCGTCGTCCTCGATGCGCGCGGAGACGCCGACGTTGAGCTCGAACGGCAGCAGGACCAGATAGCGCGAGGGGATCGACAGCAGGGTCGTCAGGCGCGCGCCCTTGGTGCCGAGCGGGTCCTTGAGGATCTGCACCAGCACGTCCTGGCCCTCGGACAGCAGCTGCGTCACCGGTGGCTGCGGCAGCGGCTCGCCACTGTCGTTCAGCGGCGGGAGCATGTCGGCGACGTGGAGGAACGCGGTGCGCTCCAGGCCCACCTCGACGAACGCCGCCTGCATGCCCGGCAACACCCGCTGCACCCGCCCTTTGTAGATGTTGCCGACGAGCCCGTGGCGCGCGGCGCGCTGCACGTGGATCTCCTGTACCGCGCCGCCCTCGACCAGCGCGACACGCGTCTCCTGCGGGCCGATGTTGACCAGGATCTCGGTGCTCATCGCGGCGGCGCCGGGCGCACGCCAAAGCGCGCCAGCAGTTCGCAGACCTCGACCAGCGGCAGGCCGATGACGCCGCTGACGCTGCCATGGATCTCGCGCACCCAGCGCGCGGCGCCGCCCTGGATGGCGTAGGCACCGGCCTTGTCGGCGGGTTCGCCACTATCCCAGTAGGCCGCCGCGTCGGCGGCGCCGACGACGCCGAACTGCACCTCGGTGACGGTAAGCACCTGCAGCGTCCGCGCGCCCTGCATCACCGCCACCGCCGAGCACACCTGATGGCTGCGACCCGACAGCAGGGCGAGCATCGCCAGCGCGTCCTCGCGATCCACCGGCTTGCCGAGAATGCGGCCGTCGACCGCGACGTCAGTGTCGGCGCCGACCACCGGCAGATCGTCGTCCACCTGCTTTGCCGCGGCGTGCGCCTTGCTCAGCGCCATGCGGCTGGCGAAATCCTGCGGAGCCTCGTTCGGCAGCGGCTCCTCGTGCACGTCGGCCGGCAGGCAATCGAAGACGAAGCCCAGTCCGCGCAACATCTCGACGCGGCGGGGGGAACGGGAGGCGAGATGGAACTGGGGGCGCATCGCGAAACTATCGCATGCGCCCGAAAACCCCGGGAGCGCCGCGCGCTCCGGGGGCGGCGACGCCTAAGCCATCTGTTCGCCGCGAATCATTTCGAGCAAGCCAGCTTCTGCTGCGGGCTCGGGCGGCTCGACCGTGGCCGCATCGGCCGGTCTGCGCTGGGTGTCGGCCTTGAGCTCGTCCAGACTCCGCGCCCAGCTTTGCACCCAGTCCGGCAGCGGCGGCGATACGACGTCCGGCCAACTCGCCATGCCGGCGATGACCTCCGACACCGGCAGGCTGCCCTGGCTGGCGCTCCAGAATTTGCCTCGGTTGACCAGCAGAAGGACAGGGCGTCCGTCGCGCTTGAGCAGGCGATGCTCGAAGTAGGCCCAGTTCTCGGTCCAGCCGAGAACCCGCGTCTCGATGGTGAAACGTTCAAAAGCCTTGAGCGGCCGCAGGAAGCGCACCGAGATGTCGCCGATGATCGGAATGAAGCGGCGGCGATAGGCATAGCCGAGAGCACCGACCTTGTAGAGCCAGTCGATACGGCCGAAGTCGATGTAGGTCATCAGCCGGCCGTTGTTGACATGGCCGTTGAGATCCAGATCGTTGGGCAGGGCGCGGGAGTGCACGCGCTGGGGGTCGAAAAGATTGGCGGCGCGGCGGCCTCGGGTCTGGGTGAAGAACACCAGGAATAATCGGATCAGCAGGCTCATGGGAACAATCGGTCGAAGTGGAGAGCTTGAATTGTCTTCGCGCAGTCGGCGCAAGCGAGTGAACTCGCTCACGAACTCCTAGCAAGAACCGCCACAACGCATTCGCCGCGGCGGGGATGCGATACTCGGCGGCAACAAACTCACGAGCCCGGCATGCGGACGTTGTCACCCGCCCAGTTCCAGCGCCTGATCGCCAGCGGAGCGGTTCTGGTCGATGTGCGCTTGCCCGAAGAAGTGGCGATCGCCGCGCTACCCGGCGCGCTCAACCTGCCGCTGCACGACCTGCCGCGGCGGTTCGCGGAACTCGATCCCGCCGTGGCCGTGGCGCTGTTCTGCCATCACGGCGTGCGTAGCGAACACGCGGGTGCGTTCCTGGAAGCTCGCGGGTTCGCCGACGTGTCGCACCTGCAAGGCGGCATCGACGCCTGGTCGACACAGGTCGATGGATCGGTTCCGCGCTACTGACTGCTTGCCTGCCGTATTGATCCTGATCGGATCGGGAGATTGATGATGCGTCTGTCCATTTTCGCCGCCGCCCTGGGGCTGATGCCCGTGGTGGTTTCGGCCAACGAACTGCTCGAGGTCTACCACCAGGCCGCGCGCCACGACACCCAGTTCGCCGCCGCCGGCTTCGCTCGCGACGCGGCGCTGGAGAACCGGCCGCAGGCGCGCGCCGCGCTGCTGCCCTTCATCGCCGGCAGCTACGGCGTCAACCGCGGGCGCTCGAAGGGATCGTCGAGCCAGGAAAGCTCGTCGGACGTCGATACCGACGGCGACGGTGTCACCGACAGCGAGGTGCCCTTCGCCTTCAACCGCGATTTCGACACCGACGACACCAGCCACAGTCTCGACGTCAGCCTGTCGCAGCCGGTGTTCAACTGGCAGGCGTTCCTGCGTTATTCGCAGTCCGCCAACGCGGTGGCACTGGCGCAGGCGAGTTTCCGCTCGGCCGAGCAGCAGCTGTTGTTGCGCGCCGCCAGCGCCTACTTCGACGTGCTCGCCGCCAGCGACAACCTGCGCTACGCGCAGTCGCAGAAGTCCTCGCTCGAGCGCCAGCTCGCACAGGCCAAGAAGCGTTTCGAGGTGGGGTTGTCGGCCACCACCGACGTGCAGGAATCGCAGGCGCGCGACGATCTCAGCCAGGCCGACGTCATCGGCGCCGAGCAGGCGCTGGCCGCGGCGCGCGAGGCACTGATCGAAGTCACCGGCCAGAACCCGGACAGGCTGGTGCCGCTGCGCGACGAGATCCCTCTGCCCGGCCCGCAGCCCGAGAACGTCGAGGCCTGGCTGACCACCGCGCACGACAACAACTACGACCTGGCGATCGCCCGCATCAACGCCGGACTCGCCGCCAAGGACGTCGACATCGCCCGCGCCGGCCATTACCCGAGCATCAATCTGGTCGCCGCCTACACCGACAACGACAGCAAGCAGGAGGAGCGCAAGGCCGCCTTCGGCGATGCCGATTCCGACAGCCGCGGCGGCAGCGTCGGCCTCAAGGTCGATCTGCCGATCTTCAGCGGCGGCCTGATCAGCTCGCAGACGCGGCAGGCGCAAAGCCTGGCGCAGCAGCGCGCCGCGGAACTCGACGGCAGCGGCCGCAGCGTCGTCCGGCAGACGCGCGACGCCTACCTCGGCGTGCTCTCGGGCGCCTCGCGGGTACGCGCGCTCAAGCAGGCCGTCAGCTCCAACCAGCTCGCGCTCGATGCCAGCCAGACCGGCCTGGAAGTCGGCATCCGCACCACGGTCGACGTGCTCAATGCACAGAGCCTGCTGTCCAGCGCCCAGCGCGACTACGCGCGCACGCGATACGACTACCTGCTGTCAGTGCTCAAGCTCAAGGCCGCCGCGGGGCGGCTGACCGAAGCGGATCTGGTCGAGATCGATCGGTTGCTGGTGGATGGTTGATGGTTGATACAAGCGTCAGGGCCTAGGCAATGCAGTCGATGACTCCCACCGTCGGCTTTGTAGTGATTTATCGATGGCGGCTTCACGCCGATAAAGAGAAACAGTTTCAGGAAGCATGGTCCCGCAATACGCCGCAGATAATCGAACGGTGCGGTGGGTTGGGTTCTCGTCTTCATAAAGCAGAAGACGGCACCTGGCTTGCGTACGCTCAATGGCCAGACCAAGACACCTGGGAGCGCTCCTACTTGATGCCGTCTTGGGATCTGGAAGGTGCCAAGGCGATGCAAGAAGCCATCATCGAAACACTTCCGAGAATGTTGCTTTACCCGGCAGCAGATTTTCTGGTCAAGGCTGAAATCAATGTCCAGCCCTAACCATCGCTTCAGGACTCAAGGCCGGTCTGCGGCTTGAGCGGCGTCGGTGCCGGTTCCAGTCCGGCATCCTGCGATCAACGCACACCATGCATCCCCCGCTTGATCAGCGGCACGAACGGCAACAGCAGCAGCGCGCTGCCGGCGCCGATGCCGGCCATCAGCCAGAACAGGTGGCCGTAGCCGGCGGCGGCGGCCGCCACGTCCAGCGCCTGGCCGTCGATCCGTTCGATGGAGGCGAGCTTGCCGAACTGCGCCGCCAGCACCTCGGAGTAGGCGGTGCCCAGCCAGAACGCGCCCATCATCACGCCGATCACGCGCGCCACCGACAGCTGGGTGACGGCTGAAAGCCCGATCGGCGACAGCAGCATCTCGCCGATCTCCAGCACGAAGTAGGCGAGCACCAGCCACCAGACGCTGGCGACGGCGCCGCTCGCCGCGCGATCGGCCGCGGCGATCATCGGCAGAAACGCGAGGCCCCCGGCAGCCAGGCCCAGCACCATCTTCAGCGGCGTGCTGGGGTTGCACCCGCGCCGCTCCAGCGCCGGCCACAGCCAGGCGAAGAGGGGCGATAGCGCCACCACGAAGAACGAGCCGAGGAAGGTCAGCGAACCCGCGGTCTGCGGCACCAGCACCACGTCGCGGGCGATGGCGGCGACCAGGCCCAGGCCCAGCAGCGCCACGCAGGCGGCGGCGAGGCGATGCCCGCCGCGATCGGCCGCCATCAGCGCGGCGACCATCAGCGGCGGCGACGCGGCCAGTGAGTAGAACGACCAGGGCAAACCGCTCGCCTTGCTCTCGAAGCCGAACAGGCTGGCGCTCAGCAGCCGATCGGTAAAGGTGATCCAAGAGCCGTAGGTCTGCTCGTAGATCGAGAAGAACACCGTCACGCTGACGATCAGCACCACCAGCGATACCATCTGGCCGCGCTCGGCAGCGCTGCACCGCCGCACCAGAAACCAGGCGAACCAGGCGAACCAGGCGATGGCGATCAGGTGCATCGCGCCCTGCACGGTCCAGGTGCGCTGGATCAGTTGCCAGACCACGACGACGAGCACGAGGCCACTCAAGTAGATCGCCGTTTCACGGCGGACGGGCCCGAGCTTTTCCCGCAGCAGCGCCGGATTCGCAGGCTCCGCGAACCCCTGCAGATAGCGCTGCCCCCACAGAAAAAGCGCGAGCCCCGCGAGCATGCCCACCCCCGCGGCACCGAAGCCATAACGCCATCCGAACGTCTCACCCAGGTAGGCGCAGATCAGGCTGGCGAACAGTCCGCCGACATTGATGCCGGCGTAGAACAGGGTGAAGCCGGAGTCGCGGCGCGGATCATTTGGCGGATACAGCTGACCGACGATGGTGGAGATGTTGGGCTTGAGAAAGCCCACGCCGACGATGATCAGCGCCAGCGACAGATAGAACACCTGCAGCGCGCGCGCGTCGCGCACCACTACGCCGTCGACGACTTGCGCCGCCTGCCCCTCGTACGCCATGCCGAAATGACCAAGCACTAGCAGCGCGCCGCCGAACACCACCGCCTTGCGCATGCCCAGATAGCGATCGGCCACCAACCCGCCGATCACCGGCAGCGCGTACACCAGGCCGCCGTAGGCACCGAGCAGATCGTAGCCGTCGTTGTCGCTGAAGCGGTGGTACTTGAGCAGGTACAACAGCAGCAGCGCCTTCATGCCGTAGAAGGAAAAGCGCTCCCACATCTCGGTGAAGAAGCAGACGTAGAGGCCCTTGGGATGCCCGAGGAAATCCTGATCGCGCGCGGTGAGTGTCGACATCGGCCAGATCGGTTCGAGGGCGGAGACAGCTTGAGATCGACGTTAGCACGCCGGGTGCCAAGTCCTTACCATGGCCGCGGAGGCTTTTCGCCCGTGACCACTTTGGATCGCCCATGACCCGTCTGCTGCCCGCTGTCCTGCTCGCCGCGCTGCTGCTACCGATGACGGTGGCCGCCGCCGAGCGCAAGCCTTTCGGCGTCCGCGATCTGGCGGCGCTGGAGCGCGTGTCCGACCCGCAGGTGTCGCCGGACGGACGCTATGTGGCCTACGTGCTGCGCACCACCGACATGGACGCCAACAAGGGCGTGCGCGCGATCTGGCTGTATGACGTCAAGAACAAAACGCAGCGCAAGTTCAGCAGCGGCAACGGCGACTCGGACACGCCGCGCTGGGCGCCCAAGAGCACCGGCAGCAGCGCGCTGTATTTCCTGTCGACCCGCAGCGGCAGCGCCCAGGTCTGGCGCCAGGGGCTCACCGGCGAAGCCACCGCGGTGACGCAGCTGCCGCTGGACGTCGGCAGCTTCAGGCTGGTGCCGCAGAACCGCGGCATCGTGCTGTCGATGGACGTGTTCGCCGACTGCGACACACTGGCCTGCACGAAGAAGAAGCTCGACGCCAAGGAGAAGGACAAGGCCAGCGGCCAGCTCTATGACCGCCTGTTCGTGCGTCACTGGGACACCTGGTCCAATGGCACCCGCACGCAGCTGTTCGCCGCCACGCTCAAGGCCGACGGCCATGCCGCCGAACCCAGGCTGCTGACACAGGGCATCGACGGCGACGTGCCGTCCAAGCCTTTCGGCGACGACGCCGACTACAGCCTCACGCCCGACGGCAAGACGCTGATCTTCTCGGTACGCATCGCCGGCAAGACCGAGGCCTGGAGCACCAACTTCGACCTGTTCTCGGTACCGCTCGACGGCAGCGCCAGGCCGGTGAATCTCACCAGCGACAACCCGGCCTGGGACGCGCAGCCGCTGGTGACACCCAACGGCCGCTCGCTGATCTACCTGGCGATGACGCGCGCGGGTTTCGAATCCGACCGTTTCCACATCCTGCTGCGCGATCTGAAGACCGGCGACACGCGCGAACTCGCGCCGCGCTGGGACCGCTCGCCCGACAAGATCGCGCTGTCGGACAATGGCAGCACGCTCTACGCGATGGCCGCCGACCGCGGGCAGACGCCGCTGTTCGCCATCAACGTCTCCGGCGGCGGCATCAAGCGGCTCACGGCCGATGGCACGGTGAGCGGTTTCAGCCTGTCGCCCGACGGCGTGGTCTACGCGCTCAACAATCTGGCGGCGCCCGACGATCTCTATCGCATCGCCTGGAACGGCGCCAACAGCCAGCTCACCCACCACAACGCCGAGCGCCTGGCCGCCGTTGAGATGGCGCCTTACGAGCAGTTCAAGTTCGATGGCGCGGGCGGCGATACGGTCTATGCCCACGTGATGAAACCGGCGGGCTACCAGGCCGGGCACAAGTACCCGGTGGCCTTCGTTATCCACGGCGGTCCGCAGACCAGCATGGGCAACCTGTTCCACTATCGCTGGAACCCGGAAGTGTTCGCCGGCATGGGCTACGCGGTGGTGTTCGTCGACTACCACGGCTCGGTCGGCTACGGCCAGTCGTTCACCGATTCGATCTCCGGCGACTGGGGCGGCAAACCTTTTGAAGATCTAAAAAAAGGCTTCGCTGCCGCGCTGAAGAAGTACGACTATCTCGACGGCGACAAGGCCTGCGCGCTCGGCGGCAGCTACGGCGGCTACATGGTCAACTGGATCGCCGGCAACTGGCGAGACGGCTTCACTTGCCTGGTGAATCACGACGGCGTCTTCGACAACCGCATGGAGTCCTATTCCACCGAAGAGCTGTGGTTCGACGAATGGGAGAATGGCGGCACGCAGTACGACAAGCCGGCGGCCTACGAGCGCTTCAACCCGGTCAACCACGTCAAGGACTGGAAGACGCCGATGCTGGTGATCCACAGCGCCAACGACCAGCGCGTGACGCTGGACCAGGGCATTGCCACGTTCACGGCCTTGCAGCGGCGCGGCATCGACAGCCAGCTGCTGTATTTCCCCGACGAGAATCACTGGGTGCAAAAGCCGCTCAACAGCATCCAGTGGTACGACACCGTGCAGAGCTGGCTGGATCGCCACCTCAAGCCCTGACGACGCAAGCCTTTCAGCGCCCCAGCGCCTCGCCCAATGCGCGCATCAGCGGCTTCATGAAGTAATCGCTCGCCGGCATCGCCTGCACCGTGATCCCGGCGGCGACCAGCGCGTCGGCCACTACCGGGCCGACCGCGGCGACGACGGTTTTTTTCAAGCCGGCCTGCAGAACCATCTCGCGACCGCCGTCCGCCGCGACTCTTCGCAAGCGCTCGACCTGCGCCATGCTGGTGAAGGCAATCGCATCGACCTCACCCGCGGCGAGCCGATCGATCAATTGCTCGACGGCCTGCACGTCGACAGCGTCGGCATAGACGTAGGGAGCGACCGGCAGCACGCTGGCTCCGGCATCGACGATCGCCTGCTGCAGCGGATGATTGGGCTCGGTGCCGTAGAGCTGCACGCCGACGCGGCGGCCGCTCATCTGCAGCGTCGACAGCGTCTGGATCAGGCCCGCGGTCGTCGGCTGCACGGCCTCTATGTCGCTGCGCAGACCGATCTCGCGCAGCGCGCGTCCAGGCTTGGGCCCGCGGCCGATCTTGCGCACGCTGGCAAGCCGCACGACGAAAGCCGAGCGCAGCGCCGCGTCTTCGCGCGCGGCCAGCGCCAGCAGGCGACGCAGGCCTTCGCCGGTGAGCAGCACCAGGTCATCGCAACTGCCGTCGGCGAACGCACGCAGCCAGGCGAGCACCGGAGAGGGATCGGGCGCATCGCGGATCGACACCAGCGGACAGCGCAGCACCTCGGCACCGCGCCGCTGCAACAGCGAGCTGAAGACATCGAGCTGGCGCGTCTCGGGGACGGCGATGCGCAGGCCGGTGAAGTCGGGTTCCTTGGTGGCAGACATTTTTTAGCGCGAGTGTGATGTGAAGCCCGGTGTGGGCGAGCGACTGACCCTAGAGTTCATGCAACAGGAGAGTGCCATGATCGCCGAGCCCGTTCGTATCCGCCGTATGCCGCTGCTGGTCGCCTTCGTCGCCTGGTCCGGCAGTTTTGGCTGCTGCTGGGCTGGAGAGGCGGACCACACCCTGACCGTGGTGGCGGCCACCACGATCCAGGACCAAGGCAACGCCGCGCTGCAGTTGCTGCGCTTGGATTTGCAGAGTGGTCTCAAGCAGCAAATGGCCCCGTTGCTGCCGCCCCTGGAAACGGCCACCGCGGCAACCATCGTCAAAGCGGGACGCTGCGCCGGGAACACCGGCGTCATCAAGGCGAGCCTGGTGCATTGCCGCGCGGATGCGTCCTGAGCTGCGGTCCGCTCGATTTTTCTAAACGACTCAATTCACCCGGATCTGCCCCAGGTTGGCTTCCTGCGACAGGGGCGGATCGCAGTGGTACGCCGAGCCGCTGTCCGTCGACGTGATCGATCGGATGAGGATGGTGTTGGCTTTCACGGCGAGCGCCTGCGTTTGCAGTTCGAACAGATCGTCACTGCCGAGCGAGTTGTCCAGGGCGCGGGTGACCGGGCCTATTTTGTTGCATCGCTCGACCAGTTTGGGGATCGTGGTGATGACCACTTTCTCGGCGGCGGCCCGATTCGAGAACGCACAGGCGCTGAGACAAAGCGGGAGAACGGCGAGCGCAAAGAGGCAGCGAAGGTTCATGGCATGTTTCCGGATATGAGCCAGGCTTGTTGATGTGCAGTGTCCTCCCGCCCGCCACACGCCGTCTGAACCAGGCGCGGCAACTATAATCCTCGGCTCAACACTCAAGCCGGGTTCTCCTGTCATGTCTTTGCAAGCTGCGGATCTGCAGACCCGCTCTTTCGCCGCCAGCGGCCTGACCGTTTGCGGAGATGTCGGCGGCGATCCGGCTCACCCGGTGGTTGTCCTGCTGCACGGCGGCGGACAGACCCGCCATTCCTGGGGTGGCGCGCAGCGCGAGCTGATCGAGCAGGGCTTCTATGTACTCAACCTCGACGCGCGCGGCCACGGCGAGAGCGGCTGGTCGGCCACCGGTGACTACACGCTCAAATCGCTGGCCGACGATCTGCTCGCGGTGATTGCCGAACTGCCCGGTAAGCCCGCGCTCGTCGGCGCGTCGATGGGCGCCGCGACGTCGCTCTACGCCATAGGCCTGAGCCTAAAGCCGATCGCGCGCGGGCTGGTGATGGTGGACCTGGTACCGAGAATCGACCCGGTGGGATCGCGGCGCATCCGCGATTTCATGTCGGCCAACCCCGATGGCTTCGACAACCTCGATCAGGTCGCCGACGCCGTCGCCGCCTATGCGCCGCACCGGCCGCGGCCGAAGGACCCTGCTGGCCTGATGAAAAACCTGCGTCGCGGCGACAACGGCAAGCTGTTCTGGCACTGGGATCCGAGGATGATCCGCATGATCAACCCGCCGGAGCCGCCCGATCTGGAGTCGCAGATGGCCGAGGCGATCCTGGGCGTGCACGTGCCGACGCTGCTGGTGCGCGGCATGGAGAGCGACGTCGTCAGCGACGAGGGCGTGGCCGAGTTCCGCCGCCAGCTGCCGCAGCTCGAGATCATCGATGTCAGCGGCGCCGGACACATGGTCGCCGGTGATCGCAACGACGCTTTCAACGACGCGGTGATCGGGTTTCTGCGTCGTCTGCCGGCAGGCTAGAGCGCCTCGCATGGACGCCGATAGCCGCCTGCCGACGCTGTTCGTCTCGCACGGCGGCGGGCCCTGTTTCTTCATGGACTGGAATCCGCCCGACACCTGGAAAGCACTCGGCGACTGGCTGCGCGGCCTGGGCGCGGAGGTCGGCCGCAGGCCCGAGGCCGTGCTAGTGGTGTCGGCGCATTGGGAGGCGCCGTCGTTCCGGGTGACCGGCGCGGCGCGGCCGTCGTTGATCTACGACTACTCGGGTTTTCCGCCGCACACCTACCAGCTCGCCTATCCGGCGCCCGGCGCGCCGGAACTGGCGCAGCAAGTCGCCGGCCTGCTGTCGGCCGCGGGCCTGCCCGCTGCGGTGGATGCGACGCGCGGCTGGGATCACGGCGTGTTCGTGCCGCTCAAGCTGATCTATCCGGACGCCGACATCCCGGTGCTGCAGCTGTCGCTGCGGGCGAACCTCGATCCGCAGGTGCATCTCGCCGCGGGCCGCGCGCTGGCGCGACTGCGGAAACGCGTGCTGATCATCGGCAGCGGCTACAGCTATCACAACATGCGCGGCTACGGCGGCAGCGGCGCGAGCGCGGCCACCGCCTTCGACGACTGGCTCAACAGCGCGATGACGCAGGACGATCCCGCTCTGCGCCTCGACGCCTTGCGCCAGTGGCACAACGCGCCCGCTGCACGCGAAGCGCATCCGCGTGAGGAACATCTGCTGCCGCTGATGGTGACGGTGGGTGCGGCCGGCGACGATCGCGGTCGGCGTTTGTTCGCCGAGAACGTGTGGGGTATCGCCACCTCGGGCTTTCGCTTCGGCTAGAAGCGTCGTTCGATGAGCGCCTGCGCCCTGGCGAGCGTCTGCTCGATGCTCGCATCGTCGACGTCGATCACGTCGACTTTGTCTTCGTTCACCGGTTCTTCGAGTGTGCGCAACTGGCTATGCAGCAGGCGCGGCGACATGAAGTGATCGCGTCGATGCGACAGGCGTTGTGCGAGCGTGGCCTCGGTGGCGCGCAAATATAAAAATCGCAAGCCGGGATGATGCGCGGCGAGTTGCTCGCGATAGCGCCGACGCAAGGCCGAGCAGGTGACCACGCCGTTCTCCATCGCCAGCATTCGCGCTTCGATCCATGCGCCGAGCGCGGCGAGCCAGGGTTCGCGATCCGCGTCGTCCAGAGCGACACCGCGATGCAGCTTGTCGCGATTCGCTGGCGGGTGCAGATCGTCGCCTTCGAGAAACATCCAGCCGAGCCGATCGGCGAGCGTCGCGGCGACGCTGGACTTGCCGCTGCCGGAGACGCCCATCACCACCAGTACGCGCGATGCGTCCACGACGGCCTGCGCCTAATCCGGAATACTTTTGGTGCGCAGTGCCTTGATGCGGCCTGCATGCGTCTTGTCGTCAACCCGCTGCCGCCGCGCACCGGCACTCGGACGCGTCGCGCGGCGCGGGCGCGGCGCTTCGGCTGCCGCGGCGAGCCAGATCCGCAGACGCTCCAGCGCGGCGTCGCGGTTCTGTTCCTGGCTACGGAATTCCTGGGCTTTGATCACCAGCACGCCCTCGCTGTTGATACGCTGGTCGCGGCGCGCCAGCAGGCGCTCTTTCCAATCGTCAGGCAGTGAAGAGGCGCGGATATCGAACCGCAACTGCACGGCCGACGCGGTCTTGTTGACGTTCTGCCCGCCCGCACCCTGCGAGCGGATCGCGGAGAACTCCACCTCCTGCAGGTCCAGTGCGAAGCGGTCGGTGATGGTCAACATCGAAGTCGTCGTAGGGCGAAATGCCAGACGCCATGATCCCGCACGGGCCCGATCAAAGCGAGACATCGCTACTGAAACCGCTCCTATGCGTTCACCGCAATGTAGGAGCGGCTTCAGCCGCGACGTAACTCCTTAAATCTTTGAATCAGCCTTCGACCGGCACTTCGTGACAACGCTGGCGATAGCTCACCTGCTTGTCGGGGTATTTGCTGTTGGCCACTTCATGGCCCGCGTACGCGCCGCCCAATGCACCGACGGTGGTCGCCACGTCCTTGCCCTTGCCACCGCCGAACTGATGCCCCAGGGCGCCGCCGGCGGCGCCGCCGAGAACGGTGCCGACGACCGAATTGACACCCCACTCTTTCTTCGTCACCACTTTTTCGTCATTGCACACGGTGCGTGTCGCGACCACATGCTTCTCGTTCTTGACCTCGGGTTCATCGGAGGCTGGGCGATTCGCCAAGACCAGCGCGGAGGCGGTAATCAAGACCGCCGCGGCGGCACCTGCTGCACCTGCAATCCAGTTGTTCATCACAATCCTTCCTTGTGTATTGAAAATCGACGCTATTCAGCGCCTGCGACCAAAGTTAGACCGAGGCGATGAACCCGAACTGACAAGCCGCGATGTTGTCGCGCCTTACAAGGGCCACGCACGTTCACCCGAGACTCACTGCGTCTCGACCACTCTCGGGCCTTCGCAACCACCATCAAGGAGCATCCGATGAAGAAGAAAGCATCAGCGGTCTGGAAGGGCAGCATCAAAGAAGGCGGCGGCAGCATTTCCACCGAAACCGGCGTGCTGCGCGATGCGCCCTACGGCTTCAAGTCACGCTTCGAGCAAGGGCCGGGGACCAATCCGGAAGAGCTGATCGCGGCGGCGCACGCCGCCTGTTTTTCGATGGCACTGTCGTTGATGCTCGGCGAAGAGGGCTTCACTCCGGAGCGCATCGAAACCCACGCCGAAGTCACGCTCGACAAGGTCGGCGACGGCTTCGCCATCACCGCGAGCCACCTGACGCTGAGCGCGGCGATCCCGGGGATCGACCAAGCCAAGTTCGACGAGATCGCCGGCAAAGCCAAGTCCGGCTGCCCGGTCTCCAAACTCCTCAACGCCAAGATCAGCCTGCAGGCAACGCTTGCTTGAAGTTCTTGCCGGTTCGGGATTCGACAAACGGCGGATGACCGAGTAAGGTCGCCGCCGCAGTCGTTTCAAGTTCTCACAGCGTGGTTGGTACCGGGTGTCTTTTCGCTGATACCCCTAGTTCCTGAAATACCCGATGCGTTCCTTGATCGCTTGCACCTTGCGGGCGGTGTGCCCGTTATTTTTAGATTTAAGGAATGTATCAATGAGCAATGTTTCCACCGGCACCGTGAAGTGGTTCAACGACGCCAAAGGCTTCGGCTTCATCACCCCGTCAGAAGGCGGCGAAGATCTCTTCGCTCACTTCAAAGAAATCCAGGGCACGGGCTTCAAGACCCTCAAAGAAGGCCAGCGCGTCGAGTACAAGGCCGCGCGCGGTCAGAAAGGCATGCAGGCGACGCAGATTCGTCCGCTCTGAATTCCCTCCTGCATCCGGCTTGCTTCGTGCAAGCCGTTTGATGGAATTGAAAGCCGCGGCTTGATGCCGCGGCTTTTTTTATCGCTGTTGTTTGGGGGCGTCGAAGGCGCGTTCATGCGCCGCTCGAATCTCACCTAGGAAACTGCCTTATTCGCCTCGGAGTTCCCGTCATGCTCTCTTCCGATCTCAGGGGCACCGCCCGACTCGCGGTCGCCGCCACCGTCGCCATGACGGATCTGGTCGAGCACATGCACCGCAACATCGCCAAAGCGCCGAAACTATTCGGCAAGGTGAGACCGGGCCGCACGCATGGCATCACCGGGCAGGTGTATCGCAACATCCGCCGCATCACGGGCTGGGCCGGTATTGGCCTCGACATCGCCTCGCAGGCGGTGGCGCCGCTGCTCGATCGCTGGGTCGGCGAAACCTCCGGTGAAACGCGCGACGCGCTGGTGGCCGCGCTCAACGGCATCGTCGGCGACCTGCTCGCCGAGACCGGCAATCCGCTGGCGCTGCCGATGGAGTTCCGCCTCGGCGGCGAAACTCTTCAACAACATCCGGGCGGGCGCATGCTGCTGCTGGTCCACGGCCTGTGCATGAACGATCACAACTGGCTGCGCCACGGCCATGACCACGGCGCCGCACTCGCGGCCGACTTCGATCTGTCGCCGGTGTACCTGCGCTACAACAGTGGTCTGCATGTTTCGGTCAACGGTCGCGATCTGGCGTCGCGGCTCGAAGCCCTGGTCCTCGAAGCGGACCAGCCGGTCACCGAGCTGACCATCATCGGCTTCAGCATGGGCGGACTGCTTGCGCGCAGCGCCTGCCATTACGCGACGCTCGCCGGCTACCAGTGGCCGGGCCGTCTGCGTCGCCTGGTGTTCCTGGGGACGCCGCATATGGGCGCACCCCTGGAACGCGGCGGCAACGGCCTGCACGCGGCACTGCATGTCAGCCCCTACATCGCGCCGCTGGCGCGCCTGGGGCGCCTGCGCAGCGCCGGCATCACCGATCTGCGCCACGGCAATCTGCTGGACGAGGACTGGTCCGGCATCGACCGGTTTGCCGGTGACGGCCGCTTGCCGCAGCACTTGCCGCTGCCGCCGCAACCGCATTGCGCCGCGCTCGCCGCGACCCTCGGGCACGCCCGCGGCGACACCATCGACGGCCTCTGCGGCGACGGCCTGGTGCCCGTCGCCAGCGCGCTCGGTGAAGACCCGGAAGGCTTGCGCGCCCTGGGCTTCGCGCCCGAATGGCGCTGGCTCGGCACCGGCATGTCGCACCTGGAATTGCTCAACCGGCCGGAGGCCTACGCCGCGCTGCAAGCGGCGCTGCGCGCGCCGCTGGCGGCAAACGTCTGATGGAAGACTGGGTCCAACGCGCGCTGCAGCGATGGCCGAACGTGCCGGCGCTGTTCGGCTGGTTGCGGCTGGACCGTCGTGGCCGCTGGCTGATCCAGAACGAAGTGATCAGCCGGCCGCAGATCATCGACACCATCAACGCCAACTACGCCGCCGACGAGCAGGGGCGCTGGTATTTCCAGAATGGTCCGCAACGCGGCTATGTCGCGCTGGACCACCTGCCGCTGCTGCTGCGCGCGGCGGAGGACGGCAGCCTGCACACGCACAACGGGCTCGCGGTCCTCGCCATCGCCGCGGTGTTTCTGGATGAGGAGGGCGGCGTGCTGATGAGTACCGAGCATGGCCCGGCGGCCTTGCAGTCCGCCGACCTGTCGTGGGCGCTCGATCGCCTGCACACCGCGGCGGGCGCCATCGGCGACGACGACCTGGCCGCGGCGCTGGAACAGCCCAGCGGCACCACCACGCGATTGCAGATCGAAATCGCCGCCGCCCAATCCCTGTTTGTGCAGCGCCTCGACGGAGTCGATGCGCCGGCGCGCCTGGGCTTCGTCAGGGAACCGCGGGCCGACGACGCCGGCTGATCGTGCGCGGCGCGGTCACGCCTGCCCCGCTCGCGCCGCGCGCGCCTCGTGCTGCGGATAGTCCACCAGCAGGCGACGCACCACGCCATTGGTCCAGCCGAACCCGTCCTGCAGCGGATATTCGCCGCCGCCACCGCCACCGGGCTCGCGATAGCAGTCGCCGTGGATGCGGTATTTCTCCACCAGCTTGCAGTCGCGGCGATACAGCCGCGCCACCGTCGACAGCCAGCGCTCGGCGATCTCGGCAGCCAGCGCCGTCTCGCCGTAGGCGCGCAGTCCGGCGATCGCGAGCCATTGCAGCGGTGCCCAGCCGTTGGGCTGGTCCCATTGCTCGTCGGTAAGTCTTTCGGTGGTCGCCAGGCCGCCTTCGGCGAGCAGGCGCGAGCGCAGCGTGCCGGCCAGGGCCGCGGCCTGTGCGGCGCTCGCCAGGCCGGCGAACAGCGGCGCGACCGTCGCGGCGGTGAGCGAGGTGCGCGCACGCTCGAGCTGCCAGTCGTAGTCGAAGAAAGCCTGCTCGACGGAACTCCACATCCACCGATGGATCGCGTGCTGTCGCGCAAGCGCGCGATCCGCGAATTGACGCTCGACGCCGGCATCGCCGGCCCCTTGCGCAAGCGAGGCGATGGCGCTTTCCAGGCGGAACAGGAAGCTGTTGAGATCCACCGGCAGGATCGCCGTGGTGCGCGTGCTGCACAGCCCGCCGTGGCCATCGCCGATCCAGCGCGACGAAAAATCCCAGCCCGAGGCGGCGGCGGCGCGCAGATCGCGGTAGATCTCCTGCGGCACGCGCGGCGAGTCGCGCGCGGTGGCCACGTCCTCGCAATAGGATTCTTCGCGCGGCGTGGCTCGCTCGTCCCAATAGCGATTGAGCAGGCCGCCGTCGGCGAGCCGCACCAGATGGCGATGCTGTTCTCCGCAAGCCAGCTCGGCTTCGCCCCGCATCCAGAACTCGTGTTCGCGCCGCAGTTGCGGCAGGTAGCGCGCGCGGCAATCGGGTTCGATCTCGGCGAGCACGTCGAGCATGAACACGAACATCGGCGGATGCGATCGGCTCAGGTAATAGCTGCGCGTGCCGTTGGGGACGTGGCCATAGGTGTCGATCAGATAGGCGAAGTTGTCGACCATGTCGCGCAGCAGGCGATGGTGGCCACTCGCGGCCAGGCCGAGCATCGTGAAGTACGAATCCCAGTAGTACAGCTCGCCGAAGCGGCCGCCCGGCACGACATAGGCGTGCGGCAAGTCCAGCAGGGATGCGTGTCGCGGATGCTCGGCGGGATGGCGCGTGAGCACCGGCCACAGCCCGTCGATGTGCTCGGCCAGTGTCTGCTGCGGGTCGGATACGTATTGCTCGCGCGGCGCGCGCGGCGGATCGAAATGCGCGTGCACGAAAGCGCGCAGATCGAAGCCGTCTTGCGTGCGCTGCGTGCGATAAGCATCGAGGATCGCCGCAGGCTCGGCGCGCGGCGCGCAGTCGACGAAGGTCTTGCTGTCGTCGAACACGCGTTGCAGCTGCACGTCGGTGAACAGCTCCTGATAGCGATCCGCCGGCGTCAGCGGATCGTGTGCGGGCGGCGGCTCTGTCGCGTCTGCCGAGACGGTGCTGGCTCGGACTTCGAGGCTCGACTGCATTCAACGGTCCCAGTGCAAAGACGATGTGATCGCATTATCGCAACAGCATCGCAATGCCCGGGTGAACATTGGCTTGTGTGCGCCTTGAGCGCAAAACCTCGGCCGCGTTCATCGCAAGCAGGGTAGGCTCGCGACCCATGACTGCCGCGATCCTGGTTCTCACCCTCCTGTTGTGCGTGGCCGTGTCGGCGGTGATCGTGCGCATCGCGCGGCTGCCGCTGCCGCTGACCCAGATCGGGCTCGGCGCGGCGGTGAGCATGCCGGAGCACGGCCTGCACGTGGACCTGGAGCCACATCTGTTTCTGCTGCTGTTCCTGCCGCCGCTGCTGTTCGCAGAAGGCTGGCGCATGCCCAAGCGCGAATTCTTCGAAGCACGCGAGCGCATCCTCGCCCTGGCGTTCGGCCTGGTGCTGTTCACCGTGCTCGCGGTGGGCTGGCTGCTGCACTGGATGATTCCCGGCCTGCCGCTGGCCGCCGCCTTCGCGCTGGCGGCGGTGCTCTCCCCCACCGACGCGGTGGCGGTGACCGCGCTGGCCGGCCGCGCCGGCATTCCCAAGCCGCTGATGGTGATCCTCGAAGGCGAGGCGCTGATGAACGATGCCACCGGCCTCACCGCCTTCAAGTTCGCGGTCGCCGCGGCGGCCACCGGCGCGTTTTCGCTGTCCACGGCGTCGCTGGCGTTCGTGCTGGTCGCCATCGGCGGTGTCGCCATCGGCGTGGTGCTGGGCTGGGCGATGGCGCTGTTCCAGAAATGGCTCACCGCCTGGACCCAGGTGCAGGCGCAGGGCACGGTGGTGATGATCATGCTGCTACCTTTCGCCGCGTACCTGCTCGCCGAAGAACTGCAGGCTTCGGGCATTCTCGCCGCAGTTGCCGCCGGCATCACGCTCAATCTGCGCAGCACCGCCGACGCCGGCGCCGACACGCGCATCGCCACCACGCATATCTGGGCGATGCTGCAGTACACGCTCAACGGCGTGATCTTCGTGCTGCTGGGCCTGCAGTTGCCGGAGATCATCGTCGACGCGCTGAGCGAGTCCTTCCAGGAAGGCGGCCTGCGCGATCCGATGATGCTGCTGACCTGGGCGCTGATCACCTGGGGCGCGCTGATCGCGGCGCGTCTGGCCTGGGTCTGGAGCCTGGTGAAAATCACCCATCTGGTGGCGCGTGCGCGCGGCGACGACCAGCGCACGATGCCGCAGTGGCGGCTGCTGATGACCGGCGCCCTGGCCGGCGTGCGCGGCGCGATCACGCTCGCCGGCGTGCTGTCGGTGCCGCGCCTGATCGAGAACGGCCACGCCTTTCCGCAGCGCAGCCTGATGATCTTTCTGGCGGCGACGGTGATCCTGATCTCGCTGATCGCCGCCGCCATCGGCCTGCCCTGGCTGCTGCGCGGCATGAGCGTGGAGGAAGACCCCGAGGAGCGCGAAGAACACGCCGCGCGCATCCAGGCCTGCGAGGGCGCGATCGCCGCCATCGCCATGGCCGCGCGCGAACCCGGCAGCCACCGCGAATACGCCGACAGGACCTCGCCGCTGGCCAACGCCGCGCAGCGCATGATCGACACCTATCAGCAACGTCTGCGCAGCCTGCGCGACGAGAGCAGCGCCAGCGAGAGCGCGCGCGATCGCAGCGAGGCGGAGAACGCGCTGAGCCTGATCGGCGTGCGCGCCGAGCGAATCGAACTCATGCGCATGCACCGCGACGACGAGATCAACGACACCGTGCTCAACGCCCTGCTCTACGAGATCGACATCCGCGAAACCGCATTGACCGCGCGTAGCCGTCCGAGCGACGCCTGAGCCGGACTGGCGTCCTACAATGCGGCCACACCAAACCGGGAGAACGCGATGCACCGATCGATCCACCGTTTCGCCCTCGTCGCAATGATCGCCTGCAGCACCGGCGCCGCTGCCGCGCAGACGCCGCCACTGTCCGCCGAGGCGCTGGCGCGCTGCGCCGGACAAGTGCAGAGCCTGCGCGCCGAATCCGCGCGGCTCAACCAGAAGAACCAGTTGATCGACGACCGTCGCAACGCCATCGAGCAGGGCGCCGCGAATCTGGCGACGCAAGCTCACGCCGCCGACACCAACGACCTCAAGACCGGCCTCGCCCGGCACGACCAGTTGCAGCGTCACAACCAGAATGTGCTGGCGTTCAACGCCGAGGTCGAGCAGTTGAAGCGCGAGATCGTGGCGGTGAACGCGGTCAAGCTCGATTACGACCGCGGCTGCTCCAACCGCCCCTACCGGCGCGCCGATCTCGAGCGCCTGCCGGAGACGGCGCGCAACGCGATGCGCGCCGGCATGGCCGACGTCGTCGTCCCCTACCTGGATCCGGCGGCCTCGGCGCTGCCGCTGTCGCCCTGAGCCAAACCCGTGGCTGAATCGACCATCCTGCTCAAGCTCGGCGCGGTCTACGCCGAGGCGGTGCTCACCTTCCTGGATTCCGGCGAGCCGCAATGGGTGACCTGGGACGGCTACTCGCACCGCTTCGATTTCAGTTCGGTGGAACTGGATGATCCGCTGGTGCCGGCCCTGAGCCTGGTCGACGACAACTGGCCGCGGGTGATCGGCGAGGTCGCCGAAATCATCGACCCGGAATCACCCGACTTCGACATGGACGCCCTGCGCAACGCCATCGAAGCGCAAGTGGTCAACGAGGGCTACGGCGAGCGCATGATCAAGGCCTACCTGGAACGCCTCAAGCAGCTCGCGGCCCTGGCCAGCGAGCCCGATGACGACAGCGAGATCGACGAGAACTAGCGGGCCGCTTCAGTCCGGGCCGAACTCAAAGTCGGTGTACTGGCAATGGGTCCAGACCACCGCCACCTTGAAGACCTGCGGCGACCCCTTCTTCTCCTTCAGCGAGAACTTGCAGTCCAGGCTGACGTCGCCGTTCTCGGCGAAAAGACTCGTCTTGCTGCCGGGCTCGCACTCCAGCGGCTGGCCGTTGAGCGTTGGCTCGATCGTGGCCTTGGTGTCGTCATGACCTCCCGTGAAAAGAGCCTTGAAGTGGAAGCTCTGCGGTTTTCCGGACGCCTTGAGCGGGCAGCTCACGTCGAGCATCTCGAAGCCCGGTGATTGCGACTCGCAGACCGGCGCTCCGGCCGCGGCGACCGGATCGGACCCGGCGGCCGAGACCGGCGCTTGCACAACCGCAATGACCAGTGCCGCGATCAAACGCTTCATGGGGTTTCTCTCGAAGGAACTCGAGCATGTTGCCCCGGCGATGTTGCGGTTCTGATACGCCTGCCCGGTCAGAAGGTGAAGCTGCCGCCGAGCGTGAAGTTGCCGTCGCTGAGTTCGACATCGTCCTCCTCGAACACATAGCTCTGCAGCCCGACCAGGACCGCGAACGCCGGCGTGATGCGGTAACCCACCGTGGCGTCGAAGGCGGCACCGCCGGTGCCGCCGACATCCAGCAGCGACAGCTCGGCGTTCCAGACGAAACTCGACTTGCCCGGATCAGCGATGCCGACGCTGGCGCCATAGCCGTTGTCACCACCGTCATCGCCATCGAGCTTGAGGTCCAGATCGATGTACTCGATCACGCCGTACAGGCGGATCGCGCCGACCTGCCCGCCATAACCAGCGCCGAGACGCAGCGTGTTGAAGTCCAGGTCGATGTCGAGGTCTTCGTTGTCGACTTCGATCTCGTTGGCCTGCGTGCGCAGGTACTGCCCGCGCGCGAAGAAATGCGGGTCGATGTCGACGCGCGCGCGGATATCGAAACCGGCGGTATCGGCCTGCGAATCGAAGCCGGCATCCTCATCGATCTCGAACAGCCCACCGGCGACCGCGGCGCGGACCTCACCCCCGGCCATCGCTCCATTCGCAACCCCCAGCAACGCCAGACACAGCAGCCATTTCTTCATCGTGATTCCCCGTATTGTTTTTTGGAATGCCACTTTTTTCGACCACGCGTCATTGGCGCACACCTGGCGCGCTGCGCACAATCCGTCCGGCGCGCCCAAAAGCGACCCGCATCGCAACGTCCTGCTAGCATCGCGCCCCGGAAAACGCGAAAGAGGCTGTGATGACACGTCAATGGGCCGCGGGACTCTTGCTGTCGGCGCTGTGCGCGCCGGCGTCGGCCGGCTACAGCGGCAAGGATCTGCTGGGCTTCTGCGAAGGCCAGGAGGCCTTCGGCAAGGGCGTCTGCGTGGGTTTGATCAGCGGCAGCATCAACAGCTATCTGCAGGGCTCGCGGATCACCGCCCAGAGCCTGATCTCATCGATCGCGCGCAACTCCGGCAAGGGGCCGGTCGAGTCGGACGACATCGCCAACGCCGCGCTGCTCAATCCCGGGATGTTCTATCTGTTCAACGGCTACTGCCCGCAGGACGGGCTCACCCAGGGCCAGATCACCGACGTGGTGCTCAAGTATCTGCACCGCAATCCCGATCAGCGCGACCGGCCGGCGGAGCTGCTGGTGATCAGCGCCATGAGCGACGCGTTCCCGGTGCAGGGCTGCAACTGGAAACCGCCAGCGGCGCAAGCGCCGAAATAAACCGGCGACGCGTGGCGGGTCTCATCCGTCACAGCACCGATCCGGTCCCCACGTAGTGCGCCGACGCGCGAAGCACTTTGCCGCCGTCTCCGAACTCGAAAAACTCGGCCGCCAGCCGGCCGCCCACGCCCTGGTAGCAGATGACCAGGCTGGTCACGCCGGCCATCACCGCCTGCAGTTCGAAGCGCAGATCAGGCCGCGCCGCTAGCGCTTTCGCCCAGTAGTCGCGCACCGCGTTCTTGCCCAGCACAACGCCGTCGGCGCGCCCCAGAAACTGGGCGATCACCGGCGATGAAAACTCCATGTCGTCGACGTAGTGCGCCAGCACTGCATCTAGATCGTGACGATTCCAGGCCGCGATCCAGTCCGCTGCAAAAGCCTGCGCGAAAGGCTCGTCGATCATTGGGCCGGCAGGCTCGCCCGCCACAGCTTGTGGCCGTTCTCGGCCATGGCCGCGAGCGTGTCCAGCGTGTCCTGCTCGTCCTGGGTCGCGGGCCGGCCCAGCTTGACCTGCGCCACCATCGCATCATGGAACTGCGCCTCGGCGCGCAGCTTCTCGGCGAAGGCATCGCGCATGTGTTGATCGTCTGAAACCATGGTGTTCTCCGGTAGCGGTGCGGTAAGGGGACAGGATGGATCGATCTTGATCACGCCGCCAGGCCAGCCCGGCGTGCCGCGACTTCCGCCAGCGCCGCCCAGTCCCGGTCTGCGCCGCCGTGCGCCAGGGCGTCGAGCATCGCGTCGCGGATCACGGCGGCCAGAGGCAGCGGAACGCGGACGTGGCCAGCGGCGGTCAGCGCCAGTTCCACGTCCTTGAGGCCCAGCTGCAGGGTGAAGCCGGCAGGCTCGTAGCGGCGCTCGGCGATGAGCTGGGCATAGCCGGTGTAGGCCAGCGCGGCGAACAGGGTCTGCGTCATCACGCTCAGAAAATCGGCGGCCTCGATACCGTGCGCGCGCGCGAACGCGCTGGCCTCGGCCATGCTTTCGATGGCGCTGGCGAGCATGAAATTGCCGGCGATCTTGACCACGTTGGCGCGTTCGGGCGTGTCACCCATCGGCCAGATTTTCTTGGCGATGGCCGACAGCGCCGGCTCCACGCGGCGCACCGCTTCAGCCTCGCCCGCGACGACAATGTTGAGCTGCGCCGCAGCCGCCACCGGCGGCCGGCCGAACACCGGCGCGGCGACATAGCCGGCGCCGCGTGCCTGCGTCGCCGCCGCGAGTTCGCGCGCATAGGCCACCGACACCGTGGCGAGATTGACCAATACCATCGGTGCATGCAGCGCCGCGAGCACGCCGCCGTCCATCACCGCGCGCAGGGCGCCGTCGTCGGCGAGCATGGTGAAGAGCGCGTCGCTGTCGACGCAGGTTTCAGCTGGCGTCGCGACCACGTGCGCGCCCTGCTCGGCCAGATCGCGAGTCTTGTCGGCGCTGCGGTTCCACACCGTCAGCCGATGACCCGCCCGCAGCAAATTGGCCGCGATCGGCCGCCCCATCTCGCCCAGCCCGACGAAACCGATGTTCAAGAGCGTCTCCCTATTTCTTCGGCTTGGGCCGCAGGATGCCGGCTTCGAGATTGGCCTTGACCTCGCGCGCGTCGAAGCCCTTGAGGTTGTCCGCGGGCTTGGCGCCCTTGTAGGCGAGGATGTCGGCTTGCGCGTCATAAGCCTCCCCGCCGCCGCCGAGCACCTTGCCCAGGCCAATGGAAATGCCCGATCCGAAGCCGCCCGAGCCGCCGCCGAAACCGAAGCCGATGCCGCCGCTGGTGCCGCCGTTGGATTTGCGCGGATCGGCGCGCGTGTCGCGATCGGCGACCACGAACCAGTCGTAACCGTTGTTGAGCGTGACTTCGGCGGCGCGATACATCACATAGTTCTCGACCACGTCGCGCGGCGTCGCCGAGTTGCCGGTGTAGGTGATGCGGTAGCGATTGGTCTCCAGGCGCTGCTCGGCATAGCCCAGGCCCTTGTCGAGCGGCTGGTAGGGCGTGGCGGTGGCGCAAGCCGCGAGCAGCAGAGCGCCGGCGAACGCGGGCAGACCAAGAATCCGGGACGAAATGAAGCGAGGCATGACGCGCTCCTGCACCGGGAACGCCGGTCTTGAATGGATGGCTTGGACGACGCGGCTCGGCGAACAGTTCCGGCAGGCGGCGCGCGTGATCATGAGGACGCGGGCGAGAGGCCCATCCGCCGGCGCGAGCGTGAAGCGACGCCGTCGGTCAGCGCCGCGCGGATGGCGGGTGCCACCAGCAGCAGGCTGCGCGCCGCGGCCTCGCTGCGCAGGCGGTCGAGGCGGCCGCGACGCATCGCCTGATTCGCCCAGTCCGGCAGCAGCGCCGCGCCTGCGCCCAGGAACACTTCGCGCGCCACGATTCCGCCGGGCACCGGCAGATGGATGCTGCCGAGCACTTTCAGCACTTCCGCCGAACGGTGATCGTGGCAAAGCTCGCTCTGCACACGCTGGAAATAACGCGTGACGCCGGCCGCCGACTTGGGCACGCGGCGCGCGCCAAGCGCCTCGGCGACGCGGCTGGTTTCGCGAAAGTAGCGATCGCGCTCGGCCGCGCCGAGCGCGCCACCGCGGTAGCGCTCGAAGCCGGCGAGAAAACTCGACACCTCGGTGATGTGAACCCAGCACAGCAGATCGGGATCGTCGGCGGAATACGGCCGGCCGTCCTCGGTGCTACCGCGGACGCGGTGGTGGATATGCGCGACCTGGTCGATCAGCTTGAGTGCGTCGGCGCGCGCCGCGTAGGTGGTGCCGGCGACGAAAGCGGTGGTGCGCCGCAGCCGTCCGATCAGATCCTTGCGAAAGTTGGAGTGGTCCCAGACGCCCGCCAGCGCCAGCGGATGTAGGGTCTGCAGCATCAGCGCGCAGACGCCGCCCGCCATCATCCCGGGGAAATCCGCGTGCACGCGCCAGGTCACGGAGTCCGGGCCGAACAGACCGGGGTCGCCTTCGGGCTTGCCGTAGTCGATGAACGGCCCGCGGTCGCGGGCGAGCACGCTGATCAGCGTCTGCTTCAACCGCTGTTGCAGATGCGAGGGCCGGCGAGCGGGACCCTGCAGCGTTTCAGGAAGCACTGCGCACCGGATCGCTCGGTAGCGCCGGCGCGGGCACCGCCGCCTTGCGCGAGCCGTGCTGGGTGGCGTAGCAATGCGTGAACTCGGCGCCGAACAGGAAGATCTGCGCCGAGTAGTAGACCCAGACGATCACCACCACCAGAGTGCCGGCAGCGCCGAAAGACGAGGAGATCGCCGCTTTGCCCAGATACAGGCCGATGAGGAACTTGCCGATCGAGAACAGCAGGGACGTGGCGGCGGCGCCGATCCAGACATCGCTCCAGGCCAGGCGCACGCTCGGCAGCAGCTTGTAGATCAGCGCGAACAGGGTGGTGATGACGCCGAAACCGACGACGAAATTGAGCGCCTGCAGCAGCGTCTCGGTACCGCCCAGCCAGTGATCCCAGATCAGGCCCACCGCGGCGATGGCGGCGCTCGCCACCAGCGATACGATCAGCAGGAACCCGACACCCAGGATCACGCCAAACGACAGCAGCCGCGTGCGCACGAACCCGCGCACGCCGGTGGCCACCGGTTTCTCCACCTTCCAGATGTGATCGAGATCGGCTTGCAGTTCGGCGAACACCGAGGTCGCGCCGATGAACAGGGTCACGACGCTCACCGCGATCGACACCAGCCCGCCGGACAGGCTGCTGGAGCTGGACAAAATTGCCTGGATCGCCTCGGCGCCATTCTTCCCGACTAGGCCGGCGAGCTGTCCGAAGAGCGCGCCGCGTGCCGCCTCGTCGCCGAAGATCAGGCCGGCGATGGTGATCACCATCAGCAGCAGCGGCGCCAGCGAGAACATCGTGTAGTAGGCAATCGCCGCGCCCATGGTCGAAGCCTTGTCGTCGACCCAGCCATTAAGCGTGCAGCGAATGAGGGCGATCCATTGCGAGGGATTGAGAAACCGGCCAGTCATCGTCTGCCCTGCATGATCGGGAGACTCACCCTACGCGCGCTGCCTGAACTTCAACAGTTAGGCGGGGCGTACGCCCCGATGTCCAGATCCAGGAGAGTCACCATGTCAAGAATTCTCGTGCTTTATCACAGCGTGCAAGGCCATGTGGAAACCATGGCGCAAGCCATCGCCGCAGGCGCGCGCGAAGCCGGCGCGCATGTCGACATCAAACGCGTGCCCGAAACCCTGCCGCCCGACGTCCTCGAAAAAATCCACGCCAAGACCGACCAGGCCGCGCCCGTGGCGACGATCGACGATCTGCCCGCCTACGATGCGATCCTGTTCGGCACACCGACGCGTTTCGGCAACATGAGCGGCCAGATGCGCAACTTTCTCGACCAGGCCGGCGGTCTGTGGATGCGGGGCGCGCTGGTGGGCAAGATCGGCAGCGTGTTCACCTCGACCGCGACACAGCACGGCGGCCAGGAGAGCACGATCCTGAGCTTCCACACCACGCTGCTGCATCTGGGGATGATCATCGTCGGCCTGCCGTACAGTTGTGCCGACCAGATGGGCGTCGAAGAGATCAAGGGCGGCTCGCCCTACGGCGCGTCGACCATTACCGATGGCACCGGTGCCCGCCAGCCGAGCGAAAAGGAACTGGGCATGGCGCGGTTCCAGGGCCGCCATGTCGCGGCGATCGCGGCGAAGCTGGCCGGCTAGAAGTATCGCGGCTGAAGCCGCTCCTACCGTGATGCCTTTTGTAGGAGCGGCTTCAGCCGCGATCGTTGCGCGCTTTGCGGAGTTCCCTACAGCCTGCCGCCCAACCCCGCTCCCGCCTTGGCCTGACGAAAACTGTCCTGCAGGCGATCGCCCGCGAGCTTCTGCGCTTCCGCGGCCTTTTCCACCACCGCCGCCATGCCGAAGAACTCGTGCGCGACACCGGTGAAGTCCTGGCGCAGCACCGGCACGTCGGCGGCCCTGAGCGCCTCTTCGAGCATCGCGCCGTCGCTGCGCAACGGATCGAGCTGGGCGTTGATGATGGTCACCGGCGGCAGGCCGGCCAGGTTGGCCTCGACCAGGTTGAGCCGCGTATCGAGCTTGTCCTCCTCAGTGCGCAGCAGCTTGTCGAGGAACCAGCCGATCATCGCCTTGTTGAGCGGCAGCGCGATGGCGTTCTCGATATACGACGGCGTCATCGTGCTGCCGGTCTGCGCCACTGGATAGACCGCGACCACATGCAGCGGCGCGGTCAGCCCGGCGTCGAGCGCGGCAACCGCGGTGGCCACGGCCAGACATCCGCCCGCGCTCTCGCCGGCGATCGCCAAACGCGTCGGATCACCGCCGATGCTCGCGGCGTTTTCCGCAAGCCAGCGATAGGCCGCGAGCGCATCGTCCCAGGCCGCCGGGAAGCGGTGCTCGGGCGCCAGGCGGTAGTCCACCGACAGCACGATCGCGTTCGACTGCGCGCACAGCCCGCGGGCGCCGCCGTCGTAAACGTCGAGGTCGGCGATCACCCAGCCGCCGCCGTGGAAGTAGAGAGTCACTGGCAAATCCGCCGCCGCGTTCGGCGGCGTGTAGATGCGCGCTTTCAATTCACCGGCCGCGCCGGGAATCCGCAAGTCGCGCGTGGTGACGCCGGGGACCAGCTTCGACGGCGAAGGATCGCGACTCTGGTTGCGCAGCACCGCCTTGACGGCGTCGGCGGCGGTGGGCTGCCGGCGCGCTTCCTCGACGGTGCATTTTTCGATCGCGTTGGGTTCGAAGGCGGCGAACGCGTCGAGGACGTCGAGCATGTCCTGGTCGGCGCGGATCTTTGCCGTCACCTTGCCGAGTGTCGCGATCACCACGTTGGGTTTCTTGTCGGCGTCATCAGTCCCGCGAGTGAGCCGGTCGTCTCTATCTTCAGCCATTGCACGCTCCTTGTGCTTGAGGTTTATAGCGAGCGCTCAACATAAAAGCCGCAAACGAAGCCGCGCCTGAACCACGCGGGCTGTCGATGTCGCGTTATACAGTGCTTGTCATTTGCGCAGAGATTCTCTAGTCAGAGCTTCTGCCAGCAGCTCGTAGGACCGCAGGCGCTCGGCATGGCCATGCAGGTTGGTCACCACCATCAGCTCGTCGGCCTGCGTCTGCTCAAGCAGCGGCTGCAGTTGCCGGCGCACGCTTTCCGGCGAGCCGACGATAGCGAGCCGCTGATAACCGGCGACCGCTTCGCGCTCATAGGGGGTGAACGGATAGTCCGCCGCGGTCTGCGCGCTCGGCAGCGGCAGGAATTCGCCGCGGTTGATGCGCAGCCAGGTCAGGTCCAGCGTGCCGGCGAGAAAGCGCGCTTCGTCGTCGGTGGGCGCACACACCACCGCGGCGCCGAGAATCGCGTGTGGCCGCGGGAAGGCGGGCGAAGGCCGGAAGTGTTCGCGATACGCGAGCATCGCCGGCGCCGCCGGCGCCGGGCTGAAGTGGCTGGCGAAGGCGTAGCCCAGCCCCGCGCCGCCGGCCTGGGTCGCGGACGCGCCGCTGGAGCCGAGCAGCCACACCGGTGGCAGGGACACGTCGGCCGGCACCGCGCGCACGGCCGCCCAGGGATGGCCGTCGGGCAGGCCGCGTGAAAACGCGATCAGCTCGGAGAATTGCGTATGGAACTGCTCGCCCGGCGCGGCGCGCAGTGCGCGCGTGGCGCCGGCGACGCCGCCCGGCGCGCGGCCGATGCCGAGGTCGATGCGGTCCGGAAACAGCGCCGCCAGCGTGTGGAACAGCTCGGCGATGCGCAGCGGCGCGTGGTTGGGCAGCATGATGCCGCCCGAGCCGACGCGGATGCGCCGGGTGGCCGCGGCGATGTGGCCGATCAGCACCTCGGGCGCGGAGCCGGCGACGCTGGGCATGGCGTGATGCTCCGCCACCCAGTAGCGGGCGAACCCGAGGCGGTCGGCGAGTTGCGCGAGATCGGTGATCTGGCGGATCGCCTGCGACGGCGCGGTGCCTTCGGGCACCGGCACCAGGTCGAGCACGGACAGCGGGATGGTCTTCATCGATGAAGTCTAACGCGCCGGTTGCAAGGCTCCGCAGGCCGCGACGGTTCATGCTGGCCTGTGTAGGGTGCGCCAACTCAAACCGAAGGGAAGACGATGCCGCCGCTCGATGGACCGTTCTCTGTCGTCTTCAACATCGGCTCCGGCCACGGCGATCCCGCCGCGGCGCGCGCGCACATCACGCAGGCGATGGCCGCGGCCGGACGCGGCTGCGAACTGCTCGGCGTCGATGATCCGAAAGACCTGCCAGCAATCGCTAGGCGCGCCGTCGACAAGGCGCAGCGCGACGGCGGCATCGTCGTCGCGGCCGGCGGCGACGGCACCATCAACGCCGTCGCGCACGCGGTTCTGCCCAGCGGCCGGCCTTTCGGCGTGCTGCCGCAGGGCACCTTCAATTATTTCGGCCGCGCCAACGGCATCTCGCAGGACATCACTGAGTCGGTGCAGACGCTCCTGCACGGGCGCACCCAGCCGACCCAGGCCGGGTTGCTCAACGACCGGGTGTTTCTGGTCAACGCCAGCGTCGGGCTGTATCCGCGGCTACTGGAAGATCGCGAAACGTTCAAGAACCGTTTCGGGCGGCATCGCGTGGTCGCGCTGTGGGCGGCGGCGAGCACGGTGCTGCGCAGCCAGGACCACTGGCTGCTGCAACTCGAAGACGAACGCGGACGCGAAGCCACGCTGCTGACGCCGACATTGTTCGTCGGCAACAACGCGCTGCAGCTGCAGCAGGTGGGCTTGCCGGAGGCCAGCGCCGTGGAGGCCGGCCATCTTGCGGGCCTGGCACTCAAGCCGGCGACGCGGCGCGACCTGTTCGGCCTGATGTTCACCGGCGCGCTGGGGCGTCTGGGCCGCGCCGAGCAGGTGATCAATTTCGCCTTCCGCGAACTGAAGGTGACGCCGCTGCGTCGCGGCGGCCGGCCGATCAAGGTGGCGATGGACGGCGAGGTGATGCGTCTGCCGCCGCCCCTGCACTTCCGGATCGCCGACCCGCTGCTACAGCTGATCGTGCCCGCCGGGCCGGCAACGGAACCGGCGCGATGAGCCTGGTGCTGCACCTGTCGGACCCGCATTTCGGCACCGAGCGCACGCACGTCGCCGACGCGCTGTTGCGGCTGTCGGCGCGGCAGGGGCCGGACCTGGTGATCGTCTCCGGCGACGTCACCCAGCGTGCGCGCCGCGTGGAGTTCGCCGCCGCCGCGGCTTTCGTCGCCTGCCTGGCGACGCCGACCCTGGTGCTGCCCGGCAACCACGACATCGCGCTGTTCAATCTGGCCTCGCGCCTGTTCACGCCCTACGCCAACTACCGGCACGCGTTCGGGCGCGAGCTGTCGCCGGTGGTCGACAGTGATGAGCTGCTGGTGATCGGCGTCAACACCACGCGGTTCTGGCGGCACAAGGACGGCGAGGTGTCGGCGCGGCAGATCGCGGAGGTCGCCGCGCGACTGCGATCCGCGCAAGCCGCGCAGCTGCGCATCGTCGTCACCCATCAGCCGGTGCACGTGATCACCAAGCGCGACGAGGCCAACCTGCTGCGCGGCCACAATGAGGCGATCCGCGCCTGGAGCGCGGCGGGCGCCGATCTGATTCTCGGCGGGCATATCCATCTGCCCTACGTGCGCGACCTGCGCCAAACCTACGCCGACCTGCCGCGCGCGACCTGGGTGGTACAGGCCGGCACCGCGGTGTCGTCGCGGGTGCGCTTCAAAACCGCCAACAGCGTCAACCTGATCCGCTACACCGCCGAGACACGCCGCTACCAGGTCGAGCGCTGGGATTTCGACGACGCGTCGGCGGAGTTCATGCGCGCCGGCGAGTGGGCGTTGCAGGCGGACCGGTCCTAGGGATCATCGCGAGCTGGTTGTCCTGCATTGGCCCGACATAGGCGTGGAGCCTTACAAGCGCGGCGGCGCCCGCTATGCTGGCGACTGCTCCCGACTTGCTTTCACACATGCGCTCTTTCTTGATCGTCGCGATGACCTTGAGCGCCGCTCTGATGCCCGCTGCGGCCATCGCCGGCAACAAGCAGGACATGCTCGACGCCATCAAGCGCTACGCCGGCAGCACCTCGGCGCAATCGGCGGCGGCGGGGCTGACGCAGGGCGACCTGGTCGCCGGGCTCAAGCAGGCGCTGGCGCAAGGCACGCAGACCGCGATCAGCCAGCTCGGCCGGTCCGACGGCTTCTGGAAAGACGCGGCCACGCGCATCCCGCTGCCGGCGTCCATTGCCCGCTTCGAAAGCCCGATCCGCGCGCTCGGTTACGGCAGCAAGCTGGACAAGTTTCATCTGACGCTCAACCGCGCCGCCGAGCAGGCGGTGCCGCAAGTGGCCGAGATTTTCGCCGGGTCGATCACGCAGATGACGGTGGCCGACGCGCAGTCGATCCTCACCGGGCCCAAGGATGCGGCGACGCAGTTCTTCCGCCGCACCTCGAGCGCACAGCTCATCGAACGCATCCTGCCGATCGTGCAGAGCAGCACGGCCAGCGTCGGCGTGACCCAGAAGTACAAGGCGCTGGTGGACAAGGCCGGCCCGGTGATGCGCCTGTCCGGCAGCCAGAGCCCGGACCTGGACGCCTACGTCACGCAAAAAACGGTTGACGGGCTGTTCCTGAAAATCGCCGACGAGGAAGCGCGCATCCGCGACAACCCGGCCGCGCGCGGGACCGAGTTGCTGAAGAAGGTCTTCGGCCGGCAGTAGGGCCGCTGATGTCGAATCGCCCTACGCGACGAGCCGCCCCGCACTGTAATCCTGCAGGGCCTGCTCGATCTCCTCGCGCGTGTTCATCACGAACGGGCCGTACTGCACGATGGGCTCGCGCAGCGGCTTGCCGGCGATCAGCAGCAGGCGCGCGCCGCTGGCGCCGGCCTTGATCCGCAACCGCTCGCCATCGGACAACACACCGGCGGCGCGCAGCGGTAGCGGTGTGGCATCGGCGCCGAGCGTGGCCTCGCCTTCGTACAGATAAACGAAGCCGGCGTGCCCCGAAGGCACCGGCAGGTCGGCCGCCGCGTTCGCCGGCAGACGCACGTCCACCACCAGCGGATCGGTCGCGCCGCCGCTCACCGGGCCCGTGATTTCACCGATGCGTCCGGCGATCACCCTGGCCTCGCCGCCGCCGTCGAGCCGCGCGGTCGGCACTTCGCGCGCGGGGATGTCGCGGTACTGCGCCGGCTTCATCTTTTCGCTCGCGGGCAGGTTGATCCACAGCTGGAAGCCGCGCATGCGGCCTTGCGTCTGCTGCGGCATTTCCGAATGGATGATGCCGCGCGCCGCGGTCATCCACTGCACGTCGCCGGGACCAAGGTCGCCAGTGTTGTGCATGTGGTCACGATGCTGCATGTGGCCGTCGAGCATGTAGGTGACGGTCTCGAAACCGCGATGCGGATGCGAGGGAAAGCCGGCCAGATAATCCTGCGGCTCGTCGGCGTAGAACTCGTCGAGCATCAGGAAGGGATCGAGACGCATCGCCGGCGTCGCGCCGATGGAGCGCGAGAGCTTGACGCCGGCGCCATCGGACGTCGGCTGGCCGGGGATGATCTGTTTGAGGTTGCGGTGAGTCATGTGGAGTCTCCAAAGAAATAGCTCGTAGGTCGGGGTGAGCCGCAGGCGAACCCCAACGAGGGCGCGGCGGAATGTTGGGGTTCGCTCCGCTCACCCAACCTACGCGGCGAGGCGCTCGATCTGGGTTTGCGCCGCGGCGAAGGCCTGCGTCCTGGTGGCCTCGTCGATGGCGAGTCCTTCGGCGTAGATGAACTCGATGTCGCGGATGCCGATGAAGTTCAGGAACAGGGTGATGTAGCGGGTCTGCGTATCCAGCGGCGTGCCCTGGTAATAGCCGCCGCGCGCCGCCAGCACGGTGACCTTGCGGTCGCCGATCAGGCCTTCCGCACCCGTGGCGGTGTAGCGGAACGTCACGCCGGCGCGCGCCAGATGATCGATGTAGGCCTTGAGCTGCGAGGGTACGCCGAAGTTGTACATCGGCAGGCCCAGCACCACCACGTCGGCGGATTTGAGTTCTTCGATCAGCGCATCGGACTCGGCGACGATCGCCGCCTGACGCGCGCTGCGCTGCGCGGCCGGGGTGCCGAAAGCGACGACGCGCTCGGCGTCCAGGTGCGGCACCGGGTGCTTCGCCAGATCGCGCACGACGACCTGGCCATAGGCGTGGCGCGCCTGCCACGCCGCGACGAAAGCCGCCGTCAGCCGGCTGGAGTTGCCGGCTTCGGCGAAGAGGCTGGTGTTGATCTGCAGCAGGCGGGGGGTACTCATGGCTTTGCTCCTGATGTGTCGTGAACCGCTATTAGAGGTTTGCCCGGCCCGATAAAAAAGCGAATTATTTCGACTCTACCGTTCTAATAATCCGATCGATGCATCCGAAGATTTCCCTGGAACAGTGGCGCGCCCTGGTCGCCGTGGTCGAGGCCGGCGGCTATGCGCAAGCCGCCGAAGCGCTGCACAAGACCCAGTCCAGCGTCAGTTACGGCGTGCAGAAGCTGGAGCGGCTGCTGGACGTGAAAGTGTTCGAGATCGACGGCCGCCGCGCCCGGCTCACCGCCAACGGCCAGGTGCTCTACCGCCGCGCCCGCGCGCTGCTGGACGAGGCCGCGAGCCTGGAGCGCGCCAGCGCCCACCTCGCCGGCGGCTGGGAGCCGGAACTGCGGCTGGCGGCGGAGATCATCTATCCCACCTGGATGCTGCTGAAGTGTTTTGCGCTGTTTGCCGAACAGCGGCCGGAGACGCGCATCCAGCTGTTCGAGACCGTGCTCGCCGGCACTGACGACGCGCTCACCGAACGCCGCGTCCACCTGGCGATCAACAGCCGCGTGCCGCCGGGTTTTCTGGGGACGCCCTTGATCAACATGCGCTTCATCCCGGCCGCGCATCCGGAGCATCCGCTGCATCAGCTCGGCCGCGACCTGACGCTGGACGACCTGCGCCATCACCGCCATCTGATCATCCGCGACACCGGCGTACAGGCGCGCGACGCCGGCGGCTGGCAAGGCTCGGAGCAGCGCTGGACGGTGAGCCACAAGGCCACCTCGATCCATGCCGCCACCATGGGCCTGGGCTTCGCCTGGTTCGCGGAAGACACCATCCGCGAAGAACTGGAACGCGGCGCGCTCAAGGCGCTGCCGATGGCAGGCGGCGAACGCTTCGGCCAGCTTTATCTGATCCTCGCCGAAGGCGACGCCTCGGGCCCCGGCGCCAGGCTGCTGGCGCGGATCATCGACGAGGTGACGAAGGCGCAGTGCGCCGTGCATGCGCAGGCGGCCAGCGCGATTCTTTAGGACCTGCCTAGGGCAGGATTGAATCTCGCTATCTCCGGACAAGCATCATTTGATTGGAGCCGGCGCCAAGGCTGCGACACACTGGCCTCGACGACCCAACGACGGGCGTCGACGATCAAGGACACACCATGACCCTGCGCGAGCTTCGCTATCTGGTGGCCATGGCGGACCATCGGCATTTCGGCCGCGCCGCCGACGCCTGCCACGTGACCCAGCCGACGCTGTCGGCGCAGGTGCGCAAGCTCGAGTCCTATCTGGGCCAAACCCTGATCGACCGCAATCTGCGCAGCCTGGTGCTGACGCCGATCGGCGAGCAGATCGTTGAGCGCGCACGCCGGTTGCTGACCGAGGCCGACGACATCCTGCGACTCACGCGCAGCCGCCAGGGGCCGCTGGAAGGCGCGATCAACATCGGCATCATTCCCACGCTCGCTCCCTATTACCTGCCGGCCTTGCTGCGCCTGACGCGCGAGCACTATCCGAAGCTGCAGCTGATCGTGCAGGAGGATTTCACCGGCCAGCTGATCGCCAAGCTCAAGGACGGCCTGCTGGACGCCGCGCTGCTGGCACTGCCCACGCCGATCACCGATGCCGGTTACGTCGAGCGGCCGCTGTTCGACGAGCCCTTCTGGGTGGCTTGCCCGCCCGATCATCCGATCGAGGCGCAGGACGAAATCGACGCCGACACCCTGGCCAATCTGAAACTGCTGCTGCTGACAGAAGGCCACTGCCTGCGCGGCCAGGCGCTGGCAGTGTGCCGCGGCGGCGACGCGTCCAGCGACGACATCGCGGATTTTCGCGCCACCAGTCTCGAAACATTGCGCCACCTGGTCACCGCCGGGATCGGCTGCACGCTGCTGCCGGCGCTGGCGCTGCCGCACCTGAGGCCCGGCCAGCAGGTGGTGCGGCCGCTGCGCGGCGGCGAATCACGCCGCATCGGCCTGGTCTGGCCGTCGGCGCATGGACGCGGCGACGAGCTGGCGATGCTCGCGGTGTGCATCGCCGGCGCGCTGCCCGATGGCACCCTGCCGATCGCACCGGCGCTGCGGCATTGAGGTTGTCGATGGCGCCCGGTGGTTCTTTCGACTTCTCGCCAAACCCTGCCGCGCCCACCCTGCATTCCTGTCTTAACACCTACAGGAGTCCATCATGTTCCCTTCCCTCATCCGCCGACTGGCGGTCGGCCTCGCCGCGCTGACCCTGTCCAGCTCATTGGCTCTGGCCGCGCCGCTCACCCGCGACAACGGCGCGCCAGTCGGCGACAACCAGAATTCGCAGACCGCGGGCCCCGACGGCCCGGTGCTGCTGCAGGACGTGCAGCTGATCCAGAAGCTGCAGCGCTTCGATCGCGAGCGCATCCCCGAACGCGTGGTGCATGCGCGTGGTGTCGGCGCGCATGGCGAGTTCAAAGTCACCGGCGACATTTCGCAGTTCAGCAAGGCCGCGGTGTTCAAGCCCGGCAGCGCCACGCCGGTGTTCGTGCGTTTCTCCACCGTGGTCCACGGCAATCATTCTCCCGAGACGCTGCGCGATCCGCGCGGCTTTTCCACCAAGTTCTATAGCGCTGAAGGCAACTGGGATCTGGTGGGCAACAACCTGCCGGTGTTCTTCATCCGCGATGCCATCAAGTTTCCGGACATGGTGCACAGCCTCAAGCCCAGCCCGGAAACCAACGTCCAGGATCCGAACCGCTTCTTCGATTTCTTCAGCCAGACGCCGGAATCCACGCACATGATCACGCGGCTGTACACCGACTACGGCATTCCGCAGAGCTATCGCTTCATGGACGGCAACAGCGTGCACGCCTACAAGTTCGTCAACGCCAGGAATGAAATCACCTACGTTAAGTTCCACTGGAAGACCCAGCAGGGCGAGAAGAATCTCACTGGCGCCGAGGCGGCGAAGATCCAGTCCACCGACTTCAACCATGCCACCGCCGATCTGACCACCGCGATCAAGGCCGGCCAGTTCCCCAAGTGGGACCTGTACGTGCAGATGCTCAAGCCCGAGCAGCTCGACGACTTCGCCTTCAACGCGCTGGACGCCACCAAGATCTGGCCCGGCGTCGCCGAAACCAAGGTCGGCACGATGACGCTCAACCGCAATGTCGCCAACGTTTTCCAGGAGACCGAGCAGGCCGCGTTCGCGCCGGGCAACCTGGTGCCGGGGATCGAGGCATCCGAAGACCGGCTGCTGCAGGGCCGTCTCTTCAGCTACAACGACACGCAGCTGTATCGCATCGGCGCCAACGTCTTCACGCTGCCGATCAACGCGCCGCGCGTCGCCGTCAACGACAACAACCAGGACGGCGCCGTCAACGGCGGTGCGCGGACTGGCAACGTCAACTACGAACCTTCGCGGCTCGACCCCAAGCCGCAGACCGAGAGCGCGCGTTACTCCAAGCTTGCACTCACCGGCGCAACCCAGCAGGCGCGCATCGCCAAGACGCAGAATTTCGCCCAGGCCGGCGATTTCTATCGCAGCCTGAGCAAGGGCGAGCGCAGCAACCTGGTGGCGAACCTGGCAGGCGATCTGGGCAAGGTCACGCGGCCGGAGACGCGCGACACCATGCTTGCCTACTTCTACAAGGCCGATGCCGAATACGGAGCGGCGATCACCAAGGCCGTCGGCGGCGAGCTGAAGACGGTGCAGACGATGGCGTCGAAGATGTCCGACTAGGTTCGATCAGCGATGGCTGCCCGTTTGATGCGGGCAGCCATCCGGGAGCACACATGGACAATCTCATCGTCAGGCGCGTGATCTTGCTGCTGGTCGTCGCGTGCGCGGTCGCGCCTTCCGCGCGCACGGCGCTGGCCGCCCAACCCGCGACGCTTGCGGTGCCTCAGGACGCCGCCGCCCTGCATGCGAAGCTCGACGGCTGGCTGTTCAACGCCGCCCGCGTCGGCGACGCCGAAATCGTGAGCACCTACATCGACTCCCGTTACGACCTCAACAGCCGCACGCCGGAAGGTTATACGCCGATGATTCTCGCGGCCTATCACGGCAACGCCGCGGTGGTCGATCAACTGCTCGGCGCCGGTGCCGACCCTTGCCTCAAGGATCGGCGCGGCAATACCGCGCTGATGGGCGCCATCTTCAAGGGCGAGCTGCAGATCGCGCGCAAGCTGCTGTCGGCGGACTGCAATCCCGACGAGCGCAACAACGCCGGCCAGACGCCGGCGATGCTCGCGGCGCTGTTCGGCCGAGTCGATCTGATGCAGGAGCTTTCACGGCGCGGCGCCGACATGGACGCCGCCGACGTCCATGGCAACACTCCGACAAGCCTGGCGCGCGGCGACATCCTCAACTGAGTCCCGCCAAGGCGCAAAAATATTTGTTGAGTGCTTTGACCCCATTTCACCAGACGCTCCGTTTATAGGGTGAGTCCCCACAAAAACGGAGTCACCCGTGGCCCATCGTCTTCTGCTTGCCGCCGGCACCGCCGGCCTGGTCCTGCTCGCCGCCGCGTGCAGCAACCCTTCGCCGCGCGACGCATCCAGTCCGCCGTCGCCACCGCAACCGGCGCTCTCGCAAAGCGCGCCCTCTGCCGACAGTGTCGCTGCGGGAACCGTCGCTGAACTCAAGGAGCAGGAAGAACCCGAGCGCCGCGACCGCGCAGTCTCCGCAAGCCGCATGCCCAGCCCGAAGATGGCGGAGCAGCGCCTGATGGCGCCGTCCTTCCTGCCACCGCCTTCACCACCGATGTCGATGCCGGCCGAGGACCGCGAGCGCTACGGCGACATCAAGGCCAACCCCGTACAGCGCGTCGCCGAGGCGCCGGTCTCGACCTTCAGCATCGACGTCGACACCGGCGCCTACGCCAACGTGCGGCGCTTCCTGCAACAGGGGCAGTTGCCGCCGGCGGATGCGGTGCGCGTGGAAGAGCTGGTGAATTATTTCGACTATGCCTACGACGCGCCGCGCGATGCGAGCACGCCTTTCAGCGTGGTCACGGAGATGGCGCCGACACCATGGAACGCGAAGACGCATCTGCTGCATGTCGGCATCCAGGGCTGGAAACCGCAGGGTCCGCGGCCGGCGTCGAACCTGGTGTTTCTGGTCGACGTGTCGGGTTCGATGAGCGACCCCGACAAGCTGCCGCTGGTGAAGTCCTCACTCAAGCTGCTGACCAGGGAGCTGACCGCACAGGACCGCATCAGCCTGGTGGTCTACGCAGGTTCCACCGGCGTGATTCTGGAACCGACGCCGGGCGACCAGAGCGCGAAAATCAATGCCGCCATCGACCAGCTCGGCGCCGGCGGTTCCACCAACGGCGCGGCGGGTATCGATCTGGCCTACGACATGGCGCAACAGGGCTTCATCCAGAACGGCGTCAACCGCGTGCTGCTCGCCACCGACGGCGACTTCAATGTCGGCGTCACCAGCTTCGAGCGCCTGATCGAGATCGTCGAAGACAAGCGCAAAGGCGGCGTGGCGCTGACCACGCTCGGCTTTGGCCAGGGCAACTACAACGAAGCCTTGATGGAGCAGCTCGCCGATCACGGCAACGGCAACTACGCCTACATCGATTCGCTCAGCGAGGCACAGAAAGTCCTGGTGCGCCAGCGCGACGCGACGCTGCAGACCATCGCGCGCGATGTGAAGATCCAGATCGAGTTCAACCCTGCGCAGGTCTCCGAGTACCGGCTCATCGGCTACGAGAACCGCCTGCTCAAGCGCGAAGATTTTTCCAACGATCATGTCGACGCCGGCGAGATCGGCGCCGGACATCGCGTCACCGCGTTGTACGAGGTGGCGCTGGTGGGCGACGGCGGCGAGCGGATCGCGCCGCTGCGCTACGGCAAGGCTGCCGGCGTCGCGTCGCAGAGCAACGAGATCGCGCATCTGCGTCTGCGCTACAAGCGTCCTGGCGACGGCATGTCCGCTTCGAGCCGCCTGATCGAACGGCCGCTGCCGCGCAGCGAGGTGATGGCGCGCCTGGATTCCGCGTCGGAAAATTTCCGCCTGTCCGCCGCCGTCGCCGCCTTCGGCCAGTTGCTGCGCGGTGGCCAGTACCTTGAGGCCTTCGACTACACTCGCGTGCGTGAGCTGGCGCGCGCCGCGCGCGGTTCCGATGTGAACGGCGAGGCCGGCGAGTTCCTGCGTCTGGTGGACCTGGCCAAAGGCCTGTCACAGCAACAGACGGCGCATGCGGATTGAGATATGTAGGTTGTAGCTTGGGGTGAGCACAGCGAACCCCAACATGGCGCGGCTGATCGTTGGGATTCGCGATGCTCATCCCAACCTACATCTCAACGAGGCCGTAGTGGGTAGCCGCCACACAATGCAACAGGAGCCGCGATTGCATTCGCCCGACATCGCCGATCACGCGCTCATGCTGCGTTACCAGGCCGGCGATCTGCGCGCGTTCGAACAGCTCTACGCGCGTCACAAGGGCGGCGTGTATCGCTACCTGTTGCGCGGCTGCGGCGGCGATGAGCAGGCGGCGGCCGAACTATTTCAGGACGTGTGGGCGAACGTGGTTCGCGGCGCGCGTGGCTGGCAGCCGCGCGCGCAGTTCAACACCTGGCTCTACCGGCTCGCGCACAACCGGCTGATCGATCATCACCGGCAGCCGCGACTGCCCACCGAGCCGCTCGATGAGGATCTGCCCCATGCCGCGCCCGAACACCAGCAGCCCGAAGCCCGCGCCCACACCGCCGCGCAGAACCGCCGTCTGCTGCAAGCCCTGCACGGCCTGCCGCTGGAACAGCGCGAAGCGTTTCTGCTCAAGGAGGAGGGCGGCATGAGCCTGGAAGACATCGCACAAGCCACCGGCGTCGGCCGCGAAACCGTCAAGAGCCGGCTGCGCTACGCGCTGGCCAAGCTGCGCGAGGGGCTCGCCGATGTCGCCTGATCCGCGCATGCCAGACGATGACCAACTCGAAGCCTTCCTGCGCGGCGAGGACGCCGCGTCGCGTGCCTACGCCGGCATCAAGGACACGCAGCCGTCCGCCGATCTGGACGCCGCGGTCCTCGCCTTCGCGCACACCGCGGCGGTCAAGAATCCGCTGCCATCGCGCCTGCATCGCTGGCAGCGCCCGCTGGCCCTGGCCGCCGTGCTGACGCTGTCGATGGGCCTGCTGTTGCAGCTGTGGAAAGAACCGGCGGTGCGCCGTCCGGTCGTCGCTCGTGAGCAGGCGCCACGCGCAACAGTGGCGCAGGCATCACCGATAACATCGGTCGCGCCGTCACCGCCATTGGAGGCCGTGCCAGCGCCCGTCGACAGGTTGGTCGCGCCAAAAAAACAAACTCCCGCTGACATCGGAACGCGCGATCGCGAACCGGCCGCTGCCATTGCACCATCATCGCCAGGCATCGCTGCGGCCAAGGCACCACACGCGAAGGACGCTCCTGCCCCGGTGCCTGCCGAACCGGAGAATTTCACCGGCCGCGAGCGTTCATCCCGAGCCGCGGGCGCACCCGCAGCCGCAGCCGCAGCCGACACGATGTCGGAGTCCGCGGCATCGACGAACCAAGACGACCTGCGGCGCAACGCAGTCGAAGCCGAACCGGTGCAACGCGCCCTGGCGCAGCCACGGGAAGCGCCGCGAGCGCTTGCCGCCATGCCCTCCGCCGGACCGAAAAAACTGGAGCCACCGGCGCCGGACTGGCAAGCCCCGGTGTTCGACACGCTGCAGCTCGGCGAGGCGACGCAGGCGCAGGTGCGGGCGCGCTTTGGTGCGCCCGACTCGCAAGATCCGTCTGCGCCCGACGCCGACAACGCCAGGCAGACCCAGGGGCGCCACGACTTCTACGACCACCTGCCCGGCAAGACCGGCGCATTCGAATTCCACTACGAGCGCGGCAGCCTGCGTCTGCTCAAGGTGATCCGTCTGCTGAAGCCACCGGTGAATGCGCACAGCTTGCTTGCAGAACTCGGCTGGGACGAGGCCCCCGTCATCCGCGAACCGCAATCGTCTGTAGTCGAAAAAACGGAGCGCTCAAGACTGTGGCTGTTCCCGGCGCGTGGTGCCTACCTGGTTCTGCTGCCCGACGACCGCGTGGACAGGTTGATTGTCCAGCTTGGCGATCCAGCGCAGTAAGATGGCCCGCGATCACACATGAGCTACGACGATGCCCAGTCCTCTCGAAGGATTATTTGAAATCGAATCGATCGTCGGCGCTGATTTCCAGACCGCGATTCCCGAAGCGGTGCGTCGCGCGCTGGGCCTGAAGCCCGGTGATCGTCTGCGTTATCGCATCGACAACGACGGCCGCATACATCTTGAAAACCGCAACCGGACGGTGGCGGTTCCGCGCAGCGCGCCATCCTTGTCGACCCTGGCCACAGCCCTGATGTCTGGCGAGCCAAACGCCGCGGCGGGGCTCGCTTCCACGCTGGATCCCGCGCTGATCAGCTCCCTCCAGGACCTGATGAAGAACGCGCCGTCGCTGATGGCAAGGCAAGCCAAGGCGGATGGTGAGACGGACTGAGCGCATCGCGAGTAAGCCATCCTACGGCGGTCGCCGATGGCGCAAAGCTGCATCCATCAAGCCGTCGGCAGAACGGCCGACTGCCGCTTCCGCGTGTGCGCAAGAATGAACTTGGCGCTGGCATCGAGCACCAGCAGTCCGATCAGGCAACTCAGGACGGCGCCACCCCAGCGCACCGCATCCGTCGCCCAAGGCGCTCGCAGCCCGGTGTAGACGGGCAGCCCGACGGCCATGCTGCACGCCGAGTCGGTCAGCAGCGGCAGCAACACCAGAAACGGTTTGCGCCAACCGTGAAAGTAATCGCCGGCACCGAACAGGATCGCAGCGCAAAGAATCGGGCCGGTGGTGTTGATCATCAGCCAGTACAGCGGGAAGCCGAGGATCGACATCGGCACATTGCCGACCGGGTAGTAGACGTAGAGATCGACCGCCAGCAGCGGCAGCTCGATGAGCACATCGAGCACGAAAGTGATGAGGATGCCGGTCCAGAACGCGCGCATGGTGAACTGCAGTTTCTGCAGTTCTCTCAGCAGCAGCCAGGGCACGGCGCCGAAGAAGATGATGTAAGTCGGCAGCCCCCACATCGGCACCGGGCCGATGGTGTTGAGCACCACGTTCTGGCCGGGCCGCGGATGCCAGACCAGGCCAAGGATGTCGTCAACCGGCTCGTTGAACAGCGCGATCGCACCGCCGAGCATCAGCACAAGGCCGAGCGGCGAGCGCGTGCGGATCAGCTCGATCAACGCGAGGATCGCCAGCACGGCGACGATGCCCCACAGCACCGCGTCCGCCCAGACATGGACCGCCGGAAACACCATCTGCGATGGGCCGATGGGGCCGTTGAAATCCAGGTGCACGGGTACGTCCATTGCGGCCCTTCGCCGCATGGCGCGACGCTTCTTGAGGCGGAACAAAGCCGGTACGATCGCGCATCAAGGCACAGGAGACAACTCGATGCTACAGGCCATCGCGCCGTTACGGCATGACGTGAAAGCGGGACATCCGCTGATCGCGGAAGCCGAGGCATTGACCCCCGAATGGATCACCGCGGTGCTGCGGGCGCGCGGGTTGTTGACGCGTGCAAGCGTTGCCCGGGTGACGCAGACGCCGGTCGGCAATGGCCTGCTCGGGCTCAATCTGCGGCTGGCCCTGGAGTACGACGCGCCGGAAGCGGGCGCGCCTGCGTCCCTGGTTGCGAAGCTCGCGTCCACGCGGCCGGAGAGCCGCGAATCCGGCGCGTCCCTGAATCTGTATTCGCGCGAAACGCGCTTCTATCAAGAAATCGCGCCGGGCTTGCAGGCCGGCCTGCCGCGCACCTTGTTCGCCGACGTGTCGGACGATGGTCGCCACTTCTGCCTGCTGTTCGAAGACCTCGCGCCCGCGCGCGGCGGCGACCAGCTCGCGGGATGCAGCGTCGAGGACGCCGCGACTGCGATGGACGCGGCGGCGGCGTTGCACGCGCCGCTCTGGGGCGACGGCAAGCTGCGCGAACTGAGCTGGGTGAATCGCGACTTCATGGTCGATCTCTACGTCACCCGCCTCCCGCCTTGCGTGCCGATGATCGCCACGCGTTTCGCCACGTTGCTCGATCCGGGCGTGATCGAGGTGGCGGAAGGCTTTGGTGCGTGCATCGGTCGCTACTTCGAGCTGCACGCCGAGCCCTGGACCATCACCCATCAGGATTTCCGGCTCGACAACCTCCTGTTCGACGCGCGCGGCGGTGAGCTGCCGGTGGCGGTGCTCGACTGGCAGACGTTTCTACCCGGCCCTGGAGTGCTCGATGCCACGTACTTCAACGGCGCCGGCCTGCTACCCGCCGTTCGCCGCGCGCACGAACAAGCACTGGCCCGGCGCTATCACGAGGCGCTGCTCGCACACGGTGTGATCGGCTATGCATGGGACCGCTGCTGGCATGACTACCGGCTGCACGCCGCGCATGGGCTCATCATGGCCATCGTCGGCGCCGCCATCACCGCGCCGACCGAACGCGGCGACCGCATGCTCAGCAGCATGATCAACCGCCACGCCGCGCAGATGATCGACCTCGACACGCTGGCGCTGATTGGGCGGCTTGAATCCGGCTCTGCCTGAGCTTTGAAGGCGCAGCTGCCTATTGGCCAATCAGCTCGCGGATCTGACCAGCGAGTTTCGGGAGGTCGTATCGCACCGTTCGCCACACAGCATCAAGATCGAGCTTGAAATAACCGTGTGACAGAACATTACGCATGCCGATAGCGAAGCTCCAGGGAACGTGGGCATGCTCTTCGGCAAAAGCCGGATCGCGCTTGCGGACATTGTTACAGGCTTCGCCAATGATCTCGATGTTGCGCACAACGGCATCTTGAACCAAGCGGCTTTGGATGAAACCCGCTTCATCCAGGTTGCTCGTGTATTCGCCGATCCGGTCAATTGCCTCGAGGATGTGCAACAAATAGTCACCGACCCGCGGCGCGGTCATATCGGTTGCGCGTCACGCAGCACTTGCTGCTTGAATTGCTCGGGTAGCGCATTAGGAGTGAGGACGTCCACTGCAATGCCGAGTAACTCGGAGACTTCAAATTGAATCGCGCCGATGTCCATTAGGGACGTCTGCGAAGTGGGCTGGATGAGCAGGTCAAGATCGCTGGCTTCATGGTCTTGTCCGGACACCACAGAGCCGAACACCAACACGTCGGCAGCATGGTGCCTCAGCGCGATCTTGCGGATCGCTTCACGATTGAGGCGGACATGTTCGGAAGGCTTCATTAAACGATTATGGATGATGTGGTTCGTTCCCGTTGATGCCAATCCGGCGGCTCATAAGAACCCCGTGCGGTTTGAAGCGCCCGGTACGATCCGATGGCGTCGGCAGAAAGTGCCTTGATGCAACGACGGAGAGATGGCCCAGTCTTCGTACAGGACCACAACTCGGGCGTCCTACTGGCGACGTTGCGGAAGCGGGCGCCCCTTTCGCCGGCGCAAAAAACGCCGCTGCCATCAAGGCCAGCGGCGCTCGATCTACCGACCACCCAGAAACTAGCCGCGGTAACGGACGTTCTGGTAGTGGCCGCGGCTGTCGTAGCGCGGGTCGTAGCGATGGTCATCGCGGTCGTAACGACTGTCGCGACGGTCATTGCGGCGATGGTCGTTGCGGTCGTAATCGCTGTAGCGATCGTAGCGATCGTTCTCGGCCTCGCGATCTTTCTTGTCCTCGCGATGGTCACCGACCGCGACACCCAGACCGCCACCCGCCACCGCGCCAATCACCGCGCCACGGGTACCGCCGACGCTGTTGCCGATGACACCGCCGACTACGGCACCGATGATGCCGCCGGTTTCCCTGTCTCCAGCGAAGCTGGGGGCGGACACGCCGGCCATCAGGGCGGCAGTCAGCAACAGGGCGGGCTTGAAAGTGCTGCGGATGTTGAGGTGGTTGAGTTTCATGGTGATGCTCCTTGTGCAATGTCCTCGCTTTGAGGTCAGGTGCAGTCTGGGCGGCGACTGAGGAGCCAATGTGCAGCGAGCGTGGATTCGGTTGGGCGCTGTCAATACCTCATGTCGCGATGACGGCGATCCGATCGCCCGCTTTTTTCAACGGCAAATTCCGAACGGCCCGCGATCCAGATGCAGGTGATCGCGATGCGCGGCGTTGTAGCCCGGCCCAAGGACGGTGCTGAAGAACGGACAGGCGCCGTCATGGATTTCGTGCAGGAAGCGGGCGTCGTCATCTGCAGCTTCTACCGGCTTCCAGTTCTGCGCGACGCGGATGGTGTGGCCATCGGCGAGGATGAAGCCGGCGACATCCAGCGCATCGGCGGTTGCGTGTTGGCTGCGGCGGCCGCCTTCGCGGTTGTTGACGTTGCGACAGGCGTAGCTGCCGAAATGCTCGAGCTGCGCTACCGGCGCACCGAAGCGCCGGCGCGCCGCGGGCTGCACGACGTGGCGCTCCCACATCGCCAGCGACACCGCCGCGCGGCACGACAGCGCGAACGGCGTCTTGATATGCGCGCTCGTCGCGCTGATGCGCACCGCGTTGTGGAAGCCGCAGTGCTCGCCGGTCTGGCGATCGGGCAGGCGCTGGTAGCGCATGTCCGCTTGCGCGAGCACGGCCAGGCATAGGTCGTCGTTGCCGGACAGCCGCATCAGCTTGAAGCGGGTGAGCCAGCCGGGCGGCGCATCGATGATCAGCGGCGCCCAGGGATTCCAGCGATCGGGCACGTCGATCCAGCCGCCGCGCACCGCTTGCAGCAGCGCGACGCCGCTCGACAGCAACAGCAGGACCAGCAGCGCGGCGCGCATGCGGTGGTGCTCTCAGATCCGGGGTTTCGGATCGGGCAGCAGGGGCTCGATGTTGGTGACCACGCTGCCGATGGCAGAGACTTCCGCCACCAGATAACCCGACTGCATGACGAGGGTGTCGATGCGCACCCGGGTGATCTGCGCCTGCAAGGCACCGCTGGTTTTCTCCGCCAGGTCGCTCGCCCAGCGATCGGTGTTGCGCTTCGCTTTTTCTTCGAGCGCGGACAGCGGATACACCGCCTTGTCGGCGACGTACTGCGGCAGGATCGGCGACAGCAGAAAGCTTGCGGCGCCGGACAGGGCGTCGCGGGTCTGCACGGTCAGCTGCACATCGCGCAGGCGCAGCGTGCGGTCGATCGGCGAAAGGTAAGGCGTGCCGGTGATGAACAGATCGGCCTGCAACGGGCGCCACCAGCGCTCGTCGCGAACGCGGCATTTGAGTAGCAGCTTGTCGCCAAGGCCGGCGGCGTCGACCCGGATGATACGCACCTTGCTGCCGCGGCCGAGTTTCAGCTTGTGCTTTTCCAGGCGCTCCGCATAAAGCTCGGCGAGCGTCGCGGGGTCCGCGATCAGGGGCAGATGCAGATCGATGGTTCCGGACGGGATCGAACGGATCGTCGCGGGTGGCAGCGCCGTCACCGCCGGCACGGCCGGCGCGGTCTTGCCGTAGACCAGCTGCAGCTCGGCGGTGACGCCCAGCCCAAAGCTCAACCAGGGTTTGGGGCCCGAGGCATGCAGGCTCAGCCGCGAGATGTCGAGCGCGGTCGGCCGGTAGACCAGATAGCCGTCCTGCTTTTTGCTCAAGCGGCTGACGCCATGCGCGGCACTCCACAGACGCTGCGCCTCGCCGCGAATGCGGTCCTGCTTGTTCAAGGCGCGATCGAAACGCTCGCGCAAGGACGGCGCCTCGGACGCGAGCAGATCCTCCAGCCTGCCGCGCAGCGAAATGTCGGGCAGGTGCTTGAGTTTGAGCTTGGCCTCGTCCATCGACGCGCCGATCTGCAGATTGGAGGCGATGCGGTAGTCCGCGCCGATCTGCGGCAGCAACGAACCCTGAAGCGCGCCCCTGATGACCCAGTTCAGCGGCGCATCGCCGCGGCCGGTGACCGGCGCTCCAAACCCGATGCGCTCGCCGTCCGGCACCAGCGCGATGGCGCCTCTTTGCAAGCTTCCACGCAGCTTGATGTTAAAGGACGTGATCTTCTTGTCGACGTCCCAGCTCGTCGGCGCCGCTTCCTCGGCGAGCTGCTGCAGACGC
>CAXTSJ010000007.1:0-109019 GCA_964246995.1 uncultured Hydrocarboniphaga sp.
GTCACCGCCACCACGCCGGTTCCGCAAGCCACGTCGAGGACGGTCTGGCCGGCCCGAACGCCGGCATATTCGACCAGTTATGCCGCGGGCGGCGTGGTGAACGTCGCAATCGGCGAGAACAACGACCAGCCCTCGCGCTGCACCGCCTTGAACTGCACAAACGGGTCGTCCGACATGGCCGCACTCCAGGAGGCTTGAACAGAACAAGGAGCGTCCGCCGCGGTATTGGCTGCGTCAAGCACGGCATCCGAAGACCGGCGTGGACACGTCCAAAGAAAACCGAACACGCCTGCTTGATCCCAGCGAGTTGGGCCGCGTCTGCGAAGCGCTCGCCGCTTCACCGGCCAAGGCGCGCGCTGCAATCCTTGCCGGGCAACTCAGCACAGCGGCGAAGCGCTGGCGACGGACCAAGCCCAGTCGCTCTACAACCCGACGCGCCAGCGGGGCTTGCTGGACGCAGTCGCAGCCGATCCGTGAAAGGCTTGTAGGATGGGAGGCGACGGAGCGATCAGCGATTGCCGTCTCCCGCGAATGCCGTCGAGCGAGTCAATATGCCCATCAGAAAAACCACCATCGATCACGCCAGGCTCGACCGCATCGTTGCCGATGCGCGGCGCGCGGCGGACCAGCGCGACCTGGGTTATCGCGAGCGCGCGCTGAAGATGTATCCCTGGATCTGCGGGCGCTGCGCGCGCGAATTCACGCGCGTCAATCTCAGCGAGCTGACGGTGCATCACCGCAATCACAATCACGACGACAATCCGCAGGACGGCAGCAACTGGGAACTGCTCTGCGTCTACTGCCACGACAACGAGCACTCGCGAGTTCTCGATTCCAGCGGCGACACCGGTGGAGCCAGCAGCGCCACAGCGACCGGCAACCCTTTCGCCGACCTCAAATCCCTGCTCGCGAAGAAGCCGTAGCAGCACTCGGCCGCGGCGCGTTCAGGGCCGCGCGGCGGGGTGCTTCTTCTCCCAGGTTTTCGCCGAGGTCAGCGCGGCGTCGAAGGCTTCGGCTTTCTTCAGCAGGACGGCCTTTACGTTTTCATCCAGCGGTTTTTCGACGCCGAAGTCGTCCTGCGGCATGCTGCCGTCGCGTACCGAACGCAGGATGCGCTTGATCTCGCCGGCGGCGTGGGCAGGGGTTTGCAGCAATACCAGGCGCTTTATTTTTTCGGGATTGTCCGGCGTATGGCAGCTGCTGCATTCGCCCTCGCGCATCTGGAGCGCGAGCGCCTTGTAGGTCGTCTCGATCTTCGGCAGGAAGGGGTTGTTCGGGCTGTAGAGACCGTCGAACAGGGTCACTTGCGGTTGCGTGTGCCCGGCCGCGTCGGTCCAGAGCCAATAGCCGTTGAAAGCCGCGGCCTGGGCCGCAGCCTGCGCGGCGACTTCCTCGGTCGGCGTGCCGGACTGGAACTGGGCGACCTTGATCTTCTCGGTCCTCGGGTCGATGAAGAAGATGATCGCGTTGGCCGACTGGTAGGAACTCCATTTGGTCTTGTCGTGCCAGAAGGGATACGGAAATTGCCCGGGCTGCAGACGGTTGCGGAAGCTCACCGGGAGTGTTGCCCGGTACAGCCGTTCGCGTTCGTCGAACTCGACCTGCGCCGTCCCTGCAAACATGAACAGGGGCGCGTAAAGCCCGGCATAGACGTCTGGTGCGAATTGCGTCAGTGGCGTCTCCTTGAGCGGCAGGCCGCGAGCCCGGCCCCACAGCAGAATCGCCGGCAGACTGCGGCGCAGGAGGGAGTCTCCATAAAGCGCCTGTCGACAGCGATCGAACGCGGCCTGGTCCTCCGGCGCGGCCGGCGGGCACAAGCTGCCGAGCTGTTTTGCCAGCTCGCCATAAGTGGTTTGAAGGCGGCTGAGTTGCTCGCCATCCGAGTCCGCCCGGGCGATGACCGGGCTGGTGATCAGCGCAGCGACCAGCACGACCGGCTTCATGAAGTTTTTCATCGACGCTCCTTGTTGCAAAGATGTTAGCTAGAGTTGCGAGCACCTGCCGAGGAGGATCGCGATGAGCCTGCAACTCTATGCGCACCCGTTTTCCGCTTATTGCCAGAAGGTGTTGATCACGCTCTACGAGAACGCCACGCCCTTCCAATGGCGCAGGCTCGGCGATGCGGCGAACGACGCCGAACTCGCGGCGCTGTGGCCGTTCAAGCGCTTTCCAGTGCTTGTCGACGAAGGGCATGCGGTGATGGAAAGTTCGATCATCATCGAACATCTGGACCTGCATCATCCCGGCCCGGTGCGGATGATCCCCGACGATCCAAAGACTGCGCTCGATGTGCGGATGATGGATCGCTTCTTCGATCAGTACATCGCGACGCCGATGCAGAAAGTGGTGTTCGACAGCCTGCGCGCGCCGGAGCATCGCAATGCGCAGGACGTGACGGACGCGACAGCGCAGCTCGACATCGCCTACCGCTGGCTCGACGGCGTGATGACGCACCGGCAATGGGCGGCGGGCACCGGATTCAGCCTCGCCGATTGCGCGGCGGCGCCAGCGCTGTTCTACAGCGACTGGGTCCATCCGATCGACGAGACGTTTGCGAACCTGCGCGACTATCGCGCGCGCCTGCTGGCGCGGCCCTCGTTCGCACGCGCCGTGGATGAGGCGCGGCCTTATCGCGCGTTCTTTCCGCTGGGCGCGCCGGACCGGGATTGAATCCCTACAGCGTCATGCGGACAGGCGCGGTCCAGCGCGTGGTGAATTCGTCCACGGGCCGGGACGTGAAAACGTAGGAAGGCGGCGTCGTGAAAAACTGATCGGCGTCCATCTCGTCAACGTCCTGATCCAGGCCATGCAGCCGCCCGTATCCGCGCCGGTCGCAGACCACGCGATAGCAGAATGCATACGTCGCTTTCAGGTAGGCGTGCAGATCGGCGAAGAATTCGGCGTAAGCCTCGATGTAAATGGCGCGTGGTGGATGGGCGCGCAGCAGATCGGCGGCGCCTTTGAGCGTCGCCAGCTCGGCGCCTTCGACGTCGATCTTGAGCAGGTCAAAATGCTTTGCGCCGAACAGGTGATCGATCGTGCCGACTTGCACCGGTGCGACATCCGCTCCGCGGAAAATCTTCGGGTAGCGGCTGACGATCCTGTCGCTCAGAGTCGAGCCCTGGTTGTGGGTGGCCGACAGGCACAACTGCAAGGTCTCCGCGCGCTCGCCGAGCGCCATCTCATAGACCTGGAACTCCGGCCCCTGGCAGTGCTCCCGCAACCGATCGATCAGGCGCGGATCGGGCTCGAAGCAATGAATCTCCGTGGCGCCGAACCCTTTGGCGAGCAGGCTGGTGAAGCCGATGTTGGCGCCGGCATCCAGCACAACCGATCCGCGTTTGACGAAGTGCCCGAAGACCCAGGCGTCGATGGCGATCGAACCGTAAACAGCGGCGTTCCGGATGGTGTCGAAATATTTTCGCTCGTGCTTCCAGCTCGTATCCAGCGTCAGTGTGTTGCCCGCAAAGACGACGCGCTTCTTGCGCCAGGGATTGAGATCCTTCAGGCGCAAACGCAGGCCCTAAGCCGGCGGCAACAGCGGGCGCGGATCGAAGTAATCGGACCAGCGCGTGATCTTGCCGTTCTTGACGGTGAGCGTGCCGGCCAGCGGGAACGACAGCAGGCGCGTGCCGTCGGCGGTGTCCATGTGATCGACACGCTCGGTGAGCACCATGTCGCCGCTCACACCGAGCCCGACGAGATCCACGATCAGCTTGTCGAGCGCGTAGCCGTCGATGAAGCCCTGCATCATCGCCAGCATGCCGGCCTTGTCGGGCGCGCTCGGAAGGCCGGTGTTCTCCCAGATGCAGTCGTCGGCGGTGTATTGCTCGACGGCGGAGATCAGGCCACCGTTACCGCGGCCGAGTTCTTTGAAGAAGGCGCGTACCACTGCTTCAGGACTGTCGCTCATGACTCGCTCCCTCAATCGACGCGGTAGACGCGGTATTCAACGATGCCGCCGGCGAGCAAGCGGCCGGCCGATACAAACACGGTGTGATTGACCCAGGCGTAGCGCGGGTCGCCGCATTCCAGGCGCGGCGAGGTGCGCAGGTAGGCGTCCGAGAACTCGGTACCGACACCGGTCTGCAGCGCGGCGCCGACTTTCTCGTTCATCTGCAAAAAGCCGGTGTAGTGGATGTAGATGGCGGCGCCGTCATGCGTGGCGATGTTGGCGCGCACGTCGACGCGGCCGTAGCCGTCGGCGCCGATCAGGATCCAGTCGGCACCGGAGACGAGGCGGCCCTTGATGCGCTCGCCGGTGACTTCGCCCTCGCCCATGACGAAACCCATGCGGGCGCCCAGCGGCGTGGCGCCGCAATCGACCGGCGGATGCACCTGCGCGGTGTAGGTGAATTCGTATGCGAGTGAGGCTGCTTCTTGGTCTGCCATGACGGTCTCCTGTTGTATTGCGCGGCTACGCTCAAGGGGTACACAGCACCGCGTTGGTGTGCATCGTATCCAGATATTCCTTGACCGCGGCGATCTTGCCGTCGCGCACGCGGATCAGGAAATGATAAAGATTGTTGTAGGTGCGGCCATTGCGAGTATGGGTCAAAGACTCGGCCTCCACCGCCACGCGCTCGCCTTGCACGGTGAATTCCTTGGGTGTGATCACAATCGGGCCGGTGCAGGCGACCAGCACGCCTTCGAGAAGCGCGGTGAACTGCGCCTTGTCGTAAGTGCCGGAAATCGGCATGGTGCCGGCGACCCACCAAGTGGCGTCCTCTGCGAACATCGCCATGGTCTCCGCCACCGCCCCGGACGAGAACAGCTCCAGGAAACGGATGACGGTCTGCTTGTTGGTTTCTTCATTGCTCATGCGGTTCTCCTTGACTCGTGATGTCGGGCAGTACGACTTCGATGTTTTCATCAGTGTCGACGCTGACCTCAAAAACCTGAAGCGGCAGCTTGGTCAGCGTCCCCGCGGTGGCGCCGGTACGCATGTCGAAACGCTGGCCATGCTTGGGGCAAAACAGATGCGGCCCGCGCATGCGCCCGCCTTCCAGCGGTTGCAGCTGATGGGTGCAGCGATTCTCAAGGGCAAAAAGACCGGCGGCGGTTCGGCATAGCAATATCGAGCGGCCCTCGATCTTAAAAGCCTTGTTGGTCTCCAGCGGCAGCTCGGACAATTGGGTGACCTGCACTCGCCGGTCCGTCATGAGAACGCCTCATGACGGACGGCGCCCAGCTTACTTTTTGCCGTCGAGATAACGATCGATCTCCTGGTGGTAATGACGGATGCGCTGCTCCTGATCACCCCACAACGGGCCCTTGAAGCCGCTGGAATGCAGGCCGCGCTGTACGTGCTCGACCAACTCCCAATCCTGCAGCAGCACCGGGCCGATGGCCGGCACCTGGTCCGCAGGCCAGCGCTCGATCTCCGGCCGCGTCTCGCCGGTGAGATCGAGTTCCTTGGGCATCGCCATCCAGGTCGGCACGTCGTAATTCGGCACGTCCACATGCCGATACAGCAGCATGTTGTCGTAGTAGAAACGCTCGGGATCCGTCTCGTGCGGCACGAAGCGCATGATGAACACACCCTCGGCGTGCATGCCCATCTGCACGTTGGGGAACATGCCGGTGATCCAGCCGTCGCTGAGCTGGCCGTCGGTGAGTTTGTCCCAGGGGCGCAGCGGATCGAGCAGACGCGCACGCTCGCGCTTGGCGGCCTGGATGTCGACGCGCGTGTCGGCCACGGTGCCGGTGTAGGTCTCGGGATCGATGCCGGCGTCGCGCAGGAATATCTTCACGCCTTCGTCGAGCGCGCGCTCGTGCTCGACTTCATGCCGGTGCGACTTGATGCCGAACCACATGATCATGCGGCTGAAGCCGTTCTTGTACAGATCGAGCTGGCAGAACTCCTCGATCGACCCCTGCGTCTGCGGATGGATGTGCGGCAGGTGGTAGGTTTCGTAGAAAGTATCGACGCCGGTCTTCCAGTTGCTCTTCCACTCGCTGCGCGTGTGGCGCACGAGGTTCATCGAGTCCATGTCGTAGGCTTCGAGATAGCCTTCGGGCAGGCCCATCCAATCCTTGAGCAGCGGCGCTTTGCCGTCCATGTTGATGAAGATCAGGCCACCAAGAATGTCGGTGCGGACTTCGGTCAGGCCCGGGCGATGCGCGATCAGCTTGGGATTGAAGGTCTCTTCATCGACGATTTCTTGGAGCTTGCCGTCACAGCCGAATCTCCAGCTGTGGAACGGACAGGTGAAACTATTGACCGTGCCGCGATCGACCTGGCAGATGCGATTGCCGCGATGCGGGCAGGCGTTGTAGAAGGTCTTGATCGAGCCATCGTCCTGGCGCGTGACGATGAATTCTTCACGGCCGTGCTGGTAGACGGTGAAGTCTCCCGGCTCGCGGATGTCCGTCGTTGTGGCGGCCAGCAGCCAGACCTTCGGCCACAAGTGCATCGATTCCTGCGCCATGAACTCCGGTGAGAAGTAGCGCGACTTGTCGATGATCTCGTGGCCCAGATCCATCGGCGGGGACTTGCCTTCGAGCGTGCCTTCGGGCGCGCCTAAATCCAGCGGGAACTTGAACTGATTGTCTTGCGGACTGTTACCCATGTTCTGTCTCCATCCTGTCTTCAATCGTAGGGCGGGTTAGCGGCTTCATCGCGTAACCCGCCGTTGTGACCTCAGGTGAACGAAATCCTTACGACGTGCCCGTAATCCACCGGCACGATCGCACCATTCATGTAGGAACCGGCGTCGCTCGTCAGCAGCAGCAGCGGACCGTCCAGCTCTTCCAGCAGGCCCACGCGCTTGGCCGGTAGGTTCTCGACCTCCAGCTTGCCTTCGGGGCTGTCGAAGTACCAGTCCACCAGCTCGGTGCGGAAATAACCCGGTGCGATGGAATTGGCGCGGATGTTGTGCGGCAGCAGGTCGATCGCGAGCTGCTTGGTGAAGTGGATCAACGCGGCCTTGGCCGTGCCGTAGATCGACAGATAGGGCTTGGTTTGCTGGCCGGTGATCGAGGTGATGTTGACGATGTTGCCCGGCTTGCCCGCGGTGATGAGGCGCTTGGCGAACTCGCGCGACATGCGCATGCAACCCATGAGATTCACGTTCATCAGGTTAGACCACTGCTCGTCGCTGATGTCGGGGAACGGCGCGAACACGATCTGGCCAGCGTTGTTGATCAGGATGTCGATAGTACCGAAGGCTTTCTCGCCGGCATCGAAAGCGCGGGTGACGCTGTCGGTGTCGCCGATGTCGAGCGCGACGGCGACGGCCTGTCCGCCCTTCGCGTTGACTTCTGCCGCGACGGATTCGATCAACTCGGTCCGGCGTGCGGCGCAGATGACCTTGGCGCCCGCATCGGACAGCGTGTGCGCAAAATGCCGGCCCATGCCGCTGCCGGCGCCGGTCAGCATGACGGTGTGACCTTCGAGTGAAAAACGATCGAGTGCTTTGCTCATGGGAGGGTCCTGTTTGGATTTACTTGATGGCGGCGAGCAGCGTGTCGATTGCCGGCACCGCTTTGGGGTCCGGCTCCCAGCCCTGCATCAGCAGCCAGGAGCGGTCGCGCAGCAACTGGTCTTTCGACATCGCCAGCACGGTGGCTTCAACCGTTGACTGCACGCTGTCGGTGCCTTCGGCATACACCGCGCGCACGGTGTCGGCCGTAGCGGCGCGCAGAGCGCGGATGGCGGACAGAATTTCACTCGGCTCGGCGCGGGCGCGCTCCAGCACTTCGCTGCCGATGCGGCCGGCTTGCTTGAGCGCGGCGATCGAGCTGCTGGTCTGCTCGCCACCTTTGGCCTGCGCGCGCAGGGTTTCGGCGGTGTTTACCAGCCGCGTGAGTTCATCGCAGTCATAGCGGTATTCCAGCGGCAGATGCTGCGAGATCAGCATCAGAGTGCCGATGGTCAACTGCGCCGACTGCATGGCCAACTGGTTGGTTTGATCCAGCGCGGGGATGATGTCTTCCATCATCGCCTTGATGATGGTTTGAATCTGCAACTGCGGACGCATTTCCATTCTTAGGCTCCCTTCTCGATGAGGCTGCGCACTTCGTCGAGCAGCATGTAGCCGACGCCCAGCAGCCAGGCGAGCAGGATGTCCTGGTGCGACTTGCCGTTTTTCGCTACGCGGAAACTGGTGCCGAGCGTCATCGCGATCATCGAGTAGGCGTTGAACACCTGGTAGTAATGCAGGGCCTTGCGATCAACCTTGAGGCCGGAGGCTTTCTCGTAAGCTTCAAGGAATTCGGGCTCTGGCATCAAGCCGGAGATCAGCACGGTCTTGCCGTCTTCGGTCATCGTCGAGAAGGCGTGGCTGGTGCTCCAGGCGAGATCCTGATGGCGATCGCCGATGCGCGCCAGCTCCCAGTCGAGCCAGGTGCTGATTTTCATGTCCGCTTCATTGAACAGGTAGTTGCCGGTGCGGAAGTCGCCATGCACCACCGACAACTGATCGACAGCCGGCGCGTTCTTGTGCAGCCAGCTTGAGGCGAGCGCCATCAGCGGCACTTCTTCCTCTGCGTCTTCGGCCCAGACGCGATCCCACCAGCTCACCGCCCAGTGCGCGTTCTCGGTGCCGAGCTGCGGAATGTCGAAGGACGACAGATCGGCCTTGCTGAAATCGAAAGTGTGCAACTTGGCCATGTCGCGCACGAACTGCGGCGACAGCGCCTTGCGCACGTCTTCGGGCATCCAGGTACCTAGGCCGGAGACGCCGCTCTTGGCGGTCGAGGGCTTGGTCACCCCTAGCGCAAAGCCGTAGACGATACCGGGATACGGCAGGTGCTCGCCCGTCACATCCACAAAAAACGCGGTCGGTACCGGCAGGTGTCCCTGCATCGCGTTGACGATCTGAAACTCGCGCAGACGACTCGTCGCGTGCAGGGATTCGGCGAGGTCGGTGCGCAACACCATCTTCGTGGTCTCCTGGCCGACGCCGGGACGGTTCCAGGTGATGTCGAAGCCCATCTGCAACTTCGATGCACCGCCGGCGAGCCAGTGCGCGTTCTTGATCTCGAACGGCTCCCTGACGTTGGCCGCGATCAGCGAAGTGACGCCTTTGACCAGCGCGTCCAGCGGCAGCTTCGTGTAGGGCGGGCTGGAGCGCTTTTCCATCTTCACAGTGAGCGCGCGATCGACTTCGCGCTCCACGACGAATTGCTTGCGAAGCGATGCGATCAGCTCCGGCGAGGGTTTGTCTTTATCGACGATCTGCATGAAGGTCTCCTCTTATTTCAGGCTGTCAGGTGGCCGGACGATTGCGTCCAGCGACGGCCGTGTTGCCGCGTCAGCGCCTGCATGGAATTGATTTCGGAGGCCAGACCATAGCCGACTCGGCCGTCGTGCAAAGTCCAGCGACATTGCGCGACATACAGATTGGAGGCGACGTAACAGATCCACGGCCCGCCGCATTCGGCCATGCCATGCGCCGTCCAGACTTTCCCGCGCTTGTCGGTGGCGGTGACTTCCACCGCGTGGATCACGCTACCCAGGCGATGCGTAACCAGCTTGAGATCGGTGAGGCCATAGACCTCGCCGTTCTCCATCACGTAGCCATGCGCGAGGCTTTGCTGCTGATCGACGGGCTTTTCCGGATGCCAGTGATTGATCCACTTGATGGCGAAGTCCGGCCCGAAGTGGCAGTGCGACCAGCCCATGGTCGGCACGAAAATCTCGGCGCGGTTGCCCCATGAATGGTCCATGGTCTCGACGCAATCGATCACGTATTCCTGGCCGCGGAATTTCAGGCGGCCCTTGAACTGCCCGGTGAGATCGAAGTGTCCGCCGTAGCCGGAACCCATGCCGGCGCCGGCGTGCTGCTCGGCGACGTCGTCCTTGGCCATCGGGCTGTGGTTCTTGTCGTGGATGTCGAAGGGTTCCATCAGGCCGTGGAAATCGAAATCGAGTTCCATCTCGTCATAGCCGCGGTAGCGCACGGTGTAGTCGCGGATGCTGTGCGCTTTCACGTAAAGGCCGTTGGCCGTGGTGTATTCGGACAGCGAGGTCGGACAGGGCAGCGCCATCTGCGAATCCAGGTAGAGCGTTTCGACCCGGTTGTCGACCAGCGCGCCGTACAGCGAGACGTCGCAGGACTGCACGCCAACGCCGCGCCGGGACACGGTGTAGACGATCCCCATGATCTTTTCCTGGGGGATGTAGAAGCAGAACCAGTTGGTCTCCGCGTGCCGGTAGTCGGCGTCGGCCGGCGTGTGGAATTCGGTGTCTTCGTCTGTAACCAAGATGCGCTCCGTCAGATTGCGGTGAGCGACCAGGCGATGCGGAAGATGACGCCGAAGAACCGGCCGGCTCATCGCCCTGGGCGAAGCCAATCGGGTTCAGCGGGTGCGCTCCTCCGGACCGCACGGTCGGGGTCTTCTGGCCAGGCCGAAAACCCTCATGAATGGATGAAAGACAGGGCTTGCTGCTCGATCGTTCCTGTTCTTTCTGTGGACACAGCCTAGGCCCCATCCCGGGCATCGTCTTTCGGATTTGTGTTCGCGCCTGTTGAAATCGTGCTCAGGCACGTCTACAACAGTGGGCCCGCAACAAGCTCTCGCCAGCCCGCGACAGATCCCGATGTACCCAACCCATCCCCGCCGAGCCCTGGACGCCTTCGCCGCCGGCGTGCGGACGGCGCCGGCGCGCGCCAACAATGCCGAGGCCTGGGGCGGCATTTCGGTCTGCGAATGGGACCTGCCCTGGCTCGACGGCTTCGAGCTGGCGGAGAACGACGACCTGGTGATCGCCTATCACAGCGCCGGCTCGCGCAGCGTGCGCGCCGCCTGCAACGGGCCGTGGAGCGACCGCTTCTCGGTGCCGGGCCTGATCAGCGTGATTCCGCCCGGCAGCCGGGTGGAATACTGCATCGACGGCACGGTGGCTTTTTCATCGATCCACATCCCGCACCGGGCGGTGAGCCGGATGGTTGGCACCTCGAACCTGCCCATGAGCGGGATTCGATTCGCCTTCAGCGATCCCTACGCGCAGGCGAGCGTGGACGTGCTGTTGAATGAAGCGCGGCGCGGTGCTCGGGATATCGCCTACGTCACCACGGTCGCCCGCGCGCTGACGATGCACCTGCTCAACAACGCGCGCGACGAGCAGACTGCCGCGGACGCAACCGCCGATCCGGGTCCGGCGAAGAGTTCGGGCATTCCTCTCAACCCGATCATGGCCTTCATCGACTCCAACCTGGCCTCGCCGCTGACACTCAACGATCTGGCCGATCAGGCGGGCGTCAGCCGGGCGCACTTCGCGCGCTATTTCCGCTCGATCACGGGGGTGTCGCCGCACCGCTTCGTCACTCTGCGGCGCATCGAGAAAGCCAAGCAGTTGTTGCGCGACGGCCGGCCCGGCATGGTGCGGATCGCCCAGGACGTGGGCTTTGCCAACCAGTCGCATTTCAGCCAGGTTTTTCACGCCGTGACCGGCATGACGCCGAGCCAGTATCGCGACGGCGACAGCGGTTGAGAGCGGTGGGCGCGGCGAAGCCGCGCCCACTTCATCGATCAGAAAATGATGACCGGCTTGATCGCCGTGCCGACTTCCGACTCGTGCGCCGCCTCGTTGATCTGCTCGAAGGTGAATTTCTTGATCAGGCGATCGAACGGAAATTTGCCTTCGCTGTAGAGCGAGGCCAGGCGCGGGATGAACACCTGCGGATCGCTGTCGCCCTCGACGATGTACTTCACGCCGACGCCGCGGATCAGCATGCTCATCAGGTTGCCGGGCACGGTGGCGTCAGGCGGCGGCACGCCGAGCAGGCCGCAGATGCCATTGGGCAGCAGGGCTTCGATGGCGACCGCCATCACCGCGGGTTTGCCGGTGGTGTCCAGGGCATGGGTGACGCCGCCTCCGGACAGTTCCTTGATCTTCGCCAGCAGGTCGGATTCGGCCTTGGGGTCGATGGTGTGGGCCGCGCCCAGTTCACGCGCCAGCGCGGCGCGCTCGGCATTGGGCTCGATCACGATCACCGGACCGCCGCCGACGGCGAGCGCGCCGAGCATCGCCGACAGACCCACCGCGCCGCCGCCGAACACGGCCAGCGAATCGCCGGGGCCGATCTTGAGCGAGTTGATCGCGGCACCCGCGCCGGTCTGGATGCCGCAGCCGAGCGGGCCGAGGATCTCCAGCGGCAAGTCCTTGGACATCGGCACCGTGTTGTTCTTGTGGGCGATCGCCAGGGTCGCGAAAGACGACTGGTAGAAGATCGCGCCGTGCACCAGCGAGCCGTTCTGGCTCAGCGGGCTGCTGCCGTCGGGGCGGGTGCCGATCATGTTGTGCACCGGCATGTTGAAGCAGTACATCGGCTGGTGCTTGTTGCAGTTGGGGCAGGTGCCGCAGGAGTTCATCGACAGCACGACGTGATCGCCCGGCTTGACGTGCGTGACCTCGGAGCCCACAGCCTCGACCACGCCCGAACCCTCGTGGCCGAGCACGATCGGCATCGGCACCGGTAAGCCGCCGTCGCGAAACACGATGTCGGTATGGCACATGCCGGAGGCGACCAAGCGCACTAGTACCTCGTCAGGGCGAGGAGATTCAACCTGGATGTCTTCGATGACGAACGGGCCGCCACCGCTGCGGACGATCGCTGCGCGTGCCTGATGCAGATCCTGACTACCCATGCGGTTTGCTCCTCGCTGTGTTCATTGGACTTGGTGCCATCGACCGTTGCGGGTGGTGGCAATTGGGACCGGATGGTGCCATACCATCTTGCGGGGGTACAGGAAAAACCGGCCGTCGCCGATGCGCATCAGGGCAGGTAGACGCCGCCTAATACCGTCGCCCGGTCGGCACCGGAAACCCCCGGCAGATTGCCGGCCTCGCCGCGCAGGCGGCGTAGCGCCAGCCAAGCGAAAGCCGCCGCTTCGACCCAGTCTGGATGCAGGCCATGCAGCGCGGTCGATTCCACGACCATCGGGTGGGCAAGCACGACGAGCCGGCTCATCAGAAAGCCGTTCTGAGCGCCGCCTCCGCAGACCAGCAGCCGGCGGCTGCCACCGTCGGTGGCGTGCAGCGCGTCGACGACGCTTCGAGCGGTGAGTTCGCAGAGCGTGCGCTGCACATCGGCGGGCGGCAGCTGGCGCAGCGCCGGGTAACGTGCCTCGACCCAGCCCAGGCGGAAGGTGCCGCGGCCCGTGCTCTTGGGTGCGGGCGCAGAAAAATAAGGATCCCCGAGCAGGGCTGCGAGCAGGGCTGCGTGAACCTGGCCGCTTGCCGCCCAGGCGCCATCGGCGTCGTAGGGCAGGCCTTGATGTCGCGCGACCCATTCGTCCATCAGGCCGTTGGCCGGCCCGCAGTCGAAGCCACGCACCGATCCGGAGTCGGCATCCGGTAGCAGGGTGAGGTTGGCGATGCCGCCGAGATTAAGCACGGCGCGCGGCTCCGCACCGGCAAACAGCGCGTGGTGGAACACCGGCAGCAGCGGTGCGCCCTGCCCCTTGAAAGCAATGTCCTTGCGCCGGAAATCCGCCACCGTGGTGATGCCGGTGCGTGCCGCGATCCGCGACGGGTCGCCGAGCTGCAGGCTGTTGCCCAGCGCCGCGTCGTGGAAGACGGTCTGGCCATGGCTGCCGAGCGCGGCCACCGACTCGGCGGGGACGCCGGCGATTTTCAACAGGTCGAGTGCGGTGTCCGCGAACGCATCGGCCACCGCGCGATCGAGCTCCGCATAGGCGGCGAGGGAAACCGGCGTGCCTTCAAACCCCAGCTCCAGCAAGCGGGCCCGCGATGCATCTGGGTAGTGGCCGCTGTGCGCAGCGATCAGGCGTCGCCAGACGCCATCTTCAAACTCCGCTAGCACCGCGTCGATGCCGTCCTGGCTGGTGCCGGAGATCAGGCCAATCGCACGCTCGAGCATCGATCAGCCCGGCGGCCGGGACGTGGACCGATCAAGGCGTAACGGCGGCCGGGGGAGCGATGCTCGCAGTCTGCTGCGCGGAATCGATGTTATTGAGCGCGGCCATCAGCGGCGCGGTGGAAATCTTGAACTGCGCCACTTCGCTGGCCGGCAGCGGGTTTGCGCGCGGCATCGCCACAGTGACCGGATTGACGTACTGGCCACCGACATGGAATTCAAAGTGCAGATGCGGCGCAGTCGCCAGGCCCGACATGCCGACGAAGCCGATCACCTGCCCCTGGCTGACGCGATCGCCGACCGACAGGCCCGGCCGAAAGCGCGACATGTGCGCGTAAAGGGTCTCGTACTGCGAGCCGTGCTGGAGAACGACCACACGGCCAAAGCCGTTCTTGTTGCCGACGAAACTCACCTTGGCATCGCCGACCGCTTTGATCGGCGTGCCGGCGGTGGCGGCGTAATCGACGCCCTTGTGAGCGCGGATGGTGTTGAGGATCGGGTGCAGCCGGTGCAGGTTGAATGGTGAGCTGATACGGCAGACATCCAGCGGCGTGCGGATGAAAGCCTTGCGCAGCGACTGCCCTTCGGGCGTGTAGTAGGCGGCGCGGCCATCGGCGCCGACATGGCGGACCGCACGGTAACGCTTGCCCTGGTTGACGAACTCGGCGGCGAGGATATCGCCGTAACGCAGCGACTTGCCGTCCTTGTAGAGCTTGTCGTAGACCACCGCGAAGCGGTCGCCCTGGCGGATGTCGAGGGCAAAGTCGACGTCGTAGCCGAAGATCTCGGCCAGCTCCATGATCATGCGGTCCGACAGGCCGGCCTTGGCGCCGTCGACGAACAGCGAGTTGTTGATGACGCCGGCCGCTTCCAGCTGGTGGTGCTCGATTTCCGCGGTGAGGGTTTCTGCCTCGAATTCGTCACCGACGCGGCGTACCGTGAGAGTACGCAGTTCGTCCAGGACGTAGCGCATCTCCTGAAGGTGGTCGCCGTCCTTGAGAATCTGGATCTCTTCGCCAGTCTTCAGGCGCTTGAGTTCCAGCGTGTCGCCGCCGAGCTTGAGCAGCGCCATCCATTCATCCGGAGGCAGGCCCTGGGCGTCGAAGATATTCGACAGGCTCTGCCCGGACTGCACGGTGATGGTGGCCCATTCACTGGCCTGCGGAACCGCCAGGCTGTCGGCAAGAGCAGACTGGATCGACTCCTCGTAATGCGCAGCTTCCGAGGCGTCGCCGTCGATGGAGACCGTCGGCGCGGAAGTATTGTCCGGCACATGCCGGTTGGCCGAAGTCTCGCGCGAGACCAGGGCGGCCAGACCGACGATGCACAGGGCCGACGCAAAGACGACGCGAGGGACAGACCGGCTGGGCGCCAGCCCGGCTGCGCTATAATCAATTTTCATTCAACAGACCCGTGTTGTGCGGTGTTGTCGCGAACATCCCATCGCGATGCATTCGTGACTTGTGCTGATTCTCTAAGAGCTCTTGCGAGCTATTTTTTGGTCCAGACACTGTGATCGAATGCACAGAGGACGTAAGAAAGCACAGATTCCCGTCCTTCTGCAAGACTTCCCTCGCGCGTTCTTGCAATAAGCCGCTTTATTTGCGCCAGACGCGTGCGTATGGCGGTCTGGCTGGTTGTCTGCTCTCAATAAAAAACTCATGGCCCTCGACGAACTCGAACGCGCGACCAACGAAATCATTCCGCTGGAAGAATTCCGCTCGCGCCTGATCAAGGCGAGTGACACCGGGCTGCGGTTGCGCATCAAGGCCGGCTTCGATCCCACAGCCAGAGACCTGCACCTGGGCCACACCCTGCTGCTCAACAAGCTGCGGGCATTCCAGGAGATGGGCCACGAAGCCATCTTCCTGATCGGCGACTTCACCGGGATGATCGGCGACCCCACCGGCAAGAACGAGACGCGCAAGCCGCTGACCCGCGAGCAGGTGGAGGAGAACGCCCAGACGTATAGGGAGCAGGTGTTCAAGATTCTCGATCCCGACCAGACCACCATCGCCTTCAACTCCACCTGGCTCGACAAGCTGGGCACCGAAGGATTGGTCAAGCTCGCCGCCCAGCACACCGTCGCCCGGATGATGGAGCGCGACGATTTCTCCACGCGCTACAAGGACGGCCAGCCGATCGCCATCCATGAGTTCCTGTATCCGCTGCTGCAGGGCTATGACTCGGTGGCGCTCAAGGCCGACGTCGAACTCGGCGGCAACGACCAGAAATTCAACCTGCTGGTCGGCCGCCATCTGCAGGGCCTCTACGGACAGCGGCCGCAATGCATCATGACCGTGCCGATCCTGGAGGGCCTGGACGGCGTCAACAAGATGAGCAAGTCGCTCAACAACACCATCGCGCTGACCGACAGCCCCGGCGAGATGTTCGGCAAGATCATGAGCGTGTCCGACACGCTCATGTGGCGTTACTACGAGCTGCTGTCGTTCAAGCCCTTGAGCGAAGTACAGGCGCTGCGCCGGGGCGTCGACCAGGGCGCCAACCCGCGCGACGTGAAGATGGGCCTGGGCGTCGAGATCGCCGATCGCTTCCATGGCGCCGGTGCCGGGGAGGCCGCGCGCGCAGCCTTCGTCGCGCAGTTCTCGCAAGGCGCGCTGCCCGACAACATCGCGGAAGTGCATCTGGCGTTGCCGGCAGGTGGCCTGACGCTGGCACGTGCGCTCAAGGAAACCGCTCTGGTGGGCAGCAACGCCGAAGGCAATCGGATGATCGAGCAACGAGCGGTGCGGGTGAACGGCGAACGGGTGGAAGACCGCAATCAGACGCTGGTGGCCGGTGAGTATCTGCTGCAGGTCGGCTCGCGCCGCTATGCCCGCCTGGTGATCACCGCCGCGAGCCATTGAACATGCACGGCCGAATCTGGACGGCAGCCCGATGATCGCGCTGCTCCAGATCGTCCTGCTCGACGTCCTGCTCGGCGGCGACAACGCGGTGGTGATCGCGCTGGCCTGCCGCCGGCTGCCGCCCAAGCAACGCAACACCGCCATCTTCTGGGGCGTGTTCGGCGCCATCGGGCTACGCGTGCTGATGATCTTCTTCGCGCTGCAGTTGCTGGCGCTGCCTTACCTGCGCATCGTCGGCGCTGTGGCGCTGCTGTACATCGGCGTCAAGCTGATGCAACCCGAAGCCAAAGACGAGCCGCAGATCCGCGCCAGCTCGCATCTGCTGACCGCCATCCGCACCATCGTCATCGCCGACGCGGTGATGAGCCTGGACAACGTCATCGCCATCGCCGGCATCGCCAAGGATCGCATCGGCCTGGTGGCGTTCGGCATCGCCTTCAGCGTGCCGATCATCGTCTGGGGCAGCAAGCTGGTGCTGAAGCTGATGGAACGCTTCCCCGTCGTGATCACCGCCGGCGCCGCGCTGCTCGGCTGGATCGCCGGCGGCTTGTGGATCGACGACCGTGCCTTGCACGCGAGCCTGGACGGCCTGCCGGACGCGGCGCGCTACGGCATCGCGGCGGCCTGCGCGCTGCTCGTCGTCGTCATCGGCAAGTGGCTCGCAAGCCGCCGCGCGCGCTGAGCCTTCAGTCGCCGCCGATGCGCGAATGCCGGCGCGTGTCGGGCATCAGCAGATAGACCACCAGCGATACCGCGATGCAGAGCGTGACATACCAGGCATAACCGCTTTCGCGGCCTGCGCTCTTGAACCATAGCGCCACGAATTCCGCGGTGCCGCCGAACACCGAAACGGTGATCGCATAGGGCAGCGCCACGCCCAGCGCCCGTACCCGCGTCGCGAACAGCTCCGCCTTCACCACGGCGTTGATCGAGGTATAACCGCTGACGATCACCAGCGCCGCCATCACCAGGGCAAAGGCCTGCAATGGCGTCTGCACCGTGCGCAGGGCGCCGAGAATCGGCACCGTGAACAGGCTGCCCAGCACGCCGAAAGCGATCAGCACCGGACGCCGGCCGATGCGATCCGAACATGCGCCCACCAGTGGCTGCAGCAGCATGAACAGTCCAAGGCTCGCGGCGGAGATCATGGTCGCCGACGCCTTGCTGAGCCCGGCGCTGTTGACCAGGTATTTCTGCATGTACGTGGTGTAGGTGTAGAACGCCAGCGTGCCACCCATGGTCAGGCCGACGACAGTGATCAGCTCGCGCGGATACCGCAGCAGCTCGCGCAGCGGACGCGCACGCGGCGCATCGAGTTGCGCGCTGGAGAACGCGGCGGTTTCCTGCATGTTCCGGCGCAGCCACAGCGCCACCGCCGCCGCGCCGGCGCCGATGGCGAAGGGGATGCGCCAGCCCCAGCTTTCGAGCTGCTCGGTGCTCAGGAAAACCTGCTGCAGCAGGATCAGCACCGCCAGCGCCAGCAGCTGCCCGGCGATCAAGGTGACGTACTGGAAGCTCGAATAGAAACCGCGATGCTCAGGCGTCGCCATCTCGCTCAGATAGGTCGCCGACGCGCCGTATTCACCGCCCACCGACAGGCCCTGCAGCAGCCGCGCCGCCAATAGCAATAGCGGCGCGGCGACGCCGATGCTCTGGTAGCTCGGCGTGCAGGCGATCATCAGCGAGCCGCCGCACATCAGCCATACCGACAACAGCAGCGCGGCGCGGCGGCCGCGGCGATCGGCGTACACACCCATCAGCCAGCCGCCGATCGGCCGCATCAGAAAACCCAGCGCGAACACGCCGGCGGTGTTGAGCAGCTGCGCGGTGGCGTCGCCGCTGGGGAAGAAATGCTTGGCGAAGTACAGCGAGAACGCCGAGTACACATACCAGTCGTACCACTCGACCAGATTGCCGACCGATCCGCTGAAAATCGAACGCAAGCGCGCGCGCATCGTCTGTCGGCTGGTCATCGGCGCGTCGGCAGTGGCATGGGATGCGCATCCTCGCCTGCGCGCGGCGTCGATGGAAGCGACGCGCGGTCGGGTCGATGCCGACCGCCGCTTATAATCGCGCGCCGCTGCCACGAGTGTACCGCGCAGCCGACTCCGAGAACCCGTCATGAGCCAGGAAGCCGCCGTCCCGCCCAAGGTCCGCGAAAGTCTGCGACAGGCCGCGCTGGACTACCACGAGTTTCCGACGCCGGGAAAATTGTCGGTCACACCGACCAAGCAGCTCATCAACCAGCACGACCTGGCGTTGGCGTATTCGCCCGGTGTCGCCGCGGCTTGTGAAGAAATCGCCGCCGACCCGGTCAATGCCTATCGCTACACCGCGCGCGGCAACCTGGTCGGCGTCATCACCAATGGCAGCGCAGTCCTGGGCCTGGGGAACATCGGTCCGCTCGCGGCCAAGCCGGTGATGGAAGGCAAGGCGGTGCTGTTCAAGAAATTCGCCGGCATCGATGTGTTCGACATCGAGATCAACGAGACCGATCCGGACAAGCTGGTCGAGGTGATCGCGGCGCTGGAGCCGACGTTCGGCGGCATCAACCTGGAAGACATCAAGGCACCCGAGTGCTTCGAGATCGAGCGAAGCTTGCGCGCGCGCATGAAGATCCCGGTGTTCCACGACGACCAGCACGGCACCGCGATCATTGTCGGCGCGGCGGTGCTCAACGGCCTGCAGGTCGTCGGCAAGAACATCGCCGAGATCAAGCTGGTGGTCAGCGGCGCCGGAGCCGCGGCCCTGGCCTGCGTCGATCTGCTGGTGGACCTGGGCCTGCCCATCGGCAACATCTGGCTCAGCGATCTGGCCGGCGTGGTCTACCGCGGCAGGGTCGAACTGATGGACCCCGACAAAGAGCGTTTCGCCCAGGCCACCAGCAAGCGCACGCTGGCGGAAGTGATCGAGGGGGCCGATCTGTTTCTGGGCCTGTCCGCCGGCGGCGTGCTCAAGCCGCCGATGGTGGCGCTGATGGCCGAGCGGCCGCTGATCTTCGCGCTCGCCAATCCCAACCCCGAGATCCTGCCCGAGGACGTGAAGGCGGTGCGCAGCGACGCGATCATCGCCACGGGACGCACCGACTATCCCAACCAGGTCAACAACGTCCTGTGCTTCCCCTTCATCTTCCGCGGCGCGCTGGACGTGGGCGCGATGACCATCACGCGCGAGATGGAAATCGCCGCGGTAAACGCCATCGCCGAGCTCGCGCGCATGGAACACAACGACGTGGTGGCCGATGCCTATGGCATCGACAACCTCGTGTTCGGCCCCGAATACATCATCCCCAAGCCATTCGATCCGCGGCTGATCGTCCAGATCGCGCCAGCGGTGGCGAGGGCGGCGATGGAATCGAAAGTCGCACGCCGGCCGATCGCCGACTTCGACGCCTATCGCCAGCAGCTGCAGCAGTTCGTCTACCAGAGCGGCACCATCATGAAGCCGGTGTTCGCCGCCGCGCGCCAGGCGCCGCCTTCGCGCAGCCGGATCATTTTCGCCGAGGGCGAAGACGAGCGCGTGCTGCGCGCGGCGCAGATTCTGGTCGACGAAAAACTCGCGCAGCCGATTCTCGTCGGCCGGCCGGACGTGATCGAAAGCCGCATCCGCGAATACGGGCTGCGCATCAAACCCGGCGCGCAGATACAGATCGTCAACCCGCAACACGACGAGCGCTACCACGAATACTGGACCGAGTACCACCGCCTGATGGCGCGGCGCGGCGTCACCACCCAGTACGCCAAGCTGGAGATGCGCCGCCGCACCACGCTGATCGGCTCGATGCTGCTGCGCAAGGGCGAAGGCGAGGGCCTGATTTGCGGCACCATCAGCAGCACCGCGCGCCATCTGCAGTTCGTCGATCGCGTGATCGGGCTGGCGCCGGGCGCCACGGTTTATGCGGCGATGAATGCGCTGCTGCTGCCCGATCGCCAGGTGTTCATCGTCGACACGCATGTCAACGTCGACCCGAGCGCGGAGCAGCTGGCCGAGATCACGCGCAGGGCCGCGGACGCGGTTCGCCGCTTCGGGCTGGAACCGAAAATCGCCCTGCTGTCGCATTCCAACTTCGGCAGCCACGACTCGGCATCGTCGCTGAAGATGCGCCGCACGCTCGCGCTGCTGCGCGAACAGGCGCCGGAGCTGGAAGTCGACGGCGAGATGCATGGCGACTGCGCGCTCGACCCGCTGATGCGCCAGCGCATCCTGCCCACGTCCACGCTGAGCGGCCCGGCGAACCTGCTGGTGATGCCCAACATCGACGCCGCCAACATCGCCTACAACCTGCTCAAGACCGCCGCCGGCAACAACGTCGCCATCGGCCCGATCCTGCTCGGCTGCGCGGCGCCGGTGCACGTGATGACGCCATCGAGCACCGTGCGTCGCATCGTCAACATGGCGGCGCTGACGGTGGCCGAGGCGAATATCGGGCGTTGATTTGGCAAGGCGGCCATGCTCGCCGCGGGCCGTTCTACTGCTTTACACGATCGGCGGCTCGTCCGACTCGATCTCGCGCGTGCTGGCTTCGAGCTGGCTGAAGGCCAGCGAGGTTTCGCGCGGCTCTGATACCTGGGCGATGTGGAACACGGCGTCGCCCTCGTAGACCAGCGGCAGGCTCAGGCGCCCGATCACCAGGCCTTCGCGCGGCGCCACGATGGGCACGTCCTGGCCACCGAACGGATCGCCGACGATACCCAGCGTCTGCCCGGCGGCGACGTGGTCGCCCAGCGCCACCTGGGCGCGCAGGATGCCGCTGACCGGCGAGCGCGCCCAGCGACTGGACTGCGCCAGCACCGGCTCGGGCACCCCGCGGTCGGACTCCGGCAGCGGCGCCAGCAGCCCGACTTCGCGCATCACGTTGAGCACGCCCTGTACGCCGATGCGGATCGCGGTCTCGTCGAAGCGCAGCGCCTCGCTGGATTCGTAGAGGATCACCGGGATATTGCGGCGCGTGGTGTATTCGCGCAGCGTGCCCGGCGCCGGCCTGGAGTTGAGGAACAGCGGCGCACCGAAAGCCCGGGCCAGGCGCAGGTTGTCCGGGTTGCGCAGGTCGGCGCGGATCTGCGGCAGGTTGGGCCGGTGGATGGCGCCGGTGTGCAGATCGATACCGAAGTCCGCGCGCTCGACCACCTGGGTCAGGAACACGTTGGCCAACCGCGCCGCGAGCGACCCGCTTTCGCTGCCCGGAAAACTGCGGTTGAGATCGCGCCGGTCGGGCAGATAGCGAGACTGGTGCAGGAAGGCCATGACATTGACCACCGGTACCGCCAGCAAGGTGCCGCGCAGCTGGTCGAGCGCGGGCAGCTTGAGCAGGCGGCGGATGATTTCAACGCCGATGATCTCGTCGCCGTGCAGAGCCGCGCTGACGAACAGCGTCGGCCCGGCGTCCAGGCCGCGATGCACGATCACCGGCAGCGACACCGGCGTGCTGGTGTAGAGATTGGCGATATGCAGCTCGACCATGCGCCGCTCGCCCGCGGCGATATGGGCGTCGCCGATGACGAAAGGCGCGGGCGCGGCATTCATCGGCATGGCCTGCGCACCTCAGCCACGGCCGCGAGTCTTGGTCTTGCCCGGCCGGGCGTTGTGTTCGATGAACTCGATGATCTGGCTGGCGATGTCCAGGCTGGTGACGGTCTCGATGCCCTCCAGGCCCGGCGAGGAATTCACTTCCATCACCACCGGTCCGCCTTCGGCGCGCAGCAGATCGACGCCGGCGACATTCAGGCCCATCGCCCTGGCCGCGGCGAGCGCGGTGCGCCGCTCCTCACGCGTGATGCGCACCGCGCTGGCGCTGCCGCCGCGATGAAGATTGGAGCGGAACTCGCCGAGCTTGGCCTGCCGCATCATCGACGCAACCACCTTGTTGCCGATGACGAGGCAGCGGATGTCCGCGCCGCGCGCTTCCGCGACAAAGCGCTGCACCAGGAAATGCGCGTCGAGGCCGCGGAAGGCGTCGATCACCGACTCCGCCGCCTTGTCGGTTTCGGCCAGCACCACGCCCTGGCCCTGCGTGCCTTCGATCAGCTTGATCACCAGCGGCGCGCTGCCGACCAGGCGCATCAGGTCGGCGGTGTCGTCGGGCGAATGCGCGAAGCCGGTCACCGGCATGCCGATGCCGTGGCGCGCCAGCAACTGGTGCGAGCGCAGCTTGTCGCGCGAACGCGTGATCGCCACCGACTCGTTGAGCGAATAGGTGCCCATCATCTCGAACTGGCGCACCACCGCCGTGCCGTAGAACGTCACCGACGCGCCGATGCGCGGAATCACCGCGTCGAAGCCGTCGAGATTCGCGCCGCGATAGTGGATCTCGGTGCAGTGGGGCGCGATGTTCATATAGCAGCGCAGCACGTCGATCACCTGGACCTCGTGACCGCGCGCCTCCGCCGCCTGCACCAGCCGCTGCGTGGAATACAGCTTGGCGTTGCGTGAGAGCAGGCCGATTTTCATGTCCAGGCTCCGGCCCGGTAACGCCCCTGCAGATAACTGGCGGAAGGATCGATGCGGAAGCGCCCCGCAACGGCGGTGCGCCCCAGCAGTAGCGGGAAGCGCAGGCTGTCGCGCGCGGTGAGGGTGATTTCGATCGGCCATTGAATGTCGCCGAGCCGGATCGCGGTAAGGATCACCGGCCGGATCTCGCGATGGCCGCCGCTGTCGGTGACCCAGCGCTCGTCGATCACCTCGGCCTCGCACCAGAGAAGCTGTTCGACGCGGGGCAACTGCACACCAAAGCGCACCCGCCCGGCTTGCTGGCGATCCATGCCCAGCGCGTGCAGGGCCGAGGTGCGGGCACCGGTGTCGATCTTGGCCTTGATCGGATCGACGCCCAGCTCGGGCAGGCGGGCCCATTCGCGCCAGCCCAGGATCGGCGCGTCGGCGGCCAGGACGCTGCGCTTGCGACGCGCGGAAGAAGGCTTCATGCGATGGTCGGAGTCTCGGCCGGTGGGCGGTCATGGTGGACGCAATGGATGACATTGTCGCGTGGCTGCGCTTGCGATCAAGCGCCGGTTTGTGCTTGACCGGACGCGGCCCTTAACATCCGGCCCCGTCATCGTGGGCTTTGTAACTTCCAATCGTTGACCCGCTCCAAGCTTTGAAAGCGCGGTGCAGCGAGTTGGTGTCTTTGAACCCAAGCAGTCCAGCAATCTCCTTGAGCGACAACTGTCCGGATTGCAGATGTTCGATGCAAAGATCGAAGCGAAACCGGTGGACCATCTGCTGATAGCCGGACCCGTCCTTGAGCAGATGGCGACGCAGCGTTCTCGGGCTGGTGCCCAGCAGACGCGCCGCGGTTTTCAAATCGGGCTGCGATGAAGGCCGAGTAAGAAGCAGGCTGCGCAGCCGGGCGATCAGCGGGTCTTCGCTGTTGATGTGGCGCAGCACCTCGCGGCAGCGTCGGCGGTAAATCTCGTTGAGTTCCTCATCAAAGCCGGGCAGGCGCGATTCCAGGCCGGGGGATTGGATCGTGAGGCTGCTGCGCGGCGCATTGAAATGCACCGGCGCCTTGAATCGCTGCCGGTACAGATCGGCGTGCAGGGGTGCCGGATATGACAGCGAAACCTCCTTCACCACCAGCGCCTCGTTGCCGAGAGCGGACCCGAGCATCAGGCCTGCAACCAAAATCTCTTCGACGCAGAAGTTGTAGATGAAGCCGAGCGGCTCGGTCGCCGAGAAGATCACCGTCCATTCCTTGCGCGGCCCCTCCACCAGGGTGATGTGAATCAACATGCCGACCAGGTTGCTGTATTGAAGCCAGTAGTCGATCGCCTGTCGCAGGGTGCGTGAAGAGATCATCGCCTGCGCGATGATGCCGAAATCCGCCAGGCTCGCCTGGGCGCCAATCTCCAGCCCGATGCCCTGGTCGCCGGTGAGGCGGATCATGTTGGAAACCACGGTCTCGCACTGCTGCAAATCCAGCAGGTAAGCCGGGTCGGAAAGCCGGTCGGCCTGAATGCCGGAGCCACGAAGCACCTCCTCAGCCGCAAAGCCCTTGGCTTGCATGAGCGCGACGTAGTGACGAATCTTGATGGGCCTGAGCACGAGAGTCTCCACGGGCTGTAGCCCGGAGTATGTCATTGGAATGGCCACATCGGCATATGTTAGTGGCCGCTTTGGAAAGTCACCTCGGGGAGCCCTCGCTCTATAGTTCGTTTGCTTGCTTACGGCCCAAAAATAGGAACCGAAGCACCAACGAGAGGAGAGCGCAACGATGTCCTTACCTGCGGTCTGGGACGCCAAGCTGAGCCTGCCGATCCCGCCGGTCGATACCGTTTACAACGAGACGGTCGGCTTCTGGGCGGCCGTGGTTTATTTGTGCTTCGGCCTGCCGGTGCTGTTCTACGCGCTGTGGAATGCGCGCCAGCGCCGCGGCCAAGTGATGCTGCTGATCATGCTCGGCGGCGCGCTGTGCGCGCTGGTGGAACCTTTCGCCGACGTGCTCGGCGGCTGCTGGCACCCCGAGGTCGGCCAGCCCACGGTGTTCACCGTACTCGGCCGCGGTATTCCGCCCTGGGTCTGCATCGGCTATTTCGTCTACTTCGGCGCCATCGCCGCGGCGAACTATCTCTGGTACTGCTACGGCATCACGCGGCGGCTCATCTGGATCGGGTTTTTCACGCCGGTGGTCGTGGACATCGTCATGGAGAACCTGATGCTGAGCCACGGCCTGTACTACTACTACGGCAACCAGCCGCTCAACTTCATCGGCTACCTGCCGCTGTGGTGGCCGCCGATCAATGCACTCGGCGAATTCGGCGGTGTGGTGACGCTGTTCCTGCTCATCCCGCATCTCAGGGGCTGGCGGGTGCTACTGATCCCGCTGATCTTCCCGATCATGGATCTGGTCAGCTACGCGCTGATCGCCTATCCGGCGATTGTTGTCGTGAACCAGGAAAACCTGAACCCGGTGCTGACCCATCTCACCGGCCTATGGTCCTGGGCCATGGCCTGCCTTTGCGTGCATCTGATTTCTTACTTGCTCGCCAGCGATTCACCGCTGCGCAAGAACGGTCAACTGGTGTTGCCGCTGCCCAAAAGCGGCAGCGGACTTTAGGAGAGGCGCATGCCGAGTCTTCAAGACACCACGCAGATTCTGACGCGAGCGCTGCAGATCGGCGGGCATATCGCGAGGGAGCGGTTGTCGCAATATCGCCCCGTTGATGCGGCACAGGTGCCGCCGTCCGCCGATGCGATTACGCCCGAGTGGCTGACCGCGGTGCTGTGCAAAAATCATCCCGGCGCCCGCGTCATATCGGTGGAACCCGCGGATGGCAGCGCCGGTACTTCGAGCCGGCGGCGGATTCGCATCGTCTACAACGCTGCCGGCATCCAAGCCGGGCTCCCCGCCACGCTCTACACCAAGTCCACGCCGCAATGGACACAGCGCATGGTGCTGGGTCTGGCGAACGTGATTCAAGGGGAGGCGGGTTTCTTCTCGCAGGTGCGGCCGCTGCTGAAGATCGAAGCGCCGTGGGGTTATCACGCCGCCTGCGATCCGGTGTCCTGGCGATCGCTGACTTTGATGGAAGACATCGTCGCCACCAAGAACGTCAGCTTCTGCTCGCCCGCCACCGACATCACCCAAGCGCGCATGCAAGACCTGCTGGCGAACATGGCGGCCTGGCACGGCGCGATGTGGAACAGCCCGCTGTTGGCGCGCGAGTTGAGCTGGCTGATGACACCTGCGCAGTTCCGCGCCAAGACCAGCGCGCTGATCGGCTTGCAGAAACGCTCGCTAATCGGTGCGCAGCGCGCCGAGCAGGTGATTCCTCCGGCCTTGTTCCCGCGTCAGCAGACGCTGTGGGCGGCATACGGCCGCTCCTTTGACTTGCTGAGTGAAGGGCCGATGACCTTCCTCCACGGCGACTCGCATGTGGGCAATACCTACATCACCCGCGAAGGCCGCATGGGTTATGGCGACTGGCAGATCGCGCAACGCGGCGGCTGGGCTTACGACTACGCCTACGTGCTGACGACGAGTCTGAAAGTTGAAGATCGGCGTGCCTGGGAACGCGAGCTGCTGGCCTTCTATCTCGATCGGCTGCACGCCGGCGGCGGCCCGGCGCTGAGCTTCGACGCGGCGTGGCAGGCCTACCGTCAATCGACGATGTACCCCTATTTCGCCTGGGTTTTCACCATTGGTGCGGGCGCCTTGCAGCCGGCGATGCAACCCGATGACATTTCGCTGCCGATCATCGAGCGCACCTCCAATGCGATCGAGGATCTGGAATCCATAAAAGCCTTGCAGTGAAGGGCGGCTGACAACGTTTCTTGGGAGAGAACGATGAAGAACAGGAACAGATGGCTCGGATGCGTGGGCCTGCTCATGAGTCCGCTGATGGCGATTGCGGCCGAAGTCACCGACACCGCGCCTTTGGACACGATCCCGGTGCAGCCGCTCACCGAAACCGCGCCGGCGCCGGCGCCGGAAAGACAGTCGGCAAGCGCATCGCGCCTGATCGAGGAAATCATCGTGACCGCGCAGAAGCGCGAAGAGAATATCCAGGACGTGCCGATTTCGATCTCGGCTTTCAGTGCGGATGCACTCGATGTCCGCGGGCTGACCAATGTGCGTGATCTGGCCCTGGCAACGCCGGGCTTGCAGTTCACCGACCTCGCCGGCTACACCCTGATTTATCTGCGTGGCGTCGGCACCGATGCCTTCATCCCCTCCGCCGATCCGAGCGTCGCCACCTATGTCGACGGCATCTACTTCCCGTCCGCGCACAGCCTGACGCAATCTTTCGGCGCACTGGAACGCATCGAGATTCTCAAGGGGCCGCAGGGCACGCTGTTCGGACGCAATTCCACCGGCGGGGCGATCAATGTCATCACCCGCAAACCGGGGCCTGATCCCGAAACCGACATCCAACTGAGCTACGCGCGATTCGACGACTTCAAGAGCAGGGTCTACACCAACCTCCCGCTGACCGACACCTTCGCTGCCAGCGTCTCGGTGCTCTACAACCTCGCCGATTCCTATTACACGCTGGACAATCCGACGGATGACAAGCTGCTGAAAGATCTCACGCGCGGCGCTAGGGTAAAGCTGCACTGGTATCCGAGCGACGACTTCGAGGCGACGCTGACCGGCATCCGCGCCGAGCAGAACGGATCGACCGGCGCCCTGTCCGTCACCACCCATCCGAGCGTGCTGGCCACTGCGGCGGGTGTCCCTGCCGAGACGCGTGAATACGTCGCCACGGATGATTCCTTTCCGTCGATTCGCATCAATACCAAGTCGCTCTATGGCGAAGTGGATTGGCGGACCTCGCCGCTCGACATCAAGCTGCTCGGCAGCTACTACCAGGTGGTGACCGACGACTTCCAGTACGACTTCGATGCGTCCGCCCAGCCGCTGGTGAACTTCGTCGCGCTACCCGAATTCCAGACGATCAGGACCGCGGAGTTGCAATTCACGTCCAACGACACCAGCTGGGCCGCGGATCGGTTCAAGTGGGTTGGCGGCTTCTATTATCTCAAGAGCGACGCCGGTTACGACCCGGCATTTCTGAGCATCGCCAGCCGCGTTGTGAAGCTGCCGACCGATGAGCTGGTGAATCTGATTCCACAGGCATTGACCGATCTGATCGGTTTCGTCCCCGCGCCTAACGTGGTGGGTTTGTATTTCCGCGGCGTGCTCGGCACCGAGTCCTATTCCGGGTTTCTGCAAGGCACCTACAACTTCACCAACTGGCTGGATTTGACTTTGGGCGGACGCTATCAAAAGGAGAAGCGCTCGCTGCTGGTTTCCAATGTCGAGATCGACAACATCAGTGGCGGAATGAGCGTGCTGCTGCCGTTCGCGCCGAGAAGCTCCAGGCAAACCAACTTCTCGCCAAGAGTGTCTATCGACGTTCGTCCCACTGACGACGTGCTGACCTATCTGTCCTTCACCCAAGGCTTCAAGAGCGCGACCTACAACATCGTCAACATCTACACGGAGCCGGATTTCGTCAAGCCGGAGAAAGTCACATCTTACGAGCTGGGCATCAAGTCGGACCTGTTCGGCAAGAACCTGCGCTTCAACGCGGCGGCGTTCCAGACCAACATCAAGGATCTGCAAACGGCCTCGGTGTCGCTGACTTCAGGCGGCGCGGTGAACTTCGAGAACGCCGGCAAGGCCCGCATCCGCGGCGTCGAGTTCGATGCCACCTGGGTGCCATTACCGCAGATCGATCCGGGGCTGGTCGTGACCCTTGGCGCCTCCAAGCTGAAAGCGATCTACACCGACTACAAAGACGGCAACGGCTTCGACGAAGTGACCGGGATCAATTTCGAGAGTCGCGATTTCACCGGCAACCGCATTGCCCGAACCCCGGATTTCACCGCCACGCTGGGCCTGAGCCAGACCATCGAAAGCCGTGCCGGGCCCTTCGAAATCGGCGGTGACTACTACTACAACCACGGCTTCTACTTCCTGGCGCAAAACTCTGATGTGTCCTTCGAGCCGGCATACGCCATCGTCAATGCGCGCGTGAGCTATCTCTACGAGCCCTGGAATCTGCGCACCACCTTGTTCGGCAGTAACCTGACGAATGAGCGCTACAACCTCCAGCAATTCCACACCGACTTCGGGCGTGCCGACGCCTTGGCGCCGCCCGTCTCATATGGTCTGAGGATCAACTGGAGTTTTTAGGATGCATTTACCGCTCGCCGTTGAAGAGATCACACGCGAATGGTTGGAATGGGCCTTGCAGCAGCGCAATCCGCAAGTGCGGATTATGAGTCTGACGATCGAAGAAATTATCTGGGGCACCGCCACCAAAATTCGTGTGAACGCTGTTTACGAAAAAACGCCAACAGAGCAAGAGCCGCCCGAAGCGCTCTGTATCAAAGGTGGATTCTCCGAAGACCTGCGGCTGGTTATGGCCGATATGTACCAGAAGGAGGCGCTGTTCTTTGCAGAAGTGGCGCCCGGGCTTGGCGCACCCTTGCCACGCTGCTGGTACGCCGGTGTCGATCCCGTGCGAGGGCAAGGCATCTTCATACTCGATGATCTGCTCGCGTCGGGCGCCCGCTTTGGTGATCCCTTGAATGCCTGGTCTGTGGATCAGGTAGCAGACGCCCTGGAGATTCAAGCGCGATGGCACGGCCGGTCCTGGAATGCCTCGGGCGGTGATTATCCGAAACTTTCTTTCGGATCGCCGGTTCGAGAGCCGGCAAAGATGCTGCTGGGCGAGCCGCATTGGAGAACGACTTTCGATTCACCGGATGCTCCCCCGATACCCGCCGCGTTTCAGGATCGTGCCCGGATTCAATAGCGATGTTCGAGATGTGGAGACGCGATGATGCCTATGGAACTCCCTGCGTAGCGCATGCCGATGCGCATGTGGGAAACACCTATCACGATGCCGGTGGTGCGCCTCGATTCATCGATTGGCAATCGGTTTGTCTGGCGCCTGCCATCGATGATGTCAGCTACTTCATCGGCGGTGCACTCAGCATCGAGAATCGGCGACAGAGTGAACGCAGTCTGCTAAAGCATTATCTGGATTTGCTGGCCGGTAACGGCGGCCCCAGATTGTCCTTCGATGAAGCCTGGCTGGGTTATCGAGCGCACTGCATTCATGGCTTCCTGTGGGTGGTGACGCCGCCGACCATGCAAACACCGGAACGCGTGGCAGCGATGGCAGCCCGTTATGTGGGGGCCATGGAAGATCACGACGTTCTGAAGCTCCTGGAAACCTGAGTCCGGTGAAATTCTTTGTCGGCAACTCGTCCGACAATCAGCGTGGCGCCGGGAACGGCGGCCGCGGCATCATCACCCCGGCTCCGGACGCGCCGATGCGTTGGCGGCTCCCGTCACCTGCGGACTCAGACGCAACAAGAGTTTGATGCAGCCCGCAGCGGCCAAGCGGCACGCCATGATCTGCCAGTTGGGCTGGCCTCGAAGCTTCACGTAACATGCGCCCTCGCATAGGATCGCCAGGTTGCCGGCATGCAGGATTCGCAGACATTCGACGTCATCGTCATCGGCGGCGGTCACGCCGGTACCGAGGCCGCGCTGGCGGCTGCGCGTAGCGGCGCGTCGACCCTGCTGGTCACGCAGTCGATCGAGACCCTGGGCCAGATGTCCTGCAATCCCGCCATCGGCGGCATCGGCAAGGGCCATCTGGTGCGGGAGATCGACGCGCTCGGCGGGCTGATGGCGATCGCCGCGGACCACGCCGGCATCCAGTTCCGCATGCTCAATGCTTCGAAAGGCCCGGCGGTGCGCGCCACTCGCGCCCAGGCCGACCGCCTGCTCTACAAGGCGCATGTGCGCCAGGTGCTGGAACAGCAGCCGAACCTGAGCCTGTTCCAGAACGAGGTGGTGGATCTGATCGTCGAGGGCGAGCGCATCGCCGGCGTGGTCACGCGCATCGGCCTGCGCTTCGCTGCTCGCGCGGTGGTGCTGACCACCGGCACTTTTCTCGGCGGGCGCATCCATGTCGGCCTGGAGAACCATCCCGGCGGACGCGCCGGCGATGCGCCTTCGATCCCGCTGGCAGCGCGGCTGCGCGAGCTGATGCCGCGCGTCGGCCGGCTCAAGACCGGCACGCCGCCGCGGCTGGACGGCCGCAGCATCGACTGGTCGAAGCTCACGCCGCAGCCAGGCGACACGCCGGTGCCGGTGTTCTCTTTCCTCGGCGCGGCGTCCCAGCATCCGCAGCAGATCAACTGCCACATCACCCACACCAACGAGGCGACGCACCACATCATCCGCGAAGGCTTTGCGCGCTCGCCGATGTTCACCGGCGTCATCGAAGGCGTCGGGCCGCGCTATTGCCCGAGCGTGGAGGACAAGGTCAACCGCTTCGCCGACAGGACGCGGCACCAGATCTTTCTGGAGCCGGAGGGCTTGAGCACCAGCGAGATCTATCCCAACGGCATTTCCACGTCCCTGCCCTACGACATCCAGGAACGATTCGTCCACAGCATCGAGGGGCTCGAACAGACGCGCATCCTGCGGCCCGGTTACGCCATCGAATACGACTACTTCGACCCGCGCGATCTGCGCCGCAGCCTGGAGACCAAATCATTGCGGGGCCTGTTCTTCGCCGGCCAGATCAATGGCACCACGGGTTACGAGGAAGCCGCCGCGCAGGGCCTGCTGGCCGGCATCAATGCCACGCGTTTTGCGCAGGGCATCGATGCCTGGAACCCTTTGCGTCATCAGGCCTACATCGGCGTGCTGGTCGACGACCTGATCACGCGCGGCACCACCGAGCCCTATCGCATGTTCACCTCGCGCGCCGAGCATCGCCTGCTGCTGCGTGAGGACAACGCCGATCTGCGACTTACGCCGATCGGCCGCGAGATGGGGCTGGTCGATGACCGGCGCTGGGAGGCCTTTAGCCGCAAGCGCGACGCGATCGACAGCGAACGCGCGCGGCTCGACGCGCTGTGGCTCAAGCCGGCGCAGCTCGCCGCCGCCGAGGTCGAGCAGGTGTTCGGCGCGGCGCCGGTCGCAAGCCGCGTCTCCGCGCTGGAACTGCTGCGCCGGCCGCAAGGCCGCTACGCGGTGTTGCAGCAGTTCGGCTGGGCCAGCGCCGATACCGACCCGGCCGTTGCCGAGCAGATCGAGATCGAAACCAAGTACGCCGGCTATGTCGCACGCCAGCAGGTCGAGATCGATCGTGCGCTATGCTTCGAGAAGGCGCATCTGCCGCCGGATCTGGATTACGCGCAGGTTCCGAGCCTGTCCAACGAAGTGCGCCAGAAGCTCGTCCAGCACCGGCCGGAAACGCTGGCGCAGGCCGGCCGCATCGCCGGCGTCACGCCGGCGGCGGTGTCGCTGCTGATGGTGCATCTGAAGAGGATCGGCAAGCTGCGGCTCGCCGCCGCGAGCTAGTCCGGGTCACCCGAGCAGATGTCGCTGATGGCGCGCAGCGCATCGCGCCGCGAGACGATGCCGACCAGCTCGCCGTCTTCGACCACCGGATAGCGGCGGTGCGAGGCGTTGGTGAACAGGGTGCAGAGATGGGTCATGCTGGTGTCGGGCGTCACCGTCGCTACCTTCTGCGCCATGAACTGGCTCACCGGGCCGGCGACGCAGGTGTCGGTCGACGCGATGAAGGCGATCGACAGGCAATCGCGCTCCGACAGCATGCCGACCAGCTTGCCTCGCGCATCCACCACTGGTGCGCTGGCGATGCGGTGCTTCACCAGATCGTGGACCGCCTTCATGACTTCGGTATCCGGATTGAAGCAGATCAGGCTGGTGGTCATGTAATCGCGCACGGCGACGGTATCGAGGCTGGCCATGGTGCTGGTCTTCACGCAGGGAGTGCAGGCCAGACCTTACTCTTGCCGCTGGACCGGGACAACAAGCGCGCGCAACTCAAGCCGCCAGGTACCAGTGCAGGCGCTGGCCATGCTCGCGCAGCCAGCGGCGGTGGATTTCGAAGTCCGGCATCTGCCGCTCGACCAGCGACCAGAAGCGATCCGAATGATCGGCGTGCACGCGATGGCAGAGTTCGTGGATCACCACGTAGCGGAACACTTCGGCCGGCGCCATCACCAGGCGCCAGGACAGGCTGATGAGACCCGAGGCGGCGCAACTGCCCCACAGCGTTTTCTGGTCGGCGATGCGCGGGCCCTCGAAGCGCACGCCCAGCCTGGGCGCCTCCTGGTCGAGCAGTCGCCGGGCATCGTGCTGCGCCTGTTTTTTCAGCGCGTCGCGCAACACGCGCTCCAGCTTGTCGGTCTGGCCGAGCCAGGCACTCGGGCAGAACAGGCTGAAAGCGTCGGCGTCGAAGCGCAGCAGCGGCGCGCGCATCTGCGCCGGCACCAGCGTGAGCGGACGCATCCGGTCGTACAGCGGCAAGCGGTCGCTGCCGTCCCAGCGCAGTTGCGGAGAGGGCGCATCGATGCGTTGAGACTCGCGCAGTCGCAGCTCTGCGAGCTTTTGGGTGATCCAGCTGTGGCGGCTGCGCAGGAATTCGCGCGCCGTCTGGCGCGACACGAAGCGCGGAATCACCAGCGTCACGTCGTTGGCGGACGTCACTTCGATCCGGATGCTGCGGGATTTGGTGCTGATGCGCTCACGCACCTGATAGGCGTCAAAGAGCAAATCAAGCTGGAGATTCTGTGGCACGCGGGTTCTCATCCCAGGCGGTTGAAGGCATCCAGTTCGGCCTGGTTGAGCAGGACGATCTGCTGTTCGGGACCGGGCCTGTCCAGGTCGCCGCGACCGACGTTGAGCAGCTTGAGAAAGTACGGCACCAGGGCCAGCCGCAGGGGTTTTTCCAAGACGCCGCGACGCATGCCGAAATCATGTTCCACCACGCGGCGCTGCGCCTCGCTCAAATCCGGATGCGGACCGATGCGCACGGTGACGTGATTGCGCCAGTCCCAGTCCTGCTGATCATCGTGTGGAGCGGCGCCGCCCAGCGACGGCAGGCCGATGATGCGCGACAGCAAAAAGTCGCGGTGGCCGCGGTGTTCCTGCGAATACGCGCGCGCATGCCAGCGTCCGACATAGGCCAGAGAATGCGGCGCGATCGACAGCGCGCGCGGATCGGGCCGCGTCATCGACTGGTACTCGATCATCAGCCAGCGCCGCTCGCGGATCGCCGTGCCCAGGCGCTGCAGCACGCGCACGTCGAATTCGCGTTCGGGCAGGTCCAGGGTTTCGGCGGGGACATGGCCGGCTGCGGCCATCGCCAGCGGCAGGTCCTGCGCAAGCTCGTGGTTGCGCAACACCGTCAGCAGCTCCTGCGCCGTGCCGCGCAGGAAGGCGGGTTCGAAGCGATCGTCCGGCCGATAAATGCCGGTCTCGACGTCGTGCAGCAAGTTGTTCGGACATAGCTGGCGATACAGCGCGATGTCGCGTTCGGCCTTGCGCGTACTGATGTCGAAGGCGTCGCGCAGATCGCCGATGCGGATCTGCGCCACCCAGATCAGGCGCGCTTCCAGCAGCATGAAGCGTTGGCGCTGGTCCCAGGGCAGCTTCGCGGCGATAGCGGAACTCATGCGATTCTTCCTCGGCCGACAGACTGTCTAGAAAGTAAGTGGCGAAACCGCCACGCAACGGTAAAAAAATCGTCACCGCGCAGCGCCGCCTTGTTGCCGCTGGCCCTGCGCCCGCTGCATCGACCCTTATCCACAGGCTTATCCACGCGAGCTGTCGATAAGTTTTTTTCGCAGATCGCGTCGGCGCGGCCGATGCGTTCGCAAGCTCGCAGTGCAACATGCGCGGCCGCGTTAGTTTCCACGATAGCCGATGCGGGCGAGCAGGCCCTCCAGCTCCTCCAGCGAATGGAAACGCAGTTTCAACTCGCCGCTGCCGGAAGGCTCGGCGTTGATGCTGGCGCTATAGCCGAGCTGGTCGGAGACCTCGCGCTCGAGCGCCTGCCAGTCGCTGTTCTTGCGCAAGGCCGGCGCGATCGCGGCGCGCAGCGTCACCACCCGGCGCTCCAGCGCGCGGACGCTGAGCCGCTGCCGGATCACCTCGTCGGCCAGGCTCACCTGGTCGGGTTGCGGCAAGCCGGCCAGAATCTTGGCGTGGCCGGGATTGATCCGGCCCTGGTTGACCAGCGCCGCCACAGCGGGCGCCAGGTGCAACAGGCGCAATGCGTTGCTGACGTATTCCCGCGACTTGCCGATGCGCAGGCCGATCTGCTCGTGCGTCAACGAAAAGACTTCGCCGAGACGCTTGATGCCGGCCGCTGCCTCCATCGGGGTGAGCGATTCGCGCTGTAGATTTTCGACCAGCCCGATGACGAAAGCTTCGGCATCCGACAGATCGTCGCGGATCAGCGCGGGAATCTCGTGGAGCCCGGCCTGCTGCGCTGCGCGCCAGCGTCGCTCGCCGGCCAGCAACTCGTATCCCCAAGCCTGCGAGCGCAGCACGATCGGCTGCACCACGCCGGATTCGCGGATCGACTCTGCCAGCTCGCCAAGGCTGTCGGCATCGAAGTGGCGCCGCGCCTGTTGCGAGCCCGGGCGGATCCGGTCCACCGGGACCTGGCGGACGACGTCGGTCGGCGCCTTGATGAGCATGCTGTGCGGCACGGGCGGTTTGAAAAACCTTCTTCGATGGTGGTGGCGAAACGGCGGTCGGCATCCACCTGGGGTGATGCCACGAAAGCCTATGTAACAATAGCGGACAAAAGAAGGGGAGAAGGATTCCTGTGGAAGCGCATTTCAGAGCCATCATCGAAGCGATCGGCGAAAATCCCGACCGCGAAGGTCTGCTGCGCACCCCGCACCGCGCCGCCAAGGCCATGGAGTTTTTGACCCAGGGCTATGAACAGGACATCACCGAGATCGTCAACGGCGCCATCTTCGAGTCGTCCAACGACGAGATGGTGATGGTCCGCGACATCGAGCTGTATTCGATGTGCGAGCATCATCTGCTGCCCTTCATTGGCAAGGCGCATGTCGCCTATCTGCCGCAGGGCAAGGTCCTGGGACTGTCGAAGATCTCGCGCATCGTCGACATGTTCGCGCGGCGCTTGCAGATCCAGGAAAGCCTGACGCAGCAGATCGGCAGCTGCATCCAGTCGGTGACCGGTGCCGCGGGCGTGGCCGTGGTCATCGAAGCGAAACACCTGTGCGCGATGATGCGCGGTGTCGAGAAGCAGAACTCGACGATGGTGACCTCGATGATGCTGGGACGCTTCCGCGAAGATCCGCGGACGCGTCAGGAATTCCTAACCCTGGTGCGGTCGGCGTCCTAGCGTGGATACGGCACATTCAGGACGCTGCGCTAGACTTCTCCCGTCGGCTTTCTGTGTGCGGCTCCGGCCAGCAAGCTGGCCCAGGTTTCACCGCCAGGCGGCGGATTCGATTGGGTTGGAGGATTGACGATGGGTGCAGCACCAGGCTTGCATTTGGGGACCGCGGAACAGGTGGAAGTTCTCGCCTCGATGGAACCCGTGGTGAAGCAGGAGATGGATGCGCACATCGAGCGGCGCAACCTGTGGTTTCCGAACGAACTGGTCAACGCCGACGCCGAGTCGACCGCGGAGTGGGAACAGGAACTCACGCAGATGCGCGTCGCGGCACGCGACCTGCCGGACACGGTCCGCGTCGCCGTCGCACTCAATCTGCTGACCGAAGAGGGCCTGCCGCACTTCCACCGGCTGATCGCGGTGAATTTTGGCGAAAGCTCTGCTTGGGCAGACTGGAACAACATGTGGACCGCCGAGGAAGACCGCCACGGCTGCGCGCTGCGCGACTACGTTCGCGACGCGCGCCTGTTCGACATGGGCGCGCTGGAGCGCCTGCAGTATTCCTACATCGAAGCCGGGTTTTCTCCGGACTGGGAGCAGGATCCTTATCGCCTGCTTGCCTACACCTCGTTGCAGGAGAAGGCCACGCAGTATTCGCATGCCAACACCGGCCGCGCGTCGGCGGGTCGCGAGCCGCTGCTGCAGCGCGTGCTGGCGCATCTGGCGGGCGACGAATCGCGGCACTACCTGTTCTATCGCACCATGTTCGGCGAAATCCTCAAACGCGATGTCAACCGCGCGCTGGGTTCGCTGCAGAAAGTAGTGTCCAATTTTTCAATGCCCGGCCACCGCATCGCCGGCTTCGACGACATGAGCGAAGTCGTGCGTCGCTCCAACATTTTCGGCGCGAGGCAGTTCCAGCGCATCGTCGAGGAGTTGCTCGAAGTCTGGAACATCGGCGCCTTGACGGGGCTGTCGGGCGAAGGCGCCAAGAACCAGGACAAGTTGATGAAAGTGCCTGCGCGGCTTCAGCGCATGGCGGATTACGTCGATTCCAAAGCGACGCCGCGCAGCTTCCGCTTTGCCTTTGCCTACAACCGAGAAGTGATCGTCTAGACACGCGGTTATCGCCGTACCTCGAAACCACGGGCGGGACACCAAGTCTGCGGCTGCCAGTCCACGCGGTCGACGCGCGCCGCGGGCGGTCCTTCGTCAAGCCACTGACGGAATGATTCCAGCGCCTCGCTCGTGCCGCAGGCCAATCCTTCCACGCTGCCGTCCTGTCGGTTGCGCACCCAGCCGGTGAGACCCAGCGTATCGGCGCACTGCTTGCTGGACTGGCGAAAGAACACGCCCTGCACGCGACCGTTCACGATGAAGCGGTAGCATGCTGGCACTGAGACAGACTCCACGAACGGGCTCCGACAAAATGGGCAAGTCGATCAAAACCAGAGGCCTGCTGGGGCGCTGGCGGCAACGCCGGACACCGTTTCAGCAGGGCGACACGATACCGGAGAACGTCACGTTTTCCGCGGAGATTCCAGCGGGCCGCCACGGCTCGCTGTGCCGGGTCGATCTGCAATGGGTCCGCGAGCCGCAGCAAGACGGCGAACGCGTCCACCTGCGTGCTCATCTGCAAACCAATTTCGCCTCGGTACTCCGCCCCGCGCTCAGGCAACAACCCGGGGTGACGCCGGATGCCAGCAACCTTCGCGCGCTCGCACTGCCGCGGCGCGCAGCGCAGGAGGCGGGCCGCTTGACCGCGCGCGGACTGCAACGGCTGCTGTCGACGCCCTTGGCGCAGCGTCTGACCGAACCTCTGCTGCGCCATGACTTCAACACCTGGGTGCAGATCCAGGCGTCCACCGAGCCGCTGGATCAGGGCGCGCTGAGTTTGGTGCCCGAGCGCGACAAACTCGCGGCACTGGGTATCGAGCCCAGGCGTGGCCGGGGACCGGTTGCGGAGTCCTGGCAAGGGCGGACCGCCACCGGCCATGCCCAGCTTTCGGTGCTGCAGATCGACAAATCCGACCTGCCGCCCGAGCTTGCCGACAAGCTCGGCAAGCAGCCGTTCCAGCTGGCCGCGGCGATCGTCAACACCGTCGAGCGTCGCTAGAGCCGTTACAGGCGGACCTTGAACAGATCGCGCGAGCGGCTGTAGATGTAGGCGACCACCGCCAGCGTCGCTGCGCCGCCAGCGATAACCGACGGCACCGTGCCCAGCAGGCGCGCCGCAAGACCGGATTCGAACGCACCCAGTTCGTTGGAGGCCGAGATGAAGATGCTGTTGACCGCGGCCACGCGCCCACGCATATGCTCGGCCGGCAGGCTTTGTAGCAGCGTCGTGCGGATCACCACGCTGATGCTGTCGAACGCGCCGCTGACGAACAGCGCCGCGAGTGACAGCGCGAAATTCTTCGATACCGCGAACACCAGGGTCGCGACTCCGAAACCGGCGACCACCGCAAGCAAGGTCATCCAGGGCCGGCGTGTCGGCGGATACCAGTTGCAGATCACCACGGTCAGCAGCGCGCCGGCGGCGGGCGCCGCGCGCAACAAGCCCAGACCTTGGGGACCGACGGCAAGGATGTCCTCGGCGAAAATCGGCAGGATCGCGACCACGCCGCCGAACAGCACCGAGAACATGTCGAGCGAGATCGCATACAAGAAGATCTTGGTCCGCCACACGTAAGCCAGGCCTTCACGCAGGCTGGCCCAAAGCGCGACGCTGTTCACAGCCGGCGCGATCGGCCGTCGTGGAATACGGCCGATCAATACGATGTTCAACGCAAGCATCACCGCCATGCAGATCAAGGTGCCGGTCAGCCCCAGCGCCACGTACAGCAGACCACCCACGACCGGCCCGGCAATGGCACCCGCCTGGAAAAAAGTCCCGCTCCAACTCGCCGAGTTGGCATACAGCGCACGCGGAATCAGAAACGCGCGCAGTGCGGCCGACGTTGGCGAATACAGTCCGCGCGCCAACCCGATGACGAAGATCGCGCTGTACACGAGCAGCAGCAGTGCGCTCGTGGGCAGCATCAGGCGTGTTGACGGCAGCATCGCCCCTATCAGCAGTAGCGACGCCAGGAACATCACGACGCCGGCGATCTGCATCAGCCTGGTTTTTTCTCGGCGGTCCGCCAGATGGCCGCCCAGGAGTGCAAGGCCGATAAAAGGCAGTGCTTCGGCCAATCCCACCAGGCCCAGGGAAAGCGGATCGTGCGTGAGCCTGTACAACTCGTAGCCGATGACGACCGACTGCATCAACAACGCGGTCGACAACAAAAGATTGGCACTGATCAGACGCCGGAAGTCGGCGTGACGCAATGCGGCGAATGGATCGTGTTCGACAGTGGTGGCCATGGGCAGCGGGCGAGAGTACAGACTGCAGCTCGCAATGTCGCGATCGCGTCAGCCAATAAAAAAGGCCGGATGGCTTGCGCCATCCGGCCCCGGTTTACCGATTACAGCTTACTTGGCCAGCACGCGGAACTCGACGCGGCGGTTCTGCGCACGACCCTCTTCGGTGTCGTTGGAGGCCGTGGGGCTCTCCTCGCCATAACCCTTGGCGACCATCCGGGTCGATTCAACGCCCTGGGTGATCAGGTAGGCGCGGACCGAGGTCGCACGGTTCTGGGACAGACGCTTGTTGTAAGCGTTGGTGCCCTTGGAGTCCGTGTGCCCGGCCAGCTCGACCTTGAGCTTGGGATCGCTCTTCAAGCCCGACGCGACATCGTTGAGCACCGTCTTGCTGTCGGCCGTCAAGGTCGCCTTGTTGAACTCGAAATTGACGTTCTGCAGCACGATGGTCTGCGCGGTCTTGGTGACGCAGCCTTCAGCGTCAACCTTCAGGCCATAAGGCGTGTTGGGGCACTTGTCAGCGTAGTCCGGCACGCCGTCACGGTCCGAATCGAGCGGGCAACCGGTGGCATCAACGGTGGCGCCGCGCGGGGTGTTCGGGCACTTGTCGATGTAGTCCGGCACGCCGTCACCGTCAGAGTCGAGCGGGCAGCCCTGTGCGTTGACAGGAGCGCCACGCGGCGTGTTGGGGCACTTGTCGAGGTAATCGGCAACGCCGTCACCATCGGTATCCGGTGGGCAACCGCGAGCATCCACCAGCACACCGGCCGGCGTGTTGGGGCAGGCATCATTCGGATCGAGCACGCCGTCGCCGTCGGAATCCAGGACTTTCGGCGGAGGCGGCGGAGCGGGACGGCCGATGTCGGCCTGCAAGCCGAGGCCGACCTGCACGTCGTAAAGCGGATCATTGCCACCAATCTTGGCCACACCATGATCATTGAACACCGCGACGTAGCGGCCTTCAATGCGCAGGTCGAGGCTTCTGGTCAGCGGGATCAATCCGCCGAGACCGGCGTTGGCGTAGCCAGCGCCCTCCTTGCTGCCGTTGATGTCTTCGTTGATATACCCACCACCCGCCAGCACGAAGGGGCGGAAACCGCTTTCGGTGAAGGGGAAGAGAAAATCACCGCCGATCTGGTAGTTGGCGTCGTCGCCTTTGCCGACGTCACGGCTGGCCTGAGTACCTGCAATGCTGCCTTCGAACATCAGGCCGCTTTTGAGCCTGGTACCGATGAAAGCGCGAGCGCCCACACCGTCGTTCGCATTGCGATCGGAGTCCGGCTTGTTCCAGAACGCCGAACCACCCACATAGGGAACCGCTTCATCAAAACCAGAATCTTCTTGAGCTACCGCTTGTTGCAGACCGGAAGTTGCAAAAAAAGCAACAGCCGTGAACGCCAGACAGCGCAGTCGGGACGACATGGAAACCTCCTTGTGACGGACTCCCTACGGAACCACTTGTTCGAACCATGTCGACGCCGCGTGAGCCGGAGGGAGGGTCCGGGCGTCCGCGCCGAGCGTTCAGCTGCCGCTATAGTTAGCTGAACGAATTAATTTAACCTGAATGCGACAAAGGTAAGCCTCAGTATAAAGAGCAATTTTTGACCGCCGCCACACGGCTATTCCGGCACGCCGTCGTGATCACGATCTATTACACGCCGCCGCGGCCTTCCGAGTTCCGCCTGCAGTCCAAGGCTGACTTGCGCGTCGTAGAGGGGATCGGTGCCATCGGTTGAACCGAATCCGCCGAACACGGCGACGTAGCGGCCCTCGGCTCGAAGCTGCAGGAAATAGGTCAGCGGAAAGAGCATGCCCACGCCGGCCTCGGCATAACCGGTGCCTTCACGGTCGCCCTGCACTTTTTCCCTGGTGTATCCGCCGCCCGCTATGATGAAGGGGCTGGAGCCACCGCTGGTCAGCGGCAACAGAAAATCGCCGCCGATGCCAAGGGCGGTGTCCTTGCCGCTACCGATATCGCGGCTGGCTTTCTGGCCGAAGACCGCAGCTTCCACTCTCAAACCACCCGGCAAGCGTGCTCCGACAAAGCCGCGGCTGCCCCAGCCGTCGTCGGCATTGCGCTTGCTGTCTGCCTTGAGGTAATAGCCCGACCCGCCCATGTAGGACCAGCCGCGGTCGGCGTCGTAGGGCTTCTCGGCCGCCGCATGCGGCGCGAATCCGGCCGCGACGACGGCAACAGCCGCAGACGCAAAGCTACGCAGAGGAGACGACATGCGGAAAACTCCTGAAGACCAATCGGTAGACGAGATTCCAACTGCCTCTAATAGCGCTCCCAGGCAGCGGCTTTGCTTTGTATAGACCGGGTTATAGATCGCCCAGGGAACTTATTCAACTGCGGGGCGCTGGATCTCCACCGCGCGCTGGATGAGGTCACGATCCGCCGTGTTCCTTGGTGTCGGTGAAGGCCACTTCCGGATGCCGCTCCCGGGTCATCGAAAGGTTGACGCTGCTGGAAGCCAGGTACACCAGGTCGCCATAGTGGTCGCGCGCGACGCGGGTCTCGTTCTTGTCGACAAATGCCTTCAATTGGCGTTCGTCGGGCGCGTTGACCCAGCGCGCGCAATGCACCTGCACCGGCTCGAACACGCTCTCGACGCTGTACTCGTCGCGCAGGCGGAACTGCACCACGTCGAACTGGAGCGTGCCGACGGCGCCCAGGATGATGTCGTTGTTGGTCAGCGGCCGGTAGACCTGGGTTGCGCCTTCCTCGCTGAGCTGGTCCAGGCCCTTGTTGAGCTGCTTGGCCTTGAGCGGGTCCTTGAGGATCACGCGGCGGAACAGGTCGGGCGCGAAGTTGGGGACGCCGGTGAAGCGGATCGCCTCGCCCTCGGTGAACGAGTCGCCGATGGCGATCGTCCCGTGATTGTGCAGGCCGATGATGTCACCCGGATAAGCCTCCTCCACGTTCTCGCGATCCGCCGCCATGAACACCAGCGCGTTGGAGATGCGCACCGTGCTGCCGAGCCGCACGCTGTGCAGGTTGATGCCCTTGTGATAGCGGCCCGAGCAGACGCGCAGGAAGGCGACGCGATCGCGGTGGCGCGGATCCATGTTCGCCTGGATCTTGAACACGAAGCCGCTGAATTTTTCGTGCTCGGGGAAAATATCGAAGGCCTGGCCGCGGAACTGCGCGATACGCGGCTGCGGCGGCGGCGCCCATTCGGTGAAACCATTGAGCAACTCGCGCACGCCAAAGTTGTTGATGGCGGCGCCGAAGAACACCGGCGTCAGCTTGGCCGCGCGATACAAATCCAGATCGAACCCGGTGCCGGCCATCTGCAGCAGCTCGATCTCTTCGCGCAACTGCTGGTAGTCCGGCCCGAAGCGCTCGGCGAGCCCCGGCGACAGCAAGCCGTCAAGGGTTTCGATCTCCGACACCCGATGCTTGTCGCCGGAGTACAGATAGAAGCGGTCTTCGAGCAAGTGATACACGCCCTTGAACTCGCGCCCCATCCCCAGCGGCCAGGTGATCGGCGTGCAGGCGATGCCGAGCACTTTCTCGATCTCGTCGAGCAGCTCCAGCGGCGGCCGGCCTTCGCGGTCGAGCTTGTTGACGAAGCTGATGATCGGCGTGTCGCGCAGCCGGCAGACTTCCATCAGCTTGATCGTGCGCTGCTCCACGCCCTTAGCGGCGTCGATCACCATCAGCGCCGAATCCACCGCGGTCAAGGTGCGATAAGTGTCCTCGGAAAAATCCTCGTGGCCCGGTGTGTCGAGCAGGTTCACGATCTTGTCGTTGTAGGGGAACTGCATCACCGAGGTGGTGATGGAGATACCGCGCTGCTGCTCCAGCGCCATCCAGTCGGACGTCGCATGGCGCGTCGCCTTGCGGCTCTTGACGGTGCCAGCCAGCTGGATCGCGCCGCCGAACAGCAGCAGCTTCTCCGTCAACGTGGTCTTGCCCGCGTCGGGGTGGCTGATGATGGCGAAAGTGCGGCGGCGGGCGGCCTGTTCGGCGACGGCGGACATGGTCGGCTTGAGAAGAAGCGGGCGCGGATTGTAGTGCGCTCAGGCGCCGGACGCCGACCCCGGACATCGCTACAGGGCAGTCAGCGCTTTGGGCTAAGCTGGCAGCGGGGACAAACGGGAGCGAGACGACCATGGACGCAGGCGCTGAACTGCCTCGGGGCCGGGTCACGTTCGTCATCACCGACATCGAGGGCTCCACCGCCTTGATGCGCGAGCTGGGCGATGAGTGCGTCGAATTGATCATCCGCCAGCGCGATCTGGTGGCCAGCGCTGCCCGGCGCCACGGCGGCACGTTGTTCGGGCACGAGGGCGATGCCTGCTTCTGCGCATTTTCCGACCCGGCGCCTGCTCTGGCGGCCTGCCTCGACGCCCAGCGCGCCTTGCTGAACACGGCGTGGCCGTCGAACATCGCGATGCGCGTGCGCATGGGCGTCCACACTGGCGCGGCGCAGCCTTACGCAGACAACTACATCTCACTCGCCTTGCATCAGGCGGCGCGCGTGGCCGCGGCGGGGCATGGCGGACAAATCCTGGCGTCGGTCCACACCGCGCGCGAAGTGGGCGACCGATTGCCCGATGGTGCCGGTCTGCGCGATCTGGGCCCGCATCGGCTAAAGGATTTTCCCGACGCCGAGCCCTTGCTGCAGCTATGCCATCCCGATCTGGCGGACGCGTTTCCGTCGCTGCGCAGCCTCAGCGCCCGCCAGCACAATCTGCCGCGTACCAGCACCTCGTTCATCGGCCGCGTCCCCGAGCGCGGCCGGCTGCGCACGCTGCTGCGCGAACAGGGCCTGACCAGCATCGTCGGCGCCGGTGGCGTGGGCAAGACGCGACTGGCGCTGGAAGTCGCCGGCGACGTGCTGCCGCATTTCAGCGACGGCGTCTGGCTGGTGGAGCTGGCCGCCGCCACCGACGCCGACAGCGCCGCACGCGCTTTCGCCTTCGCCCTGGGCGTGCCCGAACAGGCTGGTCAGCCGATCCTCGACAGCGTTCGCCAGCACATTGCCGACAAGAACATCCTGGTGCTGCTCGACAACTGCGAGCACCTGCTGGAAACCGCTGCCGCGCTTGCCGCCCTGGTGCTGCGCAATCCGGCATCGCGGGTGCTGGCCACCAGCCGCGAGCCGCTGCGGCTGTCCGCCGAATATGTACTGCGCCTGGTGCCGCTGGCGGTGGTCGATCTGGACGGCGAGTTGTCCGAAGCCGAACGCCTGTTCGTGGAGCGCGTCCACGCCCAACAACCCAAGCTGCGCCTGGACGACAGCGCCCGCGCGGCGGTGGCGGAAATCTGCCGGCGTCTCGACGGCGTGCCGCTGGCGCTGGAGCTGGCCGCGGGACGCGCCCGCGCCTTGTCGCTGACCGATCTGGCGGCGCGCCTGCGCGACCGGCTGGGGCTGCTGCGCGGCGGCGCACGCGATCTGTCCAGCCGCCAGCAGACGCTGCGCGCCACCATCGAATGGAGCTACGAACTGCTGTCGGGCGACGAGCGCCAGCTGTTCGAGCGCCTGGCGATTTTCGCCGATGGCTGCGATCTGGCCGCCGCCGAGCAGGTGTGTGCGGATACCGATCTGCCCGCCGACACCGTGCTCGATCTGCTCACCGCGCTGGTGGACAAGTCGATGGTCCAATACGACGAGCGCTTCGGCGCACAGCGCTACGGCATGCTCGAAACCTTGCGTGAGTTCGCCGAAGAAAAACTGCGCGCGCGCAGCGTGCACGTCGTCCTCGACCGCTTTCTCGACTGGGCGCTGCACCTAGCACAAGCCGCGGTGCCGCACCTGACCACCGATGCCGCGCCGGAATGGATGTCGCGCCTGGTGCGCGAGCAGAACAATCTGCGAGCGGCACTGCACACCGGCTATGTGCTGGAACGTCCGCAAACCACCCTGCGGCTGACCACGGCGCTCACCCACTTCTGGATCAAGCGCGGGCGTCTGCGCGAAGGTGCGCAGTGGGCGACGCGCGCCGCCGCGCTGCCGGACTGCATCGGCCTCGACTGCGCGCAGCTGCTCATCGGACTCGGCCGCCTGTTGCGCGGCAGCGACAATGCGCAGGCCCAGGCCAACCTCGAGCGCGCCCATGCGCTCGGCCGCGACTTGGGCGATTTGAACGTCCAGCTCGAAGCGCTCAAGCAGCTCACCACCATCGCCCGCGACCGCGGCGACTACGCCGCCGCGCGCGATTACCTGGAACAGCAGTCGGCGGCCCTGTTGACCGGCAACGACCCGTACCGGCGCTTCGTCGTCGACAGCGAACTCGCCACCCTGATCCTGCAACAGGGGCTTTGGCCGGAGGCCGCGAGCGCGCTGCGCCTGCGGCTGCGCCAGGCCGAGCAGAACCGCTGGCAGTGGGATCAGGCACGCCTGTCCAACAATCTCGCCATTGCCCTCATCGAACAGGGCGAATATGCCGAGGCCTACGATATCGCCTGCCGCGGCACCGACCTGTTCCGCGCCCTGGGCACCGTCGAAGGCGTCGCGCACGTGTTGTCGACCGCGGGCATGGCCCTGCTGCGGCAGCACCGGGCGGCGGAGGCGCGGCATTACTTTCTGGAGTCGGGACGTATCGCCTTCGATGTCGGCGCATCGCATCTGGCGCCGGAGACCTTGGAGCGCCTGGCGGCGGCCGAGGCCGACAGCGGCGATCACCCGCTGGCGGCACGTTACGTCGCTGCCGCTGATGCGCTTTATCGTGAGGTCGGTTACGAGCGCGAACCCGCCGACCGCCAATTTCGCGACGGTCTGCAGCGGCAACTGGAAGCCGCACTCGACGCCCGCTGCTTGTCCGAACTGCAGGCCGCTGCGGCCGACGAGCCGCGCCAGGTGCTCATCGAAGCCCTGGGCCTGGCGGCACCCAAAACATCGTCCGCAGCCACGATGGAGGCGCCGGGACCCATGCCCGGCTGGGCGCCCATGACTGCGTCATCCCCCTAGTACAGATCCACCGGATCGACGTCGAGCGACCAGCGCAATCCGCGCGCGCCCGGCAGACCATCGAGCAGCAGGACCCAGGGTTTGAGCGCGCGTTGCAGGGCCAGCCGGTCGGCAGACTGCAGCAGCAACTGGGCGCGATAACGTCCGGCACGCCGTTCCATCGGCGCGGGGACCGGCCCCAGCACTGCGACACCGGGCTGCGCCGGCAAGACCGCCGCGGCGGCCTGCAAATACTGCATCGCCGCCGACTCGGTGCGCGCCTCGCAACGCAATAGCGCCAGGTAGGCGTACGGCGGCAGACCAGCGGCTTCGCGTTCGCGCAGCAGCATCGCCGACAGACCGTCGTAACCCTCGTCGACCAGACAGCGCAGCGCCGGGTGGCGAGGCTGATGGGTCTGCAGAAGCACCTCGCCGCGCTGACCGGCTCGACCGGCGCGGCCGGCGACCTGGGTCAGCAACTGGCCCATGCGCTCCAGGGCGCGGAAGTCGACGCTGAAAAGCGCCTGGTCGGCATCGATCACGCCGACCAGCGACAGGCCGGCGAAGTCATGGCCCTTGGCCAGCATCTGCGTGCCGACCAGAACGTTCACATGCCCTTCGCGCGTGTCCTCCAAGAGCGCATCGAGCTCGCGTGCGCTACGCACGCGATCGGAATCGAAACGCTCGATGCGCACCGTAGGAAAGCGGGCGCGCAGCGTCTCTTCAACACGCTCCGTGCCCTGGCCGACGGCGACGAAGCTGGTCGACTGGCATTGCGGGCATGCGCGCGGCGGCGACTGGCGCGCACCGCAGTGATGGCAGATCAGCCGATGCCGGCCGCGGTGCCAGGTCAGGCGCGCATCGCAGTTGCGACAGGCCGCGGTCCATCCGCAGTCGTGGCAGAGCAGGGTCGGCGCATAGCCGCGCCGGTTGACGAACAACAGAACCTGCCCGCCCTGGCCCAAGTGCCGGCCAATCGCGCTCTCCAGCGCCGGCGAGACACCGTCGCGCATCATCTGGCGGCGGACGTCCAGCAACTGCAGCAAGGGCGGAGCCAGGCTGTGCACGCGTCGCGGCAGCTTCAGCCAGCCGTAGCGGCCCAGCTGCGCCTGGCGCAGGGTTTCCAGTGACGGCGTTGCCGAGCCGAGCACCACCGTCGCCTGTTCGCGGACGCCGCGCAGCACCGCCAGATCGCGTGCCGAATACCGCAGTCCGTCCTGCTGTTTGAACGAGGCGTCGTGCTCCTCGTCGACGATCACCAGCGCCAGCCGCGGCAGCGGCATCAGCACCGCCGAGCGGGTTCCGACCACCACCGCGAGTTCGCCGGCCGCGGCGCGCAACCAGACCTGCGCGCGCGCCTTGTCCGCCAGGCCGGAGTGATAGGAGGCAACGGCAGCGGCACCGAAGCGCTGGCGCACGCGGTCGAGCAACTGCGGCGTCAGGCCGATTTCGGGTACCAGCAGCAGACTCTGGCTGCCTGTCGCCAGTACCCGTGCGATCGCGCGCAGGTAGACCTCGGTCTTGCCGCTGCCGGTGACGCCATGCAGCAGGTGGGTGCCAGCGGTGGCGTTATCGATGGCGGTGTCCAGGGCTGCGACCGCCCCGGCCTGATCCGGCGTGAGCGCGGGCAAGCCGGCGTCGGGCGGCAAAGGCCAGTTGCTCGGGCCCGTTGCCACAACCGACTCGATCCAGCCTTGGCCCAAGCCGCGGCGCAGACTGGCAGCCAGGTTCGGCAGATCGTCCAGCCCGGCACGCGTCGCCGGCCCCGTGGCCAACCTCTCGAGCAGCAGACGCAGCTTGACCGAGCGCGGCGGCAGCACCACCGCGAACGCCTTGCCCGCCGCGCTGAGCCCGTAGAGCGGCGGCCGGATCAACTGCGCTGGCGCATCACCGCGAAACGCGGCCGGCAGCATCGCCGCCAGCACTTCTCCGATCGGGTGCCGGTAGTAGTCGGCGATCCAGGCGGCGAGCCCGAGCATCGACGCCGGCAGCAAGGGATGGGTGTCGAGCACACGGTCGACGTCGCGGTACTGCGGCGCGTCGGCGACGACAGGCGATGCGACCGCCGGCGCCAGCACCACGCCGGTGAGCAGACGCGGGCCGAACGGGACGCGGACCCGGCACCCGGGCAAGGCCTTCGCGCCCGGCGGCAGCCGATAGTCGAAAGTGCCATACAGCGGCAGAGGGACCGCAACCGAAACCAGCGTCTCAGGCATCGGGGGCACTTGTGGATAACACTGGGGAAAGAAACCGACACCGGTAAGCAAGCTTTTGCAAGGCTTGGCGACGACGTCTGTGGATGCCCAAAAAAATAAAATAAATTCCGATACGACTCATTGGCTTGTGGATCTGTTACGGAGTCGTGACGGAAGCAAGTCTTGACGGATCGTGAGCGTCGGAGCTAGCCGGTTTTGTGTATACAGCCGCTGCCTGGCGACGCCTATCACCGGCGCTCGACGCTGTAAAGCAGATCGCCGCCGGTGTAAGTGCCGGATTCGGTGGATAGCTTGAAACCGCGCCCGAGGTCATAGAGCAGTTTGAACACCTGCCCGGGCTGGAACAGGCCGACGCCGTAGGACACAAAAATCTTTGGGGACAAATATTTGCCGACCGTGAGCCGGGCCTGCTCGCTGGTCTCGCCGGGATCCGAGCCCAAAGAAATTTCGTCCAGCCCGAGGCCCTTTTGAAAATTCTGCGCCAGCGCACTGCCGCCGCCCAAGCCCAGCGCCACGGCCGCGCCACCGAGCGCGCTGCGGTCCTGGCTGGAACTGGATTGCTCCAACGGCTGGCCGAGCAGTAGCCAGGAGAGCTGCTGCTGCTGCGTCATCGTCGGCTCGGAATACAGTGTGAGCACCGGCCGCTCCAGAGTACCGCGGACGTAGATGCCCACTTTGACTTCGTCGGTGGGATGACGCACGGCGCGGATCTCCAGCCCAGGCTTGGCGATCGGGCCACCGTTGAAGAGCAGCTTGCCGGTTTCGATCTCCAGGTCCTGCCCGTAGGCCTTGTAGCGGCCGTCCTCGAGCCGCAGTTCGCCGTAGCCGAGGGTATCGCGGCCGGGCGTGTCCACGGCAGTCACCTCACCTTCGAGGCGGGTCTTCAGTCCATAGCCTTCGAGGCTCACCTTGTGACCCAGCGCGAGCTTGACCTCGGTGGCGATCTTCAGCGATTCGACCGGCTCCGGCTTCTGCCCTGCGGCGTTGACGATCACCTGGTCCGACGACGGCCCGACTCCCGTGTCCGCACCCTGCTTGAGCTTGATCTCGGCGCGCGGCACGGTCAGCGTGCCCTTGAGCGTGGCCTGCTTGCCGGCAAGCTCGAAGCTCAGATCCGGCGACACCCAGACCTGTGCCTGCGACAGGTTGGCGGCCTGGAAATCCTCGCCTTGCACCTTGAGCGACACCCGCAATCCACCTTGGCTGCCGGCGGCGGCCGATGGAGTCGATGGCGGTTTCGGCAGCGGTGTCCTGGACGCGTTCTGGGTTGGCGATTCCGGCGGCGCGGCGCTGACCGGAGTTGCCGATGCTGCCGGTGGCGGTGCCGCGGCCCCCGGACGATTTTCCACCTCGCCCTCGATCTTGATCTGGCCTTCACCCGACTTTGCCGATGCCAGCACTTTGACCTTTCCGCCAGGCGCGCCAGACACCAGGGCATTGAGATCGGTCAGCTCGATGCCGGGACGGGTGAGCTTGACCTTGCCGTCGCTGAGCCTGGCCTCGCCTTGCAGCTCGGGTGCGCCGAGGCGGCCGGCCAGCGCATAGCGACCGCTGAGCCGCCCCGAAGCGCTACTGACCTCGGACGACAGCACCGACAGGAAAGCCAGGTCCGGGAACTCCAGGCGCAATTCACCGGACAAGGCGCGCTGCGCCAGGGACGCACCGGGTGCGAAACGCGCGTCCGCTTCGACGCCGCCGACATCCAGCGGCAGACGCAACTGCGCGCTGCCCTGATCGGGCGCGTCGCTCAGGCTCAGCCGCGCCGGCTTGAAGCCGACGCGATGCTCACCGAAGTCCGCGGTCCCGGCGGTGGTGTTGAGTTCCGCCTGGAGTTTGCGCAAGGCCCCGCCGGCCAGTTCCGCAGACGCCTGCCCGCTGACCGAGCCGTCGAGCTTCAGACCCTCCGGCAGGAAGGCTTGCAGGCTGGCAAACGCCAGTGCCTCGATCTGCGCGGAGGCCCGGGCGGATTGCGGATTCTGATGCGCCTCGAGGCAAACACGGCCGGGTTTGCTGAGCCAGCAAGCCGGCGCGAGATCGTTCTGCCGCGCCGAAAGTGCAAGGGCCGCCGGCGCCTCCAAGCGCCAGGATGCGAGATTGGCAGGCGCCAGATCGGCACTGGCGAGCTGCCCTTGCCAGCGCTGCTGGCGCTCGTCGTAGGCGCCGCTGAGAACCAGGTCGGCGGTGAGGTCCGGACTGCCGGCCTTGAGCGTGATGCGATGGTCCGCGCGGGTTCCCTGGGCGTTCACGTCCAGCGTCTGCAGGTGGATACCCGCCGACAGATCGCGCGCCACGAGTTCCAGGCTCAGCGGGCCTTCCCAATCGACTTCCGCCTTGATCTGCAGAGCGGTCACCGCATAGTCCTGCCAGCTGGCGTGGGAGAAATCGGCGTCTATCTGCACTTGCGGCTGGGCGAGCTTGCCCTGCAGGTGGGCCTTGGCCTGCATGCTGCCGGCCAGCGCCGGCGCCAGCTCGGCCATGTTCAGGCTCACCAGTTGCGCCTGCAGATCGTAGGGCTCGCTGGCGCGGCCGCTGGCGGTGAGCACGCTCTCGCCGCTGTGCAGCTCCAACGCATCCACCTGGATGACCGCGTCCGCGTAGCGTCCCTTGGCCTGCAGCTGCAGCGGGTAGTTGCGCAGTTGCGAGTGGCTCAGGTCGACGCTGAAGACCAGCGCCGGCTTGGCGTTCGATCCGGCCTGGCTGCCTTCGACCGAAAACTCGCCGTTGATGTCGCCCGGCCAGCCGGCGACGAACAGCGACGGATCGAGTTTCTGGATGCGCCCGCGCAGCGCGCCGCTGGGCTGGGGCGCCCAGGTCAAGGGGCCGGCGGCTTCCAGCAACGCTGGCCCGGCAGTCAGCCGCAGGAGTTTCAGATCGACGGCGCGGGTGCTGCCCGAGCCCTGGGCCAGGACATGGCCGGCCTGCTGGCGTGCGAGCAGATCGGCGTCGAGATCGAAACCATAAGCCTCGGGCAAGCCCTTGAAGAACAGGCTGCCGCGCGCCGACTGCCAGGGCGCGGGCCCGGCGTCCGCCGCCATGACCAGCGGCCAGGCCAGATCGGTCCACAGCGCGCGCGCCTCGAGCTGCCCGTTCCAGCGGCCCTGGGCCTGGACCTGCGCTTTCGAACCCAGGCCCGCGGAGAGCTTGAACTGCAGGTCCGACCAGACCCCTTTGAGCTGGACATTGCCCTTGGGGCTGGTGACGACCGGCGCCGCGTCCGCGGCCGCGCCGGCGAACCCGGGCAGCGGCCATCGCAGCGTCTGCCAAGCCAGTTCCATGTCGCTGGGCGCGTCGTAGCCAACGAAGCCTTTGGCGACCATCAGCACCGGCGACAGGATCGACAGCTTGCGCACATCGATCCCGGTCTCCGTGAGCCGGGCATCGCCCTGTGCCTGCACGGCGCCGACCTCCGGATCGTCCACGTCGAGGCGGGTGATGTGCAGACCATCGCCGCGCCAGCTGCCGACCAGGTCCGCGCGCGTCAGCACGACGGGCTTCTGCGCGCCGGCCGCCCAGAACTGGAAGTCGTGCACAGCGAGATGCGCAATATCGATGGCGACCGGCAGCCGCGTCAGCGGCGGTTTTTCCGACGGCGGCTTGTCCTTGTCGGGCTTGGGCTTGAGCCGCACGATCAGGCCTTCGGCCAGCAGCTCGTCAATGTCGACCTCGTGCTGCAGTAGCTGACGCGGGCGCCATTGGAGCACCAGGTGTTGAAGCTCGACGCGGACGCTCGCGTCCTCATACACCAGGCCGCGCCACTCCAGCCCGGTGGCGACACTGCCGCGGCGCTGACCGATCTCGATCGTCGCGCCGATCAAGGGCGCGACCCGCGCCACCAGAAAGCCATTGCCCGAGGCACTGCCCACCAGCCACCAGGCCAGGCCCGGCACGCCGAAAGCCAGCAGCAACAGCAAGCCGGCGACGGCCAGCAGGACGCGCTGCTTCACAGACCCACCCGGACACCGATATGCAGGCGCAGGCCAAGGTACTGGCCGTTTTCATCACCGGTCAGCGGATGCGCCAGGTCCAGCTGGAATGTGCCGACCGGGGCGCGATAGCGCACACCGGCGCCGACGCCGTAAAACAGCTTGGGCGGAAAATTCTCGTCGGCCCCGCCGGCATCGAGAAACACCGCCGCACCCCAGTTGCCGACGATGCGCCGTTCCAGCTCGGCGCTGTAGGTCGTCAGGTACTGGCCGCCGATGAGATCGCCGTTGGCGTCGCGGGTGCCGATCGACTCATAGTCGTAGCCGCGCACACTCTGGTCGCCGCCGGCGAAGAAGCGCTGCGAAGCCGGCAGGTCGCTGAACTTGTCCTGGATGTTGGCGCCGACTTCGACCCGGCCCAGGAGCCGGGTGCGCCAGTCGAAGGAGTAAACCCCACGCAACTGCACATAGGCGCGCACGAAGCTGGTGCTGGCCAGCACGCCCTGCTCGGCGCCATGCAGGTCAGTGAACAGATACCAACCGCGGTGGGCGAAGATCGGATCGTCGGCGTCGGTGCGGGTATAGGAAATCCCCGGTGTCAGCAGATCGGCGGTGGCCTCCTGCTCGCCGAACGTGGAGCGTTCGTGAGTGAACTCCAGATACAGCCGGCGCTGCCATTCACCGGGGCGCCGGTTGAGGCTCACGCCCACGGTGTACTTGGCGGTGTCGCCGTCCTCGAGTTGTTCGGACTCGCTGAGTGCGCTGAAGGTGACGTTCTCGTTGGGCTCGGTGCCCAGGGGCACACGGTAGTTCGCGGCTGCGGTGTTCTTGATCTCCGACAGTCGCGCGGTGGCGTCGAGATTGTGGCCACTGCTGTTGATGCGCCGCCACTCGGTGCCGATCGACACGCGCGCGCCGGTATCGGTGCCGTAGCCGAGCCCGACCTCGTAACGATGGTTCTTGCGCGGCGTGGTGTGGATCACCAGCGGCACGCGATGCTTCTCGTCGGCCTCGGCGCGGCGCGGCTCGATCTCCACCGACTGGAAATAACCCAGATCCGATAACGCGAACTGCTGGTCGAGCAGCTTCTGCGGATCGTAGGCGTCGCCCTCGCGCAGCACCACGTAACGGTTGATGAACGCCGGGTCCAGGCCGGTCTGCTCCAAGGTCACCTTGCCGATCTCGTAGTGCGGTCCGGTCTGCAGATGCAGCACCACTTCGGCTTGTCGCACATCGGGATTGACCCGCAGCTCGTTGACGTCCCAATGCGCATCGAGAAAGCCGCCCTGATAGGCGGCGTCGGCGAGCTGCTTCTTGGTGTCCTCGTAGTTGGCGTGGTTGAGGCGGTCGCCCTCCTTGAGCCGGCGCGCGACGCGTTTGAGTGCGAGTTTGAAAACCGCGTAGTCAGCGCCCTCGCCCTGCAACTCGATATCGATCTTGCCGATCCGCGTCGGCGGACCCTTGTCGACGGTGTATTGCGCTTTCCAGTCCGGGGCCTTGCCGCTGAGCTTGGCCTGGATCACCGGGCTGTAGTAGCCGAAGGGCTGGAGCGCGTTGCGGATGTCGGAACGCGCCTGATCGTGCAGGCGGGCAACGCTGGCGGCGTCGAGATCCTTGCGATCACCCTGCTGGCGAATCTCCAGCCGGGCCTCGACATTCTTGCGCTCGTCGCCGTCGAGTCCGACAAGCTCGACCCGCACACCAGCCTGCGCCAGGGCCGGAACGAGCATCAGGGCAAGCAGAGTGGACTTGAGGCGGCCGGTCATCGTCGAGCATGGTAACCAATGCCGCCTTCGTCAGACCCCATACATGCCTCGACCGGTCTGCGACGAACGCCGCAGACCGGTCGATGGGTTACCGCAGACGCGTTTTAACCGCGTTCCAGACCGTCGGCGTTGACCCGATAGTTGCCGGTGATCTTGCGCGAGGTTTCCACCGCGCGATAGATCATCGGCACGCTGTCAACCGTGCCGTACAGCAGCACCTGACCATTGAGCACGGTCACGGCGATGCGGCCGCGCAGCTTGTCATCGGCGCGCAGTCCGTCCATCACCTTGGCGCTGAGCTCACGATCGGCGTCGGTCATGGTGAAGGGCTGGCAGGCCGAGGCGACTTCAACGCTGCCGACGACCTTGGATTCAACGCCGGGGATCGGCGCATCTTCGGCGAACGCCAGCGGCGCAGCGCCTGCGGCCAACAGGCGCAGGCCGATGGCGAGGGACTGCAGGGACTTCTTGGGGCTAGGGTGTTTCATAGTGTTCTCCTTAAAGGGTGTCGCTTGAACTTCTTAAAGCTGCTTGACGACGCCTTCGTTGGCGGAGAGCCTCGCGACGTTGCGAGCCTTGACATCGTATTACGGTCTCGCATCGATACGGGATGCGCCTGAAACAAAGCTGCGGAGGCGTCAGTTCAACCCGAGACTTTCAAAGCGTCGGTGTCCACGGTTTTGACGCCGTCGACCTTGCGAGCGATCGCGATGGCGCGGTCGCGGACATCGGCCGACGCCACGCTGCCTTTGAGGGTCACGGCGCCCTTGGCGGTGTCGACCTTGATGTCGGTGGCGCGGATCTGATCGTCCGCCGCCAGCTGCGCCTTGATCTTGGTGGTGATGGTGGCATCGGTGATCTCTTCGCCGGCCTTGTCCATCGCGCCTTCGGCCTTGGCGCCCATCGCGTCCATGGCGGAGGGAGCACTGATCTTGTTGTCGATGCCCTTCACCTCGGCGACGTTGCGCGCCAGCTCTTCAGCCGCGCTCTTGGCTTCGCCAGTGGGAGCAGTACCCGAAAGGGTGACCACGCCGTTATTGGTTTCGACGTCGACGGTCGACGACTTGACGCGCTCGTCCGACGCCAGCCGCTGCTTGACCTTGGCGGTGATGGACGTGTCGTCGAGTACTGCTCCGAGGCTGGCGCTTTCCTTGGGCGCATCGGCGGCGGTCGAATCCGACATCTGGCCGTCTGGTTTCTTGCAGGCCGACAGGCCGATGACCGCGATGACGGCGATGGTCGCCAACGACGTGCGCTTGAAGGTGAGGGTCGACAGATTCATCTGCATTCCTTGCTGGGTTTGGTTTGTTTTAGGGAGTATTGAAAAAGCGGACGCGGCCCGTCGCCGCATCCGCTTGCTGACTCTAAGGCGCCGCGCGGCGGCCCGAGATCAGTGAGACCACGAACAGCACGAGGAACACGAGGAACAGCACCTTGGCGATCCAGGCGGCGGTACCGGCGATTCCGAAGAATCCGAGGCCGCCCGCAATCAGGGCGATGATAAGAAAGATCACGGCATAGCTCAGCATGACAGGCTCCTTGTAAGGTCTAGCTTTAGTGAGGCTGGACGGGTTGATGAGCATGCCGCTCGCCCGCGCAACGTGAGGAAGGATGCGCGCCGGCAATGACTAGGTGCTGAACTCTGCGGGCAGCTCCGCGCGTCTTTTCGCGGCATCGGGACGCAAGCAAAAAACCTGGCGGTGGACGCGCTACTTCAACTCCGCGGATGACTTGCCCAGCAATCGCCGCGCAACGATCAGCAGCTGGATCTGCTGGGTGCCTTCGAAGATGTCGAGGATCTTGGCATCGCGCGCCCACTTCTCCAGCAGTCCGACACCGCTATGCCCTTCCGCATAGCCCAGGCTGCCGGCGATCTCCACGCAGCGCAGCGCGACGTCGACGCAAGTACGCCCGGCCTTGGCCTTGGCCATCGAGGCCTGCAGCGAATTGGGCTTGCGGTTGTCCGCCATCCACGCCGCCTGCAGTGTGAGCAGGCGCGCGGCCTCGTAGTCCGCCTCGAGCCCGAGCAGCGTGGCCGCGGCCGCCAATTGCGTCAGCGATGGCCGCGCGTAATCAACAACCACACCCGCGCTCTCCAGCAAGCGCCGCGTTTCATCCAGACACGCGCGGGTCAGCCCGACCGCCATCGCCGCCACCAGCGGGCGCGTGTTGTCGAACGTTTGCATGACGCCGGCGAAGCCCTTGTCGACATTCACTTGCGGATCGCCCAACAGATTTTCCCGAGGCACGCGGCAGTCGCGCAGCACGAAAGCCGCGGTGTCGGACGCGCGGATGCCGAGCTTGTGTTCCAGCCGCACCAGTTCGAAGCCCGGCGTGCCTTTCTCGACCACGAACGACTTGATCGCAGCGCGGCCGAGCGCGCGGTCCAGCGTCGCCCACACCACCACCAGTTCGGCGCGCTCGCCGCTGGTGACGTAGATCTTTTCGCCATTGAGGGCGTAGTGATCGCCGTCGAGCACGGCGGTGGTGCGGATCGCCGCCGAATCCGATCCGCAGCCGGGCTCGGTGATCGCCATTGCCGCCCAGCGTCCGGCGAAGCGCGCGCGTTGTTCTTCGCTGGCGACGCTGGCGATGGCGGAATTGCCCAGGCCTTGCCGCGGCATCGCCAGCAGCAGGCCGACATCGCCCCAGCACAGTTCCATGATGCTCAGGCACGTCGACAGGTTGGAGCCGTTGCGATTGCCCTCGCCTTCGTCGCCCGTGCGACGCACGCCGCCGGCACCGGCGCCGCTGCTGGCGCCCGCGTCGTTCATGCCGTCGAGCACCGCGGCGAGCATGTCGAGTTCTTTGGGATGGGCGTGTTCGGCGCGATCGTATTGGCGCGAGTTGGGGCGGAACACTTCGGCCGCGACCTGGTGCGCCTGTGCGACCAGCGGCTTGAACTTGCGCGGCACTTCGAGATGCATCATGGCTTGTCCCTGGTTCGCTTCACACCAACACCACGCCTTCCATCACGCCCACCGCGCGCAGATCGCGATACCAGCGTTCGACCGGATGTTCCTTGACGAAGCCGTGACCGCCGAGCAGTTGCACGCCGTCGGAGCCGATCGCCACGCCCTTGTCGGCGCAGAGCCGGCGCGCGAGCGCGACATCGCGCGTCACGTCGAAACCCTGCTCGGCGCGGCTGGCGGCGCGATAGGTGAGCAGGCGCATGCCTTCGAGTTCGATGGCGATATTGGCCACCGCGAAAGCCACGGCCTGACGATGGCTGATCGGCTCACCAAAGGCCACGCGTTCGTTGACATAGGGCACTAGATAATCGAGCACTGCCTGGGCGGTGCCGACTGCGAGCGCGCACCAGGCCAGACGCGACAGCGCGATGCACTGCGCATACGCCGCCTCGTCGCCGAGGCGCGCCGTCGTCGGCAGCTGCACGCCGGTCATTACCAGGCGACCGGTGGCGGCGGCTCGAAGGCCCATCGCCGGCTCCGCTGAAACCGACACGCCCCTGGCATCGGCCTCGATCAGAAACAGGGCGGGCTTGCCGTCCAGCTCCGCGCCGACGACGAGCAGCTCGGCGTCCGCGGCTCGCGGCACCAGCGACTTGATCCCGTCGATCACATAACCGCCGTCGATGCGACGCGCGCGCGTCTGCAACTGCAGCGGATCGAACAGCGGCCGCGGCTCCAGTACTGCCAGCGCTGCCGAGGGCGCATGTTCGGCGACGAAGGCCGGCAGGTAAGTCGCCTGCTGGAACTCGTCGCCCCACAACACCAGCGCGCTGCTCACCGCGGTCGGTGCCAGGCAGGCGACCGCCAGGCCCAGATCGCCTTGCGCCATCGCCTCGGTGATCAACACCTGCGTCATCGCCGATCGCTCGCTGCCGGCGCCGCCAAACTCTTCGGGAATGCCGAGCATCCCGATGCCCAGATCCTCCGCCTTCAACAACAGGTCCGCGGGTGCGGTGCAGTCGCTGTCGGCGCGCTGCGCCGCGCCGCGCACCTGTTCGAGCGCGAAGCTGCGCACCGCGTCGCGCAGCATCTGCTGTTCCTCGCTCGGCGTCAGGTCGAACAGCCCGCCGCGCTGCACCACCGTCAGTCGCGCAGGCTGCAGACGCTGCTGCGTCGCGCGGAACTTGCGGCCGAGCTGCGTGGCGGTCGAGAACCCCGCGCGGCTGGCCTGATACAGCCAGCGTTCCGCCGGTTTGCGCAGGCCGAACTTGTCGACGATCGGCATCCCGGCGAAGCGGTTGAGCGCGCGCAGGCCCAGGCCCATGACGTTCTGCATCGTGTTTCCCTTGCGACTCAGCGAGCCGCTCTTTTTTTGTTCGGCTTGGCGGAGGCGATGAGCGCGTCGCGCGTGCGCTCCAGAAAAGTCTCGACCAGATGCGTGAGCTTGCCCTGGATGAAAGGCCCGGCCGCGAGCCGGAACATCAGCGGCACCGGGATCTCGCGCAGCTCGCCGCTGAGCTTGAAACACAGCTCGCAACCACCGGCATGCGGCAGCACGCTGAGCGATCCGTCGATGCTGGCGTTGCCCTGATCGGGCAGCGCGGTCCAGGTGAAAATGCTGCCGTCCGCACTGCGTTGATAGTGCGCGCCGTAGCGCACTTCATGCGCGATCTTGGCGAGGCTCGAGCCGATCGCGCCGAGCTCCGAGAGGTATCGATCGGGCCCCAGCCGCGTCAGCTTCTTGAGCTTGGGGAAGCGGCCGATGGTGCGCTCGACGTCGTCGATCAGGCCGCGCGCCTGCGCCGGCGGCAGAGCGACTGTGAGACGGCGCTGGATCTGGATGTTGACGTTCATCAAAGCTCCCGTTGTCGACGGGAGACTGGCATGCGCTCCGCGCCGTTAGCTTTGGCTACAACACCCTGGCCACCGGCGGCGCAGTCAATCCGGCTGGAACTTCCCTAAAACCGCCAGCGGCCGCCGACGATCCGCGTGTACCGGTCCTTGGTCAGCGCCTGATACGCATCGCCGTCGAGCACGTAGAGCGGATCGCCGATCTGCGCGGGATCGAAGCCCTCGCGTTTGAGATCGACCTTGCGATGCTTGAATGTCGCCGTGGTTTCCTGGTCCTGACGTAGCCTCAAAAACAGCGGCACCGCGTATTGCGGCAGACGCTCGCGCAGCTCAGCGGCGAGCGCGACGCCGTCGAGCTTGCCGCCGAGGCTCAGCGACGCCATGCCCGCGCGTCCGTCCTGCCCCGGCACTTGCACGCCGTAGACCACCGCCTCGGAGACGCCGGCGTGTGCGCCCAGTGCGGCCTCGACTTCGGTGGTCGCCACGTTCTCGCCTTTCCAGCGAAACGTGTCGCCAACACGGTCGACGAACTGGATGTGGCGATAGCCCTGGTCGCGCACCAGGTCGCCGGTGTCGAACCAGCAATCGCCTTTGGAGAAAACATTGCGCAGCAGCTTGGCTTCACTCGCGGCGCTTTCGGTGTAGCCGTCGAATGGCGCCTTGTCGGTGACTTCGGCGATCAGCAGACCGATGCCGCCGGCGGGCACGCGGCGCAGACGGCCGCGGGCGTCGCGCTCCGGCCGCTCGTTCTCGGCGTCGAAGCCGACGATGGCGTAAGGCAGCGGGCAGAAGCCGGCGGTGCGCGGCTGGTTCCAGGCGTTGACGAAGCCGACGTTGGATTCGCTGGCCGAGTAGAACTCGCAGATGCGATCAATGCCGAAGCGCTGTTGAAACGCGTCCCAGATATCCGGTCGCAGACCGTTGCCGACGATCACGCGCACGCGGTGGCGCCGATCGTTCGACGCCGGCTCGCGGTTGAGCAGATAACGGCACAGCTCGCCGATGTAGCAGAAGCTGGTGGCGCCGCTGGCGCGGATCTCGTCCCAGAAGCGCGAGGCGGAAAATTTCTTCGATAGCGCCAGTCCGGCACCGCGCGCCAGCACCGCGCCCCAGGACACGGTCAGCGCGTTGTTGTGATACAGCGGCAGGCAGCAGTACAGCACGTCGTCCTCGCGCAGCCGCACCGCCGATTCGGCGAGTCCGGCCATGCCGCGCAGCCAGCGGTAATGCGTCATCACCGAGGCTTTCGGCAGGCCGGTGGTGCCGGAGGTGAAGATATAGAACGCCGGCGACTTGAGGACGATCGCCGCGGTTTCGGCGGGATTGTCGGCGCCGGCTTTCGCCAGCAGCGGACGCAGCGCGGTCATGCCGCTGGGTGCACGCGCATCGCCGTCCCAGAGCAATTTCAGTGACGGCGATATCGCGGCCGCGCCGATGGATTGCCAGGCCGCGCGGCACTCTTCGCCGAGGATCACCAGCCGCGCGGCGGTGAGCTTGAGACTGTGCGCGAGCGCAGCGCCGCGCTGCTGGTGATTGAGCATGCCGGCGATGCCGCCGAGCTTGAGCACCGCCGCGACGTTGATCAGCGTCTCGCCGCGATTTTCCATGAGGATCGCCACCGCATCGCCGGGCCGCAGCCCGCGCGCACGCAGCACCGCGGCGACGCGGTTGGCCTGCTCGTTGAATTCGGCATAGGTCCAGCGACGCTTCTCGAAGCTCAGCGCCAGCGCATCGGGCCGGTCGCGCGCGTGCGCGGCGATCAGCGATCCGATCGACCCGTGTTGTCCGGGACGCAGCCGCGCGAGACGCAACAGGCCACCGAAGACCTGCGGCAGTTCCGGCAGCAGACGCAGCGCTTCACGCGCCAGACCGGCGAGCCGGACGCGATCGGTCGCGCTCATTGGACCGCCTTGGCGAGCGCGGGCAGCGCCTCCTCCAGATAGTCCGCCACCCGCTGGAACTGCTCGGGCGACAGCCGCGGCAGAATCTGGCGCAAAGCCATGCGCACGGTCTTGCTGGTGCTGCGCACGCCCAGGTCGATGATGCCGCGCGCGGTCAGCCCCAGGCCGAAATCCTGCGCCGGTCGCGCAAAGAAATGGCGCATCGACGAGTCGGTGATGTCGCAGATCAGATCGCTGACTTCATCGGACTGCGCAGCTTTAAGACGGCCGTCGCGCAGGCGTTCGACGATGTCCCGGGCGCGCTCGCTGAGCGCGTCGCTGATCGGCGCTTGGAGGTGATAACGCGACTTGGCGGCAGGTTTTTTGGAGGCGGTCATGGCGCGGGCACCATACCGGAGCCGGCGATGGCGGACAGGGGCGCCGCCGACGCGGCGCGGTGGCGGCCGAGCCAAGCTCGCGGATCAGCCCGCAGCTCGCGCGTGGCGGACCTGCTCCAGGTGATCGGCCACATGCGATTCCAGCCACCAGTGGGTGGCGCCCCTGGTACCGCGTCCGAGAAAGCCGACATGGCCGCCGTGCTCGGACAGCTCGAGCGTCACCGCCGGCGACAAGGCCTCCGCGGTAGGCACGACCGCGCGCGGCATGAACGGATCGTCCAGCGACTGGACGATGCGCGTGGGCGTGCGGATGTCGCCGAGGATCGATCCGCTGGCGCAGCGCCGGTAGTAGTCGCGGGCGTCGATGAATCCGTTGAGCGGCGCGGTGAACGCGTCGTCGAAGGCGATGAAGCTGCGCGCCGCCAGCGCGGTGTCGACGTCGATCCCGGTCGGCAGCGTCGCGGCCGCGTGCTTGCGTTGGACGATCGACTTGAGGTCTTTGAGCAGATGCCGCTGGTAGATGCGCGCGAAGCCCTGGTCGAGATGCTCGGCGCAGGCTTGCAGCGAGAACGGCACGCTGGCCGCGACCGCGGCGTCCAAGGGGCAGGCACTGCCTTCCTCGGCGAGCGCGCGCAGCAGGATGTTGCCGCCCATCGACCATCCCACCGCCACCAGCAGGCGCGTCGGCGCCGCACGTCGCAGGCGTTGCCACAGCCAGCGTAAGTCGCCGGTGTCGCCCTGGTGATAGCTGCGCGGCAGGCGGTTGGATTCCGGGCCGGCGCCGCGAAATCGCAGCAGCACGCAGCGCCACCCGCGCGACGCGAGTCGCCGCGCCAGTCCGCGCTGATACTTGGAGTCGAAGCCGCCTCCCAGGCCGTGCAGCAGGATGGCGATCGGCGCGTCATCGCCAGTGGCGCCGGCCCAGCCGAGATCGATGAAATCCCCGTCCGGCGTATCGAGCCGTTCGATCCGCAGATCGATCGGCGGCAGCGGCCGGAGCTGCGGCGCCAGGGTCTGCAGATGAGGGTTGTGCAGCCCGGCGGCGGCAACGAACGCGCTGGCGACAATGCGGCCGTGAGTCGGTGCGTTGGAGACGGGGTTTTGCATGTCGACAGTCTGACCGCACAACGGGCATCGCCCATAAAAAAGCTGGAGCCCGAAAGCTCCAGCTCTTTTCGACCCGCGAAGACGCTTAAGCGGCCTTCGCCGATTTGGTCGCCTTGCGCGCCTTGGTCACGACGCGCTTGCCGGTGGCCTTGGCCTTGCGCACGGTCTTGGCGGCGGCGCGGCGTGGCGCGGCAACCGGTCCACCCTTGATCTGGGCGGAGACCGATGCGTAGCCCTTCTTGACGACCTTGACCAGCTCATCGCCGGCTTTGGTGACGACGCTCAGGGTGTCGTTGTAAGCCGACACGACGCGCTCGCGGCTGTCCGGGAGATAGTCGATCGGCGAATTGGCGACGGCCTTGATGCCGGCGCTTCTCGCCTTCTCGAAGCTGTTCTGCGCCGCGACAAACAGATCGCGGCCGGCTTCGAACTGGGTCTGGACGACGTTCTGCACGCCGCTGAAGATCACGTCGTTGGCCTTGATCAGGGTGTCAACGGATACGCTGAGCACTTCCTGTCCGCGAGAAACCAGCGGATCAACGCGGCCTTTCACATCGTTCACAATCGTCTGCACATCCATTACGAAACTCCTTGGCTTGGTTACGCTCGACATCAGCGCGAATCACTGTCGACAATCAAATCGAGACTGCTGCAACGCAGCATCAGCGCCGACAGATTATTGTTGCAATGCAGCAGAGTCAAGAACCGCTCGTCGGCAAGAGCCAAAGGAAGCAGGGAATGAATGACAGCCTGATGGGCCGCGTGAAGGAAAAGCTGTGGCAGGATCGTGCCACGCTGACGCGCTGGCAGCGCTTGGCGATTCGCTGCGGACGTTACGCCTTCGCCCTGTTGCGCGACTTGCTGGAAGGCGAGTTGTCGATGCGCGCGATGAGCCTGGTCTACACCACGCTGCTGTCGATCGTGCCGCTGCTGGCGCTGGGGTTTTCCGTGCTCAAGGCGCTGGGCGCGCACAATAGCCTGGAGCCGGTACTCGAAGAATTCCTGCGGCCCCTCGGGCCGCAGGCGGTGAATATTTCGCAGAACGTCATCGCCTTCGTCGAGAAGATCCAGGTCGGCGTGCTGGGCTCGCTGGGCGTGGCGCTGCTGTTCTACACCGCGATCTCGCTGATCCAGAAAGTCGAGGCCAGCTTCAACTACATCTGGCGCATCGAGCATCCGCGTCCGATCGCGCAGCGCATCGGCGAATACCTGAGCGTGCTGATGGTGGGGCCGGTGCTGGTGTTCGCGGCGCTCGGCATCACCGCCAGCATTCTCAACAGCAGCGTGGTGTCGAGCATCGCTGCCATCGAACCTTTCGGCGGCCTGATCTTCGCCATCACCCGGCTGATCCCGTACGCCATCATCGTCGGGCTTTTCAGTTTCATGTACATGTTCCTGGTGCACGCGCGCGTGGGTTGGCGGGCGAGCATCGTCGGCGGTCTGGGGGCGGGTTTTCTGTGGCAGACCAGCAGCGTGCTGTTCGCGTCCTTCGTTGCCAATGCCAGCAATTACAACGCGGTTTATTCCAGCTTCGCGATCGTCATCTTCCTGCTGATCTGGCTGTATGTCGGCTGGCTGATTCTGCTGATCGGTTGCCAGCTCGCGTTCTACGTGAAGAACCCGCGGCACCTGGAGCCGGCGCGGCGCACGCCGCAGATGCCGGCACGCGATGCCGAACATCTGTCGCTGCTGATCATGGCGCTCACCTGCCAGCGCTTCATCCGCGGCCAGAGCCCGCTGACCGAGGACGACTTGGTACGCGACATCGACGCGCCGCCGGAAAACGTCACGCGCAGCGTAGAATCGCTGATCGACGCCGGCTACCTGGTGGAGTCGGTCGGCAAGTGTCCGCTGCTGATGCCGGCGCGCGACCCGTCGGCGATTCCGCTGGGTGAGCTGTGGCGCCAGCTGCGATCGCGCGGCAGCGTGATGCGGGTGCGTGGTCACCTGGGACACAACGTCGCGACGCTGCTCGATTCGGTGGAGGCGCGCTTCGACACCGACAGCGGCCCGCTGAGCCTGCGAGACTGGCTGCTCGCGCAGGAGTCGCATGATGATTCGCGACCTATTCACGTCGCCGATGCCGATCCCCTATGATCGGCGCGCTGCGATGATTGGATGAGACATCGACAGCGTGCCCAGAACCGATCTCAAATCGTCGCGAGCGAAGACAGATTGTGGGTCGCCGGAGCGCAGAAAGCGGAGTGTGCTGTAGCACATGAGCATTCCGAGCACCGCCGGCACGCAAGCTGTCGAGCGCAGCAGATTTGAGATCGGTTCTACAGAACTCGACCACAACGAGGCAGGAGTCGCGCCATGACGCAAGACATCGCCGCACCCCAGGACAGGATCTGGTTGACGCAGTATCAATCGGGCGTGCCGGCCGATGTCGACCTCGACGTCTATCAGTCTATCGTCGACATCCTCGAACAGGCCTGCAAGCGCCATGGTGATTTGCCGGCCTTCGAATGCATGGGCGTGCCGCTGAGCTACGCTGAACTCGATCGCCTGACCCAGGATTTCGCCAGCTATCTGCAGAACGTACTCGGCCTCAACGCCGGCGATCGGGTCGCGGTGATGATGCCCAACCTGCTGCAGTATCCGGTGGCGATTTTCGGCATCCTTCGCGCCGGCATGGTGGTGGTCAACGTCAACCCGCTGTACACGCCGCGCGAGCTTTCGCATCAGCTCAAGGACAGCGGTGCACGCGCCATCATCATCGTCGAAAATTTCTGCAGCACCTTGCAGCAGGCGCTGGATGCGACTGGTGTGGAGACGGTGATCACCACCGAGCTGGGCGATCTGGCGCCGTTCCCGAAAAACCTGCTGGTCAACTTCGCCGTCAAGCGCATCAAGAAGCTGGTGCCGGCCTGGAACATCCCGGGGACCATCTCCTTCAAGCGCGCGTTGGCACGCGGACGTGCGCAGTCATTTCATCGCGTCGTGCTCACGCACCGGGACACGGCGTTTCTGCAGTACACCGGCGGCACCACGGGCGTCAGCAAAGGCGCGCAGCTGTTGCACGGCAACATCACCGCCAATGTTTTGCAATCCCGCGCCTGGCTGGGCGATCTGTTGACCGAGGGCAAGGAGATCATCGTCACCGCCTTGCCGCTCTACCATATCTTCGCTTTGACGGCGAACTGCCTGACCTTCCTTTCAGTCGGCGCCAAGAACGTGCTGATCACCAATCCGCGCGACCTGCCGGGTTTCGTCAAGGAGCTGGGCGAGCACAAGTTCACGGTCACCACCGGCGTCAACACCTTGTTCAACGGGCTGCTCAACACCAAGGGTTTCGCCGAGCTGGATTTCTCCGCGCTCAAGCTCACTCTCGGCGGCGGCGCGGCGGTACAGCAGGCGGTGGCCGAACGCTGGCGCAAGGTCACCGGCAAGCCACTCACCGAAGCCTACGGGCTGACCGAAACTTCCCCGGGCGTGTGCTTCAACCCGATGAACACGCCGGACTGGAACGGCACCATCGGCCTGCCACTGCCGTCGACGATCGTGACGATGCGCGACGACGACAACCAGCCGGTGGCGCTCGGCGAACCCGGCGAGCTGTGCGTGAAAGGCCCGCAGGTGATGGCGGGTTACTGGAACCGTCCGGAAGAAACCGCCAAGGTGATGACGGCCGATGGCTTTCTACGCACCGGCGACATCGCCACCATGGACGCGCGCGGCTTCGTCAAGATCGTCGATCGCAAGAAGGACATGATCATCGTCTCGGGCTTCAACGTGTATCCCAACGAGATCGAAGACGTGATCGCCAAGCATCCCGGAGTGCTTGAGTCCGCCTGTATCGGCGTGCCCGACGACAAGACCGGCGAAGCGGTGAAGGTGGTGGTGGTGAAGAAAGACCCGGAGCTGACCGTTGCTTCGCTGCGTGAGCACTGCAAGGTGCACCTCACCGGCTACAAGGTGCCCAAGGTGATCGAGTTCCGCAGCGAGCTGCCAAAGTCGCCGGTTGGCAAGATCCTGCGCAAGGAGCTGCGGACGTAGGCGGACCTAGGAGCGTTCGGGCAGGGTGATGCTCATCGCCAGCACTTCGTCGCCGTCTTCGCGCTTGACGTCGACATGCACCGCCGAGTCTTCCACCGGCACGTATTTGCGCACCACCGCGAGAATTTCCTGGCGCAGCCGGCTCAAGTATTCCGGCCCGTTGGCGCGCCCGGCGCGCTGGTGCGACACCACCACCAGCAGCCGCTCCTTGGCGGTCTGCGCGCTGGCCTTCTGCTCGCCGCGAAAAATCTTGAACCAGTCGATGGCCATGGTGATCAGCCTCCAAAGAGCTTGGCCATGAAGCCCTTCTTCTCCGCCGTGATGAAGCGGTGCGGACGGTCTTCGCCAAGAAAGCGCGCGACCAGATCGTCGTAGGCCTGTCCGGCGTCGGTCGCCGAGTCGTTGATCACCGGCGAGCCCGAGTTGGACGCCGACAGCACGCTCGCAGACTCCGGGATGATGCCGAGCACCGGGATGCCGAGGATGTCCTTGACGTCGTCGATCGACAGCATCTCGCCCTTGGCAACGCGCGCCGGGTTGTAGCGCGTGATCACCAGATGCTCCTTGACCCGCCCGCTGCCGGATTCCACCGCGCGCGTCTTGCTGGAGAGCAGTCCAAGCACGCGGTCGGAGTCGCGCACCGACGACACCTCCGGGTTGGTCACCACCAGGGCCTCGTCGGCGAAATACATCGCCAGATGCGCGCCGCGCTCGATGCCCGCGGGCGAGTCGCAGATGATGTATTCGAATTCCTTGGCCAGTTCGTCGAGCACTTTCTTGACGCCCTCCTCCGACAGCGCGTCCTTGTCGCGCGTCTGGCTGGCGGCGAGCACGTAGAGATTTTCGTACTGCTTGTCCTTGATCAGCGCCTGGCGCAGGTTGGCCTCGCCGTGGATCACGTTGACGAAGTCGAACACCACGCGGCGCTCGCAGCCCATGATCAGATCGAGGTTGCGCAGGCCGACGTCGAAATCGATCACCACGGTCTTCTTGCCGCGCGCGGCGAGGCCGGTCGAAAAAGACGCGCTGGTGGTCGTCTTGCCGACGCCGCCCTTGCCCGATGTCACCACTACGATTTTCGCCACCGCCATCCCCTACCCGTTGTTCTGGTTGTTGACCCGCGCCACGTCACTCCAGGCGTTCGATCTTGAGTTTGCCCGCGACCAGGCTGGCCTGCACGGCCTGGCCGCGCAAGGCCCCCTGCATCTGGTCGGCGACGGCGTAGACGCCAGCCACCGCCAGCAGATCCGCCTCCATGTGCCGGCAGAAAATACGAGCGCCGGTGTCTCCTCGCGCGCCGGCGATGGCGCGGCCGCGCAGGGTGCCATAAACGTGCACACAGCCATCGGCGATGATCTCGGCGCCGGGGCTCACCATCTGGGTGACGATCAGGTCCGCGTCCTCGGCGTAGATCTGCTGCCCCGATCGCACCGGCTCGTTGATGATGCGCGTCGAGCGCCTCGGCGCCGCGACAGCCGGAGCCGGCGGCGGCGGTGGTGTGATGGACTCTGCGACGGTTGCCGCGCCATTGCGACCATCGCTGACCACATCCAGCGGCAGCACCGGCAGTCCGCAAAGGCGGGCGTCGCCGCCGAGCGCACCCTCCATGACCGCCAGCGGCTGCATGCCCAGGCCGCGCATGAGGGCGAGCACGCCAGCCAGTTCGATGGGGCTGTCGCTTTCCAGAATCAAGGGCAAGCCGTCGACCGCTTGCGGCATCTGACGAGCGAAATTCTTCAAGTGCGCGTCGATCGCGACCAGGTTCGGGTCGAGCACGCGCACCCGCGTCAAGGACAGCATGCGCCCTTTGAACTCCAGAGCAGGCTTGGCTTTGGGCATGGAGATTGGCGGGGAAGGGGTCGGCGGAAAATCGGCTGGGAGTCTAACATCCAAGGCGCCGCCGACTGGCGCGGGCACACGCTTCGGCAAAGGCCGTGGCCTATGTTTTGCTTGCCCTAGATGTTAGCGTTCGTCCTCAAAAAAACAGCCATAACCACCGGAAACCATGGCAATCGATTGGCGGCAGTACCGCTGCGAGCCGTTCTACGACGAGCTTTTCGAAGCGCCCGGACAGTCCCGACCCGCGGCGTTGAAACTCGCCGAATATCTTGGGGGACTGTCCGAGCCCGAGCTTGCCGAGCGGCGCCTGGCGGCGGAGCTGGCGATCAAGGTGATGGGCATCAGCTTCACGGTTTATTCGGAGGGCAAGAACGTCGATCGTGCGTGGCCGTTCGACATCATTCCGCGCATCATCCCGCTCCGGGAATGGCAGAAGACCGAGGCCGGTCTCAAGCAGCGCGTGTACGCGCTCAACCTGTTCATCCAGGATCTTTACAACGACCAGAAGATCATCAAGGACGGCGTGTTCCCGGCCGAGCTGCTGCGCGAGTCGGTGAACTTCCGGCCGCAGTGCGTCGGCGTCAGGCCGCCCAACGGCGTGTGGGCGCACATCTGCGGCAGCGATCTGGTGCGCGACAAGGACGGCACGATGTACGTGCTCGAAGACAACCTGCGTGTGCCTTCGGGCGTCAGCTACATGGTGGAAAACCGCCTGGTCACCAAGCGCGTGTTCCCCGAGCTGTTCGAGGCGACGACCATCCTGCCGGTCGACGACTATCCCGCGCAGCTCTACGACACCCTGGCCTCGCTGTCGCCGCGGCCGCTGGACCAGCCCAACATCGTCGTGCTCACGCCGGGCATCTTCAATTCCGCCTACTTCGAGCACGCGTACCTGGCGCAGCAGATGGGCATCGAGCTGGTCGAAGGCAGCGACCTGTCCGTCGGTGACGATGACTGCGTCACCATGCGCACCATCTACGGCCCCAAACGGGTCGACGTGATCTATCGGCGCATCGACGATCTGTTTCTGGACCCTGAGGTGTTCAACGCCGACTCGATTCTCGGCGTGAAGGGTCTGATGCGCGCCTGGATCAACAACAAGGTGGCCCTCGCCAACTGCCCCGGCGCCGGCGTGGCGGACGACAAGGTGGTCTACGCGTTCGTGCCGAAGATGATCAAGTATTACCTGGGTGAAGACCCGATCATCCCCAACGTGCCGAGTTTCCTGTGCATGGACCCGGCGGAGCGCAGCTATGTGCTGGCGAATCTCGACAAGCTGGTGGTCAAGCCCGCCAACGAGTCCGGCGGCTACGGCATGCTGATCGGCCCGCGCGCCACGCAAGAGGAGCGCGAGAAATTCCGCCATCTGATCGAGGCCAATCCGCGCAACTACATGGCGCAGCCGACCCTGGCCCTGTCGACCGCGCCGACGCTGATGGAAGACAGCACGGTGGAGCCGCGGCATCTGGACCTGCGGCCCTTCGTGTTGTCGCGCGGAGGCCTGAACTCGACCTATGTCACCACCGGCGGCCTCACCCGCGTGGCGATGGTGCGCGGATCGCTGGTGGTCAATTCCAGCCAGGGCGGCGGCGCCAAGGACACCTGGATCGTCGACATGGATGACGGCATGGCGCAGAGCCAGAGCATGGGCGGCATGAGCCAGGCGCAGGGCTTTGGCAGCGGCTCGCCGTCGGACACGCCGGCGCGGGGGGACGACTGATGCTGTCCCGCGTCGCCAGCAATCTCTATTGGCTCGGGCGCTACCTGCAGCGCGCCGAGAACACCGCGCGCCTGGTCAATGTCAACGCCCTGCTGCTGCTCGATCTGCCGCGTGGCATTCCTTTCGGCTGGCAGCCGCTGGTGCAGATCGTCGGTGCCGAGGAGCTGTTCCAGTCGCTCTACGGCGAGGACTACAGCGAACACAACGTGGTGCGCTTCCTGCTGCTGGACCAGCGCAATCCCGGCTCGATCCATTCGTCCCTGCACGTCGCGCGCGAAATCCTGCGCACGGTGCGCGACGCCACTCCGCGCGAAGTCTGGGAAAAGCTCAACGACCTGCATTACTTCGTCATCGGCCAGGGCGAAGGCGCGTTGAGCCGGTCGCGTCGTGGCGCATTCCTGCAACGCGTGATCGACGGCACCATGCTGGTCTACGCCGTTCTCAGCTCCAATATGAGCCAGGACGTCGGCTTTCACTTTCTGCGCATCGGCACCAGCATCGAGCAGGCCGACATGACCACGCGCATTCTCGATGTGCGCTCCACCACGCTGCTGGATCCCACCGGCCGGCCCGAGCAGCTCGCGCCGCTATACAACATCCAGTGGATGAGCGTGCTGCGCTCGCTCACCGCGTACCAGATGTATCGGCGGCATGTTCGCGCGCGGGTCAACCGCACCGGCGTGCTGCGCTTCCTGCTGCAGAACCGCGAGTTTCCGCGCAGCGTGACGTTCTGCCTGTCGACCATCGGCACCACGCTGCCGCAATTGCCGCAGCATCGCGGAGTCGAGAGAACGCTATGGCGGGTGCGCGCGCTGGTGCAGGACGCCAATGTAGAGAAACTGGTCGAGCAGGGGCTGCATGGTCTGATTGATGAAATTCAGCTCGGCCTCGGCGATCTCGATGAGGCTCTGGGCGAGGCGTTTTTCAGGCCGAAGCAGTGAACGGCTTGGATAACGGCGGCAGACTAGCTGAGCTGTTGTCTTCCAAGGTCCACATCGCCGCATCACAATGCGGAGCTGCGCTGGCTCGGTAGTCGGCGTGTAACCAATCGAAAGGTCGCTAAGCGAGTGAAGTGGTGATGATCCCTTCCATACTCAAACTGGATGCCGGCGGCCTGCCGGTGGGCTGGATCCGCTGGCAGTCGGCGGTCACGCTCTACGCGCGCAAGCGTGTTTGCTGGGAAGCCGGTGCCGAGCGTTTCCAGATTTTCGGCGGGTTCAATGCGAGTACCGGCCGGCGTTCGGCGGTCGAGATCGGCTCGATCATCGCCGTGGCCGACCGCGCGCGTAAGTTCGCCGCGGGCACGCCGCTATTGAACAACCGCACGCTGTTCCAGCGCGACCGCAACCTCTGCCTCTATTGCGGCCTGCAGTTTCCGCCCTCGGTGCTGACGCGCGACCACGTCATTCCGGCGTCGCGCGGTGGCGAGAGTGTCTGGGAGAATTGCGTGACGGCGTGTGAGCGCTGCAATCACCGCAAGGCCGACCGCACACCCGAGGAAGCCCGAATGAAGTTGCTCGCCGTGCCCTACACGCCAAACCTCGCCGAATACCTGATCCTGTCGAACCGCCGCATCCTGGCGGATCAGATGGAGTTCCTGCTCACGTTCGCTGCCAAGAAAATTCCGCGAGCGGCTTGAGCTAGAACGATGACGAGAAACCTTTGGGCCGTGGTGATCAACGCGGACTGATCACTCCGCGCCCAGGTTTGAATCCTCCAGAACGGCAAAACGCCGCATCTGTGCAAGCATGCGGCGCATTCCATCGATACCGTCGACAACAAGGTGTCGTCAGCCCCCGGTCTGGAATCGCTTTATGCCGCCATCCCAGCGGCGGACGGCGAGATCGGGCCCAAGGCGCGCACGATGTCGAGCAGGCAGGTGAGATGTTTCTCGCCCAGGTCACCGGTGACCTGGATCGATTTGCCGCGGCCCCAGAAGCGCACCGCGGCGTCGAAGCGGTCGATGCCGTGCCTCGCCATGATCGAGTGGACCTGCGATACCTCGTCGTCCTTCAAAAAGGCCATGTTCATGCCGGTCTCCTGTTCTTGATGAGCTTGCTGGTGGTGACGCCGGAAGCGCTGTGCGGGTGCTGGACCGCAGGGCTTCGGCTGCCGACCCATACTGGCGTGAGGCAATGAATCACCCCTTAACTTTTGGCGTCGGCTCTGCCGGACGAAGACCAAGGTGACTTCGCGAAAAAAAACTTGCTAAGGTCCGCGCCTCCAAAACGTCACGTCAAAGAAATCAAAGCGTCATGAAAATGTGCTGGTCAGCCAGCAGCGCCTGCGTCAATGGCCTGCAACTGCATTGGGAAGAAAGCGGACCCCGGCAAGGCGAACCCTTGCTGATGGTGATGGGCCTGGGCGGACAGCTGATCCACTGGCCCGACACGCTCTGCGAAGACCTCGCGCAGCGAGGCTTCCGCCTGATCCGTTTCGACAATCGCGACGCGGGCCTGTCGGCCGACGGCGATCGCGGCGTGGCGCCGAATCTGGCGCGCGACTGGATGCGCAGCCGCTGGGGCCGCAACCGCTGCGAGTCCAACTACAGCCTGCACGACATGGCCGACGACAGCATCGGCGTGCTCGACAGCCTGGGGATCGATCGCGCCCATCTGCTCGGCGTGTCGATGGGCGGGATGATCGCGCAGATCACCGCCGCGCGTTACCCGCGCCGCGTGCGCAGCCTGACCTCGGTGATGTCCAGTACCAACCACCCACGGCTACCGGCGGCGCGGCTGGACGTGCTGTTGAGGATGTCCGGCCTGGGCCCGCGGCCGAAGACGCGCGAGGCGGTGATCCGCCGCTCCACCGCGATGCTGCGCCGGGTCGGCAGCCCGGGGTTTCCGACGCCACTGGAGTATCGCGCCCAGCTTGCCGGCCGCGCCTATGATCGCGCCTTCCGGCCTTCCGGCACCGCGCGCCAGACGCACGCGATCCTCACAACCGGCAGCTTCGAGGATCTGCTGCCGCAGATCCTGGCGCCGACGCAGGTGATCCACGGACTCGCCGACCCGCTGCTGCGTCCCGACTGTGGACGCCGCAGCGCGCGCCTGATCCGGGCCGCGCGCCTGGAACTCATCCCCGGCATGGGGCACGATCTTGCGCCGAGCCTGATGCCGCGCTGGTCTTCGCTGATCGCCGGCAACGCCGCCAGGGCCTGACGGCGGACCCTCGCCGCAAGCCTCAGCCGTAGCGGAAGAAGCCGGCGCCGCTCTTGCGGCCCAGTCGCCTGGCCGCGACCATTTCGCGCAGCAGGGGTGCGGGCCGGTACTTGGGATCGCCGAGGTCGCGCATCAGCACTTCCATGATCGACAGCAGGGTGTCCAGGCCGATGAGGTCGGCCAGGGCCAGCGGGCCGATCGGATGGTTGCAGCCGAGCTTCATGCCGTTGTCGATGTCCTCGGCGCTGGCGACGCCTTCCTGCAGCGCGAAGATCGCCTCGTTGATCATCGGGCAGAGGATGCGATTGACGGCGAAGCCGGCGGCGTTGCGCACGCTGATCGGCGACTTGCCGACCGCGCGGGCAAACTCCAGGACCTGCGCCTGGGTGTCGTCCGAAGTCTCCAGTCCGCGGATCACCTCGACCAGGGTCATCAGCGGTACCGGGTTGAAGAAATGCAGGCCGATGAAGCGATCGGCACGTCCCGTCGACGCCGCTAGCTCGCTGATCGAGATCGACGAGGTGTTGGTGGCCAGCACCGCGGACGCCGGCAGCAGTTCGTCGATCTGCTTGAGAATGCGCTTCTTGATCTCGAGGTTCTCGGTGGCCGCCTCGATCACCAGATCGCAGTCGACGAGCGCCGCGTAATCGGTGCTGGCGTGAATGCGGCCGAGGATCACCTGCTTGCCTTCGGCCGACAGCTTGTCCTTCTTCACCAGCCGGTCGAGATTGCCGCCGATCGTCAGCACACCTCTTTGCACCGCGGCCTCGGCGACGTCGATCATCACCACGCTCAAACCGCTGGCCGCGCACACCTGCGCGATGCCGTTGCCCATGGTCCCGGCGCCGATGACGCCGACTTTGGTAATCGTCACGAGTTGATCCTCAAAGCCGTTCGAAGATCGCGGCGATGCCCTGTCCGCCGCCGATGCACATCGTCGCCAGCGCATAGCGCCCGCCGCCGCGGTGCAGTTCGTGGATCGCCTTGGTGGCAATGATCGCGCCGGTGGCGCCTACCGGATGACCCAGCGAGATGCCGGAGCCGTTGATGTTGACCTTCTCGGGATCAAAGCCCAGTTCCTGCGCCACCGCGCAGGCCTGCGCGGCAAACGCCTCGTTGGCTTCGATGACGTCGATGTCGCTCATCTTCAGCCCGGCTTTCTGCAGCGCCTGGCGCGTGGCCGGCACCGGGCCGATGCCCATGTAGGCAGGTTCGACGCCGGCGTGGCCGTAGGCGACCAGGCGCGCGATCGGCTTGAGCCCATGCTCTTTGGCGTAGGCCGCATCGGCGAGCACCAGCGCGGCAGCGCCGTCGTTGATCCCCGAGGCATTGCCGGCAGTCACCGACCCGTCTTTCTTGAACGCCGGCTTCATCCGGTGGAGCTGCTCGATGGTCGAGTCGGCACGCACATGCTCGTCGGTGTCGAAGGTCAGCGGGCCTTTTTTGGTCTCGATCAGCACCGGCACGATCTGGTCCTTGAAACGGCCTTCGCGGATCGCGCGCGCGGCGCGCTGGTGGCTGAGCAGCGCCAGGTCATCCTGCATCTGCCGGCTGATGTGGTAGCGCGCCGCGACGTTCTCGGCGGTGATGCCCATGTGGATCGCCTCGAACGGGTCGTGGAGGATGCCGACCATGTAATCGACGATCTGCGAGTCGCCCATGCGCGCGCCCCAGCGTCCGGCGGGCAGCTGGTAGGGGCCGCGGCTCATGGACTCGGCGCCGGCGCCGATGGCGACTTCGCAGTCGCCCAGGCTGATCGACTGCGCGGCGGAAACGATCGCCTGCAGCGCCGATCCGCAGAGACGGTTGACGTTGAACGCCGGCACTTCCTTGGGGATGCCGGCTTCGATCGCGGCGACCCGGCTCAGGTAGGCATCGCGCGGCGTTGTGGGGATGACGTTGCCCATCACCACGTGGCCGATCTGCTCGGGCGTCGCGCCGGATCGCTCGACCGCTGCGCGCACGACCAGGGTGGCGATGGTGGCGAGCGGCACGTCCTTGAGGCTGCCGCCGAAAGTGCCGATGGCGGTTCTGACCGCGCTTAAAACGACGACGTCACGGGTGTTCATGTTGGGGATCTCGCTAAAGGTCGATGTGTCTGATTTGACTGGCGGGCACGAAAAGTACCGGGCCCGATCGGAGCGGGCATCCGCTGGGCGGAATACCGGCGCACGCGAAATCGCGCGTCTTCGACAAGGATGAAGTCGCGCATGATAACCGCAAGGTGGCAGGCTAGAATTTCGCGCCCGCTTACAAGTCCGTGAAATCCATGCTTGCCGACAAAACCACGACACGGCGTCCGTCCCGGCTCCTGCAGCTCGCCGCCTTTGCGCTGCTTGGCCTGCTGGCGCGCCCGGCGGCCGCCGCGCCCGATGCCTGGATCTTGTCGCTGGCGTGGACGCCGGAATACTGCGACACCAACCTCGGCTCCAAGGAGCCGCAGTGCACCGAGGAGCGCTTCTTCACCGTCAATGGCCTGGAGCCGGTGTTTAACGGCGCCAAACCCGGCTGCGGCGACGGGCATCTGGAGCGAGCCGAGGTGGAACGCTGGCTGGTGGTGATTCCCAACCGCGCGCGCAGCATGAAAGTCTGGCGCTCGCAGGGCGCCTGCAGCGGCCTGAGCCTGCCGGAGTATTTCGTGCAGCTGGAACGCGCCAGTCGCCGGCTGGTGGTGCCACAGGAATACGAGCGTGTGACCGACCTGCTTCAAACCTCGCCCACGGACTTCAAGCAGGCCTTCATCCGCGACAACCCCGGGCTGACCGAACGGTCCATCGCGCTGCGTTGCCGCGGCCGCTGGTTGCGCGAGGTCGAGGCCTGCTTCGATTCGAACTTCGGCCCGAAAAGCTGCGAGGCGCCGGAGAACTGTCCGGACCCGCTGCGCCTGCGTCCGCTGCGGCAAAGCCGCGAAGGCCGTGAACCGGTCTATCCCTGAGCCTGCCTATTCGATGCACTGGCCATCAGCGGCGCCAGTGCGCGTGCTCGTCAGCGATCAGCGCGAGAAGGCGATGCCCAGGCCGACGCGCGTCACCGAGTCGTTGTAGTCCAGAAGGCTTTCGCCGTAGCCCTGCCAGACATAGAGCTGATAGAACACCGAGCCGTCGTTCGACGGGATGGTGTAGTTGATGTTGAGCGCGCCGTGCCCGGTCTCGGGATTGAAGCGGAACATCGACTGGATCACCTGGCGCTTGCCGATCTGGCGCTGGAAGTGCAGCTCGGCATAGCCGTAGTGATCCTCGATGTCGGGGTTGTCGTCGCCCTTCGGATCATCCGGCGTTTTCTTTTTTTCCTCGGGCAGGCGATACCAGGCCTTGATGTAGATCAGCGATTTGCCGCGCGCGCGGAACGGCGCCACATACAGCCGGTTCCAGGACCGCGACTGCGGTACGTCCTGGCCGTTGGATTCGTGTTCGGCGCCGAAGTCCGCGCCCCAGTATTTCCAGACCTTGGGATCGGGCGTCCAGCGGTAGAACAGCTCGGGGTTGTAGTCGGTCTCGCGGAAAGGTCTTGAACGATGACTGTCGTAGACCTGGAAGAACGAGCGCTGGCTGTAGCCGAAGAACAGCGACGTGCCGTAGAGCCGCAGCTTGGCGCTGATGGTGAACAGCACCTCGGTGTGCTGGCTCGGATAATCGGGGCTGTACGTCGCCGGCAGGATGTACATCGGCTTGTGCGTGGACAGGCCCTTGGCGACCGACACGATCGAGTAACCCTCTTCCTCGTCCCCCGGTGATGCCAGGAAACGACGCGACTTGATGCTCGCGTCGGGCTTGGCCTTCTCAGCCACCGAACAGTCGGCGCAATCTTCGTCCTGCCCGGGATCGATGGCCTGCGGCTGCGCATCGACCGCCGGCGGGTCGGCGGTGATCGCCGGGTTCAACGGCGCGACCTCGGCTTCGACTTTCGATGCCGGCGCCGGCGCGTCGGCAGCGCCAGCGGAACCGCTCGCGAGCAACGCAAGCAGGAGCAATGGAGTCAGCTTTTTCATCCGTCCCTAGAACCCTTGATGCCGCGCAATCGCTCAGGAGGCCAGCGCATCCACGTATGGCTTCATCACCCGCTCGACACGACACAGCTTGGCATAGTGCCAGAGCTGGTCCTTGTGAACTTTTTGTGCCGCGAACGCGGCGCGCAGCGCGTCGACGGCGATGTGCGGACCGATCTTGTTGCGGAACTTGAAAAGATCGGCGAGCGTTTTTTCCAGGCAGTAGATGCTCACCGACACGCTTTCGATCTCGTGCTGCTCGACACCTTCGGTGAACGCGGGTCCGCCGAGACGCGCGACTTTCACCTCGGGATAATCCAGCCGCGGACGCGCCGCGCGGCGCTCGATGGCGATATAGACTTCATCGGTGAGCTGTTCGGCCAGGCCGTGAAACGCCAGCGCCGAGCGCAGACAGATCACGCCGTTGGGCACAGCGCGGCCCGCAACCGCCAGTGCCAGATGCGGCGTGACCTGCTTGTCGGCAAGCACGTAACTGCCGCGTCCCACTTTTTTGATCAACCCCTTGTCGCACACGCGGCGCAGGTATTCCGCCTGAATGCCTTCCGCCGCTAAATCCTTCGGACGCAGTACACCGAGCTTGGCCGCCAGCTCGACGATGCGATCGGATTTGCTCGGTTCATCCATCAAGGGGCATAACTGTGCGCAAGGCTAAAATGTTTTACAAAACTGTAGATAGTTAAGAACAAGTTTGAAAGTATTGCAAGAGAACGTTTCAACCTATTAATTGTAAAAAGGTTTGAGGGGCGATCAGACCGATCGTCCCGCCGACCGGGATGCCTGCCGATGCTCGTCGACGTCGCCCTGTTTCTCGCCGCAGCCGTGTTATTTGTGCCGTTTTTCAAGCGCCTGGGTCTGGGCGCGGTACTCGGCTATCTGGCTGCCGGCGTGGTCATCGGCCCCTGGGGCCTGCAGCTGATTTCCGACGTCGATTCGATCCTGCATTTCTCCGAATTCGGCGTGGTGCTGCTGCTGTTCGTCATCGGCCTGGAATTGCAGCCGGTGCGTTTGTGGCGATTGCGATCGGCGGTGTTTGGCACCGGCGGCATGCAGGTGGTGATCACCAGCCTGGTACTTGCCGGCATCGCGATGATCGCGGGGCTCGGCGCGACCACGGCGCTCATCGCCGGCTTCGGCCTGGCGATGTCGTCCACCGCTTTTGTCCTGCAGATGCTCGGCGAGCGTCACGAGCTCACCACGCGTCACGGCCGCTCGGCGTTCGCGATCTTGCTGTTCCAGGATCTGTCGGTGATTCCGTTTCTAGCCCTGGTGCCGATGCTCGGCGCCGGCGCGGCGCATCGCAGCGGCGGCTCCGCCGGCCTTGGCGCGCTCGCGGCTGTCGGCATGGTCCTGATCACCGTGCTCGGCGGTCGCTACGCGCTGCGGCCGCTGCTGCGCGTGATCGCGCGCATTGACGTCGCCGAGATCTTCACCGCCGCGGCGCTGCTGGTGGTGCTGGCCACGTCGCTGGCGATGCAGCAGGTCGGGTTGTCGATGTCGCTCGGCGCGTTTCTCGCCGGCGTGCTGCTCGCCGACTCCGAATACCGGCACGAACTGCAAGCCGACATCGAACCGTTCAAAGGCCTGCTGCTCGGCCTGTTTTTCATCGCCGTGGGCATGTCGGCCAACCTCGGTCTGGTGATCGACCGGCCCTTGCAGGTCGCGGCGGTGGTGCTGGGCCTGATCGCGGTCAAGGCGCTGGTGCTGTACGGCATCGGCAAGCTGATCCGGCTGCCCGAGAGTTCGGCGCAGTCGCTGGCTCTGGCGCTGGCGCAGGGCGGCGAGTTTGCTTTCGTGCTGTTCGGCGTCGCCAGCGATGCGCGCCTGCTCGACGCCGGGCTGCGCGATCTGCTGGTGCTTTCGGTCACCGTGTCGATGATGCTGTCGCCGCTGCTGTACCTGTTGCACGCGCGCCTGCGCATCGAGCCGCCGGCCGCGCCCTACGACGTGATCGACGTCGAAGCGACGCAGGTGGTGATCGCCGGATTCGGACCTTTCGGCCAGGTCATCGGCCGCATCCTGCGCGTCAAGCGCATCCGCTTCACCGTGCTCGACAAGAACGCCGACAATGTCGCCTTCCTGCGTCAGCTCAGCATCCCGGTGTTCTACAGCGACGCCGCGCGCATCGAGGTGCTGCGCGCGGCCCACGCCGGGCAGGCGCGGCTGTTCGTGGTGGCGATCGCCGATCCGGTGGAATCGCTGCGCGTGGTGGAGATGCTGCGCCGCCACTATCCCGACCTGCCGCTGCTGGCCTGCGCCCGCACCCGTCAGCACGCGCTGCAGCTGCTCGATCTCGGCGTGCGCCGGGTGATCCGTCGCAGCTATTTCTCGTCGCTGGAAGCGGTGCGCGAGGTCCTGCTGTCGCTCGGCGACACGGACGCGCAGGCATCACGCGCCATCGCCACTTTCCGCCGCCACGACGAACAGACCCTGCTGCGCCAGCTCGCCGGTTCGCGCGACGAGCAGATCCTGCTGCAGAGCGCGCGCGAAGCCTCGCGCGAACTCGAGGACCTGTTCGACGCCGACGCGCGCCTGGACGGCGAAGACGCGGCCGACCGCCGCGCCTGATCCTCTACAGCAGAACCCGCAGCATTCCCGCCACCGCTTCCATCAGCCGCTCGCGCCAGCCGCGGTGGCGCCAGCGCTCGGCATCGATGCGCTCGCACAGGCGCAGGTCGTGCTCGAACATCGCCTCCATCTCGCCGGCAAAACCGGGGCTGACGATGAAGGCATTGCCCTCGTCGTTGTGGAAGAAGCTGCGGTAGTCGAGATTGCAGGAACCCACCGTCGACCATAGCCCGTCGACCACCGCGGTCTTGGCGTGCAGCACCGCGCTCTGGTACTCGTGCACCTGCACGCCTGCGCGCATCAGCCGCGTGTAGCGCTCGCGCGCCGCGTACTTGATCAGACTCACGTCGGTGCGCGCCGGCAGGATCAGACGTACATCGACGCCGCGCCTGGCCGCGGCGGTGAGCGCGCGGATGAAGCGGCCGTTGGGCGCGAAGTAGGCCTGGGTGATCCACACGCGATGACGCGCACGGCGGATGGCGTCGAGATACGCGCGGTAGATGCGCGGCTCGATGCGATATTTCGGCCGCAGCGGATTCTTCGGCTGCGGCAGATCGTCGTCGCGCCGATGGCCCAGAAAATCCTCGCCCTGATCGGTGACCGCGCAGACCTGGCTGTCGCCGACCGGCTCCATCATCGGATAGCAGGTATCGGCATCGCGCAGCGCGCCGAGGCGCGACCAGTAGGTGAGAAATACGCGCTGGAAGTCCGCCACCGCCGGGCCTTCGATGCGCACATGCGTGTCGCGCCAGCCCGGCTCGGCGTCTTCGGGTCCATGACGATATTCGTCGGTGATATTGATGCCGCCAGTGAACGCCATGCGCCCGTCCACCACCAGCGTCTTGCGGTGCGTGCGCCGCGTCATCCGCCACAGCCGCGGATTCTTGAACGGGTTGGGCGAGTTGAACTCGCGCAGCTCCACGCCGGCGTCGAGCAGCTTGTCGCGGTACGCATCGCCGGCGCCCCACGCGCCAATGCCGTCGAGCATCAGGCGCACTTTGATGCCGGCGCGCGCGCGTTCGCACAGCGCCTCGGCGTAGCGCAGGCCGATCTCGCCGTCGGTGAGCAGATAGGTTTCCAGATGCACGTGGTGCCGGGCGCCGCTGATCGCCTCAAGTTGCGCGGCGTGGGACTGCGGTCCGTCGCGCAGCAGCTGCAATCGGTTGCCGCCCTCCAGCGGGCGCCCGGCGAGCCGCGACAGTGCGCGCGCAAAATCCGTCGCGTCGGCGCCGAGCACGCGCCGGCGCCAGGGCAGCGCCGCCAACAATTTGCTGACGCGGGGAGCCTTCAAGCGAGGTCAGGGTGGCGGCAGCGGTCGCAGCGCCGGCACGGCCGCCGGACTGATCGAGGTGCCGGACACCGGCGCTGATGCTGGTGCCGTCGCAGGCGCCGGCACCAGATGCGTCTTCGCCGCGATCGCTTCCCGGATCCGCGGGATCGCCGCCAGTGCGGCGCGTTCGCCCTCGAGAATCGCGCGCTGCTTGCTTTCGAAATCCGACGCGGCGATGCCCTTGACGTTGGGCGCGATCACCACGTCGGCAAGCTTCAGCTCCGCGCCCTTGAGCGCGTTGCCCATGATGTCGAACGTCTTGAGCACGGTGCGCAAGGTGCTGTCGCTGGGCGCCTCGGCCACCGGCTGCGAGATGTCGACGGCAATGACCACCTCGGCGCCCATCTGCCGCGCATATTCGGCCGGCACCGGCGCGATGGCGCCGCCGTCGATGTACTCGTCGCCGTTGATCACCGGCGAGACGAAGATGCCGGGAATCGCCGACGACGCACGCACCGCAAGCCCGACTTCACCGCGCTGGAACAGGATGCCTTCGCCGCTCTTGAGCTTGGTCGCCACCGCGCCGAAGGGCTTGGGCAGTTGCTCGATGCGCCGGTTGCCGACCTTGTCGTTGACGAACTTCTGCAGCGCCTCGCCGCGCAGCAGGCCGCGTCCGAAGAACTGCCAGTCGGCGAACGCGGCGCGATCCAGGTCGAAGGTGATTTCCTGCAGCGCGAACCCGCTGATGCCGGACGCATACAGCGCGCCGACCACGCTGCCGGCGCTGGTGCCGACGATCAGGTCGGGCACGATGCCCTGCGACTCCAGCATCTTGATCACACCCACATGCGCGAACCCGCGCGCCGCGCCGCCGCCGAGGGCCAGCCCTATTTTTGGCAGCACCGGGACCATCACCGGCGGCGGCTCGACGACTGGGGCCGGCTGCGGTAGCGGCGCATTGGCGCAAGCGGAGAGCAACAACACGCAGGCTAGAACGAGGAGGCGGGTCAGAAGCATCGGTTGGCATAGGAGTGTCGCAAGTGCGCCGGAGTTTACGCCGCCCTTTGCTGAATCCACGTTGCACGGACCTCGGTTGGCCAGCCTCGTAGCTTGGTAGGTTGGGGTGAGCGCAGCGAACCCCAACGTTGATCGCGCGATCGACCGCGCATGTTGGAGTTCGCCTCTGGCTCACCCCAACCTACGGTCACTGAAAGCTAGAACTCCAAATCCAGCGAGGTGCACAGCCAGTCCACCAGCGGCGCCATCAGCGTGTAGCGCCGCACGGCCTCCTTCAGCAGCCCCGGATCGCAGACCTGCTCCTCGCTCAGCTGCGCGCTGGCGACGAAGTCCTTGCGCTTGATGTCGTCGATCAGCTCGTGCTGCGGATCGAAACCCGCCGGCGGACGCTGCAGGCTGTCGCCGGTCATGGCAAAGAGCTTGAGAAACTTCGGATCGCGCGTGGCTTTCTTCCAGCTCGCGGGATTGCTCACCAGCGACGCGCGGATGTGCTTGAGCGTCGCCGGCTGCGGATGCCAGAGGCCGCCGCCGATGAAGCAGGCGCCCGGCTCCAGATGCAGGTAGAACACCGGCGCATCGAGCCGGCCCATCATCGCGTTCTCGCCTTGCGCCCGCGCCACCTGCTTGGTCGCCGCGTGATAGAAGCTCATGCCCGCATGGGTTTTGTACGGTGTCTTGTCCTTGGAGAAGCGCGCATCGCGATAGATGCGGAACAGCGATCCGCCGACCGGCTTCGGGCTTGCCACGAACTGTGGACTGATCTTGGCCAGCGGCGCGGCAAGGTCGGCGATGAAGGCCAGGCAGGGCGCCTTGAGCTGCGCCTCGTATTCGGCCTTGTGTTCGGTGAACCAGTCCTTATTGTTGTTCTTGGCGAGCGCGCGCAGGAACTTGAAGGTGGCCGGGGTGAAGTGTGCGGACGGTGCCATTCAAGACTCCTTGGGTTCGCGTGATTCAACGCAAAGCTTCCAGCTCTTCCCAGCGCGCATAGACCGTGGCCAGGCCGCGTGCCATTTCATCCAGCCGCTGCTGCACTTTCAAGACCTGGTCCTTGGGACGATCGTAGAAGCCGTCCTGGCTGAGTTCATCGGCAAGCTTGGCTTGATCAGCTTCGAGTTTCTCGATCCGCGCGGGCAGATCGCCCAGTTCGCGCCGCTCCTTGCTGGTGAGCACGCGCGTGTTCGCCGGGCTTAACGCTGCGACCGGCACCGTCGACACCAGTGCTGATTTTGTCGACGACTTGGCCTGCGCCACCGGCGCCGGCCGCTGACGCAGCCAGTCCTGATACCCGCCGACATATTCGTTGACCCGCCCGCCTCCCTCGAACACCAGGCAGCGCGTCACCACGTTGTCGAGAAACGCGCGGTCGTGCGACACCAGCAGCACCGTGCCCTCGTAATCCAGCAGCAGTTCTTCGAGCAGCTCCAGCGTCTCCATGTCCAGATCGTTGGTGGGCTCGTCGAGCACCAGCAGGTTGGAGGGGCGCGCGAACAGCTTGGCCAGCAGCAGGCGATTGCGTTCGCCGCCGGACAGCGCGCGCACCGGCGAGCGCGCGCGGTCGGGCGTGAACAGAAAGTCCTGCAAGTAGCCCATGACGTGCTTGCGCGCGCCGCCGATCTCTACGTACTCCTTGCCCTCGCCGAGGTTGTCGACCACCGAGGCGTTTTCATCGAGGCCGCCACGCAACTGGTCGAAGTAGGCGATCTGCAGATTCGCCCCGTGCTTGATCGAGCCACTGACGGGATCGAGCCGGCCCAGCAGCAGGTTGATCAGCGTGGTCTTGCCGGCGCCGTTGGGGCCGACGATGCCGAGCTTGTCGCCGCGGATCACCGTGGTCGAGAGCCCGCGCACGATGGTGCGGTCGCCGTAAGTGAAGGCGGCGTTGTCGGCCTCGGCGACGAGCTTGCCGGAGCGCTCGGCCTCCTGGATCAGCATGCGCGCCGCACCCGGCGCATTGCGCCGCGCCGCGAACTGATTGCGCATCTGCATCAGGCGCTCCACCCGCCCCTGGTCGCGCACGCGGCGCGCCTGGATGCCCTTGCGAATCCACACTTCCTCCTGCGCCAGGCGCTTGTCGAACAGCGCGCGCTCCTGGCCCTCGGCGTGCAGGCGCTCTTCCTTGCGGCGCAGATAGTTGTCGTAGTCGCCGGGCCAGCTGGTGAGCCAGCCGCGGTCGAGTTCGAGGATGCGCGTCGCCAGGTTGCGCAGGAAGGCGCGGTCATGGGTCACGAACAGGATCGCGCCGGAATAGCTCCTGAGGAACTCCTCCAGCCAGCCGATCGACTCGACGTCGAGATGGTTGGTAGGCTCGTCGAGCAGCAGCAGATCGGGCTGCTGCACCAGCGCTTGGCCCAGCAGCACCCGGCGCTTGAGCCCGCCGGAGAGGCTCTCGAACATCGACTCCCCCGGCAGATCGAGGCGCGAGATGGTCTCCGACACGCGCTGGTCCAGCGCCCAGCCGTCGATCGCCTCGATCTGGTTCTGCACTTTCTCCAGCTCGTCGTAGCGTTCTTCGGCGAGCAGCTGGTGATAACGCGCCAGCACCTCGCCCGCCGCGCCCAGCCCGCGCGCCACCACGTCCTGCACCCGGCCGCGGGTGTCGACGGGCACGTCCTGCACCAGGCGCGCGACCCGCAGGTTCTGCGCGCGCGCGATCTCGCCGGAATCGGCCGCGATCTCGCCGGCGATCAGCTTGAGCAGGGTGGACTTGCCCGTGCCATTGCGCCCCAGGATCGCCACGCGCTCGCCGCGGTCGATGGTGAAGCCGGCATGGTCGAGCAGCACGGTGCTGCCCAGGTGGAGTGAAACGTCGCGCAGAGTCAGCATCGGGGCACAGGCACAACCGCAAGAGGGCGCCGAGTCTACCAAGACGGGCCGACAGCCTTAGACTGGGCGCCGACGATTCAAGGACGACTCCATGAGCGCACTCAACAAAATCTGCTTCACCCTCTGCGTGATCGCCACGATCGCCGCCATCAGCCTGGCCCTGTCGATGATCTGGGTTACTCACAGCAGCGAGTTTATCTGGAAAAGCCTGGCGACCTGCGGCATCGTGTTTCTCGGTGCAAGCTCGGTCGCCGCGGTCGGGCGCAAGTTCAGCGACCGCAACGGGCGCTGAGCGCGCTCATCGTCTGGGTTAAAATCCCGCCATCAGTTTGCGCATCACCAAGCCGGCTTAGCTCAGTTGGTAGAGCACTCGATTTATAAACGGGCGGTCGGGTTCCGCAAGCCTCTGCAGTTCAGCGCAACTCTTTGATTTAAAAAGATAACAGCATTGCGCTCGCATGCTCAGAATAGCGCAAAATTGCATACGGATTGCAGATATAGTGCAGACGGATTCGGATCTTTTTGGGTCCGAAAGCCCGTTCGGCTAGACAGCTTCTTTCGACGCAATTTGCCACCAGAGGGCCCTATATTCGGCCCCTGGTGTTAGGCTCCTTTAGCGTTTACTTCACCACTCTCATGCAGCTCATCGGCCTAGGCCTCTACTCGTTCTCGGAAGCCGCGCGTCTCACCGGCATTGCGCCGGTCGAGTTGCGCCGTTGGCTTCGTGGATACGGGCGAATCGATCAGGATGCCCGAGAGCATCCCCCGCTGTGGCAATCCGAGTTGGCGGCGGCCGACGTTGATGCCGTCAGTTTCCACGACCTGCTCGAAATTCGATTCGTAAAGGCGTTCCGCCTACACGGAGTCAGCTTGCAGACAATCCGGCAGGTTGCAAAAGATGCTCGGGACATGCTCGGCCCTTACCCATTCACCTGCCGACGCTTCGAGACTGATGGCGAAACGATCTTCGAGAGCGCGCTTGAAGAGAGCGATGACGGCCAGACGCTCGATATGCGTCGGAAGCAATACGTTTTCCGCCGCATCATCAAGCGATCTCTCTATGCAGGCATCGAGTTCGGGGACGATCAGCGCGCGGTGCGTTGGTATCCTGTCGAGCGGAGCCGGCAGATTGTGATCGATCCGGCCGTGGCCTTTGGGAAACCAGTGGTGGCTTCGGTATCGGTCCGAACCAATGTTCTGCACGATGCCTGGCTCGCTGAAGGCAAGGACAAAAAACGTGTCGCACGCCTCTACGAAGTGCCATTAGGGGCTGTCGAGGCAGCTATTCGCTACGAGACGCGCCTCGCAGCGTGAAGCTGCTGCTCGACAATAATCTACCGCCCGCACTTGCCGCGGCGCTGCACGCTTTGACCGCAGCGGAATGGAGCGACCGACATTCGGTCATCCATCTGCGGCAAAAATTTCCCCAGAACACGCCTGATGTTGACTGGATCGACTCACTCGCAGGAGAGGGCGACTGGGTTGTCATAACACATGACAAACTTGATAAAGGTGCTGAGCGAGAAGCCTTAAAGCGCGCTGGCCTGAAGGTGTTTCTGCTCGATAAGAGCTGGGCTCATCATAGCTTCTGGGACAAGACAGTAATCCGATACTCATCCTGCTGGAAATAGCGGATGCTTATTGGCCTGCTGGCTTGATAGTCGCCGCGATTCTCGCTGTATGTGGGCTGGTCTCCCTATCCTGGGCGTTCGATCTGAGGGAAAGCATGCTGTCGTCGCCTTTCCTTTCGTCTATTGGCACTAACCTCGGATTACTGATGTTTGGCTTGCCTCTACTCTGTTTCTTTGTTGCCGTTTGCTTGGCCGCAAAAGCAGTCGCGGCATATCGACAAGAGAACGGATACTAGGCTTTACAATATAAGCATCGAAGTTATCCAACATGAGTCCCGACTATTACCTTCGCGAGATACAGCGACATCAGGCAGAGCTGACCAAACTCCAGCGGAACAAAAGCGATGAGATGGGGAGGGTTGCTGCGGAGAGTCGCTCGGCCTCCGCGGCTGATGCTTCCGCCTCAAAGGCGTCAAGCATCTCGACTGCGCAGTCTAAGTTTCGAGAAGCGCAACGGCATCGTGAGAAAGCTGCGGATCATCAGAATAAGGTCGCCGCAATCGAGGGGAATATCGCCCGTGAACAGGGCCGGTTATCTGAAGCCCAGAAGAAGCTTCATCAGTCTCAGCAGCAGGAGGACCACAAGCGCGAGCTGACACAAAAACGTGCTGAGCAATTGCACCAAGCCAACATGCGCAACATCGCCGGAAAATTGACCCGGCATGATGCGATGCATCAATGGGCGCGGTCTGCGATCCGGCGCTTGGAGAATCCGCCGGAGACCATCACGGTTTTGTTCCTAGCGGCTAACCCTATGGATCAAACTCAATTGCGCCTGGATCAAGAGGCGCGGGGGATCCATGAGAAGATCCGGTTATCGCAGCATTGTGACGCCGTGAAGTTCGAAACTCGGTGGGCGGTGCGTCCCCTTGATGTCCTGCAGGCACTCAATGAGTGCCGGCCCAGAATCGTCCATTTCAGTGGCCATGGTTCTGTGCAAGACGAGATTGTATTTCAAGACGACGCAGGCGACGCCAAACCGGTCTCCAAAGAGGCCATTGTTCAAACCATCGCTGCTTGCTCGAGCGACGTTCAGATGGTCTTTTTCAATACTTGCTATTCCCAGGGTCAGGCTGCGGCAGTCGTCGATCATGTGCTGGCAGCGATCGGCATGAGCGACACGATTGGCGACGAAGCGGCGCGCACCTTCGCGGCCCAATTTTACTCTGCGATCGGCTTTGGCCTCTCCGTTCACTTGGCGTTCCGGCAGGCAAAAGCGGCGCTCTTGCTGGAAAGCATTCCGGAAGAGAAAACTCCGGAGCTATTCATTGCCGATGGTGTCGATGCAGAGAGCTTAGTGTTCGTCGCACGTGTGGCTGCTTCGGCCTGAAAACGGCGATTACCGGAACGATTGTGCTCTAGCCAGGAGGTGAAAGATTCGAGTGGCCAACGGCGAGAACGGCAGCCCAACGGACGCCGGCCTGCGAGCCAACGGCGACATGAAAGGAGCGTCCCAGTTTCAGGAGTACTCTGCCTATACGGGTACCTAACGCGAGCACTCTTCGCCTCGATCTGCGAATACCTGAAGCTCCCGCTACTTTAACGCCCGTAGATAACCGCTTTGTCAGTTTCCATAAGGGGCAACGGCGTGATCGTCGCTAGTGAGCAAGCGGACAAAATTGGGGTGCAGAAATAGTTTTTCGCGACCGACCTTAATTTCTACAAGCATGCCGGTGTGGGCCAACTGATTGAGATAGACCGCTGCAGTCTGACGCTTGGCGATCCCGCTTTCGACGAGGTTTTGAATTCGGCAATAAGGCTGGACGAACAGAGCGTCAACAAGTTCACGGCTGTAGATCTTCGGCGCGTTGTCTCGGACAAAGTTAGTCGCCTCGGCCTGCAGCCGCTGGATAGCCCGAATCTTTTCAGTGGTCCAGCGCGCCGTTTCCGTCACGGCTGCCAACATGAAGGCGATCCAGGCTTCCCAGGCACTCTCGCGCGTCACCGCGAGCAGCAGTCGGTAGTAGTCGGCACGGTGGCGCAGGATGTAGCGCGACAGGTACAGCACCGGCTGGTCCAACAACCCTTGCTCCACCAGTTGCAGCAGGTTGAGCACCCGGCCGGTACGGCCGTTGCCATCGAGAAACGGATGGATTGCTTCCAACTGATAGTGGGCAATGGCCATTCGGATCAGCGGGTCGATGTCCGTGGCGTTGTGGATGAAGCGCTCCCAGTCGGCAAGCTTGTCGCGCAGTAGGGCTTCACCTTCCGGCGGCGTGTAGACGACTTCGCCGGTAGCGGCGTTGGTCAGTGCGGTGCCAGGGACGCGACGGATATCCATGTCGCGGTTCTTGATGCGGCTGCAGACGAGCACTGCTGTTGCCGTGCTGAGAGGCCGCGTCGCCAGTGACTCGTACCCCTCCCGCAGAGCCGCACGATAACTGAGGGCTTCCTTGGTGAGGGCGTCGGCGGCATGCTCGTCCTGAGCGAAACGGAACAAGGCATCGCTGGTGGTAACGATGTTCTCGATCTCGCTACTCGCTTGGGCTTCCAGGAGCGGGATGCTGTTGATGAGTACGGCTTGATTGGGGATGGCGGCGCCCACGGCCTTCAGTTCGGCCAAGGCTGCGCGGGCTTCGATACAGGCCTTCAATAGAGACCGCGTTTCGATATCCGCTGCTGGAGGCAGGTCCGGCAATTCGTTGTATGGGCGCCGCGGATTGAGGACCATGTCGATCATTCTCGATTTTATCGACACGTCAAGGCGATATGTCGATGGCATCGGCATTAGCTTGAAACGTGTCGATAAACAACGATTTTATCGACACGTATACCCGGACCCCGACGACGGCAGAGCAATATTTAAGCAGTACCGCTTGCATTGAGCCTAGCCCAGGTGTTTCCTCACAGCTAGCCAACTCGCCGAGCACATTCATGCGGCACGTCGTTCGATCCGCTGGTTGATCAAACTCTCGGCCGGAATGTTGAACTGCTCGTGCAGGCACTGAATCATTCGGACGGTTAACGGCCGGCGGCGAGCTAGAATCTCGTACACGCGGTTTTTTCGGCCGATTGCGGGGACAAGGTCGTCCACGGTCAGACCCTGCTGTTCCATCCGGAATTTGATGGCCTCCACCGCGTCCGGCAGGTCCATCGGAAAGTGCTTTTGCTCGTAGGCTTCGACCAGCGTCACGAGCACATCGAGCCGATCGCCTTCCTCGCTGCCAGCCTGCGCCGTCATCAGCGTCTCGATTTCCCGCAAGGTGCCGCGATAGTCGGCTTCGGTTTTGATGGGGCGGATATTCATAGGGACCTTAAATAGTCTGGGCATCGATCTTGTCGTACTGGACGTGTGTGCCGATGAAGCGGATATACAGCACGCGATATGGATAGTTGATCCAGGCCACCAGCCGGTATTTGTTGCCGGCAATGTTGAAGACCACTCGACCATCCCGGAGGATGCTGGCGTTACCGAAATGACGCTTCACATCGCTGGGAGCGGCCCAATCCGCTTTCAGGGCTTCGCGATACCACGCCATCGTCGGCTCAACGGCATCCTGATATCCAGGCTGCTCCGACCAAAAAGCTTTCAGGGTGGATACCGCAATTACGCGCATGGATGCACGTTAGTCCCAAAGTGGGACTTATTCAAGGGGTAGGGCCAGAAAGGGTGTACCCGGAAACGTCCCGACGTGAACTGCCGGTTTCCGCCGGTGAGTGGTACAAAATTGGTATGGTGAGTCGGGATGGGCGCTGTAAGTAGTTGAACCGTAGAGACTACAAAAGCCGTTTTTGCTCGCCCTCATTCTGCTGTTGCCCATGCTGCGCACGGGCCGGGTGCTACTCGCCGCGCTCACCGAGCTGCCAGCTCGGCCTTCGGTGACGCCCCTAACGCTACGATTTTGTCGCGGGTCTCGGCCTGGCTTAGCGCCGAGGCCCAACGAATACGGTGTAAACCGGGGTCACGAGCCATACCAACTTATCCACCGCCTACGGGCATTTCCTATGCCGCTTCGGCCGTGGATAAGTTTGCTTCGAGATTCTTGATTCTCGGGCGAGTTGACTAGTCACGGAGAAAATATCGGGAGCCCACTCGATAGCGGCCGGAGATTCACTAACCTGGTGGAGGGAATCCAATCATTCTGGAAATGGCCTCCTTGGAAATATTCGGACTGTCGATCGACGCCGACGAGAAATCCATCACTCCGATGTTGTCCCCGCCTGGCTCGAAAAATCGGAGCGTAGGCATCGGCGCACTCTCTGGGGGTCCCGTGAAATGGCCTGCATCATTGGGCAATGCGCTGGCGGGGCTTGTCCTCGACTTGATGTACCTCGCAATCGGGCGTTGGACGGGATACATGGCCGAGTGAATTGCCGATGCAGCCTGCTCTGCCGCTTCTGACAGATGCTCATCGAGCAAGTGCGTATAGCTCGCAGTGGTCTCGAGGCGCTTGTGACCCAACAGGCGGCCAGCGATGAGCAACGAAGCGCCTGACATTACGGCGTGCGAGGCAAAGGTGTGCCGCAGGTCATGGAGCCGAAGCGTGGGCGACAGCCTGGCAGACTGCTTGATATGCATCCACGGCGTGTCGAGGTTATTGAAAGGGGAAGGCCCTTCCGGACGGGGAAACACGAGCTGCGAAGCGGGCCGGCGCCGTATTTCTTGCAGCCTGAGAATCATGCGGGCCTCCGAGTTCAGCGGCATCGTTCTCGGTCCAGTCTTGGAATCTGCGAGAAGCAAGCGATCGCCTCTGACCTCGTCCCAAGTCAGATTCAAAATTTCTCCCCGACGGCAGCCTGAGAACAGCAGCATCGCGATTGCCGCGGTCTGTGTCGGCCAGCGAACCTGAAATGTTTCCAGTGCTGCCAACAGGCTGGTGACTTCGGCCTGAGTCAACAATTGAGCCTTGCGCCGCGGCCGATTGCGCCGAAGTCCCGTGTTGGATTCTGATGGCTGTCCGGCAGCACCCCCCAGCTTCGGGCGCGATTGAACATGGCGCGCATGGCGATGAGCAACTCGTTGGCCGTGCCAGGGTGCGTGCGGCTAACCAAATAGAACCATGTGGCAATCTCCGCATGGCTGATGTCGACGAGCCTGCGGCCGGCGAAGGCCGGAAGTGCGCGGGCGTTGAGACGACTGCGAGTCGTGCGAAAAGTCGAAGGCTTCCAGACCGCTTGGACGCGGTTCAGATATCGGACAAGAAAAGTTTCGAACTTGATCTGTGTCGGCCGCTTGCCCCGTGATCGGTATCTATGTTCCCGGAAAGCTGCCCGGGCCTGCTCGATGGTCAGTGCACTGGCCTTGCCGAGAAACTAGCGCTGCTGCTTTCCCAAAACGGTTCGGCGGGCTATCCAGCTCTTTGCTCCATTGGGCTGTACGCGGAGGTAGAGCCCACGCTGCTGCGCGTCGGGAAGCGCATAGTCGCGCTCGGCCGGTTGGCAGGACTGCACCAATTCATCGGTGAGCGACTGAAGGAACTCAGATCTCACCGTCTTCCTTCTCTTCGTCTCCGGCCTTCCTGGTGGGGCGAGGTATTCCGCGACCGTCCGACTTCGGCGAAGCCGCGCGATTCCTAAATTTTTTGGCGACCCGTTCGGAGGCGCTCTTCAAAGGAGCTTCATCGAGATGGACATATCCCAGGGTGGTCGTGAAATCGGCGTGGCCCAGCACGCGCCCCGCTGTCCTGAGCTCATGCCCGAGTCTGATAAGCACGGAGGCGAAGCCATGTCGCAGGTCATGTACACGCATGCGCGGCAGCTTCTGTTCACGCCTGAGCTTCAGCCAAAAACTCGTGAGGCGACTGGACACGACAGAGCGAGCTTCGGAGCCGAAAAGGTACTGCTGATTTTCAGAACGTTGTAGCCGGGCGATGACATCGAGAACGGGCTTTGCAAGCCAAATCGTCCTGGGTCCGGATTTGCTGTCCGGCAGTACCAGCTGATTGCCATGCAGATGGTTCCATTCGGCGTTCAAGGCCTCCGACCTTCGAGCCCCGGTCATCGCGAGGAACTCTACGATGGCTGCCGGCAAGCAGTCGTTCCCGGTTGCGTTACGTAATCCATGGCCCATACGGCCATAGCCATCGTCGTCGGGACAGTTGGCCTTAAAGCCAGTCTGCTTTTTTCGAAGCCCCACACATGGATTGGTGTTATGGGCTCGCAGCCCGAGCTCTTCGGCGTGACGCATTGTCGAGGACAGCACGGACAGCGCTCGCGGGCATGCCGTGGCAGGGTTTTCGTACCACTGCTCGACATCGTTCCTGGAGAGCATCGACACCTGCCGCGTCCCAAAGACAGGCGTCAGCTGGCGATCGATCTGCTTGCAGTGGCTATCAAAGGTGCTGGGCTTCCAGCGATATCTACAGTCCCGTTTGAACCGGTGGGCGAGCTGCTTGAACGTTACGCCACCCTCTGCCTTGCGAACTTGCGCACGGCTGGCGCCGCGTCGTGCGGTGTGCTTGCGTGGCGCTGGCCGCTTCACTGCTTCGTGCGAGGCCTCATCTACAAGCGCCGCGCTAGCAGAGAGAGTTGAATCGCAGCTTTCATGGGGTGCACGCCGTGCTGCCGTGAGTGTTGCCGGAGCATTCAAGCCAGGGGTGGATTGCTCTGGTCGCTGAAACCCCGAGTCGCTCCGAATCGTTTCCCTGTCCGGCCGCCTATTCATCGCCGGCATCCTCGTCCTCGACCGCGCTCCTAGGACCGATTTTCAGACATTTGGATTCGAGCAAATCTGGGCCAATGAACGCGTGGCGGCTGAACGAGGGAAAAGTTATAAGTCTCAAAAGTTTGGAACGTGCCCTACGCGGGCGAAAGGTGATTCTGTGACGTTCCCCGAAGGGGCCCCTTATCGCACGCACACCCGACGCACACGGTGCTGTGCTGCCAACGGCTCGATACAACGACGAACTTGGCGCACCAAGATCTGCATCCCGGCGAGCTCATTCTTCTTGTTCTTTCATCCAGTCGACAACGGTTTCCCGCCGCCATCGCAGGGGTCTCGTGAGATAAGGTGGCGGCAACTTCTCAGGAGATCGAGACCGCTGGGAAGGAATCGAAGCCGACGAGATGCCAAGCAATGCCGCCAGGCCATCGACGTCGAGAATTGAGTTCTCGGGGTTCTTCAAGTGGCTGTTCATATTGCTGTTGCCTGTAATAAAGTGCTTTGCTTGGCGGTGGTTTTCTCGCACTAACAAAAACACAAGTTCAACCAACAGACAATGGCATTGGAAATGGCTTCAGAAATCGCGCGTTTTATCGATCAAATAACGCCGAATCGCATGCATCAACGCCATTCTTGCAAGCAACTTATGATTAGTTGCATTTATTTCATTAAATGTTGCAGATAGGGCGGAAATTCTGTTGCGCAAAATTGAGCCGCAATTAAGGGTCCCAAACGCGAAACGGCGTGCTATCAGCAGCGCTGGCGCGGTGTTCAGAGCTTTAGCAAGGTCGTCTCACCCAAAACTGATCTCATCACAAGCGCGCTCTCGGATATCGAAGCGCTGACTCCCAGCAACATAAAAACTCCCGGCGCTAGTTCGCACGATCAAGCACTTCACGTACCGAATGATTGGCGTGTACCGCCCAGCCCGCACCCTCTCTGATCAGGTCGAACACCGCGCAGTTGGGCATCGGCAATGCGAGCTGAAAGCGCCGAAAGCGCTGCATGTCATCGGCATCGATCGCCTGTTGCCTTGCAAGCGCCACATCAGCAGGCCGAACCAGATGCCGTGGCCGAAAATGACCGTGCTATCCGGGAGGCGCTGCGCGCCGTCCATAAATGTAACGACCCGCTCGTTGAATTCCAGGAACGTGTCAGCGCCCGGGCCCATGCGTCGATGCGGATCGGAATCGGCCCAGAAAGCGTCGACGAAAGGCTTGCGCTGCCCGCCTGCCAAGCCCTCAATCAGCGTGGAGCAGATCACCGAGAACTCGGCCAGCGCGGGAAGAATTTCCGGTTGAAGGGCGTATCGGATGCAGTACGGCTGCGCCGTCTGCTGGGTACGGATCATGGGCGAAACCAGAATCCGGCTCGGCGCCCCGGGTAGGTGCTGAGCAACCAATCCGGCTTGGAGGTGACCACGATCGCTCAGCGGAATGACGGCATGTTCCATCGTAATGCCGCCAGCGTTGGCGACACTTTCGCCGTGGCGAATGAAGGTGATGCGCTTCAAGGAAGTGTCCGGGAGATGATGTTCAGCGTCAATCGAGTTGGCCGACGACCCCGACTGTTGAGCGGGATGGCACCAGGTGGAGAAGGTAACCGCCCCGCTTGCGGAAACTGCTCATCAAGGCGCGCAAAGGCGATTGGAGACCCTTCGAGACCTGAGTACCGAACCCTCCGGACATCGGTTTTTGAGAGCCAATATCCGGAGGATCGAGGCAATAAGAATGGTGCCGGCAGCAGGAGTCGAACCCGCGACCTTCGCATTACAAAACAACGGGTCACATTGCCCTAAGTTGTTGAAGTATGTGGAAAATGGTTGAGGTAACGCAAGCCGATCTGCAGCCTATCTGCAGTAGTCATCGGAGCGGAATCTATGTCATCGATTGTCAAGCGGGAGTGGGTCGACACGAAAGGGCAGGCGCAGATCCGGTATGACGCCTATATCACCAAGCGGGGATACCGAAAGCAGATCAAGACATTTAAGCGCCACGAGATGGCACTGCGGTGGGTCAAGCTGGTGGAGGCGGAGCTGGAGAAGGGGGCGTTCAAAAGCACAAATATCGCGGAGAGCATGACGTTGCACGACGCGATGCAGCGCTTCATTTTGGAAGTGCTTCCTGGGAAGCGCAGTCGTTTGCCCGACATTTCCAAGGCGAACGTCATCGACTCCCATCTGGGGAGCTACCCGCTCATCGCCCTCGACAACACAACGCTTGCGACCTACAGGGACAAGCGGCTTCGGATGAAGGCGCGAAATTATCGCCGCTACAAGGATGGGTCGAGTGAGATGGTCGAACTGAAGCGCCGGGTATCGCCGATGAGCGTGCGACACGAGCTCGCATTCATTCGGCGAGTGATCGAGCATGGACGTCGCGAATGGGGCGTGCATCTGCCGGCCGGCAATCCGGTGCGTCTGGTCAAGCTTCCGCCAATGAGCAAGTCGCGGGACCGGCGTCTGGCCACAAATGAGGAAGCGGCTCTCTTGGAGCTGTTGGATCATGGGCGCGATCGTACCCAGCAGCGGAACCCATATATGCGCTCACTTATGATCTTCTCGATCGAGACGACTGCGCGGCGAAGTGAAAGTCTTCGTCTTCGATGGGCGGACGTGGATCTTTCGGCGCGGACCGCGCTGCTGCGCGACACGAAGAACGGCGAGGACCGCCGTATCGGGCTCTCGACCCGAGCGGTCGAGGCGCTGTTGGCGGTCCCTAAATCGCGTGACGGGCGAGTCTTCCCTCTCTCGGAGAACGCGGTTCGGCAGGCCTGGAATCGGGCCCTGAAGCGACTCGGCATCGAGGGGCTCCATTTCCATGACCTTCGTCATGAAGGAACCAGCCGGCTGGCCGTGAAGTTCAACGGCGACCTTATGGCGATGTCCGCGATGACCGGGCACAAGTCACTCCAGATGCTGAAGCGGTATACCCACCTGCGGGCGGAAGAGTTGGCGGCAAGGCTGGGATAGAATGGGAGCCTCGGCGCCGGCATAGCTCAGTTGGTAGAGCAGTGCATTTGTAATGCGAAGGTCGCGGGTTCGACTCCTGCTGCCGGCACCATTTTTATTTGTGTCAGGGACGGCTACGCAAGCCCCACTTCGACGCGGTTGTCGGAGAACGTGGGCGCGCCCCCCAGGTCGGCGAGAGCGGTGGGGTTGAGCGCGGCGGGCGTGGCCTGCGCCCGCGAAGTCGCGACCCAGTGGCCCATCGGCGCAATGACCACGCCGGGCATCGCCTCGATGCCGATTTTGGCGACCGCCACGAAAGAGCCGCGATCGTTGTGGACGCGGACGATGTCGCCATCGCCGATGCCGCGCGCGCTGGCGTCGGACGCATGCAGGAACAGCTTCTGCTCGCCCTCGTGCGCGGCCTGCCTCTTGTGATTGCCGTAGGTGGAATTGAGGAAGGCGTGGCTCTTGGGCGACATCATCGCCAGCGGATAGCGGGTAGTGGCTTGGATGCCCGACTCGCGCGGCGGGTGATACGTCGGCAGCGGCGGGACCGGCGAGCCGTCCTGGTGATCGTTCGAGCCCTGGCGGAACGTCGGCAGCACGAAGTTGCCGGCGGCCGCCATCGACGCCTTCAGTTCCACCTTGCCCGAAGGCGTGGGGAAGCCGCCCTGCGCGTGGGGGGCGAAGGAATCCGCCGCCGGCAGATTCAATCGCGCCCAGCCTTGCTCCTGCAGAAGCTCCATCGTGATGCCTTGCATCGCCGGGTTCTTCCAGTCCATCGCATCGCGCATGATCTGCTCGTCGCTGCGCTGGAAGAAGGGATCCTCAAAACCCATCGTGCTTGCGAGCCGGCGGAACAGCTCCGCATTCGCCACCGCCTCGCCCAGCGGCTCGATCGCCGGATGGTTCAGGGTCAGATAGAAATGCCCCCAGGAGAACATCAGGTCCGCCTGCTCGACCTGTGTCGTCGCCGGCAGCACGATGTCGGCATAGCGCGCGGTGTCGGTGAGGAACTGCTCGCTGACCACGGTGAACAGATCCTCGCGCGACAGCCCCTCCTTCAGTCGCAGCTGGTCCGGCGCCACCACCAGCGGATTGCTGTTGTAGACGAACAGCGAGCGGATCGGCGGGTCGAGCGCGAGGTCGCCGGTGAGTGCGCGGCCGAGTTGCCATTGGTTGACCACTCGCGTGTTGGGCTTGATGAGGTCTGCCCGGTGCAGGGTGTCCCAGCGGCAGGGGAACGCCCACAGCGGCAGTTGCAGCAGACCGCCGCCGGGCCGGCGCCAGGCGCCGACGAGCGCCGGGAGGCAGGCCAGCGCGCGCACCAGTTGCCCGCCGCCGGCCGAGCGCTCGATGGCGACGCCGATGCGGATCGCCGAGGGTTGCGCCGTCGCGTACTCGCGGGCCAGGTCACGGATCACGTCGGCATCGACGCCTGTTTCTTGTTGCGCAAATTCCGGGGTATAGGGCGCGACGTGGGACACCAGCTCGTCGAAGCCCACGGTGTGGCGGTCGACGTAATCGCGATCGACCAGGCCTTCCAGGATGATGACGTGGATCATCGCCAGCGCCAGCGCGCCATCGGTGCCAGGGCGCACACGGATGTGCTGGTCGGCCATCGCCGCGGTGCCGGTGCGCGCCGGATCGATCACCACCAGCTTGGCGCCGTTCTGCTTCGCCTGCGCGATGAACGGCCACATGTGCGCGTTGGTGCTGAGCAGGTTGCAGGCCCAGAGGATGATGAAGCGCGAATGCGCAAAGCTCTCCGGGTCCATGCCCGGCGTCGGCCCCACCGTCATGATGTAGGCGGTGGACGCGCCGGAGTCGCAGAACGTGCGCTCGGAGACCGTCGCGCCGAGCGCGTTGAAAAAGGGATCGCCGACGGTGAGCCCGTTGACCAGGCCCTGCGTGCCCAGATAGCTGTACGGCAGGATCGCGGTCGGACCGTCGTGGTCGATGATGTCTTGCCAGCGCGCGCCGATGGTCGCCAGCGCCTCGCCCCACGAAATCCGCTCGAACTCGCCCGAGCCCTTGGGCCCGGTCCGGCGCAGCGGATACAGCACGCGGTCCGGGTGATACACGCGCTCCTGGTAGTGGCTGGTCTTGGCGCACAAGCGGCCCTGCGTGAAGGGATGCGCCGAATTGCCCCGGACGCCGGTCACTTTGCCGTCCTGCACCTTTACCAGCATCGAGCAGGTGTCCGGACAATCGTGGGGACAGGCACCGAGAACGGTGGTGTCTTTCGAGAGCATCGTTGTCATGGGGTCCCCTTGCTTCTTGCAGCTGTTGATGCCGCAGGAGCTTCATCAGTGATCGAAGAATAACGGCTTGTTTCGCCGGTTGGCACTGCCTAAGCCAGCTCGAACCGCACCGGCAGCGACTTCGGTCCATTGACAAACATCGCCTCTGACATCCGCGGCGTGCCGTCGAGCGCGATGGTCTTGATTCTGGGTAGCAGCTCCTCGAACAGAATGCGCATCTCCATTTTCGCCAGGTGCTGGCCCAGGCACAGGTGGGCGCCACCGCCGAAGGCGATGTGCTTGGCGCCGCTGCGGTCGAGTTGGAATTGGTCCGGGTTTTTGAAGACCTCTTCGTCGCGATTGGCAGAGGCATAACAGTTCATCAGCCAGTCGCCTTTGGCGATGCGGCGGCCGCTGATCTCGGTATCCTCCATCGCGGTTCGCATGAAGGTCTTGACCGGCGTGGTCCAGCGGATGGCCTCGTCGATCATCGGATCGATCAGCGCCGGGTTGGCGCGGAGTTGCGCCCATTGTTGCGGGTTGTCGCAGAGCGCCCACAGCGCGCCGGCCGAGGACGACGAAGTTGTGTCGTGCCCGGCCGCGGCGATGATCACGTAGTAACCCAGTTCGACTTCCGGCGGCAGCGGCTTGCCGTCGAGCTTGGCGTTGGCGATGACCGAAATCACATCGTCGAGCGGGCGTGCGCGCCGCTCGGCCGAAATCTTGCCGAAGTACTCACCGAACGCCGTCACCGTCGCGTGCATGGCCAGGCCGATGGCCGCGGCGGCCGCCTCGGCGCCGAGCTTGGGTGCCAGATCCGGATCCAGCGGCGCGAACATCTCCTGGGTGAGCTTGAGCATCAGCGGCTCGTCGGACTGCGGCACGCCGAGCACTTCCATCACCACGCGCAGCGGGTAGTGCAGGGCGACGTCGTTGACGAAGTCGCAGCGCCCGCCGGAGGCCAGCATCTTGTCGACCGTGTCCTTGGCGTGTTCGCGGATGCGCGCTTCCAGCTTCTTCAGATTGGCGGGCATGAACCAGAGCTGCGTGAGCGCACGCAGCTTGGGGTGATCCGGCGCATCGATGTGGATCAGCGTGCGCATCAGGTGCGGGCTGCCACCCGTCATCTGGCGGATCAGCTCGTCGCTGGCCTTGTCCACCAGGGTCGGCGAGCGCACGCCGTTGGTGAACAGCGCGTTGTTGCGGCCGACATGCTGCACGTCGGCGTACCTGGTCACGACCCAGAACGGGTCATAGCCGACCGGTTCGGCAAGCCCCAGCGGCTGGTGCGCGCGCAGCCAGCGATAAGCCTCAAAGACGCGGCCGTCGGCGTATGCCGACGGATCGGTCAGCGTGGCGGCGATCTTTGTGGGAATTCGAAAGTCGGTGCTCGACATGATCATCTCCTGGACGCAGCGGATGCCCAACCCCGGGGTCACCGGAACACACAGGAGATTGGACGCAGGCGGTGCAACCGACAAGTCGCTGCGCCACAAAAAATAATTGCCCCGCGAGCCGGGGGTGCTCGCGGGGCAATCGGTCCGGCTCGGGGGGAAGCCGGAGCCCGCCAGGGAGTAAGGCGGGTGGAGTACGGAAGGGAGAGACCGCACTCGCATGGATAAGAGGGGCGACCGGCCGGCAAGTTCAACGCCTGGACGGCGTGTGCGGTCGCGGCCTTCGACGCAAGCTCGACACGCGAGGCAACATAGCAACCCGGAAGTGGCAACATGAAGTTCTTCCACACTTCGTGTTCACCTATCCTTCTTCCGCTTGCGGGAGAAGCTGCCCAGCAGGGGCGGATGAGGGGCTTCTCGTTCTCGTAAAAAACAAAAACCCCTCGCCGGGCGCTGACGCGGCGTTTCCCGCAAGGGGAGAGGAAGCTTCCAGAACTTCGAGCTTTGCCAACAAGGGAGACTGACCATGAGCCTTGAAACGCGCGTGAACGAATTGCTCACCGCTGCCGTGCAGGCCGGCGACGTCGCCGGCGTGATCGCGACGGCCGGCACCCGCGAGGGCGTGATCTTCGAAAGCGCCGCCGGCAAGCGCGCGCTGGACAGCGAGCAGGCGATGACACCCGATACCGTGGTCTTTCTCGCGTCGATGACCAAGGCCCTGACCGCGACCCTGGCGATGCAACTGGTGGAGCGCGGAAAACTGTCGCTGGACGCACCGGCCGCGCGCGTGCTGCCGGAGCTGGAAAACCTGCAGGTGCTGGAGGGCTTCGACGCAAGCGGCGCTCCGCGTCTGCGGCCGCCCAGAAGCGCGGTGACGCTGCGTAACCTGCTCACGCACACGTCGGGTTTCTCCTATGAATTCTGGAACCCCGATATGGCGCGCTGGCTGGAGTCACGCGGAGCCGGCATCCTCGCCGGCAGCCGCGCGAGTTTCGATCGCCCGCTGTCTCGCGATCCGGACACCGCCTGGGACTACAGCCCCGGCATCGACTACGCGGGGCGCATGGTCGAGGCAGTGAGCGGCGAGCGCCTGGGCCGCTTCGCGCAGCACAATCTTTTCGAACCATTGGGCATGACCGGCACCGCGTTCCGGATCACGCCGGCGCAGCGCCCGCGCCTGGCGGGCATGCATGCGCGGATGGACGACGGCGGCATCGCGCCGATTCCCTTCGAGCTGGACCAGCAGGCCGAGTTCGACATGGGCGGCCACGGCGTGTACGGAACCGCGCCCGATTACCTGCGCTTTCTGCGCATGATCCTGAGCGGCGGCGCGCTCGACGGAACCCGTGTGCTGCAAGCGTCCACCGTGGCGCAGATGTCGCAGAACCAGATGGGCACGCTGCGCACGCGCGAACTCAAGACCGCCGCGCCGGCCTATACAAGAGATTGCGATTTCTATCCCGGTCATCCGAGCCAGTGGGGGCTGAGCTTCATGATCAACACGCACGACACCGCCGAAGGGCGCTCCGCCGGCAGCTTGAGTTGGGCCGGCATCTGCAACACCTACTACTGGGCCGACCTACATCGCGGCATCGCCGGCGTGCTGATGACGCAGCTGCTGCCGTTCTTCGATGCGCGCAGCCTCGCGCTGTTCCGCAGCTTCGAAAAAGCAGTCAATGACGAGTGCCGATGAGCGTCGTCGCGCGATGAGTGCCGCATGAGTCCGGTCGTGCTGCGCGGCCCGCGGCGCATCGTCTGCATGACCGAGGAAACCACCGAGACGCTGTACCTTCTAGGCGAACAGGCGCGCATCGTCGGTATCTCCGGATTCACCGTGCGCCCGCCGCAGGCGCGCAGGGAGAAGCCTAAAGTCTCGGCCTTCACCAGCGCCAGGATCGATCGCATCCTGGCGCTCAAGCCGGATCTGGTACTGGGCTTCTCCGACCTGCAGGCCGACATCGCCGCGCAGCTGATCCGCGCCGGCGTGGCGGTGCACGTCTTCAACCAGCGCAGCGTCGACGAGATCTTCGAATTCATCGGCCTGCTCGGTGCCATGGTCGGCGCGCAGACCAGGACCGCTGCACTGCTCGACGACTTGCAGCGCGACGTCGAAGCAGTGCGCGAACAAGGCCTGCGCTTGTCGCATCGGCCGAAAGTGTATTTCGAGGAATGGGACGAGCCGATGATCTCGGCGATCCGCTGGGTGTCGGAGCTGATCGGTCTCGCCGGCGGCGAAGACTGCTTCGCCGAGCTGGCGCGGGAACCGGCGGCGAGACAGCGCATCATCGCCGACGGTCATGAAGTGGTCCGCCGCGCGCCCGACCTGATCATCGGCTCCTGGTGCGGCAAGAAATTCAAGCCAGAAAAAGTTGCCGCAAGACCGGGCTGGGACGCGATCCCGGCGGTGCGCGAAGGCGAGCTGCGCGAGATCAAATCGCCCGACATCCTGCAGCCCGGCCCCGCCGCGCTCACTGACGGCCTGGCGCAACTGCATCGTTTCATCGCCGCCTGCGCGGAGCGCTGCGGATGAGCGCACGCACCCTGATGATCCAGGGCACCACCTCCGACGCCGGCAAGAGCACGCTCACCGCGGCGATCTGCCGCTGGCTGCATCGGCGCGGTGTGAGAGTCGCGCCGTTCAAGCCGCAGAACATGGCGCTGAACAGCGCGGTGACGATCGACGGCGGCGAGATCGGCCGCGCGCAGTCGGTGCAGGCCCGGGCCTGCGGGCTGGAACCGCACACCGACATGAATCCGATCCTGCTCAAGCCCGACAGCGATACCGGCGCACAGGTGATCGTGCTCGGCCGCGTCGTCGGCACCATGCAGGCGCAGGCGTACCAGGCCTACAAGCGCGTGGCGATGAACGCGGTGCTGGCCGCGCACGCGCGACTGGGCGCGCAGTACCAGGTGATCGTGGTCGAAGGCGCGGGCTCGCCGGCCGAGATCAATCTGCGCACGGACGACATCGCCAACATGGGCTTTGCCGAGGCCGTCGATTGCCCGGTGATCCTGATCGCCGACATCGATCGCGGCGGCGTCTTCGCGCATCTGGTGGGCACGCTCGCGTTGCTGTCGCCGAGCGAACGCCGACGCGTGCGCGGGTTCGTCATCAACCGCTTTCGCGGCGATCCGGCGCTGCTGCAACCGGGCCTGGAATGGCTGGAACGCGAGACCGGCAAGCCGGTGCTCGGCGTGCTGCCTTATCTGCACGGTCTGCACCTGGAGGCCGAAGACGCGATGCCGCGCGAGGAGCCGACGCGCGACGAACGTTTCCGCATCGTGGTGCCGGCGCTGCCGCGCATCAGCAACCACACCGACTTCGACGCCTTGCGCCTGCATCCGCGGATCGATTTCCGCTTCATCGCGCCGGATCAGCTGCCGCCAGCGGCCGATCTGGTGATTCTCCCCGGCTCCAAGAACGTGCGCGCCGATCTGGCCTGGCTGCGCGCGCAGGGCTGGGAGCCTTATCTGCAACGCCATCTGCGTTACGGCGGGAAAGTCATCGGCATCTGCGGCGGCCTGCAGATGCTCGGCCGCGCGATCCACGATCCGCAGGGCGTCGAAGGCAGCCCTGGCAGCTCATCGGGATTGCAGCTGCTCGATCTGGAAACCACGCTGCACGCGGGCAAGCAGCTGCGCAATGTCAGTGGCCGGCTGTGGACCGGAGAAGCCGTTGCCGGCTACGAGATCCACGCCGGCGTCAGCTGCGGCGCGGATCTGCAACGCTCCGTTCTGCAGCTCGGCCACGGACCCGACGGCGCGCGCAGCGATGACGACCAGGTGCTCGGCAGCTATCTGCACGGACTGTTCGACGCACCGGCAGCTTGCGCCGCCCTGCTCGCCTGGGCCGGGCTCGAAGGGCCGGGTGCTGCGATCGATATCGGCGCGCTGCGCGAGGCGGCGATCGAGCGCCTCGCCGATTGCGTCGAAGCGCATCTGGATCGCAGCCAGTTGCTCGACCTCTGCGGCCTGGATTCAGCGCCCGCGGCCTGACTCGCCGCCCGGCGTCGCAGCGTTGCGGCGGTAAGCCCTGGCGATGCGCTTGAGCGTGTCTTGCAGCAGCGCTTCGATCTGCGTGGCCTGGCGGCCGCGCGAGGCGCCGAGCAGGATCGACAGCACCGCGAAACGCGAGCGCTCGCGCAGATCGGCCTGCGGCATGTCGCCCTGTACCCACTTCACCACCACGCCGAATTCGCGGTCGCAGATCTCCACGCACAGCGCCGCCGCCAGCACCCAGGGACGCAACAGCTTGCCCTGCTGCATCTCCAGCAGGACCGGCAGCCAGATGTCGTAGAGCGCCTGGTAGAGCGAGCCAAGCATCCGCCGCTGCACGCCGACCTTGAAGTACGCGCTCATCATCGCGCTGGCGAAAGCCGGGCCCTTCAGGCAGTCGCTGGCGATCAGGTCGAGCCCGAGGACGATCTTGTCGAGCGGCGACTTCGCGCCGGCATAATTGTTGAGCCTCGAGCGGATGACTTTTTCGAAATGGTCGATGACCGCGAGCGAGATCACCTGGTCCTTGCTGCCGAAGCGGTTGTAGATCGTGCCCGGCGCCACGGCGCTGGCGATCGCCAGATCGCGCACCGTCATGCGGTCGGCGCCGACCTGGCTCATCAGCCGCTTGGTCTGGTCGAGAATCCGCGCGTGGCGTAGCGCCTGCGCGGTGGACGGGGTTTTCCGGTTCGGCGCCTTCAAGGCAGGCTCTCCTTGCGATGGAAGCACCATGTTAGCAACCGCCTTGCATGGCGATATAGCGATCGTTACACTGGAATTGAAGCGTGGTTCAAAACTGCGCTCCGTGGCCGTAGAGCCAGCGACAAAACAAAATGGGAGGAGAGATGGGTAATCATCGTCAGTGGTGTTCGCGCGTAGCCGTGCTGGCGTTGGCGGGGGCCACGGTAACCGGCAACGCGCAGCAGTCCGAAACCCAGTCCGCACCCGCTCCGGCGGCCGTGGCGCCCTATCCCGAGACCATCCCGGTCGCCGTGGATGAGCCCGCCAAACCGCCGGAACCGGCGCCGCGCCGCGGTCTGGCGATCGAAGAAATCATCGTGACCGCCCAGAAGCGCGAGGAATCCGCGAGCACCGTGCCGATCGCGATCACCGCGTACTCCGGCGACGATCTGGCGACGCTCGGCGTGACCGACACGCGCGATCTGCGCAATCTGGTGCCGGGCTTTTCCGCGGCCGACAGCGGCTACAACACGCCGATCTACACGCTGCGCGGCATCGGCTTCAACGACTCCACCTACAACGCCACGTCCACCGTCGGCATCTATGTGGACGAGGTCAATTTGCCGTACTCGATCATGTCCAAGGGCGCCAATCTGGACCTGCAGCGCGTGGAAGTGCTCAAAGGTCCGCAGGGCATTCTGTACGGGCGCAACACCACCGGCGGGTTGATCAACTACATCGCCAAGAAGCCGACCGACATGTTCCAGACCGGCGTCACCGCAACCTATAGCCGCTTCGAGACCACCGACGTCGAGGCCTATGTCAGCGGGCCGATCGTCGATTCGATCAAGGGCCGGCTGGCGGTGCGCGACATCCGCTCGCAGGAGGGCTGGCAGTACAGCCAGCGGCGGCCCGACGATCACCTGGGCAAGGTCGACAAGCAGTCCTTCCGCGGTGCGCTCGACTGGCAGGCGGCGGACGATCTGAGCTTTCGCCTGGTCGCCGACGGCTGGATCGACAAGAGCGAATCGCAGGCGCCGCAGGCGGTGGGCCTGAAGATCCAGCAGCCGGTGGTGCCCAACACGCCGGTCGCGCTGGCGGCGCTGGGGCGCGGGCTCAACGACGCGGTCGCCGCGGGTGCGCTCGATCTCACGCAGGTGCCGGTGATCAACTCGATCATCGCCGGCAACGTCACGCTGGCGCCGCAAGTGGCGAACTATCCGATCGTGCCGCTGGACTCGCACAACCCGCGCGTCGCCGACTGGGCCGAAGGCTACGACTGGCGCTTGAACGACAGCTTCAACAGCGTCGCCGGACGCACGGACTGGAACTTCGCCGAGCACTACAAGTTCACCGGCATCCTGTCCTATCTGCAGGTGCAGTCCGACGGCTCGCAGCTGCTGCAATCGGGCGTGGACTCGCTGAACTCGGATCGCATCTTGTACGCCGACATCGAGACCACGGCGATCGAACTGCGCGTGGCGCGCGAAGCCGGCGCCGACTACAACTGGCTGCTCGGCGTCAATGCCAGCTACGACGATGGTTACGAGGAGAACGGTCTGTACGTGCAGACCGTCAGCGTGCTGTTCCCCGATCCGATCACCGGCCACACCGTCGGCGACAAGGTCAGCATCTTCGGCGACCAGGACGCGGTGCAGCTGGCGGCTTTCGCCAATGGCGATGTCTCCTTCGCCGAACACTTCAAACTCTCCGGCGGCGCGCGCTTCACCCGCGAGCGGCGCGACTACCAGGGCTGCTCGTTCACCAACACCGACGCCCAGGGGCCGTTCGGGACACCGAGCGGGATCCCCGGCCTGTTCACCGCGCTGTCGTTCGCCCACGGCGGGCACGGCATCGTGCTGCCGGGTACCGGACACCAGCAGCCGGGCGAACTGATCGGCGACTGCTTCTCGATCGACGAGCACGGCAACCCCGGACTGTTCACCGGCCAGATCACCGACAACAATCTCTCCGGGCGCATTGCGCTGGACTTCCAGCCGGCCGACGGATTCCTGTACTACGGCTCGGTGGCGCGCGGCTTCAAGTCGGGCGGCTTTCCGGTGCTCAACGCCACCAACGTCTCGCAGTTCAAGCCGACCAAGCAGGAAGAACTGCTGGCTTACGAACTCGGCGCCAAGGTCACGCTGCTCGACGGCAAGCTGCGCGTCAACACCGCCGGCTTCTATTACGACTACAAGGACAAGCAGTTGCTGACGCGTTTTCTCGATCCGATCTTCGGGCCGCTGCCGCTGCTGCGCAACGCGCCCAAGTCGCGCGTCTCCGGCGTCGAGCTCGACTTCCAGTCCAATCCTTTCGACGGTTTGTATCTGGCCGCGGCGGGCGCCTACATCAGGACCAAGATCCTGGAGTTCGAGAGCACCGACATCGACGGCGACAAGGCCGACTTCGCCGGCAAGCCCTTCAACTTCACGCCCAAGCTCACCTATACCGTGATCACCGATTACACGCCGCCGTTCTCGTTCTCCGACGCCTTCGAGATCGGCATCGGCGGCGACTACGCCTACACCGGCAAGACCAACTCCACGCTGGAAGGCGATCCGCGCTTCAGGCATCTGGCCTCGGGCGTCTACGGTGCGCGCATCCGCGCGTCGGCCACCAGCGGCGTGTGGATCGCGACCCTGTTCGCACGCAACATCACCAACGAGCTGACCACCATCAGCAACTTCAATGTCGGCGACGGCATCGCCCGCTTCGTCGGTCCGCCGCGCACCTACGGCGTCACGCTCAGCGTCAACTTCTAGGCCAGGAGCATCGGCATGAATCGCACTGTAAAAAACAAATCGCCAGTCATGCAGCGGTTCCAAAAAACTCTGCTGTTGCTCGCGCTAGCAGGCGCGGGCCTGCTCCCCGGACTGTCACGCGCAGCGACCGACGATCACGCCCTGCGCCTGTCCCTGGCGATGGACTTCGGTGGCCGCGCATCGCATTCCAATGCAATGGACTTGGCGCTGCGCTACGGGCCGGGTCATCCCGAAGCCGGCGGCTTCCATCCACCCGCCCTGTTCGACGCGCGCCGCGCCGCGGGGCAATGGCAGTCGCTCAAGCTGTCCGGCGTCGACGTGCTCGGCCTGCGCCAACGGCTGCAGGCCCAGGGCGAAGATGAGCACTACGCCGGCTGGATCATCGGCGGCTTGGTCGGCGTGGGGCTGGTGGCGATCGTCGTGCGCGAGATCAACAACGACGACCAGAAGAGCTTCGACATCAATGGACGCGACGGCGACAATCGTTGAATCGTCTCAAGCAACCAGCAAGGATCAGCGAGTGAATCAGCAAGCGTTCGAGAAAGCCTGCGCCTGGAGCGGCGTGATCTGCGTGGTGCTGTTTTTCGCAGCGTTCTTTTTTGCCGGCTTCATTCCGCCGCTGTCGCCTTCGCTCACTGCCGAACAGGTCGCGGCGCACTATCAGCAGCACGTGTCCGGCATCCGCGGCGGCATGGGGCTGATGCTGATCAGCAGCGCGTTCTACGCCCTGTTCACCGCGGTGACCTCGGCGCAGATGCAGCGCATCCCGGGTGTGTCGATCACGGTGATCTACGCGCAGCTCGCGGCCGGGGCCTTCGCCTGCCTCACCTTTCTGATGCCGGCGATCTTCTTCATCGTCACCTCGTTCCGTCCCGAGCGTTCCGTCGAGATGACCCAGACCTTGAACGACCTCAGCTGGATCATGCTGGTGATCCCCTGGATGCCGTTCATGGCGCAGAATTTTTCCTTCGCTTTCGCCATCTTCAGCGACGAGCGTGCAGGGCCGCTGTTCCCGCGATGGATGGGCTATCTCAACATCTGGGCGCCGGTGTCGTTCACGCCCGCGATCATCCTGCCGTTCTTCAAGTCCGGCCCCTTCGCCTGGGGCGGGCTGTTCGTGTTCTGGATACCGGCGACGATCTTCGTCATCTGGTTCGCGCTGGTGACGGCGATGCTGCTCAAGGCCATCGGGCGCAAGGACTAAAAGAGTCGCGCGAGCTGTGCCCTACGACGCCCTGATCATCGGTGCCGGCCACAACGGCCTGGCCTGCGCCGCTTACCTCGCCCGCGCCGGCCGGCGCGTGCTGGTGCTGGAAGAACGCAGCATCGTCGGCGGGTTCTGCACCACCGAAGAAACCATTCCCGAACTGCCGGGCTACAAGTTCTGCCCGACGTCGATGGACGTGTCCACCGGCAACATCGAGCCTTCGGTCTTCGACGAACTGGGCCTGGAAAAGCACGGGCTGAAGTGGATATGGCCCGATCCGATCTACAGCTACATCAGCCCCGACGGCCAGTCGCTGGCGTTCTGGCGCGACTACCGCAAGACCTGCGCGGAGATCGCGCGCTTCTCACCCAGGGACGCCGAGAACTACGCACTCCTCACCGAGATGTTCATCGACGTGTGGAAGGTGGCCGCGCCCTACCTGATGGATCACCCCAAGCGTCCGCGCCTGTCCACGCTGTGGA
>CAXTSJ010000008.1:0-60402 GCA_964246995.1 uncultured Hydrocarboniphaga sp.
TCTACTACTCCCCCGAGCGCGTTTACTACGAACCGCGCTATGTGCCTTATTACGCGCCGCGGCCGGTGTACTACGGCGGCGGCCGCGTCGATGTCCGTTCGTATCACGAGCGGGATGATCATCGGTACTGCGAGCACGACCGTCGATACGACAACGATCGCTATGACCGGCACGGCCGCGACGACCGCTGGGACGACCGGAACGATCGCCGCTGATTGATCGCAGCTGTCGACGCAAAAAAGAAGGGCCGGCTCATCAGAGCCGGCCCTTTTTCGTTACATCAGTCGATCGAGATCAGGCCGCTTGCAGGCTGAGTAGTCGCACGCGCCTGCGTTGCTGGCGCAAGGATTTTTCCAGGTGCGTCATGCGACGGCGGACGTCGCTGGTCTCCCAGTGCTCGGAAACCTTCTGCTTGGCGTGCTCGAACTTTTCCTGCTGCAGGCGCGCCCATTCCGACAGCGTCGACGAAAAACTTTGCAGCTCGTGCTCCAGCAGCAACTGCAGGTGGGCCATGCGGCCTCCGGCGTCGGCCTGGGCGAGTCGCTCGCGCGTACGTTCAAACTGGCGTTGAAGCTTGGCGCGCTGAATCAGGAACTCGGGCGTACGCCGCAGGTTGCGGCTCAGCCCCACCCAGCAACTCGCGGCGATCCACCACTTGGTCGGATCCCACTGATACCAGCGGACGCCATTGCGGTAGTCCCACTGAAACAGGTGATGAAAATTGTGATAACCCTCGCCGTACGTCAGCAGGGCCAGAAAGTCGTTGTCGCGCGCCGAGTTCTCAGCGGTGTAGGGCTGCCGGCCCCAGTAATGCGCCAGCGAGTTGATGAAGAACGTAAAGTGATGATTGATCACCAGACGGAACAACCCGGCCAGCATCAGCGTGCCCCATGGATCACCCGTTGCCCAGCCAGCCAGCAAGGGCACCGCGATGTTCATGAACAGTGCGAGCGCGAGATAGTGCTTGTGCTGAAAGCGCACGATCGGATCGTCCTGCAGGTCGCGGACATTGCTGACGTCGAGAACATGGCAGTCCTCGTCGCGCAGCATCCAGCCCATGTGCGAGTACCAGAGTCCGCGACGGGCGGAGTACGGGTCACGCTGCACATCGTCAACCTCGCGATGGTGCACGCGATGCATGGAGCACCAGACCAGCATGCTGTTCTGTAAAGCCTGGGCGCCGAACAGCGCGTAAAACAGGCGCAGGCTCCAGTGCGCCTGATAGGCGCGATGCGAATAAAGCCGGTGGTAGCCAGCGGTGATCGACAGGCCGCTGGCGTAGAGAAACACCGCGAACCAGACCCAGGCCGACACGCTGAAGTCATGCGTCCACGCGTACCAGGGGAACAGCGTCAGCACCAGGCTGGTGCTGATTCCGAACATGATGATCGCCGGCCAGTTCAGAGGCCGGGAAACGACGGCATCGCCAGCGACGGGCGCGGCGGAGACGGGAGAAGACATGGGGGCTTGTAGCCTCGAAAGAGCCAGCAGATTGACCGGCAATTCATAGTCTATCAGCCGGCATCGGCAAGGCCGTGATTAAATCTTGTGAACGCGCCGGCAAAACCAGATGGGGCTAGACAGCGGCTGCGACAGCCGCAGGCGCGATGCCGTGCTCGATCATCTCCAGCGCCTGGTCGATCACCGCATCGCTGGGCATGCGGCCCGTCCACACGCAGTGTCGCATCGCCAGGACCTGGCCAACGCCCATGATCGCCCAGGCGCGCGTCTCCACCGGGCCGGGCTTGAGCGTGCCGCGCCGCGTGGCCTCCTGCAGACAATCTGCATAAACCTTGACGAGCTGCTCCTGGCATTGCCGGAACACGGTCTCATCGACGAACTGCGCCTCCTGGACGATGCGATAGCGCCCGGGGAATTCGACGACGAAGCCGAGCAGCGTCATCAGAAAGCGGCGTTCGGCGTCCCCGCGCATCGGCACAAAGGCACGCGCCAGGTCCTGGCTCAGCGAACGCCCGATGTCGCGCACGAGCGTGACGAAAATTTCGTCCTTGCCGTGAAAATACAGATAGAACGTACCCTGCCCGACATCGGCGCGGCTGGTGATGGAACTGACCGAGGCGGCATGAAATCCGCGAGCACCGAACTCGGCGGCGGCCGCGGCGAGCAGCTTGCGGCGTGTCGCCATGCCACGCGCCGTGGACGGCGTCAAAGTCTTGAGCGCTTGAGAACAGACGGGCTGATTCATGAATCCGGTACCGGCGGGAGAAGTTTCTACGTCGACCATGCACGCATGTTGCGGCGCGGCTCCAACCGCCCGGGGACATCGCCGACCGACGGTTCCGGCGAGCGGAGCGTCGGAGAAACCAGGCCGCGGAAACAGTAGCGCAGCGAGCGCCGAACGACCCTAGAATGCGCGCCATGCAAAGACTCGAACCCGGCAAAGAGCGTGCGCTGGTCGCCGCGCTGCTGACGCTGGCGGTGTTTCTGCTCGCGCTGTTCGTCCTCGACGACAGTCTGCGCAAGCTCGAGCCGGAAGACCTGCTGTTGCCGCTTCACACGCTGTCGCTGGAGCAGATGGCGTCCGCGATCGGCTGGACCGCGGCGAGCTATTTCATGCTCACCTTCTATGATCTGCTGGCCTTGCGCATCGTTGGCCACCGCTTGCCCTACCGGCGGGTGGCGACGATCTCGTTCATCGCGTGCGCGCTGGCGCATTCGCTGGGCCTGTCATCGCTCTCCGGTGGTTCGGTGCGCTTGCGCGCCTACACCTCCGAGGGTCTGAGCGCCGCCGACATCGCCCTGGTGCAGGGCCTGTTCTCGCTGACCTTTCTGCTGGGCGCTGCCACCCTGCTGTGCGGCTCGCTGCTGCTCGCGCCCGACGAGGCCGCCCGCGTACTGCACGTGCCCGATCTGCCGGTGCGCGCGGGCGGGCTGCTGCTGCTGACGCTGCTGATCGGTTACGCGCTGAGCGCTTCGTTGCGACGCGAGCCGCTGCGCTTCCGCAACTGGCAGATCACCACGCCGCAGCCGATGCAGGTCGCCAGCCAGTTCCTGGTCAGCTCGGTCGAAATCGCGTGCTCGGCTGCGGCGCTGTATGTGCTGCTGCCCGCGTCCGTCGAAGTCGGCTACCCGGCTTTTCTGGGCTTGTATGTCATCGCGATCAGCCTGAGCGCCGTCAGCAGCGTGCCCGGCGGTCTCGGCGTGTTCGAGTCGGTGATGCTGATCCTGCTGCCGACGCCGGAGCCGGCGCCGATGCTCGGCGCGATCCTGGTGTTTCGCGTGGTGTATTACATCGGGCCTTTCGCCATCGCCCTGATCCTGCTCGCGCTGCGTGAAGCCGCGGGCCTGAGCGCGCCATTTCTGCGCGCCACCACGGCCTTGCGGCGCTCCCTGGAATCGGTGGTGCCGCAGGCGCTGGCGATTGCGGTGTTCGCAGCGGGCGCGATCCTGCTGGTGTCCGGCGCGCTGCCGGCGATCGGCTCGCGCGTCAACGCCCTGGCGCAGGCATTGCCGCTGGGCGTGCTCGAAGCCTCGCACCTGATCGGCAGCGCGCTGGGCGTCGCCCTGCTGTTTCTCGCGCGCGGTCTTTACCGGCGGCTGGAGGCCGCCTGGTGGCTGACCCTGGTGGTGCTCGGCGCAGGCATCGTCGCCTCGATGCTCAAAGGCATCGACTTCGAAGAAGCTTTGATCCTGCTGGTGGTGATGATCGTCCTTGGCATATCGCGCGACCGCTTCTACCGCAAGGCGCCGCTCACCGAGGCGGGCCTGTCGGCACTGTGGCTGGTCAATGTGGGCTTAGTGATCGGCGCGGCGGTGTGGATCGGGTTCGTCGCTTTCCGCAAGGTCGAATACGCGCATGAGCTGTGGTGGCGTTTCGCCTTCGACGACAGCGCGCCGCGCATGCTGCGCGCAAGCCTGGTGGCGGTGATGGTGGGGTTGGCCTACGCGCTGTGGTCGCTGATGGGCGCGGCGCGGCCGGAACCGACGCGGCCCAACGCGCAGGAGCTGCTGTCGGCCAAGGCCTGCCTGGGCGTCGGCTCGGATTCCCTGCCCAATCTGGTGCTGCTCGGCGACAAGCAGATTCTCTTCAGCGACCAGCGCGACGCCTTCATCATGTACCAGCGTTCCGGGCGCTCCTGGATCGCGCTGGGCAATCCGGTCGGCAACCCCGCGCGCCACACCGAGCTGGCCTGGCGCTTCCGCGAACTCTGCGACGAGCATGGCGGCTGGTGCGCGTTCTACCAGGTCACCGCCGACAAGTTGCCGCTGTATCTGGACCTGGGCCTGTCGCTGACCAAACTCGGCGAAGAGGCGCGCGTACCGCTGACCAGTTTCAGCCTGGAAGGCAAGAGCCGAGGCGAGTTGCGCACCGCCCAGCGCAAGGGCGCGCGCGAGGGGCTGCGCTTCGAGGTGTTCGACGCCGCGACGGTCAACAGCCGGCTGGATGATTTCGACGCGGTTTCGCAGTCCTGGCTCAAACATAAATCCGTCGCCGAGAAAAGCTTTTCGGTTGGCCGCTTCGATCGTGCTTACCTGAGCCACTTCCCCTGCGCGGTGGCCCTGAGCGGCGACACCCTGGTCGCCTTCGCCAACCTGTGGCGCGCCGGCGACGGCGGCGAGCTGTCGGTGGATCTGATGCGTTACGGCGCCGACGCGCCCAAGGGCGTGATGGATTACCTGTTCGTCGAATTGCTGCTGTGGGCGCAAGTGCGCCAGTACCAGTGGTTCAACCTCGGCATGGCACCACTCGCCGGGCTGGAGACGCATCCGCTGGCGCCGCTGTGGCACCGGCTGGGGCTGCTGGTGCACCGCTACGGCGAGTCGTTCTACAACTTCGACGGCCTGCGCCGCTACAAGGAAAAATATCAGCCGGTTTGGCGGCCACGGTATCTGGCTTCACCGGGCGGTTTGATCGTGCCGCGCATCATGCTCGACACCGCCGCGCTGATCGCCGGCGGCGTCAAGGAGATGGTCTGGAAATGAAGCCCGTGCTTGTCCTGCTCCAGCTGGCCTGCGTACTGATGCTGGCGACGGCGGCCACACGCGTGCTTGCCGCAACGCCAAGCGAGGAGGTCATCGATCACGGCCGCTTTCACGGCCTGCATCTGCTCAGACCGGACGGCGACGCGCGCAGCACGGTGCTGCTGCTCTCGGGCCGCAATGGCTGGGATGCCCAGTCCGCCGCCTACGCCGAAACCCTGCGCGACAACGCCACGCTCGTCGCCGGCATCGACACGCCCGCCCTGCTCGCCGAACTGGCCAAGGACGGCGACGACTGCGAATTCCTCGACGGCGATCTCGACAACCTCAGCCACTTCGTCCAGGCCTACACGCATCAGGACGACTACCGCCCGCCGCTGGTGTTCGGCGTCGACGACGCCGCGGCGCTGGCCTTCGGCGTCCTCGCCCAGGCGCCGGCGAACAGTTTCGCGGGCGGCATCGGCGTTGGCTTTTGTCCGCAGAGCGTCCTGCGCCCGCCGCTGTGCGCCGGCACCGCGCTGCGCCAGCGGGTGACCAAGACGCGCACCGAACTGCTGCCGAGTTCGCGCCTGCGCGAACCCTTCTACGCGATCGTCACGCCGCAGAGCACGGACTGCGGCGCGCGCGCCTTCGTCGACCGCGTTCCAGATGCCGAGCTGCGCTGGCCGCTGCGCCGTCGCACCGGCTCGCCGAGCGTGCCGGCGGCGGCGGTCGTGGCCTACCTGTCGCTGGCGGCCGACGTGGTGCCCACACAGCGCAAGCCCGACGCCCTGCCCGATCTGCCCCTGGTGGAAATCCCCGCGCGCGTAGCCAACCCGCAATACCCGGATCTGTTCGCGGTGCTGATTTCCGGCGACGGCGGCTGGGCCGGCATCGACGAGGAGCTGGCCAACCGGCTGGCGGCGCAGGGCATCCCGGTGGTGGGCATGGATTCGCTGCGCTACTTCTGGAGCGAGCGCGAGCCGGCGGGGCTGGCAGCGGATCTGGACCGGCTGGTGGCGCATTACGTCGACGCCTGGGACCGGCCGCGCGTGCTGCTGCTGGGCTATTCGCAGGGCGCCGACGTGTTGCCCTTCGCGCTCAACCGGCTCGCCGACACCACGCGCTCGCATCTGGCGCTGGCCGGCGCGATCGCGCTGTCGCAACACGCCGCTTTCGAATTCCACGTCGGCGCGTGGGCGGGTGGCACCGGCGACTTCGAGACGCTGCCGGAGGTCAAGAAACTCGCGGACCGCACCGACCTGTTGATCATCTGCGGCGACGGCGACGACGCCGCGATCTGCCCGCTGCTGGATTCCCATCACTACCGCCTGGTGCACCTGCCCGGCAGCCACCATTTCAACGGTGACTACGCTCTGCTCGCGCGCACCCTGCTCGACGCGTTGCCGCCGCCGGTCGCCGGCCGCTGATGGACATCGCCGTCGGCCTCCTGGCCGCCCTGCTGGTGCTGGGCGGGCTGGCCGGCGCGGTGCTGCCGGTGTTGCCGGGCCTGCCGATGGTGTTCGGCGGCTTGCTGCTCGGCGCCTGGTACGACGGCTTCAACCGCGTCGGCGCGGTGACCGTCGGGCTTCTCGCGATCATGCTGATCGCCGGCCTGGTCCTGGATTTCGTGGCCGGCAGCTTCGGCGCCAAGCGCGCCGGCGCCAGCCCCAAGGCCGTGCTGGGCGCCACGCTTGGCAGCGTCGTCGGCATCTTCTTCGGCTTGCCCGGGCTGCTGCTGGGCCCCTTCGTCGGCGCGGTGATCGGCGAGATCGGCGCCCGCCGCGGGCTTGGGCAGGCTACCGCCTCGGGTGTCGCCACCTGGGTCGGCCTGTTGCTGGGCAGCATCGCCAAGCTGGTGATCGCGCTGGCGATGATCGGCCTGTTCGGCTTCGCCTGGTTCGTTTGACTAAGGAGCGTTACTGATGACCCTGCACATAGAAGCCATCCCGGTGATGTCGGTCGTCGCCGGCGTATTGATCCTGCTGCGCCCGCAACTGCTGAACTACGTCGTCGCGATCTATCTCATCGCCATCGGCGTGATCGGCATGCTGCATCACTAGGCCTCAGCTCGGCGGAATCTTCAGCTTCTGGCCGATGCTCAGGTGGGCGCTGTCGCCCAGATCGTTGGCGTTGCGCAAGGCGGCGACGCTGACCTTGTAGCGCTTGGCGATGCTGCTCAGCGTCTGCCCCGAGCGCACCTTGTGCACGCGGCCGGACTTGCGCGCGGATTTCTTGGGCGCAGGCTCGGCGTCGTGCCGGCGCTCGGCCTCCACGGCAACGGTGTCCTCGCGCGTCAAGGTCGGCTTGGACTCGCCGACCGCCACCAGCACCGGTCCCGGACGGCTCTCCTCGTGCGGCGGCACCTTGAGGATCTGGCCGAGCTTGAGCTTGCCGGTGTCCTTGAGACCGTTGGCGGACTTCACCGCGGCCTGGCTGACGCCGTACTTGCGGGCGATCTTGCCCACCGTGTCGCCCTTGGAAACTTTGTGTAGCAGGTAGTAGGTTTTCTGCGAGTCGAATCGCTCGGAACTGCCGAGCTTGGCGTAGGCCACATTGAACGCACTGGCGCTACCCGCCGGCACGCGGATCAGGTGACCGGGCGGCACATACAGCTTGCCTTCGATGACCTCGGGCCGGTACGCCGGGTTGAGACGGCGGAACAAGTCGTCGTCGGCGTTGCACAGGCGCCGCAAGGTTTCGTAGGGGACGTAGTTCTTGGTTTCGACGGTGTCGAAGCGCAGCGGCTGGTTGCGGTTGATCGCGCCGAAGTGCGCTCGCCAGTTGCGCTCGACATCGCTCGCCGCCAGAAACTCCGCGTAGAAATTGCGCGATGCGAAGCCGAAGCTCTTGGCGTCATATCCGCGGATCAGGTCGGGCAGGGTCGATCCGCCGGTTTTCTGCAGGCCCTTGGCGATGCCGCCGCGGCCATGGTTGTAGGCGGTCAGCGCCAGCGGCCAGCTGCCCAGGGCGGCGTAGTCGTCGCGCAGATGGCGCGCAGCGGCGTCGGTGCTGGTCCAAGGATCGCGGCGGTCGTCGACCACCTCGTTGAGGCGCATGTAGATGCGCGCGCTCGACGGGATGAACTGCCACAGCCCCGACGCGCCGACCTTGGAATAAGCCTCGACGTTGAAGCTCGACTCCACCAGCGGCAGCCGCGTCAGCCGCAGCGGCAGGCGGTAGCTGCCGAAGATGCTTTCCATCTCGGGCAGGTATTTGCCCGAGGTTTCCAACGCCATCGCCGTACGCTCCTTGAGCCCGCGCTGGGCGCGGAACGTGCCGATGGCGTTCTTGAACTTGTCGTCCTCATGCACGTCGGCGAACAGCTGGTAGACGCGGCGCTGCTCCTCGTCCATTTTTTCCGGGCTGTTGCGCAGCTCGTGCACCGAGGCCAGCAGGCGGTCGAGCCGCGCCTTCGCCCTGGTTTCGCCCTCGGCCTTGAGCCGGTAGAGCGTGACCTTGTCCAGACGCAACGCGTCTTCGCGGAAATCCAGCACCTCGAACACCTTGTCCGGGTATTCGGTGGAATGCACCGCGCTCTGGTCTTCGGAATATTGCGCGAACACGCGCGTCCAGAACGCGACGTTGGGCTTGAGCACCTCGTAGCGCGGGAACAGCGCATCGTCGGCCGGCGGCAGAGGCGGCGGTGCCGGCACCGCCGGCGTTGCCACTACGGTGGGGGCGGCGACCGGCGTCGCCACGGTCGGCAACGAGGGTTCGGCGGCTGGAACCACCGGCGGCAGAACATCCACCGGTGCCGTGCCCCCCACAGGCTGGGCCTGCGCCACGGAGGTGATCAAACCAGCCAGCAACAATCCCCGGAACCTGCTCGTCACTCTGCACTCCGACCCGCATCACGTGGCAACACTTGCCGGGGCGATGCTAGCCCAGCGCCGGACCGCGCTCAAACCTTGCATGGTCCAATTCCACCTGAACTCTTCGACGCGGCTTTACAGCTCGGCGCGGCGGTGATGATCGGCTCGCGGGCTGCGGCTCCGATCGATCACTCCGGTGCTTTACTATCGTGGCGACCGCGCCCTGGTCCGCGCGAATCATCTACCGGGCAAACCATGTCCCAGCCTTATCCGTCGATCGAGCCCTTCAAGACCCACCGCATCCCGGTGTCGGCGCTGCACGAGCTGCATGTGGAAGAGTGCGGCAACCCGCGCGGCAAGGCGGTGGTGTTCGTGCATGGCGGCCCCGGCGGCGGCACCGAGCCCTGGCACCGGCAGTTCTTCAATCCGCAGTCCTACCGCATCGTGCTGTTCGACCAGCGCGGCTGCGGCCGTTCGACGCCGCATGCGGAACTGCGCGAGAACGGCACCTGGGAACTGGTCGCGGACATGGAGACGATTCGCAAGCGTTTGGGCATCGAGCGCTGGACCGTGTTCGGCGGCTCCTGGGGATCGACCCTGGCCCTGGCCTATGCGCAGACGCATCCGGATCAGGTCCGCGCCCTGGTGCTGCGCGGTATTTTCCTGCTGCGTCCGGAAGAGATCTGCTGGTTCTACCAGGAGGGCGCCAACTGGATCTATCCCGACGCCTGGGAACATTTCCTGCGCCCGATCCCCAAGACCGAACGCGCCGATCTGGTCACGGCTTATCACCGCCGGCTCACCAGCGACGACGCACAGGAGCGCCGCGAAGCCGCGCGCGCCTGGAGCATCTGGGAGGGCGCCACCAGCAAGCTGCTGCAGAGCCGCGACATGGTCACGCGCTTTGGCGAAGACCGCTTCGCCGAAGCGTTTGCGCGCATCGAGTGCCATTACTTCGTCAACAAGGGCTTCTTCCGCACCCCCAATCAGTTGCTCGAGGATTGCTACCGCATCCGCCACATTCCCGGCGTGATCATCCAGGGCCGCTACGACGTGGTCTGCCCGCTCAAGTCGGCCTGGGACCTGCACCGTGCCTGGCCCGAGGCCGATCTGCAGATCGTCGGCGACGCCGGCCACGCCGCCAGCGAGCCAGGCATCCTGTCGCGCCTGGTGGCCGCGACCGACCGCTTCGCCGACTTTCCGTAGAAGGCCATGACCGCGTGAAGACCGTCGTCATCATCGGCGCCGGATTCTGCGGCGCGGTCACCGCTGCGCAGTTGCTGCGCAAGGCGGTCGAGCCGATCGAGGTCATCCTGCTCAACCGCTCCGGCCTGATGGCGCGCGGTCTGGCCTACGGCACGCGCACGCCCGAGCATGTGCTCAACGTGCCGGCCGGGCGCATGAGCGCGTTTACCGACGATGAGGGCGGCTTCCTGCGCTACGCGCAGCAGACCGATCCCGAGGTCTCTGCCAACAGCTTCGTCTCGCGCCGCATTTTCGGCGACTACCTGGACTTACAGGTGCGCGAGGCCGCGCGCCTGGCTCCCGCCGGCAGCCTGTACCGGCCGATGGTCGGCGACGTCGAGCGCATCGAAATGCTGGCCGGCGGTGCGCGCCTGCACCTGCTGCGACAGCGCAGCCTGGATGCGGATCGCGTGGTGCTGGCGCTGGGCAATTTCGCGCCGGCCGACCCGCGGCTCGATCCCGAGCACCAGGATTTCTTCAGTAGCCCGCGTTACGTCCGCGATCCCTGGCGCCCCGACGCGCTGTGGGTCATCCGGCCCGACGAGCCGGTGCTGCTGATCGGCACCGGGCTGACCATGCTGGACACTTTGCTCAGCCTGCGTGCGCACGGGCACCGGGCGCCGATCCATGCGCTGTCGCGGCGTGGCCTGCTGCCGCAGGCGCATCGCGAGCTGGAGATCCGCCCGGTCTACACCAGCGGCCTGGCGCAACGGCTGTCGGCCACGCCCAATGCGCGCGACTACCTGCGCGGCCTGCGTTTTGAGCTGGCGCTCGCCGCCAGCGAGGACGTCGACTGGCGCGACATCGTCGGCGGTCTGCGCGGCGCCACGCCCACGCTTTGGCAAGCCTTGTCGACACGCGAGCGCCAGCGCTTCCTGCGCCATCTGCGCACGTTCTGGGAGACCCATCGCCATCGCTGCGCGCCCGCGCTCGGCCGCCTGCTCGCCAGCGAGCGAGCGGCCGGAAGTTTGCAGACCCTGGCGGGCCGCATCGTCGGCTTCGATCAGCAGGCCGACGGCGTCACCGTGTTCTGGCGCCGTCGCGGCAGCCAGGCGATCGAGCGTCTGGCGACCGGCCACGTGGTCAACTGCACCGGGCCGGAGAGCGACACCCGCAGCGTGCGCGAGCCGCTGATCGCGGCGCTGCGCGACGGCGGCCTAATCACGCCCGACGAGCTGGGCCTGGGCCTGCTGGTGGACGACGACTATCGCCTGATCGGCCGCAACGGCCTCGGCTCGCCGGTGCTGCACTACGTCGGCCCGTTTCTGCGCGCCCAGCACTGGGAGGCAACGGCGGTACCGGAGCTGCGCCGCCATGTCGCGCAACTCGCCGACGCCCTGCACCGGTCCCTGGCGGCGACTTCGCAGGAGCAGCCGGCTTAGTTCTAGAAAAAGTGGCTGAGCCAACTCTCCCGCTTGACCTCGACATTCTCGATCTCGTCATAGCCCACGCGATAGCCCTCGCCATACAGCGCCTTGTTGGTCATGCGGTCGACGACGAAGTGCTGGATCTTGCCCTGCTTGCTGGTCACCACCACCTCGTCGCCGACTTTGACCCCGGCGATGATCGACGCCGGGTCCTCCGGCTGGATGGTCGGCCCGAAGGCGCAGGACGCGCCAAGCGCGGCCAGCACCGCCACGATTGCGATTCGCAGAATGGCTTTCATCTTGCCCCCGTGTTTGGCCGGCTCCTGATCAGCGTTCCCGCTGCAGCGCCGGAAAGCGGTAGAACGGAAAACGCGCGGCCCGCACCTCGCTCCAGGACAGCAGGCCGCTATGGTCGCTGTCCATGCGCTTAAACAGCATTTCAAAACTCACATTCAGCTTGTCGCCGCGCAGGCCGTCGGCGAACTCCGGGATCGTCTGCGCCTCTGCCAGGCTGAGCTTGCCGTCACGGTCGGCATCCGCCTCTTCAAAGCGCTTGAAGCTGATCGGCGGATCGTCGCGCTTGCGCCCGCCGCTGTTCGAGCAAGCGCCCAGGGCGCCAAGGAAAACGACGGCGAACAGTCGACGATTCAGGACCATACGGCATGGCGGGGGGTGGGGTTATTGCACAGTGTAAGACCGCCGATCGACAAATCGGTGCGATCGTTCGTCCAGCCCCGCCGGGGTCAGGCAATCGCATCAATCGAAATCTTTACGCGGCGTTTACGCGCCGGCCGGCAAATGCGAATGGCGCCTTGGCGCGCCGCGTCCCGATACTGCTGGCCCCGAGAACCCGGGCCGAGGAGAGCTGGATGGACCTGTCATCGCACGCGCTGGAATATTGGATCGGCGGCGTCATCGCCGTTGGCCTCTTGGTTTATCTGATGTTCGCGCTGATCCGCGCGGAGCGGTTCTAAAGCCATGCCCGTCTCCGACCTCATCCAGCTTGCGGCCTACGCGGCCGCCTTGTTCCTGATCTGCCCGCTCATGGGCCGCTACCTGCAGGCGACGCTGGCGCCGGCATCGGCGCGCGCCAACATCATCGAGCGCAGCGTGTACCGCGTCTGCGGCGTCGACGAGACGCGCGAACAGGACTGGAAGCAGTACCTGGGCGCGGTGCTGCTGCTCAACTTCGCCGGCATCGTGTTGCTGCTGCTGATCCTGCTGTTCCAGGACGCGCTGCCGCTGAACCCTGCCGGCCTGCCGGGCCTGTCCTGGCACCTGGCGCTGGACACCGCGGTGAGCTTCGTCACCAACACCAACTGGCAGTCCTACGGCGGCGAATCGACGATGTCGGTGTTTTCGCAAATGGTGGGCCTCACCCTGCAGAATTTCCTGTCGGCGGCCACCGCCATCGGCGTGGTGCTGGCGCTGATCCGCGGCTTCGCGCGGCGCGAGAGCCAGGCGGTCGGCAACTTCTATGTGGACATGACGCGCTCGGTGCTGTGGGTATTGCTGCCGCTGTCGCTGGTCTTCGCGCTGGTGCTGGTCTGGCAGGGCGTGCCGCAGACCTTCGATGCGAACGTCACCGCCACCACGCTCGAAGGCGCGACGCAGACCATCGCTCAGGGGCCGGTCGCCTCGCAGGAGGCGATCAAGATTCTCGGCACCAACGGCGGCGGTTACTTCAACGTCAACTCGGCGCACCCGTTCGAGAACCCGACGCCGCTCACCAACTTTCTGCAGATGCTGGCGATCTTCACGCTCGGCGGCGGACTGGTGTTCCTGTTCGGTCACATGGTCGGCGACAAGCGCCAGGCCTGGGCCATTTTTGCCGCGATGTTCATCACCTTCGCCATCGTCGTCGGCTTTGGGTATTGGGCCGAGATCCAGGGCAACCCGTTCGCGGTGGCGGCCGGCGTCGATCCGAGCCTCGGCAACATGGAAGGCAAGGAAGTGCGCTTCGGCACCGTCAACTCCGTGCTGTTTTCGGTGATCACCACCGCCGCTTCCTGCGGCGCGGTCAACGCCATGCATGACAGCTTCACCGCGCTCGGCGGCATGATGCCGATGGTGATGATGAAGTTCGGCGAAGTGATCTTCGGCGGCGTCGGCTCGGGCCTCTACGGCATGCTGGTGTTCGCCATCCTCACCGTTTTCATTGCGGGCCTGATGGTCGGCCGCACGCCGGAATACCTGGGCAAGAAAATCGAGGCGCGCGAGATCAAGCTCGCGGTGTTCGCGGCGATGCTGCCGATGCCGCTGGGCAGCCTGGTGATCGGCGCGTTCGCCATCGCGCTGCCGGTGGGCCTGGCGGGCCTGCTCAATCCAGGGCCGCACGGCTTGTCCGAGATGCTCTACGCCTATACCTCGGCGGTTGCCAACAATGGCTCGGCGTTCGCCGGCCTCACCGCCAACACGCCGTTCCACAACCTGATGCTGGCGCTGGCGATGCTGATCGGCCGCTTCGGCCCGATCATCCCGATCATGGCCATCGCCGGTGCGCTCGCCGCCAAGAAGCGCGTGCCGGTGTCGGTCGGCACCTTCCCGACGCATGGCGCGCTGTTCGTGATCCTGCTGATCGGCGTGATCGTCATCGTCGGCGCGCTCACCTACTTCCCGACGCTCGCCCTGGGGCCGGTCGCCGAGCACTTCTCGACGCTGGCCGGCCAGCAGTTCTGAAGTCCCACGATCACGCTCCCGGTGTTGGGCATCGCTGCGCTCGTCCAACCTACATCAAGGATCACTCGTCATGAGCACCGTTGCTGAAACCAAACCCGCCGACGCGCCGCTGTTCTCCGCCGCGCTGGTTCGCCCCGCCATCGGCCAGGCCTTCCTCAAGCTCGATCCGCGGCACCTGTTCCACAATCCGGTGATGTTCATGACCGCGGTGGTAGCGGCGGTGTCGACGCTCGCCGCCGTCATCAGCGGTGTCGACACGCTGGGGCTCAACCTGCAGATCGCGCTGTGGCTGTGGTTCACGGTGATCTTCGCCAACTTCGCCGAGGCCCTCGCCGAAGGCCGAGGCAAGGCGCGCGCCGATTCGCTGCGCGCCGCGCAGACCGAAACCCAGGCGCAGAAAATCGCCTCCTTGCAGGATCGCAAGGTGCAACTCGTCTCCAGCCGCAGCCTGCGCAAGAACGACTTGGTGCTGGTCGCCGCCGGGCAACTGATTCCGGGTGACGGCGAAGTAGTCGATGGCATCGCCTCGGTGGACGAGTCCGCCATCACCGGCGAATCCGCACCGGTGATCCGCGAATCCGGCACCGATCAATGCGCCGTCACCGGCGGCACGCGCGTGGTGTCCGACCAGATCGTGGTGCGCATCGGCGCCGATCCCGGCGAGAGTTTTCTCGATCGCATGATCGCGCTGGTGGAAGGCGCGCAGCGGCAGAAGACGCCGAACGAGATCGCGCTCACCGTGCTGCTGGTCGGGCTGTCGCTGATCTTCCTGCTGGTGGTGGCGACCTTGCCGGCCTGGGCCGGTTACGCCGGCATCGCGCTGTCGGTGCCGCTGCTGGCGGCGCTGCTGGTGACCTTGATCCCGACCACCATCGGCGGCCTGCTGTCGGCCATCGGCATCGCCGGCATGGACCGCCTGGTCAAGCGCAACGTCGTCGCCAAGTCCGGCCGCGCGGTGGAGGCCGCGGGCGACGTCGATACCCTGATGATCGACAAGACCGGCACGATCACCTTCGGCAACCGCCGCGCGACGCATCTGATTCCGGCCGGCGATGTCTCGCGTGAAGCGTTGAGTGAGGCCGCGCTCTACGCCTCGCTCGCCGACGAGACGCCGGAAGGTAAATCGATCGTCGAGTTGATCCGGCAGCAGAAGCTGGCCGATGTGGACGCGGCCCAAGTCGCGCGCTTCATCGAGTTCTCGGCTTCGACGCGCATCTCCGGCGCCGATCTGCTCGATGGCACGCAGATCCGCAAGGGCGCAGTGGATTCCATCATCCGCGATGCCGGTGCGGGCGCCGATGCCGACATGACGCGCATCGTCGAGAAAATCGCACGCGGTGGCGGCACGCCGCTGGCGGTGTCGCGCCAGGGTCGCGTGCTCGGCGTCATCGCGCTGTCGGATGTCGTGAAGCCCGGCATCAAGGCGCGCTTCGACGAGCTGCGCCAGATGGGCATCCGCACGGTGATGATCACCGGCGACAACCCGCTGACCGCCGCCGCCATCGCCGCCGAAGCCGGCGTCGATGATTACCTCGCCGAAGCCACGCCGGAGAACAAGCTGGCGCTGATCCGCAAGGCCCAGGCCGAAGGCCGGCTGGTGGCGATGTGCGGCGACGGTTCCAACGACGCACCGGCGCTGGCGCAGGCCGATGTCGGCGTGGCGATGAATTCCGGCACCGCGGCGGCGCGCGAAGCGGCGAATCTGATCGACCTCGACAGCGATCCGACCAAGCTCATCGATGTGGTGCTGGTCGGCAAGCAGATGCTGATCTCGCGCGGATCGCTGACCACGTTCTCCATCGCCAACGACGTCGCCAAGTATTTCGCGATCGTGCCGGCGATGTTCGTCGGCGCGTATCCGGCGCTGCAGGCGCTCAACATCATGCAACTGCAATCGCCCGGTAGCGCGGTGCTGTCGGCGGTGATCTTCAACGCGCTGATCATCGTCGCGCTGATTCCGCTGGCCTTGCGGGGCGTGCAGTACAAGCCGGCGGGCGCTTCGCAGCTGCTCGCGCGCAACTTGGGGATCTACGGCCTCGGCGGACTGATCGCGCCCTTCATCGGCATCAAGATCGTCGATCTGCTGATCAACGCGGTCGGCTTGGTCTGATCGTTACACGACTCCACTAAGGACATCGCCATGCTCACCTCACTGCGTCAAGCCATCGGTTTTCTTCTGCTGATGACACTCATCACTGGTATCGCGTATCCGCTGCTCGTCACCGGGATCTCTGGCCTCGTGTTCCCCGATCAGTCGCATGGCAGCCTGATCGAGCGCGAGGGCAAAGTCGTGGGCTCATCGCTGATCGGCCAGAACTTCAGCGGCGCCGGCTACTTCCATCCGCGGCCTTCGGCGGCCGGCAAGGACGGCTACGACGCCAACAGTTCCAGCGGCTCCAATCTGGGTGTCGCGACCAAGTCTCTGAACGACGCGATCGCCCAGCGCGTCTTCGTCGCCAAGCACGACCGCTCGCCGGTGCCGGCCGATCTGGTCATGGCTTCCGCCAGCGGCCTCGATCCGCATCTGTCACCTGCCGCCGCCGAATACCAGGTCGCCGCGGTCGCCGCCGCGCGCGGCGTACCGGCGCAGGACATCCAGGCACTCGTCGCGCAGCACACCGAAGGCCGGCAGCTCGGCTTTATGGGCGAGCCGCGAGTCAACGTGCTGGAACTCAATCTGGCGCTCGACGAGATGAAGAACGGCAAGCAGTAGCCCTATAGAAGCCTGCTCGCGCTTCAATCCCCATCAACCACGACGCCGCGGAGAGCCCGCGGCGGACAGGGCAGGGACTGCCCGAGGTTCAACATGCAAACCCCGAATACGACGTTCGTCATCCCCACCTATCGACTACGTGACGTCGGCCAGACCGTCGAGGCGTACGACGAACATTTCCGCAAGAACGGCCACGCGATCGACCTCACCGTGTTCGACGACTCCAGCGCGGTCAACCAGCAGAAGTACTACCCGCTACTGGAGGCCACCAAAACCAACAGCAATCTCTTCTACGTCGGCCCCGCGGAGAAGGAACAATTCCTGGCGCTGCTGTTCGCGCGCCTGCGCGATCGCAAACTCGAACCGCTGATCCGCAACCTGTTCCGCCCGAGCTACGGCGGCAACCGCAACTTCACCCTGATCTACACGCTCGGCGATCTGATGATCAGCGCCGACGACGACATGCGGCCGTATGCGCTGATCGAAGACAGCCCGGAGTCGCTGGAAGGCGGCGAAATCTGCCGCGGCAAACTGCGCCACGCCAACAAGAACGGCTATGTGAAGAAGTCCTTCGACATCGTCACCGCCTTTCTCGACGTGCTCGGCAAACCGGTGCGCGACACGCCTACCAATCATGAGCGCGGCGAGATGCTGGTGGATACCGCGACCGATCTGACGACCAACGCCTCCAACGGCCTGGCGCGCGAGAACGCGCTGCAAATCCAGACCGGCAGCGTTGCCGACGAGGCCATCGTCAAGATGGCGCAGACCTTCCGCAGCGGCACCAACGACATCGACGCGCTCGACTTCGTGCAGATGTATCTGGAAGACGACTGCCAGGTGAGCATCGAAGAATTGAACGAGGTCTACGTGCTGGAAAACTTCCGGCCGGCGATCACCAATCTGAATTGGCGCATGGACTGCGGCGTCGCCGGATACGACAACACGCTGGGCCTGCCGCCGTTCTTCCCAACACGGCTGCGCTTCGAGGACTACATCTATCGACTGTGGATTCAGCAGACCGGCTTCGTGTCGGCGCACGTCGATGCCGCGCAGAATCACATCAAGAATAATTACATGCGCGATCCGCTGGCCTCGGAAGTATTCAACGAGGAAGTCGCCAACCTGCTCAAGCGCAAGATCCGCACGAGTTTGTCGCACGTCGACGAGCTGTCGATCGGCTTCGACTACGAGGGCGAGATCACGCTGGAGGACAGCGAGCAGATTCTCGACCGCGTGCAGCGCCTGCACGCCAAGGTACTGGTGGCGCAGAACGTGCCGGGCAGCACGCAGGAACGCCGTGATTCGCTGCAGGCGTTCGCGGTGAGCCTGGAGCGCGCCTTCTTCGGCTTCGATGCCGATTTCTTCCAGCAGAAACTCATCTACCTGGTCGACGACGTCATCAGCCAGTTCAAGGGCTCGCTGGAAATCTGGCCGACGCTGGTGGAGATCTGCTTCCTGCGCAAGCATCGCGGCGGTTTGCCGCGCACGCGCGTCGCCAACCAGCGGCGGCACTAGGCCAAGGCCGGTGAGCCCGGGCCTGCTGCTCCGTGCACTGATCGGCTTCGTTCGCGGCCAGCGCGACGATGCCGCGGCACTGGCGGTGGCAAGCCTTGGCGCGAGCGCTTACCCGGGTTCCGCGCGGCGGCTGCGCGAGATGCCCGAACCCTTTCCGTCGATCGATCTCGACAGGCTGCGCCGCTGTCCCGACGGCAGCTTCGGGCAGACCTATGCGGTCTTCATGGACATGCAGAAGCGGCGTCCCGCGCAGCTGTCATCGCCACTCAAACGCGAGCTGATGCAGCGCCATCGCCTGGCCGTGCGCACCTGGCTGCTGCTCGACGCCGTGCGCGTGCTGCTGGGCTTCGACGAGACTCCGGCCGGCACTCTGGGCGTGCTGGCTTTCATCGCCGCGCAGCGCGATGGCTCGGTCACCGAGCGCGCGGCGCGATGGGGCCATTGGCTGTGTCGGCTGATCGCCTCCGAGCAGCCATCGCGTCTGCGCCGCCGCGAGCATCACGGCCAGCGTCTCGCCGAGCGTGCGCGCAGCCTGATTCTGGAGCCGCTTGAAGATCGCTGGCATGAGCCGCTGGGCCCCTTGCGTGCGTCGCTCGGCTTGCCGCAGATCCAGGGCCGGCGAGGCACCGCGCCCGGCGCGATCTGCGGCAGCTCCGCGGACGGCTCTAAGATCGGGCAATGAACGACACCGGCAGCCGACGCCCCCTGCCCGACGCGCTGCTTGAGGAAGCGCAGGCGGAAGGACGCGGTCGGCTCAAGGTATTCCTCGGCGCGTCCCCCGGTGTCGGCAAGACCTACGACATGCTGCGCGCCGCGCATGCCGCATCGAGGTCCTGCATCGACGTGGTCGTCGGCATCGTCGAGACCCATGGCCGCGGCGAAACCGATGCGCAACTCGCGGGGCTGGAAGTGCTGCCGCGCAAACGCATCGACTATCGCGGCAGCCGCTTCGAAGAGCTGGATCTGGAAGCGCTGATCGCGCGCCGACCCAAGCTCGCGCTCATCGACGAACTCGCGCACACCAACGTGCCGGGCAGCCGCCATGTCAAACGCTGGCAGGACGTCGACGACGTGCTCGCCGCCGGCATCGACGTGCTGACTACGCTCAACGTGCAGCATCTTGAGAGCCTCAACGACGTGATCCTGCGCATCACCGGCGTGCGCGTGCGCGAGACCCTGCCCGACACTGTGCTGGAGCGCGCCGACCAGATCGAACTGGTCGACCTGCCGCCGGACGAGCTGATCCAACGATTGGCCGACGGCAAGGTGTATCTGGGCGAACAGGCGCAGCGCGCGCGCGACAGCTTCTTCAACCGCGGCAATCTCACCGCGCTGCGCGAGCTGGCGATGCGCGCTGCCGCCGAGCGCGTCGATCAGCAGATGCTGGCGCACATGCGGCGTCACCAGGTCGCCGGCCCCTGGCCGACGCGCAACCGGCTGCTGGTCTGCGTGGGTGGCGACAGCGTCGGCCGCAGCCTGATCCGCAGCGCCGCGCGCCTGGCCGACGTGCGCGGCGTCGAATGGATTGCGGTGCACGTGATCGACTCGCGCGCCAATCTGCTGCCGAGCGCGGAGAAGGACCGCATCGCCGAAACCCTGCGCCTGGCCGAATCCCTCGGCGGCGAGGCAGTGACGATCCCCGGCGAAAACGTGGCGACCGAAATCCTGCGCTATGCCGGCAACCGCAACGTCACCGGCATCATCGTCGGCCGCTCCGCGCACCGGCCCTGGTGGCAGCGCCTGAAGCACCTGGGCCGCCGCGGCATCGCCGCGCGGCTGCTCCTGCTAGCCCACCAGTTCGAGGTGACCCTGGTGCCGGCGGAGAACGCGGCGGCCGTCCCGGCAGAAGCGGCGACGACCGCGCCGGTCTGGGTCTGGCGCGACTACGCAATGGTGCTCGGCCTGACCGCGGGCGCCACCGTCATCGGCCTGCTGCTCGACCCGCTGCTGGGGCTCGACAACTTCGCCGTGCTGTACCTGCTGGCGGTGCTGATCAGCGCGGTTCGCGCCGGGTTGTGGCCGGCAATTTTCTCCAGCCTGGTCGGCGCCGTCTGCTTCAATTTTTTCTTCACCGAGCCGCGCTACACCCTGGTGATGGAACGCCATCAGGACATCATCACGCTGGTGGTGTTCCTGATCGTGGCGGTGCTCACCGGCCGCCTCGGCGGGCAGCTGCGCAGTCAGATGGATGCGCTGCGCAAGACCGCGCGGCGCAATGCCAACCTCAACGAGTTCGTGCGCCGCGTGGCCGGCGCGCTGGAGCAGGGCCCGGTGGTGGAGGCGATCGTCGAGCATGTGCGCGCGACGCTCGACGCGCCCTGCATCGCGGTGATCGAGCAGCCCACCGACACGCTCCGTGCGGCACAGGCGCGCGGCATCAGTCCGGACTACCAGTTCCGCGAAGTCGACCGCGCCGCCGCGGCCTGGTGCTGGGAGCACGAGCAGCCTGCGGGCTATTCGACGCAGACGCTGCCGGGCTCCAACTGGCTGTTCGTGCCGCTGTCCACGGCCAATCGCGTGGTGGGCCTGCTGGGCCTGCATCTGCGCGAGCGCGGACGGCCGCCGTCGGCCGGCCAGCGGCGTCTGCTCGACGCGCTTGCCGACCAGGCGGCGGTGGCGCTGGAGCGCGTGCTGCTGAGCGCAGAGATCGAGCAGCGCCGCGTCACCACCCAGGGCGAGGAGCTGCGCGCGGCGCTGCTGTCGTCGGTGTCGCACGATCTGCGCACGCCGCTGGCCTCGATACTCGGCGCTGCTACCAGCCTGCAGACCCAGGACGATCAGCTGCCGCGAGAAGGCCGCGCGGAACTGGTCGAGACCATCGTCGAAGAAGCCGAGCGCCTCAACCGCTTCGTGCAAAACCTGCTCGACATGACGCGGCTCGGCTACGGCCAGCTCGCACCGCAGCGCGAATGGTGCGATCTGCGCGAACTCCTCGGCCGCGCCCGCGCCCGCCTGCGGCGCGAATTGCACGCGCACGAGTTGCGCGTGCAGACGCAAGCCGATCTGCCGCTGGCGCATGTCGACCCTTTGCTGATCGAACAGGTTCTGGTCAACGTGCTCGACAACGCCGCCAAGTATTCGCCGCCGGGCTCGGTGATCGAAGCGCAATTGAGCGCGACTGCGACTACGCTGCAGCTGCGGGTGCGCGATCATGGCCGCGGCATCGCCGCCGAAAACCGTGAGCGCATCTTCGACATGTTCTACCGCGTGCAGTCGCAGGATCACGGCCCGCCCGGCACCGGCCTGGGGCTGGCCATCTGCCGCGGCATCCTCGCCGCCCACGGCGGCAGCATCCGCGCGCTGCAACCCGAGGGCGGCGCGGGCACGCTGATCGACATCGGCCTGCCGCGCGAGCGCGCACCGCAGATCGCGCATGACTGAGCGCCTGCGGGTACTGGTGGTGGACGACGAGCCGCAGATCCGCCGCTTCCTGCGCGTGAGCTTGTCGGCCGACAACATCAGCGTGATCGAGGCCGACAGCATCGCCAGCGCGCGGTTGGCGCTGCGCGACGACAAGCCCGATCTGCTGATTCTCGATCTCGGCCTGCCCGACGGCGACGGTCTCGATCTGATCCCGCAGGTGCGCGCGCAGTCGGCGCTGCCGATCATCGTGCTGTCGGTGCGCGACGACGAGGCCGGCAAGGTGCGCGCGCTCGACGCCGGCGCCGACGATTATCTGACCAAGCCCTTCGGCACCGCCGAACTGCTCGCGCGCATCCGCGCCGCGCTGCGCCATCGCCTGCAGGCGCAAGGCGCGCTGCCGGTGATCGAGACCGGGGATTTGAAAGTGGACCTGGGCCTGCGCCGCGTCTGGCTGGCCGGCATGGAACTACGCCTGTCGCGCAAGGAATACGCAATCCTCTCCGTGCTCGCGCGCCACGCCGGCCGCGTCGTCACCCAGCCGCAAATCCTGCGCGAGGTCTGGGGCAAGGTGCACGAGGAAGACACGCAGTACCTGCGCGTCTATGTCGGCCAGCTGCGCCAGAAGCTCGGCGACGACGCTGCGGCGCCGAGGTACATCCTGACGGAGCCGGGCGTGGGGTATCGGCTGAAGGTCTGATTGGCAACCCGTAGGTTGGGGTGAGCTTTGCGAACCCCAATTGCGCAGCTCGATAGAGGTCGCATGGTTGGGGTTCGCTGCGCTCACCCCAACCTACCTTCAAGCCTTCAGATGCGCCTCGATCATCGTCTTCGCCACGCGCGCGACATTGATCGCGGGGCCCGTCTTGGCGGGATAAGTCAGCCGCGACGACGCGACGCCCGCCATCAGCAGCGTCAGCCCGTCGCCCAGCACCTCGGGATCGCGCGCCTTCATATCGCGCGCGAGCTTGCGGAAGCGGCGGCGGATTTCATTCTTGTGGGCGCAGACCACGGTGAACCCCGGATGGTCGCGATCGCGGATTTCCACCGCCGCGTTGCCGAGTGCGCAACCCTGGTCGGTCTTCTCGCAGGGCTTGTCGACGAAGGTGGCGAACAAGGCTTCGGCCTGGCGCCGCGGCTTGCCCGCATATGGCGCGACGACGGCGTCCCACCACACCCAGAAACGCGCCTCGGCGTCGCGCAGATATTCAGCGACCAGCTCGTCCTTGGAAACGAAGCTGCGGTAGAAACTCATCTTGTTGGTGCCGGCCTCGCAAGCGATGGCGTCGACCCCGACCGCGCGGATGCCCTGCCGGTAGAACAGTTCGCTGGCCTTGTCGAAGATGCGGTCGCGCACGCGGGTCTTGCAGACGGCGTCGCAGTGTTCTTCGGCTTGCGCATCGCTGGCTTTGATCTTCATCGGACGGCCTCCTGGCGGGCGGCTTGACAGACGGCGTTACCGACCGGTAACGTAAGGCCCTGTTACCGATCGGTAACAGACCTGACACATTGTCACATCGACGCCGGGCGGCGTCAAAGAACCGGAGCCAATCATGACGGACAAGATCGCACTCATTACCGGCGGCAACCGCGGCCTCGGGCTGGAGACCGCGCGCCAGCTCGCGCAGCAGGGCGTGCACGTGGTGATCGGCGCGCGCGAACGCAGCCGCGGCGTCGAGGCGGCGCTGAAGCTGCAGGCCGAGGGCCTGAGCGTGGAAGCGCTGCAGCTCGACGTCGCCAGCTCCCAGAGCATCGCCGCCGCCGCCGCCGAGTTCGCGCGCAAGCATGCGCGGCTCGACATCCTGGTGAACAACGCCGGCATCGTCGAGATCGCCGAGGGCAAGCTGTCGTCGCAGCCGATCGAGGCGTGGCGGCGGATCTTCGACACCAACCTGTTCGGGCTGGTGGAAGTGACGCAGGCTTTCCTGCCGCTGCTGCACCGTTCGCCTGCGGGTCGCATCGTCAACCTGTCCAGCCTGCTCGGCTCGATCGCCACGCACGAGACGCCGGGTTCGTCCATCTACGACATGAAGAACATGCCGGCCTACAACGCCAGCAAGTCGGCGGTGAACGCCTGGACCGTGCACCTGGCCTACGAGCTACGCGGCAGCAGGATCAAGGTCAACGCGGTGCATCCTGGCTACGTCAAGACCGAGATGAACCAGGGCGGCGGGATGATGGAAATCCCCGACGGCGCGCGCAGCAGCGTGCAGATGGCGCTGCTGGACGACGACGGCCCAAGCGGCAGCTTCACCCACCTGGGTGAAACGCTGCCCTGGTAGTTTTTTTGAGTGCATTTTCAGGAGCAACAACGATGAACCCCTATACGACTCACGTCACCGACGCCGGCTTCGATGAGGACGTCCGACGCGCCAGCCTGACCCAGCCGGTGCTGGTCGATTTCTGGGCGCAGTGGTGCGGCCCCTGCCGCATGGTCGCGCCGCTGCTTGACCAGATCGCCGCCGAGCACGACGGCCGCATCAAGATCGTCAAGCTTGATGTCGACGAGAATCCGCAGACGCCGGCGGCGCTCGGCATCCGCGGCATTCCGACACTGATGCTGTTCAAGAACGGTGAGCTGGCGGCGACGCTGGTTGGCGCGGCGGCCAAGTCCAAGCTCGCCGCTTTCATCGAGCCGCATCTCGCCGTCGCCTGATCGCGGCGGCGCCCTCGACTGTCACCACTCAACCCCATCGTCAAAAGGATTTTCATGACCTCACTGTTCACTCCCGTCACGCTCGGCGACCTGCACCTGCGCAACCGCCTGGTGATGGCGCCGCTGACGCGCGCCCGCGCCGAGCCCGGCCACGTGCCGGGCGATCTGATGCGCGAGTACTACATGCAGCGCGCCGGTGCCGGCCTGATCCTCACCGACTGCTCGATGGTGTCGGCCACGGCCTCGGCTTTCATCAACGAGCCGGCGATCGTCAACGACGCGCAGGTCGCCGGCTGGAAGCGCGTGACGGACGCGGTACATGCGGCGGGCGGGCTGATCGCCATGCAGATCTGGCACCCGGGCCGCGCCACGCATCCGTTCAACAACGACGGCGCCGAGTCGGTGTCGTCCACCGATCGACCGATCCGCGGTGATGGCATCGACACGCTGCAGGGCAAGGTCAAGGAGGCCGCTCCGCGGCGTCTGCGGCTGGACGAAATCCCGGGCATCGTCGCGCTGTTTCGCCAGGGCGCCGAGAACGCCCGGCGCGCCGGCTTCGACGGCGTGCAGATCCACGGTGCCCACGGTTATCTGATCGACCAGTTCCTGCGCGACGGCGTCAACGATCGCAGCGATGCTTACGGTGGCCCGATCGAGAATCGTGCACGGCTGCTGTTCGAAGTGGTCGATGCCGCAATCGAGGTTTACGGCAAGGGCCGCGTCGGCCTGCGCATCTCGCCGCTGGTGCCTTTCAACGACGCTTCGGATTCCGATCCTGAGACGCTCGTGCGCTACGTCGCCGAGCAGTTCGCGCGCCGCCAGGGCGGCTTCTTCGAGCTGCGTCATGACCAGCACGCCCGGCCAGCGGAACAGGAGCTGGCGGTGATCGCGCGCGGCGCGCTGGGGTCGACGCCGATGTTGGTCAATGGCGGCTTCGACCAGACCAGCGGCGAGGCGGCAGTGGCATCCGGCGCCGCCGATGCGGTGGTGTTCGGCAAGCCCTTCATCGCCAACCCCGATCTCGTGGAGCGCTACCGCCGCGGCGCGGCGCTCAACGCGGTGGATTTCGCCACGCTGTACACGCCGGGCGCCAAGGGCTACGTCGACTATCCGTCGCTGGAAGCGGCCTGAAGTCGCAGGTTGGGGTGAGCGCAGCGAACCCCAACATTGTTGCTTCGATCAGAGGGCAATGTTGGGGTTCGCCTGCGGCTCACCCCAATCTACTGCGATAGCGCGCCAGCAGGTGCCGCGACAGGCCCAGCGTCGGCGCGATCAGCACGCGATAGATTAGCCTCAGCAGCCAGGCGGGCACGCCGATACCGCGCTCCTCCAGCGCCACCCGCGCGCGCGGATGTTCCATCAGGCGCGGATAAGGTTTGGGAAAACGGTGCCGTCCGGCATCACGCCAGAACTCGATGGCGGTGATGTGCTTGACGCTCTTGTAGCCGTAGTGCGCGGGCGCCACCAGCCGCAGCGGCGCGCCGTGATCGATGCCCAGGCTATTGCCGTCGAGCCGGTCGGCCAGCAGCACTTCGGCGGCGAGCAGATCCGCCAGCGGCAGCGCGGCCGCGTACCCGTCTTCGCCGCGAAACACCACCAGATCGGCGCCGGTCTCGGGCTGCGCCTGCGGCAGCACCAACTGCTCGTAGAAATCGGAGAAGCGGAAACCGCTCCAGTGCAACGAGCGCACCGACCAGGTGGTCACGCAATGGAAGTCCGACACCTGATCGACGCGCGGCAGCGCCAGCAGCGCGTCACCGATCTGCAGCGGGTGGCACACGTCGCCGCGCACGTGCAGGTCGACGGTTTCAAGCCGCTGTGGAAACCGGCAGATGAAGTGCGGCAGCCCGAAGCGCTCGAACGACGGTGCTTCGCGCTGTCCCGGCGGCAGCGGCATCGGTTTCATTTGGGGGCCCTCGAGAATGGGGCCGCTACTTTATCGCGCGGCTAGGAGGCTCGCGCCCGGCTGCGGAGAAAGCGTAGCGCCAGGGCCTCGGCCTTGCGCGGCGCGTGGCTCAGGTCTTCGCTCACCACCCGGTGCAGATGGCCGCGGCGCCAGGCGTCGAACACCACCGGATTGATATAGGACTTGCGGCACACCGCCGGCGTATTGCCCAGCTCGCTGGCCACGACGCGGATAGCATTGAGGATGCAGCCGCTGAGCGCACGCTCGCTGACCGCTCCGGACTCGGACTCCGGCAGCGGCGTGCAGCCCATCAGCGCGATGGCGCGCAGGGTGCCGTTCCAGGTGCGGAAATCCTTGGCGGTGAAGTCCTCGCCCATGGCCTCGCGCAGGTAGTCGTTGACTTGCCCCGAGTCCACCGGATGGCGCTCGCCGGCGTCGTCCAGATACTGGAAGAGGTGCTGCCCCGGGATTTGCTGGCAGCGCTGGACGATTCGCTGCAGGCGCGCATCGTTGACCGTCACCTCGCGCTCCAGCCCGCCCTTACCGCGGAAGCGGAACGACAGTCGGCCGTCGCGGATGAAGCGCACGTGGCGGTCGCGCAGCGTGGTCAGGCCGAAGCTCTTGTTGGTGCGCGCGTACTCGGTGTTGCCGACGCGGATCAGGGTCGAGTCGAGCAGGCTGACGATCACCGCCAGCACCTTGTTCTGCGGCAGCCCCGGCAGCGCCAAATCGCGCCGCAGGCGCCGGCGCAGACGCGGCAGCGCCTCGCCGAATTCCACCATGCGTTCAAACTTGAGCCCGTCGCGCACCTCGCGCCATTGCGCGTGATAGCGGTATTGCTTGCGTCCGCGCGCGTCGATGCCGGTCGCCTGCAGATGTCCGCGCGCATCGGCGCAGATCCACACGTCCTCATACGCCGGCGGAATCGCCAGCTTGGCGATGCGCGCGAGCGTGTCCTCGGCCGTCACCGGCTCGCCTTTGACATCGACATAGCGAAAGCCATCCGCTATCCGGCAGCGGCTGATGCCCGGCCTGGCGTCGGAGACGTAGCGCAGCCCCGCGGCGCGCGCCGCCGAGGCGGCAACGTCGGGCGAGGTGATCGAGACCGGTGTGTTGGTTGAAACAGCGTCCATTGCCCCGAGCATGGCCACGCCCGTCTGAATCGAGGGTGAGCGCCTGCCAGCGCTGGCGGACGCTATTGGGCGGCGTCGACCAGGGCGATCAGCTGCGTCAGGCGACTCTTCAGCTCGGCTTCGCCAGCCGCGACCAAGGTGGCGTGGCCGACCTTGCGCTGCGGCTTGGGCGACTTGCCGTAGTGATGCACATGCACGCCGGGAATCGCCGCCAGCGCGGCGGTGGCCGGTGCGCGGCCGATGAGGTTGACCATCGCCGAATAACCGCGCGCGGCGGTGGAACCCAGCGGCAGCCCGGCGATGGCGCGCAGATGATTTTCGAACTGCGAACACACCGCGCCTTCGATGCTCCAGTGTCCGGAGTTGTGCACGCGCGGCGCGATCTCGTTGGCGTAAAGCTGGCCGTCGGCGACGAAAAATTCGAAAGCGAGCACGCCGACATACGCGAGCCGCTCGGCGACCGCGCGCGCATAGCCTTCGGCGCGAGCTTGCAGGGGATCGGCTCGCTGCGGCACGGCCAGGCGCAGGATGCCGTCGCGGTGCAGGTTCTCCACCACCGGATAGAAGCGCATGTCGCCATCACGACTGCGCACGGCCAGGCAGGACAGTTCGCGCTCGAACGGCACGAAGGCTTCGAGGATCAGCGGCTGGCCGCCGATGCGCTGCCAGGCCGCGTCGACATCCCCGGGCTCGCGCAGCACCGCCTGGCCCTTGCCGTCATAGCCCATGCGCCGCGTCTTCAGCACCGCGGGCAGGCCGATGGCACGCGCCGCGAAATCCAGCGCCTCGCGTGTTGCCACCGGCATGTACCGCGGCACCGGAATGCCCAGCTCATCAAACAGCCGCTTCTCGCTCAGACGATCCTGCGCCACCGCCAGCGCCGCCGGCGGCGGGAACAAGGGGCGCATGGCGCTGACGATCTGCGCGGTACGGGCCGGCACGTTCTCGAACTCGTAGGTGGCGACGTCGCAACGCTCACAGAACTGCGCGAGCGCGGACTCGTCCAGATAAGGCGCGTGCAGGTGTTCACCCAGAGGCGCGGCGCAGGCCTCCAGCGCCGGGTCGAGGAAAACGAAATCCAGGCCGAGCGGGTAGCCCGCCAATGCGAGCATCCGGCCCAGCTGGCCGGCGCCAAGGATGCCGATCTTCATGCGATCGGCAGGCTCAGAGCGTCGTCGTCCAACACCTTGGACGTCTGTAGCGCGCGATAAGCCTCTAGTCTCAGCGCAAGCGCCGGGTCGTGCGTGGCGAGCATGCTCGCGGCGAGCAGAGCGGCGTTGGTGGCGCCGGCGACGCCGACCGCCAGCGCGCCCACCGGAATGCCCGCAGGCATCTGCACGATCGACAGCAGCGAGTCCAGACCGTTGAATGCCTTGGACTGCACTGGCACACCGAGCACCGGCAAGCGCGTCTTGGCGGCGCACATGCCCGGCAGGTGCGCGGCGCCGCCAGCGCCGGCGATGATCACCTGCAGGCCGCGCGCCACCGCCGTGCTCGCATAGTCGAACAGCAGATCGGGCGTGCGATGCGCCGACACCACGCGCGCTTCGTAGGGCACGCCGAGCGCGGCGAGCGTGCGCACCGCGTGCGCCATCGTCTCCCAGTCGGAGCGGGACCCCATGATCACGCCCACCAGCGGCGCGTCGTCTGTCTGAACGGCGGTCATAAAGGCGGCGGATTATGTCATCGCGGACAGGGCCGTACTAGCGAGTGCGGACTGCGGCGCTTTTTAAAATTCTCCTCTACCGCTCGCGGGAGAGGGGTAGGGGTGAGGGGCTTCTGAATCCCTGGCAAGGCCCCTCATCCGCCAATTCGGGGCGACCAATTCACGGCACCACGTCGAACTCGGCATTCACCGACGCGTGATAGCGGATCTCGCCGGTCTGCAGTCCCATCTCGGCGTTGCCGGAATCCGCGGCTTCGGCGCGCATCGCCATCACCTTCATCATCGGCTGCGGCGGCGAGCTGCCGTTCTCACTCAAGGTACGAATGCTGCCGAGCTTGGCGCCAACGGTCTCGGCCAGCAGCCTGGCTTTCGCCTGCGCGTTCTTGGCGGCCTGCACCAGCGCCTTGTCCTGCAACTCGGCGGACTTGGACGATTCCAGTTGTGGCGGCTGTACCTGGTTGACGCCGGCACGGGTCGCCGCGATCAGATAGTCGCCGAGCTTGTCGAGCCGGGTGATGCGCACCTCGATGTCGCGGCTGACGCGATAGCCGGTGAGGCGGTTGTTGCGGGTCTTCTCGTCCCAGACGTATTCCGGCTGGATGCTGATGCCGGCGGTGCCGATCTCCTCGTCGCTCGATCCGAGCTTGCGCGCCTCGGCGACATAGGCCTTGACCACCTTGTTGACCGCGGCCTCGGCGTTCCCGACTTCCAGGCTCAGTTGCGTGATGCCGAGCTGCAAGCGTGCACGATCGGGTACCACGCTGATGTCGGCTTCGCCGCTGACATTGATCACGCGCGGCGCCGGCGCGTCGGCGGCCGATGCATCGAGGCTCGCCATCATCAGGCTCGCCGCCAGGGTCGCCATCGTTGCGGTCGAAAAGGGGCGGGTCGGGAAGGTCATGAGTTTGTTCTCCGTGTTTTTGCCGGCGCATGATGCTCGGTCTACCGGCGGCGTACCACCGTCCCGCCACAGGTTTAGACTAGTTGAGCATCAGACCCCTCTCTATCTCGCTGCAAACCCATGTCAGACGCTTACGAAACCGTTGCGCTCACGCGCGACGTCGTCGCCATCCTCATCCCGGCTGGCACCAAGGTGGAGTTGCCGGAAGGGTCGAGCGCGACCATCACCCAGGCGCTCGGCGGCAGCTTCACCATCCAGGTCCAGGGGCATCTGTTCCGCATCAACGGCAGCGATGCCGATGCCATCGGCAAGCAGGTCGTCAAGGGGCCCGACGTCGCCGAGGACGCGCCCGACGAAGAGGTCGAAAAAGCGGTGTGGGCGCAGCTGCGCACCTGCTACGACCCGGAGATTCCGATCGACATCGTCGAACTCGGCCTGGTCTACGAATGCAAGCTGGAACCGCTCGACAGCGGCAAGCGCAAGGCGGTGATCCGCATGACGCTCACCGCGCCCGGCTGCGGCATGGGCGACGTGCTGGTCAACGACGTGCGCACCAAGGTGCTGCAGGTGCCGCAGGTGGTCGACACCGACGTCGAGCTGACCTTCGATCCGCCGTGGACGCGCGAGATGATGTCCGAAGCAGCGCAGCTGCAAGTGGGCATGTACTGATGTCGGACACCATCACCCGCGGCGTGCGCATCATCGTGCAGCCGCAGTACGTCGAAGAGCAGTCGCAACCCGAGCGCGGCCATTACCTGTTCGCCTATCACATCACCATCAGCAACCAAGGCAAGGACACGGTGCAACTGATGTCGCGGCACTGGATCATCACCAATGGCGAAGGCAATACCGAGGAGGTCCGCGGACGCGGCGTGGTCGGCCATCAGCCGACGCTCAAACCGGGCGAGCAATTCCAGTACACCAGCGCCTGCCCGCTGACCACAGCGGTGGGCACGATGCACGGCAGTTTCCAGATGAAGTCGGAAAGTGGCGGGCAGTTCGATGCGGCGATCGAACCCTTCCGTCTCGCGGTGCCACGGGCGCTGAACTGACGGAGCGCGTCGCCGCGCCCCGCGGTGTTAGCGCAGCGAGACCGACAGCCCCTTGAGCAGGGTCAGCGCTTCGAACAACTGATAGTCGCTGAGCGCGAGCGCCTGCTCGTCGTCGTCGATCTTTTTGGCGGCGTCAATCGCGGCCTGGTCGATCTTCTTTTCCTTCTCGTTGACCAGGCTGCCTTTCAAATCGGCTTCCTTGATCGCTTCCAGATCCGGGCCTTCGCCCGGCTTGGTGACCTTGAGCGGACGCACCATCACGTCGGGGTCGATGCCCTCGGCCTGGATCGAGCGGCCCGACGGCGTGTAGTAACGCGCCGTGGTGAGCTTGATCGCCGAATCTTCCGACAGCCGCATGATCGTCTGCACCGAACCTTTACCGAACGTCTTGGTGCCGAGCACGATCGCGCGATGCTGATCCTGCAGTGCGCCGGCGACGATCTCGGCTGCCGAAGCCGAGCCGCCGTTGACCAGCACCACCATCGGCTTGCCGTCGAGCAGATCACCCGGGCGGGCGTTGAACTCGCGATTTTCCTCGGCGTCGCGCGAGCGCACCGAGACGATGCCGCCGGTGCTGAGCAGAGCATCAGACACGCGGATCGCCTCGTCCAGCGCGCCGCCCGGATTGTTGCGCAGGTCCAGCACCACGCCCTTGAGCGGTTTGTCCTTGGCGTCCTTGATCAGCTTCTTCAGCTCGTTCTCGAAGTTCTCTCCGGTCTTCTGGTTGAAGCTGGAGATGCGGACGTAGCCGTACTGCGGCTCCAGCGTCTTGGAGCGCACCGACTGCAGCTTGATGACGTCGCGCTTCATCTCGAAGGTCATCGGCGCGGCGGCGCCTTCACGCGCCACCACGAGCACGATCTTGCTGCCCTGCGGGCCGCGCATCTTGCCGACCGCCTCGCTCAGGGACAGGCCCTTCACCGGCGTATCGTCGATCTTGACGATGTAGTCGCCCGGCATGATGCCGGCCTTGGCCGCGGGCGTGTCGTCGATCGGCGAAATCACCTTGACCAGACCATCCTGCATCTGCACCTCGATACCGAGGCCGCCGAATTCGCCCTTGATCTGGGTCTCGAAGCTGGAATATTCCTCGCCCGCGAGATAAGACGAATGCGGGTCGAGGCCTTCGAGCATGCCGCGCAATGCGTCGTCGAGCAGCTTCTTGTCATCGACCGGTTCGACATAGCCCTGCTTGATCATCTCCATCACGCGGACGAAGTTCTGCAGATCCTTGACCGGCAGCGTTCCCTGGGCAGGCGCAGGTGCGGTGCGCTCGGCGAAGACGCCGGTGGTGAGCGACACGCAGGTGCCGATGACGACGCCAGCCGCGAGGGCCAGCGGAACACGAAGCCGGTTAGGCATGAATGAGAAGCTCCGCTGCAAGCAGAATTTATGGGAAAAACGCGGTGAGCGACGATAGCACATAGGACCTGCGCTTCCCGTTCCGGTTCATTGGCCGGCGCGAAGGCGCGTGCGCGTGCTTTTTGTTCGATTCGCCGTCGCACTGCAATGCCCTGTCCGACGGGCGACTGAATCGGCAGGAAGCTTGATCCATACTGTGGCGTATTCACCGTATTCAGGGGCCTCATCGCCATGAGCCAGACGCCGATCAAGATCAGCAATCGAATCACCCTCACCGCCGCGGGTTGGGCCGAAGCCGCCCTCGACGCCATCGCCGAGGCCGGCGTCGACGCCATTGCGGTCGAGCCGCTGGCACGGCGGCTCGGTGTCACCAAGGGCAGCTTCTACTGGCACTTCACCCATCGCGACGCCTTGCTCCACGCGGCGCTCGATCTGTGGGAGCGCCACGAGACCGCCGACACCATCGCCCGCGCCGAGCAGGCCGCCGACCCGCGCGAGCGCATGCATACCCTGTTCCGCCAGCTGGCCAACACCGACCAGCGATCGGAGCGCGTGTTGCTGGCGCTATCGGGGTCCGATCATGCGGCCGCTCGGGCCTGCGTCGCGCGGGTGACCGAGTGCTGGCGCTCGTATGTCGAGGAGGGTTATCGGGCGATGGGGCTGAACGCGTCGGAGGCCCGCTACTGGGCGACGCTGGCGTATTCCACCTATATCGGCACCGTCCGCATGCGCCGCGACAATCCTGACGCGCTACCCAAGGGCGGCGACTTCAACGACTACTTGCGCTTCCTGATCAAGACCCTGATTCCGCGCGACGCCGGCCTGGAGCCGGAGAGCGCGGGCCACCCGACGCTCGGCATTCGCCGTCCCTTGCAACGCGTCGGCGCTTGAGCCGCATCGATCCCGTAGGAGTTTTTCCATGACCTTGACCCTGATGATCCTCGGCCTGATCGGCGTCGCCTGGGTGCTGGCGTATACCGCCGCACCGCTGTGGCTATGGACTGTGCTCACGGCCCTGGCGTATACCGCCGGCGTCATCGAAGGCTCGATCGGCGCGGTGGCCGGCGTCCTGCTGGGCGTGCCGCTGGCGATCCTGGCGCTTCTCAATCTGGTGCCCCTGCGGCGTGCGCTGGTCACGCGTCGGGTGTTCGGCGTCTTCAAGAAAGTGTTGCCGGAGATGTCGTCGACCGAACGCGAGGCGCTGGAGGCGGGTGATGTCTGGTTCGAGGCGGAGATGTTTCGCGGGCGGCCCGACTGGAGCAAGTTGCTGAGCTTCCGGTACACCGCCCTGACGAAGGAGGAGAAAAGCTTCCTCGACACCGAGTGCGAAACGCTGTGCAAGCTCGTCGACGATTGGAAGATCGAGTTCGAGGACAAGGATCTTCCGCCCGAGGCCTGGCAGTACATCAAGGACAAGGGCTTCTTCGCGATGTTGATCAAGAAGGAGTACGGCGGCCTGGGCTTCTCCGCCGCCGCGCAGTCCGCGGTGGTCACCAAGCTGGCGACCAAGAGCATCACCATGGCGGTGACGGTGATGGTGCCCAACTCGCTGGGGCCCGGCGAACTGCTGATGCACTACGGCACCGACGCGCAGAAGCGCCAGTGGCTGCCGGGGCTGGTCTCCGGCGCGGAGATTCCCTGCTTCGGCCTGACCGGGCCGGAAGTCGGATCGGACGCCACCGCCATGCCGGACACCGGCGTCGTCGGTTACGGACAGATCAGTGGCGAGAGGACGCTCGGCATCCGCCTGAACTTCTCCAAGCGCTACATCACGCTCGCACCGGTGGCCACGGTGGTGGGCCTCGCATTCAATCTCAAAGATCCGGAGGGGCTGCTCGGCGACCGTACCAAACCCGAATATGGCATCACCTGCGCCCTGGTGCCGGCGAAACACGCCGGCATCCACATCGGCCGCCGCCATTACCCCGGCGCCGCCTTCATGAACGGCCCGATCTTCGGTGAGGACGTGTTCATCCCGCTCGACTGGATCATCGGCGGCCCGGCGATGGCCGGCAAAGGCTGGCGCATGCTGGTGGAATGCCTGTCGGCCGGCCGCGGCATTTCGCTGCCGGCGCTGGCCACGGCCGGCGGCCAGGCGGCGTATCGCATGACCGGCGCCTACGGCCGCATCCGCCGCCAGTTCCGCATGGCCATCGGCAAGTTCGAAGGCGTGCAGGAGGCCACCGGCCGCATCGCCGGCAACACCTACACCCTGGAGGCGATGCGCATCCTCACCGCCTCGGCGGTGGATCACTGCGCGCCCTCGGTGGTTACCGCGATCGCCAAGTACCACATGACCGAGCTGCTGCGGAAAATCATGCTCGACGCCATGGACGTGATGAGCGGACGCGGCGTGCAGCAGGGCCCGCGCAATCCGCTGGCGACGGCGTACAAGGCGCTGCCGATCGCGATCACGGTGGAGGGCGCCAACATCCTCACGCGCAACCTGATGATCTTCGGCCAGGGCGCGATTCGCTGTCACGAGTACGTGTTTCCGGAAATGGAAGCGGCGCGCGAGAACAACCTCAAGGCCTTCGACAAGCTGCTGTTCGGGCACATCGGTTTCTCCATCAACCGCGGCGTGCGCGCACTCACGCTGGGGCTGACCGGCTCGGCGCTGGCGCGCTCGCCGGTCGCGGGTCCAATGGCGCCGTACTTCAAGCAGCTCGAACGTTTCTCCGCCGCGTTGGCCTTCACTTCCGATGTCACCATGGGCGTGCTCGGCGGCGAGCTGAAGCGGCGCGAGCGCCTGTCGGCGCGGCTCGGCGACGTGCTGTCGCAGCTCTACATCGCCTGCGCGGTGATCAAGTTCTTCATCGAGAACGGCCAGCAGGACGAGGAGCTGGACCACGCGCGCTGGGCGCTGGACCAGTGCCTGTTCGAGATCGGCCAGGCTTTCGAGAATTTCTTCGACAACTTTCCGGTGCGCACGGTCGCGGCGTTCATGCGCCTGGCGGTGTTTCCGCTCGGCAACCGCTACAAGCCGGTGTCGGATCGTCTCAACGCGCGGCTCGCCGACCAGCTGATGGAGCCTTCCGATCTGCGCGACCGGCTGACGTCGCTGGTGTTCGTCAACGGCGGCTCGCAGGACCCGGTCGGCCGCATCGAGCACACTTTCGATCTTCTGCAGACGGCGGAGGCGCCCTACATCAAGTACTACAAGGCGCACGCCAAGAACGAGCTGGCCGGCGCCGACACCGCTTCGCGGCTCATCGACGCGGTGACGCGCGGACTGCTCAGCCGCCAGGAGGCGGATTTGGTGGCCGCCTACGACCGGGCGCGCTTCGAGGCGATCCTCACCGACGATTTCGCCGCCGATTACATCAAGGGCAAGGGCGAAGCAGGTCCTCCGGTCGAGCGCGCCGAAGTGCTGGCTTTCACCGGCAGCCGCGTCCGCAGCGCCTGAGCCTCCTTGGAGCCAGACCGGGTTGGCGATGTGGCTGCCGTTCTCCCGACACGGGAAGTCCGGTAGCCTTGGCGCGCCATGATGACGATCCGAACCCTGTTGCTGCGCCTGTCCGTATCGGTCGCCACGGCGGCGAGCCTGGCGACGGGCGCGTCGCAGGCGCTGTCGCCGACGCTGCTGGCGCCGGGTTCGCTGCCCTACGACGTCTACCGCGGCGGCACCCTGCTCGGCGAAGGGACGGTCTCGCTCAAGCCCGCGGGGCCGGCGGACTGCTGGTTCTATACCCAGGAGGCCAAGCCGCGCTCCTGGCTGCGCTTGCTCAGCGGCGACGTGCTGGAGCAGAGCAACTTCTGCGTACAGGACGGCAAGCTGCGGCCGGTGGCCTATCGCTACAACCGCGACGGCGTCGGCACCTCCAAGGAAAACTTCTCGCTGCGCTTCGACTGGCCCAACAACCAGGCGATCTACCAGACCGGCGACGTCAAGGCCCTGCGCGAAGGCGTGGTCGACCGCCTGAGCATGCAACTGGTCCTGCGCGACTGGCTGCTCGGCGAAAAGGCGCTCACCGGCAAGGAACCCACCGGCCAGCGCGAAGTGCTGTTCGCCGACCGCAAAAAGATCGACTCCTACATCTTCCAGATCCGCGCGCACGAACGTGTGACCACGCCGGCGGGGACGTTCGACACCACGCGCCTGGATCGCACCGACAGCAACAAGCGCCGCACCCAGTTCTGGCTGTCGCCCGCGCACGGCTACATCGTGATCAAGGCCGAGCAGCAGCGAGAGGACGATCCGGTGATTCGCCTGGTCCTGAAAAAATTGCCGGAGACGGCGGCGGCCAACTAGACGCGCACCAGCGTCAGGCCGACTAAGACAACGGGAGACAGCGACGATGGGCAGGCCAGTCAGCAGACGGATGAATCCCTTGGATGCGTCCTGGTTGTTCGTCGATTCCCAGCGCACACCCATGCATGTCGGCGTGCTCGCCATTTTCGCCCTGCCGGCCAAGGCCAGCGCTGATTTCACCCGCGAGCTGTTTGCCCATCTGCGCGCGCCGTCGGGGTTTGCGCCGCCGTTCAACCTGCGGCTGCGGCCTTCGCGCCTGGGGCTGCCGAATCGCCTGCTGCCTGCCTGGCAGGACGATCGCGAGGTCGATCTGGATTACCACCTGCGGCACTCGGCCCTGCCGCAACCCGGCGGCGAGCGCGAGCTCGGCGTGCTGGTGTCGCGGCTGCATTCGCATGCGCTGGATTTCGGACGGCCGCTGTGGGAATGCCATGTCATCGAGGGCCTGGTCGGCGGCCGCTTCGCGCTCTACATGAAGATGCACCACGCCCTGGTCGATGGCGTCGGCGGCATGCGCATGCTCAGCCGCCTGCTGTCGCCCGATCCGGCGGCGCGCAATCTGGCGCCCCCCTGGGCCGTGGGCACCGGAGAGGCCCGGCCCAGACCGGCGCGCGCCGGCCGGCGGACCTGGCAGCAGCGGGTCGAACAGGTGCGCACGCGGACGCAGCATCTGCCCGGCATCGGCAAGGCCCTGGCGCAGACCTGGAAGGAGGCGCTGCAGAACCAGCATCCGGAGTTCGGCGCGCCTTTCCGTGCGCCGCGATCGATCATCAATCGCAAGGTTTCCGGGCAACGCCGCTTCGCCACCCAGCACTACCCGCTGGCGCGCATCCGCACGCTGGCCAAGGCCGCCAACGTCACGCTCAACGATGTCTTCCTGGGCATCTGCGCGGGCGCGCTGCGGCGCTATCTGGACGAACTCGGTGAGCTGCCGCAACTGCCGCTGACCGCCGGCGTCCCGGTCTCGGTGCGCGCGTCCAGGGATTCGGGCAGCGGCAACGCCATCAGCTTCATCATCGCCAATCTGCACACGCACCTGGAGGATCCGCTGGTGCGCCTCTCCGCCATCCGTGACTCCACGCGGCAAGCCAAGGCGCGGTTTCTGGACCTGCCGCGCGAAGCCGTCAGCGACTACACCGCGCTGTTCATGGCGCCCTTCATGCTGCAGCTGGTGACCGGCCTGGGCGGGCTGATGCGGCCGATGTTCAACATCACCATCTCCAACGTGCCCGGGCCGACCACGCCGATGTACTTCAACGGCGCGGTGATGGAGCAGATGTATCCGCTGTCGCTGCTGTCGCATGGCCAGGCGCTCAACATCACCGTGCTCAGCTATGCCGGCCAGTTCAACATCGGCTACACCGGCTGCCGCGACGCGCTGCCGCACATGCAGCGGATGTCGGTATACACCGGCGAGGCGCTGGAAGAGCTGGAATCGCTGCTGCAGGTTTGAGCGCAAGCCTCGGCTGGGTGGTCGTACGTCCTGGTACGACCAATAGACGTGCGGCCGCAGAAACCCGCGTCCGCGGCGCCTAAGATTCATCACCACCGGCGCAGGCTGCGTCGACGTCCAACAGATTTTCCTTCAACGACTCCCATGACCCGCCACCCATCCTCGATCGACCGCGCACCAGACGGCGACGACACCGACACCGGTTGCCGCTGATGCCAGGCGCCGCGGGCCGACTGTCGGTGGTGATTCCGGTGGGGCCGGGCGACGCGGTGTCGCCGGAGTTGCAGCGCCAGTTGCGGGCGCTGCCGGCGCGAGCCGAAGTCATCGTGATGCAGGTCGACCAGGCTTCACCAAGGCCCACGTCGTCCACCAAGAAGCGCGGCCCACAGTGGCGCAGCTTCAGCGCGGCGGCCGGACGCGCCGCCCAGCAGAACGCGGGCGCGGCGCTGGCGACGCGTGAGTTCCTCTGGTTTCTGCATGCCGACTCGCGCCTGGCCGTCAACACGCTCGACGCGGTGGCGCGATTCATCGACCGCGACGAGCGCGCGCTGGCCTATTGCGACCTGCGATTCCTCGATGATGGCCCGGGGCTGATGTGGCTCAACACCGCCGGCGCTTATCTCCGCAGCCGCTGGCTGCGGCTGCCCTTCGGCGATCAGGGATTGCTGCTGGCGCGCCGCGACTTCATCGCGCTGGGCGGTTTTGACGAGCGCATCGCCTGGGGCGAAGACCACGCACTGGTCTGGCGCGCGCGCCGTGCCGGCCTGCCGCTACGCGCGCTCGGGGCGCCGCTGTACACCAGCGCGCGCAAGTACGCGCGCGCCGGCTGGTTGCGCACCACCTGCCAACACCTGGCCGCCACCGCACGGCAGGCGCGCCGCTTCTCGCGCGCAAGCGCCACGTGATGCGCCACCCGTCCCACCCGACACCGCTGGAGACGCCGCTCCATGCGTGACACCTGGCCCCTGCTGCGCGCGCTGACCTTCCCCGACATCACCCGCGGCAGGCTCGACACCCTGCAGCTCAACCTGGGCGCTCTCTGCAACCTCAGTTGCATCCACTGCCACGTCAACGCCGGACCGCATCGCAAGGAGCGGATGGATCAGGGCACCATGGACCTGGCCCTGCGCGTGGCCGAGGCGCGCGGCATCGGCACTTTCGATCTCACCGGCGGCTCGCCGGAGATGAACCCGCATTTCCGCTGGCTGGTGCGCGCGGCGCGGGCGCGGCGCATTCACGTGATGGATCGTCTCAACCCGACGCTGGTGGAAGAGCCGGGCTATGGCTGGATACCCGAGTTCCTGGCCGAGCATGCAGTCGAAGTCGTAGCCTCTTTGCCGTGCCACAGCCAGGCCAACGTCGACGAGCAGCGCGGCAGCGGGGTGTTCGAATCCTCGATCCGCGTGCTGCGCCAACTCAACGCGCTGGGCTACGGCCGCGGCGATGCGCGCGGGTTGACGCTGAACCTGGTCTACAACCCCAATGGCGCGTTCCTGCCGCCGAACCAGCTGGCGCTGCAAGCCGACTACAAGCGCCTGCTCGCCGACAATTTCGGCCTGGTGTTCGACCGGCTCTACACCATCGCCAACATGCCGATCAAACGCTTCGGCGCCTGGCTGCTGGCGAAGGGGCAGTTCGAGACTTACCTGGGCACGCTCAAGGCCGCGCATCGCGACGACAACCTGGCCGGCGTCATGTGCCGGTCGCTGGTGAGCGTGGACCACCAGGGTCATCTGCACGACTGCGACTTCAACCAGATGCTGGACCTGCCACTGGGCGGCGCCGCGCAGCCGCAGCATCTGGCGAGCCTGCTGGATGGCGATCCGCCGCCGCGCATCGGCGTCGCCGGACACTGCTACGGCTGCACCGCCGGCCAGGGCTCCAGCTGCGGCGGCGCGACCAATCCCGAGGTCGCCGCGGCATGATCCAGCGCATCGTCCTGCTGCTGGTTCTCGCGGCGGCGATCGCCGCGTTTTTCATCTTCGATCTGAACCGCTTCCTCTCGCTGGAATTTTTGCAGGCGCAGCGCGCGTCGATGCTGGAGGTGCGCGACGCACAACCGCTGCTGACCACCGCCGCATTCTTCGGCGTGTACGTGATCGCCACCGCCCTGTCGCTGCCCGGCGCGGTGATACTGACCCTGGCGGCGGGCGCGATCTTCGGTTTGGTCTGGGGCACCCTGATCGCCTCGTTCGCGTCGACGCTCGGCGCCACCGGCGCTCTGCTGGTGGCGCGCTATCTGCTGCGCGGCGCGGTGCAGTCGCGTTACGGGACGCGCCTGCGCGCGATCAACGCCGGCATGGAGCGCGAAGGAGCGTTCTATCTTTTCACTCTGCGCCTGGTGCCGGTGATTCCGTTCTTCCTGATCAATCTGCTGATGGGCCTGACGGCGATGCCGGTACGGACTTTCGCCTGGGTCAGCCAGCTCGGCATGTTCGCCGGCACCCTGGTGTTTGTGAACGCCGGCACCCAGCTCGCGCAGCTCACTTCGCTGCGCGGCATCCTCACGCCGCAGGTGCTCGGCGCCTTCGTCCTGCTGGGCGTGTTTCCGCTGATCGCCAGGAAAATCGTCGCGCTGTCCAAGGCGCGCAAGGTGTACGCGCGCTTCAGCAAGCCGCGGCGTTTCGACCGCAACCTGATCGTCATCGGCGGCGGCAGCGCGGGCCTGGTGAGCGCCTACATCGCGGCGGCGGTCAAGGCCAAGGTCACACTCATCGAAAAACACCGGATGGGCGGCGACTGCCTCAACACCGGCTGCGTGCCGTCCAAGGCGCTGATCCGCAGCGCCCGCTACGCCAGCCAGCTCAGGCGCGCCGAAGAGTTCGGCTTTGCGCCGGCAAGCGCCGCGCCGGATTTCGCCAAGGTGATGGCGCGTGTGCGCGCGACCATTGCGCAGATCGAGCCGCATGATTCGGTGGCGCGCTACACGCAGCTCGGCGTGGAGTGCCTGCAGGGCGAGGCGCGGCTGATCGACCCCTGGACGGTCGAGACCAACGGGCAACGCCTGACTGCGCGCCACATCGTGCTGGCCACCGGCGCGCAGCCACTGGTGCCGCCGATTCCGGGGCTGGCCGAGGCCGCCTATCTGACCTCGGAAACGCTATGGGATCTGCGCGAACTGCCGCGGCGTCTGGTGGTGCTCGGCGGAGGCCCCATCGGCTGCGAGCTAGCGCAGGCTTTCGCGCGACTGGGCTCGCAGGTCACGCAGGTGGAGCAGGCACCGCGCCTGCTGATCAGGGAAGACCCGGACGTGTCGGCGATGCTGCAGGCCCGCTTCGTCGCCGAAGGCATCGACCTGCGGCTCGACACCCAGGCCAGCGCGGTGATCGTCGACAACGGCGAAAAAATCCTGATCTGCAAGCACCGCGAGAGCGAGCAGCGCATCGCGTTCGACCAGATCATCGTCGCCGTCGGCCGCGCCGCGCGGCTCACCGGCTATGGGCTGGAAGAGATCGGCGTCAAGACCGGCAAGACCATCGAGGTCAACGAATTCCTGCAGACCAGCCTGCCCAACATCTACGCCTGCGGCGATGTGGCGGGGCCCTATCAGTTCACTCACACCGCATCGCACATGGCTTGGTACGCGGCCGTCAACAGCCTGTTCGAACCGCTGCTGGGATTGCGCGGCGGCAAGTTCAAGGTCGATTACTCGGTCATCCCCTGGGCCACCTTCACCGAGCCGGAAGTCGCGCACGTCGGCCTCAACGAAACCCAGGCGCGCGAGAACGACATCGCGTGTGAAGTCAGCACCTACCCGCTCGACGAACTGGATCGCGCCATCGTCGACGGCGAGGCGCGCGGCTTCGTCAAGGTGCTCACCGTGCCGGGCAAGGACCGCATTCTCGGCGTCACCATCGTCTGCGAGCAGGCGGCGGAGCTGATCGCCGAATACGTGCTGGCGATGCGCCACGGCCTCGGCCTCAACAAGATTCTTGGCACCATCCACATCTACCCGACACTGGCCGAGGCGAACAAATTCGTCGCCGGCCAGTGGAAGCAGGCGCACAAGCCGGAAGCCCTGCTGCGCTGGGTGGAACGCTTCCACCGCTGGCGCAGGACATGAGCATGCTGAGACTGATCCGCAATCTGTTGTTGACCGCGATCCTGTTCGCACCGATGGCGTCCAGGGCCATGGACGCCGACGATCCCGCTTACGCCGTGCTGCTGAAATCGCATGTGCACTGGGCGGCCGACGGGCATAGCAGCAGCGTCGACTATGCCGGCCTGCAGCGGGACAAGGCCGCGCTGAAAACGCTGCTGTCGGAGTGGTCCGCGGTCAAGCGCAGCGAGTTCGACGGCTGGAGCCGGCCGCAGCAGATGGCCTTCCTGATCAATGCCTACAACGGCTTCACGCTGGAGCTGATCCTCACCCGGTATCCGGACCTGAAGTCGATCCGCGATCTGGGGTCGATCCTGCGCTCGCCGTGGAAGCAGCCGTTCTTCCAGCTGCTCGGCGAACAGCGCGCGCTCGACTGGATCGAGCACGAGCAACTGCGGCCGGTGTATCGCGATGCGCGCGTGCACTTTGCGATCAACTGCGCGTCCATCGGCTGTCCGGCGCTGCGCCCCGAGCCTTATTCGGCGCAACGCCTCGGCGCGCAGCTCGACGATCAGCAGGCGCGCTTTTTGGGCGATCGCTCGCGCAACCATTTCGATTCGGCCGGCAAGCGTCTGACGGTGTCGCCGATCTTCAAATGGTTCGCCGAGGATTTCTCGCGCGACCAGGGCAAGCCGGAAGCCTGGCTGGCGGCTCGGGCGGATCAGCTCGCCGACACAGCGGCCGAACGCGCCAGGCTCAAGGCCGGCGACTTCAAGCTCGACTACGCCGACTACGACTGGACGCTCAACCTCGCGCGCGGCAAGCCGTGAGCCCGGGCTTCGTCATCGGCATCATGGCCAAGGCGCCGATCGCCGGCTATGCCAAGACGCGGCTGATTCCGCTGCTCGGCGCCGCCGGCGCCGCGGCGCTGCAGCGCGAACTGACGCAGCGCAGCCTGCAGGTGGCCTGCGCCGCCGCGCCCGGCCGGGTCACTCTGTTCGCGGCCGGCGCCGCATTGAACGATCCCTACTGGTCGGACTGCGCCAGGCGCCACGGCGTACCGGTCGTCGCGCAACAGGGCGCGGACCTGGGCCTGCGCATGCACCACGCCCTCGGCCATCTGCTGCGACGCGACGCGGGCGCGCTGCTGATCGGCACCGACTGCCCGATGCTGACCTCGACGCACCTGCTCGCCGCCGGCGAAGCGCTGGGCGCAGCGCGCATGGTGTTCATCCCGGCCGAAGACGGCGGCTATGTGCTGGTGGGCGCCAGCGCGCCTTGTCGCTCGGCTTTCGAGAACGTCAGCTGGGGCAGCGACAGCGTGATGCAGGCGACGCGCGACGCGCTGCGGCGCTTGAGCTGGCAGCGCGACAGGGACTGGGTCGAACTCGAGACGCTGGCCGATCTCGATCGGCCCGAAGACGTCGCGCGGGCGGTCGCGGCCGGCTGGATAAACGCGCCGGCGGCCGATGGCGCCGCCGTCGCCGGCCGATGACCCTCTTCGGCCTGCCGGAACCGGCGCTGCGCCTCGGCGCCTTCGTCGCGATCCTGGCATTGATGATGTTGCTGGAGGCGCTGCGTCCCAAGCGCGCTCTGCGCCTGAGACGGCGTGGCCGCTGGCCGGCCAATGTCGCCATCGTCGTGCTGGGCATGGTGGCGGTGCGCGCGATGGGCATGCTGGCGGCGCCGCTGGCGGCCGTGGTGGCGTCGCAGATCGCAGCGCGAAACGGCCTGGGACTCTTCAACGGGCTCGACTGGTCTGCGGGCGTGGAAGTCGTGTTCGCGATCGTGCTGCTGGATTTCGCGGTCTGGTCGCAGCACTGGCTGTTTCATCACGTGCCGCTGTTGTGGCGCCTGCACCGCGTCCACCACGCCGACCGCGATCTGGATGTGACCACCGCGCTGCGCTTCCACCCCGCCGAAATTCTGCTGTCGATGCTGATCAAGGTCGGCGTGGTGTTCGTGCTGGGGCCGCCGGCGGTCGCGGTGCTGCTGTTCGAGATCATCCTCAACGGCTGCGCGATGTTCAGTCACGCCAACCTGCATCTGCCGCCGCGCCTCGACCGGTTTCTGCGCGCCGGCATCGTCACGCCCGACATGCACCGCGTGCATCACTCGGTGCATCGCGACGAACACCTGTGCAACTTCGGCTTCAACCTGTCGGCCTGGGATCGCCTGTTCGGCACCTACGCCGCGCAACCGCGCGATGGCCACCAGAACATGACCATCGGCCTGACGCCCTATCAGACCGCGGCGCCCGGCTCGCTGTGGTGGAGCCTGAAGCTGCCGTTCGCGCGCGACTCTCAATAAGCGACGCGGTCTATCAGCAGCGGATGCAGTGCAGGCGTCGTCGCCAGCACGCTGGTGGTCGCAAGGCCGATCGGCGCGCCGCGCAGATCGGTGAACACGCCGCCGGCCTCGCGCACGATGACCGTGAGCGCGGCGATGTCGAGAATGTTCACGTCGGATTCCAGCACCGCGTCGATGCGGCCGCTGGCGAGCAAGTGGTAGTGCAGAAAATCGCCGTAGCCGCGGATGCGATGCAGCTGCGGAACCAGATCGCCAAACCGCGACCAGGCCGCAGGTGTGCGCGCCAGGCTCGCCAGATTGCCGGTGGACAGCGTGGTTTTTTCGATTGCACCGGTCGCGGCGACTTGCAGCCGCGCGCCGTCGAGCCACGCGCCCTGGCCTTTCTCCGCGTGCAGGATTTCGCCGCTGCCGCCGTTCCAGCAGGGCGCGCTCGATACGCCGAGGATCAGGCTTTCACTGCGCGATCGCGTATCCGGGCTCGCGCGGCCGCGATGCATCAGCGCGATCTGCACCGAGAACATCGGATAGCCGCGCACGAAAGACTTGGTGCCGTCGATCGGATCGACCAGCCACAGGTACTCGGCATCGACACGATCGCGACCGGTCTCTTCGCCATAGAAACCATAGTCCGGAAACCGCTCCCGCAGGATCGCGGCGATCGCGCGTTCCGCCGCGACATCAACCTCGGTCACCGGACTGGCGTCGGCTTTGTACTCGATGGCGAAGTTGCCGCGATAGGCGCGGCGGATGATGTCGTTGGCCGCGTTCGCGGCGTCGAGTGCGGCCTGTAGTTGGGAGCTGGGCATCGGGATCGATTGGCTTGGGAAAAAGGCGGTGCAGGCGCCGCAAAGCGCGCGCGGATCATAGCTTGCGCAAGACAGGCACGGCCCCGCCTGCGTAGAATTCGTGCCGCAGGTGCCCGACGGCCCGCCCGCAATGGCGAGGCTAGAAGGTGAAACGGGAAGTTCGTGAAACGCGAACACTGCCCCCGCAACGGTAAATGGGAAGCCCCGGCGTTATGCCACTGGATCGCACAGGTCCGGGAAGGTGCCGATGGCCAAGCCCATGAGTCCGGAGACCGGCCTGCAATGATTCTCCGTGGTCGCGGCGGGCGACTGAGCGGGTGTGGCTTTAGCCACGCCATCGACCACGGCCGTTCTGTGCATGCAGAGACCGTCCGTGTTGGTGACTTCAAAACTCCGCGCCTTGCTAACCCCGCCGACGGTGGCGACGCTGCTGGCCGCGTGGCCGACGCTCTCGCGTGCGCAGGACGCGCTGGCTGAGGCCGTCGTGCAGCTCCCACTGGTCACCGTGGCGGGCGAACGCAGCGAACTGCAGGACAGCGGCGTGGTGATCCGCGTGCCGGTCGCGCCGCTGGGGGCGAGCGACCTGGCGCAACTGCTGTCGACCTTGCCCGGCGTGCAGGTGCGCACCTCCGGCGGGCTGGGCAGCTACAGCGAAGCCAGCCTGCGCGGCAGCAGCGGTCGACAGGTGCGCGTGCTGCTCGATGGCCTGCCGCTCGACACCGGCGGCGGTGAGGCCAGCTCGCTGTCGCTGGTCAGCCCCTTGCTGCTGGAAGAGGTCGAGATCTACAAGGGGCGCGTGCCGGCGGGTCTGGGCAGCGGTCTTGCGGGGACGATCAACCTGCGCAGCCGCCGCGAACTGGCGGCGCCGGTGGTGGGCTCGGCGACGCTCGGCAGTTTCGGCCAGCGGCAGCTGGATGTCGCCGGCCAGCTCGGCGAATCGACGCAGCTCGCGCTCGGCGGGCAGTCCGCGGACAACGACTTCCGCTACGTCAATGCCTTCAAGCCGTTCGATCCGACCGACCCCGATCGTAGCCGGGCTGAAAAGCGCCAGAACGCGGGTACCGATCAGCTCTACGGCCTGTTGCGCTACCACGGTCCGCTGGACGTCACCGCGCATGTCGTCGATGACCATCAGGAACTGCCGACGCGGCTCAATTCACCGCAGACCGATGCGCAATTCGATACGCGCTCCTATGCGTTGTCGCTCGCCAGTCCCGAGCAGGCGGTTTGGCAGACGGCACTGTCGCATCGCTTCACCCGCGAGACCTTCGAAGACCCGGCGAGCCAGATCGGCCTCGGCGCGCAACAGACGCGAGCCGACACGAATCGCAGCCTGCTCAATGTCGGCCGCCGCTTCGAACACCTGCAGGACACGGTGAGCGCGGAGATCATCGACTACCAGGCTGCGGACCGCATCAGCGAACTGGCGACGAGTTCGGCGCGGCGCATCACCCTCGGCAACGGCATCGACTGGCAGACGGGCGATGCGCGCCGCTATAACGCCAGCCTGCAGGCGCGCTGGTCGCGCGATCGCGCCAATGGCGACGACGAGGCTGCGCGCGCGCATCTGGAACCGGCCGTCGGCATCAGTCAGCGCATCGGCCAGTGCCTGGCCGCCGCCAACCTCGGCCACCGCCAGCGGTTGCCGACGTTCTTCGAGCGCTATGGCGATCGCGGCTTGTTCCGCGGCAATCCCGCGCTCAAGCCGGAGACTGCGAATTACGCCGACTTCGGTGGCCACTGCAATCCCGACGGCGAGCGGGTCGATCGCGTCGAGCTGACGGTGTTCGCGCAGGATCTGCACGACGCGATCAGCCCCGCGTACAGCGCCCAGGGCGTCGGCCGCTCCATCAACACCGACCGCGCGCTGATCGTCGGCGTCGAGGCGGCGAGCGCCGGGGCCTGGGCCGGTTTCGGCTGGAACCTCGGCGGTACCTGGCAGCACACGGAGGATCGCGGCGACATCCGCGCCTCGCGCGGCCAGCAACTGCCGGGACGCTTCGAAACCCAACTCAATCTCCGCATCGAACGTCGCTGGCGACAACTGATTTTCTACTACGCGTACCGGCTCGAAGCCGGCCAGTTCTACGACACCGCCAACATCCTCAAGACGCCCGAAGTCCAGCGCCACGACGTCGGCGCGCGCGGTGCGATCGCGCGGCTCGGCTGGTCGGTGCAGGCGCTCGATCTGACGGATGACGACATCGAACAGTTCAACGGCTTCCCGACGCCGGGCCGCCGCTTTTTGTTTTCGCTGACGTACCCCAAACCCGCTTGAACGCGATCCGCCCTTACCAAACTTTTTACCGACCCAAGGAGGTTCCGATGAAACTGCACACTCTTCTCCCAATTCTGCCCGCGCTGCTGCTGGCGGCCTGCTCGGACAACCATCATTCCGACAAACCCGATTTCACCGAGGCCGCGGTGATCGCCACGCGGACCTCGGGCTTCGATGCCGGCGCGGTGTCGCTGGTCGATGTCGATGCGCCTTACACGGCGCGGAACAATCTGGCGCCGTCCGACTCGGACATCTTCGTCAAGAGCGGCGGCGATCATTACTTCGTGCTCAAGCGTTTCATGACGAATCAGATTGCGCGCTTCGAAGCCGGCAGCCCCGCGACGCCGACGTACACCTATTCCACGCAGTCAGCGGAAGAGGTCGAAAGCAACCCTTCCGATCTGCTGATCGTCAGCGACACCAAGGCTTATCTGCTGCGCTATGGCTCGGGCAAGTTGTGGATCGTCAATCCGTCGGCGGCGACCGAGGCCGGCTTCAAGACCGGCGAGATCGACCTGTCGGCCTACGACAGCGATGGCGTTCCGGAGATGACCGGCGGTCTGATCAAGGACGGCAAGCTCTACGTCGCGATGCAGCGGCTCGAATTCTTCGACGCGGTGAAGAGCAGCTACGTTGCCGTCATCGACACGTCAAACGATCAGGAAATCGATACCAATCCGTCGGCCTCCGGCCTCAAGGGCATCGAGCTGCCGGTGCGCAATGTCAGCGGCCTGGTGTCGGTCCCGAACAGCAATCGCATCCTGGTCATCGCCGCCGGTGGGTTCGGCACATTTCCCAGCTTCATCACGCAATACGACGGCGGCATCGTCAGCATCAATCCCAACGGCTATATCGCGACCCTGCTGCTGGACGACGGCAGCATCGCCGCACACCCCTTCGGTCAGTTCACCGACCTGGCCGTGGCCGACGATGACCGTGCCTACTTCATCGGCAGCACCGGCTTCAGCGCCAATCAGACGCTGTACCGCTTCAACCCGGACAGCGCCACGCCGACGCCGGTGGCGGTCGCCGGCTTCGGGCCTCTGGCGCTGGGCTCCCTTGCCGTCGATCCCAGCGGCAAGCTGTGGGTCGGCCGCAACGGTGCAGCCGCGCCCGGCATCACCGTGCTGGGCTTCGAGAACGGTGCCGAGACGGTCGAGAAGGATCTGATCGACACCAACTTGATCCCGATCAACATCGATTTCGTGACCGTGCCGGCGCTAGCCATCTAAATTCGCGAGCGTCGACTGCGGAGTCGGGCTAGGCTCGGCTCCGTCTTTTTTAGAGGAAACCATCATGGGCCATCGGCTGAGCAAGATCGTCACCCGCACCGGAGACCGCGGCACCACCGGGCTCGCCACCGGCGACCGCCTGCCGAAGTTCGATGCGAGAGTGCAGGCGATGGGCGAGATCGACGAGCTGAATTCGCAAGTCGGCGTCGTGCTCACGCACACATTGCCGGACAGGGTCCGCACCACGCTCGAACGCGAGCAGCACACTCTATTCAACCTCGGCGGCGAGATGTCGATGCCGGGCAGCGTGCTGGTCAAGGAGGATGACGTGCTGCGTCTGGAAGACGCGGTGGAAGCGCTCAACGAAGACTTGCCGCCGCTCAAGGAATTCGTGCTGCCCGGCGGCAATCCGCCGGCCGCGGCTTGCCATGTCGCCCGCGCCGTGACGCGGCGTGTCGAACGCCGGCTCTGGGAGTTGAACGACAAGGAGCCGCTCAGCGAACACGCGCTGCGCTACGCCAATCGCCTGAGCGATTACCTGTTCGTGGCTTCCCGCGTCCTGGCGAGAATCGACGGCGGCAAGGAAGTGACCTGGCGCAAGGGCTGACCACCTCGCAAGAGCAAAAAAAAAGGCCGGATCGTTCGATCCGGCCTTTCATTTCACCCGGCGACCAGGATCGACTCAGGTCAGCCCTTTAGCCGCCTCTTTCAGCGCATCGGCGCGATCGGTCTTTTCCCAGGAAAAGGCGGTGTAGGTTTCGCCGCCAGGGCCGGTCACTTCAAACGGCTTGCGGCCGAAATGACCGTAGCTGGCGGTGAGCTGATACATCGGGTGGATCAGGTCGAGCATCTTGACGATGCCGTAGGGGCGCAAGTCGAAATGCTGGCGCACCAGCTTCTCCAGCCCCGCGTCGCTGACTTTGCCGGTGCCGAAGCTGGTGACGAAGATCGAGGTCGGCTCGGCGACGCCGATGGCGTAGCTCACCTGCACTTCGCAACGCGCCGCCAGACCCGCGGCGACCAGGTTCTTGGCGACATAGCGCGCGGCGTAAGCTGCGCTGCGGTCGACTTTGGACGGATCCTTGCCCGAAAACGCGCCGCCGCCGTGGCGCGCCCAGCCACCGTAGCTGTCGACAATGATCTTGCGGCCGGTGAGTCCGCAGTCGCCGACCGGTCCGCCGATGACGAAGTTGCCGGTGGGGTTGATGTGAAACTTGGTGGATTTGCTGATCCACTTGTTGGGGAGCACGGGCTTGAGGATTTCTTCCATCACGCCTTCGCGCAGATCCTTGAGCTTGACGCTGGGATCGTGCTGGGTGGACAGCACCACCGCGTCGAGGCCGACGGCGATGCCGTCCTTGTAGCGCAGCGTGACCTGGCTCTTGGCATCCGGGCGCAGCCAGGGCAGCTTGGATTTCTTGGCCTTACGCACCTTGGACTGCTGCTCGACGATGCGATGGCTGTAGTAGATCGGCGCGGGCATCAGCTCCTTGGTCTCGTCGCAGGCGTAGCCGAACATCAGGCCCTGGTCGCCGGCGCCCTGTTCTTCCGGATTCTTGCGATCCACGCCCATGGCGATGTCCGGCGACTGTTTGCCAATCAGGTTCAGCACGCCGCAGGTGGCGCCGTCGAAGCCGACGTCCGACGAGGTGTAGCCAATGTCGGTGATGACCTTGCGCACCAGGGCTTCGAGGTCGATCCAGGCGGACGTGGTGATCTCGCCGGCAACGATGGCGACGCCGGTCTTGACCATGGTTTCGCAGGCGACGCGGGCCGCCTTGTCCTGGGCCAGGATCGCATCGAGAACGGCGTCCGAAATCTGGTCCGCGACCTTGTCGGGATGGCCTTCGGAGACGGATTCGGACGTGAACAGGTATTCGGACATCAAGGACTCCAGGGGCAGGAACTAGGCAATCGGGTTATGAATCCGCGCATGCGGATGCACGGATGGCCGCGCATTGTAGCGGCCGCGTTCGCCAGGGCAATAGGCAACCTCGCCGGTGACCGGCTGAAGACGCTGCGGTCAGGCGACGAAGTCGGCCAGCAACCGTCGATGCTCCGGGTGCAGTGCATCGAATTCGCCGGAACTCATGAATTCATGGTCGGCGAAGTCGAACCCCGGGAGAACCACTTCGGCGACCAGTGCATGGGCGGCGCCGTCGACCAGACGCGTGCCTTTCCAGGTGCCCCCGGGCACTGCGAAAAACAGGCTGTGCCCGGGCTCGACACCGAGAGTAACTCGGCGCGGGCCGCCCGTTGCATCGAGCAACCAATAGTCGATCGGACCGCCGTCCTGCAGATAATGAAGGATGGTCGAGCGATTGCGATGCAGCCGGCCCTGCGGGGCTTCGCGGGTCAGCAGGTAGTGAATCGACGTCGCCGCCGCACGTTCGCCACCGTCGACCGGGACACGACGCGGATCGGTATAGATGCGGCGAAACCAGCCGCCTTCGGGATGCGGCGCAAGATCCAGCCGTGCAATCCAGTCCTCCGCGCTCACCACCGCGCGGCAGCCTTCAGAGAAAGTGGCAGACGTAGTGCAGCGGCTCCGAGGTTTCGATGTCGAACGCGGAGTCGGCGGGCACGTCGAAGGACTGTCCGCCACTGTAGCCAGCAAAGTCCTCGGCACCTTGAAGCTTGACCCGGCAACGGCCTTCGACCAGCTCCATGCGCTCGGGCGAGGCGGTGGTGAATCGCAGGCTTGAGGGCAGAATCACGCCGACCGACTTGCGGCTGCCGTCGGCGAAAAGCACGGTGTGGCTGACGCACTTGCCTTCGAAATAAACGTTGGCCTTGGTCAGCACCGAGACCGCATCCAGCTGCGTGGCCATCAGACTTCTTCCATCACGAAGTCGGCCTTGCCTGCGCCGCAGTCCGGGCAGGTCCAGTCGTCGGGCACGTCCTCCCAACGGGTTCCGGCCGGGATGCCTTCGAATGGCAGCCCAAGGGCCTCATCGTAAAAAAAATCGCAGACCAGGCAGCGCCACTTCTTCATGAGGATCGTGCAGTGATGGGCCGCAGACCAAGGCGGGCGCGGCGATATGGACCAGGAGACCGCAAGCGCAATTTCGGCCGGCGCTTTTGGGGGCCGCATTATGCCTGAAGAGGCCGCGGGTATCTGCGCAGACTGCGCTGGCGCACGGCCAGCGCGACAGTGGCCCGCCGCAGGTCGCCTCGGTAGTGCGCCGCGACTTTCGGATTCATTACCCGGGATCACGGCGATGGCAGATAGGCCAGCGGGATCATCAACGCGTAGCTCGCCGGAGGTCGCGGTGCCTGGTCGGAAGGACACGCACGCAACAGCGCCGCATGTCCGCGCGGTCAGCCCGTGTTCTGCAGGCCCTGCGAGACGCCGTTGACCGTTGCCACCAGCGCGCGCAGCAGGGGCCCGTCCTCGCTGCCGGTGGCGCGCCAGCGCGCCAGCAGGTCGAGCTGGATCAGGCTGATCGGGTCGACATAGGGATTGCGCAGGCGGATCGACTGCGCAAGCTTGGGGTCGCTGGAGAGCAGACGATCCTCGTTCTTCAGCCGAAGCACCCAGTGCGCGGTGCGGTCGAACTCGGCGCGGATCTTCGGGAAGAACTGTGCATGCAGAGGCCCCGACAGTTTCGAAAATGCCTCGGCGATGTCGAGGTCGCATTTGGCCAGCACCATGTCGACATCGTCCAGGGCGGTGCTCAGGAACGCCCAGTTGCGCGCCATGTCCGCCAGGCGTTCCTCGCCGAATTCCGCGGCGCCGCGTTCCAGCGCCGAGCCCAGGCCATACCAGCCGGTGAGTACGGCGCGGCATTGGGTCCAGGCGAACACCCAGGGGATCGCGCGCAGGCTTTCTACGCCTTTCATGCTGCCGCGGCGCGAGGGCCGGGAACCCAGCGTCATGCGCTCGATAACGTCGATCGGCGTGGCGGTGCGGAAGTAATCGACGAAATCCGGCGCGGTGACGAACGCGCGATAGGCCTCGCGGCTGTGGCCGGCGAGCGCCGCCATCATCTGCTTCCAGGGTTCTTCGCGCGGGTCGGCCTCGCGCGGTTTGAGGCTGGCGCGCAGGGTCGCGGCGACGGCCTGTTCCAACTCGCGCAGCGCCAATGCGCGGATGCCGTATTTGCGATGGATCACCTCGCCCTGCTCGGTGACGCGGAAGCTGCCGGCCACCGACCCGCGCGGGCTGGCCATCAGCGCCGGCATCAGGCGCGTGCCGCCGCGACTGGCGGACCCGCCGCGGCCGTGGAAGAAGCTCAGGCGGATGCCGGCCTCGGCGGCCACTTCCAGCAGCTCGACCTGGGCACGCTGCAAGCCCCAGCGCGACGCCAGCGTGCCGCCGTCCTTGCCGCTGTCGGAATAGCCAAGCATCACGTACTGGCGGTCTCCACGCGCGGCCAAATGGGCGCGATACGCCGGGTTGGCGAACAGGTCGCGCAAGGTATCGGGGCCGTTTCCAAGATCGTCGACCGTCTCGAACAGCGGCGCGATGTCGAGCATCACCGGCGAGCCGGGCTCCGCCAGCCCGCCCTGGCGCGCCAGGGCCAGCACCGCGAGCACGTCGGCTGATCGCTGCGCCATGCTGATGATGTAGAGCCCCGTGGCCTCGACCCCGTAGCGGCGGCGAGCCTGGTCGAGCTGGTCGAAAACGGCAAGCGTCCGCGCCGCATCGGGCGCACCGGCACGCGGCAGGCGGACTTGGCCGGCGGCATACGGCGTGAGCGTCTCCGCCTGTTCGGCCGCACTGCGATCCGCCCACTGGGCGTCGTTGAGCAAAGCGCCGATCGCCTGCGCATGGATGCGCGAGTCCTGCCGCAGGTCGAGCCGCGCCAGATGAAAGCCGAATGTTCGGATGCGCCAGCGCAGACGGCGCACCTGGAACCAGCCGGCGCGCAGACCCGCGTGCTCGCGCAGGCTGTCGGCGACCAGATCGATATCAGCCGCGAAATCTTCGGCTTTGGAATAGCCCGCCGCCTCGCCCCGCAGTCCGGCGCGCAGACGCGCGCGCACCAGAGTGAGGAACACGCGGTAAGGCATGTCGGCATGGCGCGGCCGGATGCTCGCGGCGGCGTCCGGCAGTTTGGCGCGGTAGTGGTCGATGCGCGCCAGCAGCGCCGGTGCGAAGACGGCGCGGTTGTGCGTCTGCGATAGCAGCCGCGCCAGTTCGCCGACCTCGACGATGTAGCGTTCCAGCACCTGGCCGCGCTGCGCCGCCAAGGCAGCGGCGATGGTGTCCGCACCCACATTGGGATTGCCGTCCATGTCGCCGCCCACCCAGGTGGCGAATCGCAGCAGGCGCGGCAGTTCTACCGCCACGCCGTAGACCTGCTGCAGCGCGTCTTCCAGCAATTCGTAGAACACCGGCACCACGCGATACAGCGGGCTGGCCAGGTAGAAGCCGACATGCTCGAACTCGTCCTGCACCGTGAGCCGCACCGTCGAGGTGTCGCTGGTCTGCCAGCCCGTCGCCAGCGCCATGTACAGGCGGTCCCAGTCGGCACGCGATTCCATTGGCGTGTGCGTGTCGTCGAAACCATTGACCAGGCAGCGCACGATCTCCTGCTCCTTCTCCAGCAGAGAGCGGCGCATCGCCTCGGTGGGATGCGCGGTGAACACCGGTTCCACGTCAAGACGGCCGATCCATTCGAGCAAGGTCTCGGCGGACACGCCGTCGGCCTTGAGCCTCTGCAGAACATCGAGCAGCCCATCCGGCTGAGCCCTGCCCTCGTTGACCCCGTCGGCGCGCTGATACTGCCGACGGCGACGGATCCGATGCACGCGCTCGGCGATGTTCACCATCTGGAAATAAGTCGAGAACGCGCGCGTCAGGGATTCCGCCTGATCCACCGGCCCCTCGTGCAGCAAGCCGGCCAGTTCGTCGAGCGGCTGTCCGTTTTCACGGCGGGCGATGGCGGCGATGCGGATGCTCTCGACGCGTTCGAAAAAAGCCTGGCCGAGTTGCTCGACGAGCAGCTCGCCCACGCTGGCACCGAGATGGCGGACGTCTTCACGCAGTGGCGCTTCGAGGGTACGGCGGCTGTTGGCGGAGTCGAGGTTTTGCATGGCCGCTGCCAAGCAATTGGCGTACCCCGATCAGGCTATCCCTTAATCCGCATAAGCGGATATACTCGCGCCGTCTCCACCCGGCTCACGAGTAATCCGCCATGAACGCACCCCATATCCCCTTGCAGGACTTCAAGGTCCGCGACCTTTCTCTCGCCGAATTCGGCCGCAAGCGCATCCGCATGGCGGAGGAGGAGATGCCCGGTTTGATGAGCATCCGCGCCAAGTACGCGCCGCTCAGGCCCCTCGATGGCGTGCGCCTGACCGGCTCGCTGCACATGACCAAGGAAACGGCCGTGCTGCTGGAAACCCTGGGCCATCTCGGCGCGTCCGTGCGCTGGGCCACCTGCAACATCTTCAGCACCCAGGACGACGCCGCCGCCGCGGTCGCCGTTGCCGGCACGCCGGTGTTCGCCTGGAAAGGCGAGACGCTCGAAGAATATTGGGACCTGACCATGGACGCCGTCACCCATGTGCTGCCCGATGGCACGCTGACCGGGCCGGAACTGGTGGTCGACGACGGCGGCGACGTGACCCTGCTGATCCACAAGGGCTACGAGCTGGAACACGGCGACGACTGGGTCAACACCCCGTCCGACAACCACGAAGTGCAGGTGATCAAGAACCTGCTCAAGAAAGTCGCCGCCGAGCGCCCTGGTTTCTGGACGCGCGTGGTCAAGGACTGGCGCGGCGTCGCCGAAGAAACCACCACCGGCGTGCACCGCCTCTATCAGATGATGGAAGCGGGCAAGCTGCTGGTGCCCGCGATCAACGTCAACGACTCGGTCACCAAGTCCAAGTTCGACAATCTCTACGGCTGCCGCGAGTCGCTGGCCGACGGCATCAAGCGCGCCACCGATCTGATGATCGCCGGCAAGGTCGCGTTCGTCGCCGGTTACGGCGATGTGGGCAAGGGTTCGTCGCACTCGCTGCGCGGCCTCGGCGCGCGCGTGATCGTGTCGGAGATCGACCCCATCAATGCGCTGCAGGCGGCGATGGAAGGCTTCGAGGTCAAGACCATCGAGGACGTGCTGCCCTTTGCCGATATCTATGTCACCACTACGGGAAACAAGGACATCATCACCCTGGAACACATGCGGGCGATGAAGAACAACGCCCTGGTCTGCAACATCGGCCACTTCGACAACGAGATCCAGATGGACCGGCTGAATACCTCGGGCGCGGTGCGCGACACCATCAAGCCGCAGACCGATCGCTACACCTTTCCGGACAGCGAGAGGAGCATCTACATCCTTGCCGAAGGCCGCCTGATCAACCTCGGCTGCGCGCATGGGCATCCGGCTTTCGTCATGTCCAACTCGTTCTCCAACCAGACCCTCGCGGCGATGGATCTGTGGAAGAACAAGGACACCTACGAGAAGACCGTGTATCGCCTGCCGAAGAAGCTCGACGAGGAAGTCGCGGCGCTGCACCTGGAGCAGATCGGTGTAAAGCTCACCAAGCTCACCGCTGCGCAGGCCGAGTATCTCGGCGTGCCGGTGGAAGGGCCGTACAAGCCCGATCACTATCGGTACTAGTCGCCAGGAGTCGTACCACCGTTGCACCACGGGGCCGCGCAAGCGGCCCCGTTCGTATGAGGCCCCAGATGACGACCCGTCAAAAGTTTTCGCTCGAACTGTTTCCTCCGCGCACGCCCGAGGGCGCCGCCAAGCTGCCCGCGACGCTCAAGCGCCTGGCCGCGATCGGCCCGGAGTTTTTCTCCGTCACTTATGGCGCGGGGGGATCGGACCAGGACGGCACCTACGACACCCTGATGACGGTGGTGCGCGAAACCGGCGTCGAGGCCGCGCCGCACCTGACCTGCGTCGGCTCGACACGTGAGCACATCACCGCGCTGCTGGACCGCTATAAAGCAGCGGGGGTGCGCCGCATCGTCGCGCTGCGCGGCGACTTGCCGGCGACGTCGATCACATCGCGCGCGCCAGGCGAGCTGCATTACGCGGGCGAGCTGGTGGCCTTCATCCGCCAAAGCCATGGCGATCATTTCCGCATCGAGGTCGCGGCGTATCCGGAGCTGCATCCTCAAGCCACCAGCGCCCGCGCCGACTTCGGTCACTTCGTCGACAAAGTAAAAGCCGGCGCCGACGCCGCGATCACCCAGTACTTCTTCAACCCCGATGCCTATTTCGAGTTCCGCGATCGCTGCGTCCGCAGCGGGATCAAGGTGCCGGTGGTGCCGGGCATCATGCCCATCGTCAATGCGGCGCAGCTGATCCGCTTCTCCGCCGCCTGCGGCGCCGAAATCCCGCGCTGGCTGCGCCTGCGCATCGACGAGCTGGCGGACGACAAGGCGGCGCTGCAGGATTTCGGCACCACGGTGGTGTCGCGGCTGTGCGAGCGCTTGATCGCCGGCGGCGTGCCGAGCCTGCACTTCTACACGCTCAACCAGGCCGAGCCGACGCTGCGACTGATCAAGGCGCTGGGGCTGGACGCGAGCACCTGAGGGGGATGGGCCGGCGGCTATACTCCGCCGGCCCATGAGTACGCCAAGACGACGGCCCTGGTTTTTCATCGCCCACCATCCGCTGCTGACGGCGGTTATCGCCGTCGTCGTCACGCCGCTGCTGCTGATCGTGCTCGGTGGCTTCCTGCCGGTGCACCTCACCAGCTACATGCTGCAAAGCCCGACCAAGCCGGTCGATCATCGCTGGGTCCCTTCTAGCCAGATCGCCGAGACCGCGCGCCGCGCGGTGGTCGCGGCCGAAGACCAGAAGTTCTGGGATCACCATGGCTTCGACGTCGAGGCGATGCAGAAGGCCTACCAGGGCAACAAGCGCGGCCGTCGGGTTCGCGGCGGCTCGACCATCAGCCAGCAGACCGCCAAAAACCTGTTCCTCTGGCCGGGCGGCGGCTATCTGCGCAAGGGCATCGAGGCGGGGCTCACTACCGTCATTGAAACGCTGTGGCCCAAGCAGCGCATCCTGGAGGTCTACCTCAACTCCGCGGAGTTCGGCCCCGGCATTTACGGCATCGAGGCGGCGGCGCAGCGCTACTTCAAAAAGTCCGCTGCGCAGCTGTCGCCAAGCGAGGCCGCGCGGCTGGCGGCGGTGCTGCCCAATCCGCGCAAGTGGAAAGTGCTGGAGCCGGGGCCTTATGTCGCATCGCGCAGCGCCTGGATTCAACGTCAGATGGGTTACGGTGGCCGTCCTGCGCCAGTCGAAGACGCCGAGCCCTTGCCGCCCGCCGGAGAACTCCCGGAAGAATATGACGCCGCGCCCTTGGATGATCCGGCGCCCTCGGGTAACAGACGCGTGCCGGTGACGGGCACGCCGGCCGGCCCCGACTCATCACCCGCCTCGCCGGACGAGTCCGCTCCGACGGCGACACCGCCGGCGGGGCCGGCGACGACCCCGTTTGAAGATGCACCCGCCGAAGCGCCCCAGCCGGTCTCGCCGTGATCTGGCGACAGCTTCAGGGCGGCATTGTCCCGTTCCATTGCAACAACACGCTGTGTTCACCCTCGCCGCCGATCAGAGCGCCAGCCGCGGCAGCGTCCCAGCCCACGGCCTCGGCGATCCGCAACGGCGGCAGTGGCAGCAACCGGGGCGGCCTCGACAAGGCTTGAGCCCAGTCTTCACTCGCTGCGCGTTCGAACAGCGCCAGGTGACGATACGTGAGGACCAGCAGCCGTCGACCGTCCGGGGACAGATCCATGGCCGTGGCACTGCCGCGAATCCGTTCGGCGCCGATCACCGACGTCGCTGGCACTGGTCCGAGCCACAGCGGCGGCAGATCGGCGATGCGCCGCGCCATTACCACGCCCGGCGCCGGGTGCATCGGCAGTTCGTAAAGCCCGGCGGGATGACGGCTTTTATCGATCAGCAGAAACGGTCCCTTAGCGGATCAGCGGCCAGCGATTCGCAATCGCGAGGACCATCCTCGAAGGCGAAGCGTATTTCGCGATCCAGCGCGAGATGCTCCGGCAGCGCCTCGGCGGGTTCGCGCAAGATGAGGATCGAGACGTCGCGGCGCAGGCTGAAGTTGTCGCCGGTGTCGGCAATGGCGAGGTAGGCGACGCCCTGCTGCTTATAGCTGGCGATGTCTTCCCAGTCGATGTTGGGCGCGTCGACCATGACCGCTCCCCGGGCGCGGCCGTTGGCGTCCAAGGCGAATATTTGAGCCGGATTGCCGCTGTCGTTGTGTCCCCACCAGCGGACGTCAACGCGGCGTGAGACCGCCAGCCCCGACAGCTCGACCAGCGCCTGCGACTCGATCTTTCCTGCCGGCGTGACGGCTGGCTCAGCTGCGAAAGGCGCGCCGCTGGCGATCCACAGGAGCAAGGACGGCAAGGCGTTCCACCACTGCCGTTTGACTCGAAGTTGTTGCTTTAACTCTTTGCTATACATCAGGAACTGATCGCTACTCACAAACACTGTGGATAACACTGTGGGGATCCCCTCTGGCTTCGAGGCTAAGTGAATGCTGGCTCAGGCATTTCTGCTTGCCGGCCAGTTTGTAACCATGGCCGGTTTCATGATGTCTTTCAAAAGCTTGTGTCATTGTTACGCTATTTCTACAGCAATATGTCGCGTGACCGGCCTCTGGGGCCTTGAATTTCCATTTTCTGTGCATAAGGGTTCCACTAGTCAGGAATCCGATCGCAGGGACTTCGGACGTTACACTTCGGCCAATGGATTCCGCGTCTCGTCTCCCCCTGATGCTGTGTCTCGCCGGGCACGATCCGGGCGGCGGCGCGGGCATCATCGCGGACATGCAGGCCGCAGCAGCGCAAGGCGTCCATGCTCTCACGCTGATCACGGCGCTGACGGTCCAGGACAGCCGCGATGTGCGCGAAGTGGTGCCGGTGCCGGCGGCGTTGCTGCAACGGCAGATCGACCTGCTACTGGACGACTGCGTCATTCGCGCGATCAAGATCGGGCTGATCGGCGATGCGGCGCAGGTCCCGACCATCGCTGCGCTGGTCGAGCGCTGCCACGTTCCGGTTGTGCTCGACCCCGTGCTGCGCGCCGGCGGTGGCCACCGGCTTGCCGACGACGCTCTGGAACAGGCGCTGCTGCTGGAGTTACTGCCACGGGTCGATCTGTGCACGCCCAATGCGGCGGAAGCGCGACGTCTGGCGTTTCACGAGGACATTGCATCAGCGGCAGAGACACTGCTCTCGCGAGGCTGCAAGAACCTCCTGGTCACCGGCGGCGACGAGCAAGACCCGGGCGTCCGCAACAGCTGGTACGCGCCGGACCAGGCCGTGCGCCACTGGGATTGGCCGCGTTTGCCCGAAACCTTTCACGGTGCGGGCTGCACGCTCGCATCCGCCATCGCCGCACGTCTGGCGCTGGGAGAGCCGCTGGTACTGGCTCTGGACCAGGCGCAGCGCTGGACCCAACAAACCCTGCAACAGGCCTATGCGATCGGCCGCGGGCGGCGCATCCCCAAGCGCTGGACCGACCGCTGATGATGCTGCGCGGCCTGTACGCGATCACCAGCGACACCCTGTGCCGTGACCCGGAGCGCTTGCAAGCCGGCGTCGCTGCCGCCATCGCCGGCGGCGCACGCATGATCCAATATCGTGACAAGCGGGCGGACGCCGTCGGACGAAGCGTACGCGCCCGGCGTCTTCGCGAGCTTTGCGCGGCGTCCGGCGCTTTGTTCATCGTCAACGACGATATGCGACTGGCTGCCGAGGTTGGCGCCGATGGCGTGCATCTGGGCCGTGAC